>JAZSCT010000044.1:0-8858 GCA_045530725.1 Clostridia bacterium
TCATAGTTTGTGTTATTGTATTCATAGCGAATAGATTTCCTTTCTGTGTGGTTTTTGGTGGTACTTAAACTTTAACACAAAAAGTTTCTATTCGCTATTTATTTTTTAAAAGTGTAACATATCAATTGTAAACCTACACAAAAAATAATACAAAATCATGCAGAATAATTGACTATTCGGTGGTATTATGATATAATATAATACTGTGTCAAACTCTTTTTTCGGAAGGAGTTGATAACTTGGGTAAAGATCTAAAAGGTAAAGAATTAGGCGCTGGTATTGTCCAGAGAAAGGATAAGAGATACGTAGCGAGATACATTAGTAAGATTTCCGGAAAGCGTGTTGAAAAGTACTTTTATAAGGTTAATGAGGCAAAAAAATGGTTGGCAGAAGCAAAGTACGAGGATGAACATAACAAAAAATGTATTGTTTCTACTCAAATGACTGTCGATAATTGGTTTGATTATTGGATAAACAATATTGTTGGGGATTTGGCTCCGAACACAATACGTAATTATAAGGAAAGATATTTTTTCAATATTCAGCCAGTCATAGGCAAATTACCTATTGCAGATGTTAAACCACTTCATTGCAAAATGGTGTTGAATAAAATGGATGCTGATTACGCAGGCTCTACTATAAGACAAACTTTTATAGCAATGGGAACAATGTTTAAGTCGGCATTGATGAATGACCTGATACCAAAACACCCTATGGACGGTGTCAGATACACCAAACCTGTACGTGCGGTTAATGATATTAAGTTCCTTACAGTTGAAGAACAGGAAACGTTTCTAAAAACTGCAAGAAAGTCGCACAACTATAATCAGTACGCCCTGATTTTAGAAACCGGGCTGCGTACTGGGGAATTAATAGGATTGACGTGGGACTCGGTAGATTTTGAAAAGCGTACAATAACTATTAATAAGACTTTGGAATATAGGCATAAGCAAGGTTATTGGAGAGCTGGTCCACCAAAGACACCATCAAGTTATAGAACGATACCTCTTACCAATCGTGCTTACGAGATTTTACAAAGTGTATATGCTACAAAGGATACCCGCAAGCAATCACCCGCATTGAACCAAGTTCTGGAGTTTATGGATAGGCGTACAGGAGAAAAGTCTTCTCTTATAATGAAAGACCTTGTGTTTATAAATTGGCGAACCGGTGAACCTGCAAAAAACAGTTCTTATGATACCCATTTGTATAAGCTTTGTGATGAAGCTACAATTAAACGTTTTTGTATGCATGCCTTGAGACATACATATGCAACACGAGCTATTGAAAAAGGAATGCAACCTAAAGTGTTGCAAAAACTTCTTGGACATAACTCACTTCAAACAACAATGGATAGATATGTACATGTTACTGATGATTCATTGAGAAAAGGTGTGCAGCAATTTGAGAGAAATAATCAAGATCAAAATGGTGTCAAATTGGTGTCAGGCCAATAATGGAAAACACCTAAAAACCTTGAAATATAAGGATTTTTTAAAGGAGAATGAAGTATTATGAAACTAGGTATAGTAGGTCTCCCGAATGTTGGGAAAAGTACACTTTTTAATGCTATTACCAAGGCAGGCGCAGAATCGGCAAACTATCCGTTCTGTACAATCGAGCCAAACGTTGGCGTAGTGTCTGTTCCTGATGAAAGACTTGACAGACTGAAAGAAATGTACAATCCGCAGAAGGTTACCCCTGCTGTTGTGGAATTTGTTGATATTGCAGGTCTTGTAAAGGGAGCAAGCAAAGGCGAAGGACTTGGAAACAAGTTTTTGTCACACATAAGAGAAGTGGATGCCATCGTTCACGTGGTAAGATGCTTTGAAGATCCCAATGTTGTTCACGTAGATGGAAGTGTTGATCCGAAACGTGATATAGAAACAATCAATTTCGAACTTATCTTTGCAGATATTGAAATGATCGATAAACGAATCGACAGAACAAAGAAAATGCTCAAAGGCGACAAGAAATATCAGGCAGAACTTGATCTCTATATAAGAATCAAAGAAACACTTGAATCGGGTAAGCCTGCAAGAAGTCTTGATTATACCGATGAAGAGAGAGAGGCTTTGAGAGAAGTATCCCTTCTTACGTACAAGCCTGTTATGTATGCGGCAAATGTATCTGAAGACGATTTGTCAGGCGGCATAGAATCAAATGAATTTTACAATCAACTTGTGGAAATTGCAAAAGCAGAGAATTCTGAAGTGCTTTATGTTTCTGCAAGAATCGAAGAGGAAATCTCAGAACTTGACGATGAAGAAAAGATGTTTTTCTTACAGGACCTTGGACTTTCCGAGTCAGGTCTTGACCGTCTTATCAAAAAGAGTTATGCACTTTTGGGTCTTATAAGTTACCTTACTGCAGGTGAACCTGAAGTAAGAGCATGGACCATCAAACGTGGCACAAAAGCACCTCAGGCAGCAGGCAAAATCCATACAGATTTTGAAAAGGGCTTCATCAAGGCAGAAGTTGTGTCATATAATGACCTTATGGAGTGTGGTTCTCATGCTGCTGCAAAAGAAAAGGGTCTTGTTCGTCTGGAAGGTAAGGAATACGTGGTGGAAGACGGAGATATCATCCTTTTCAGATTCAATGTGTGATATATAACTGACTAATGTCAAACTTGGTCAAAAACATATGCATTCGTGAGAAAAACAAAGATAATTTAAAAATTTGGTGGAATTTGACCCTTGTTCCATTTTTATACAAGTTGAAAGTTCTGACCATATTGTGTAATATAATAACAACATTTAGCACTCTTTGACCAAGAGTGCTAACAAATTAAAAATTATTGGGAGGTAATATATATGAAAATCAGACCATTGTCAGATAACGTGGTTATCAAAATGACAGAAGCAGAAGAAACTACCGTAAGCGGTATCATCCTTACAGGTGCTGCAAAAGAAAAGCCACAGGTGGCAGAAGTAGTAGCAGTAGGACCTAAGGCAGAAGAAGTAAAAGTTGGGGACAAAGTCCTTACAAATTCTTATTCAGGAAAAGAAGTTAAATTAGACGGCGAAACATACACCATTCTTGAAGAAGAAGATATTCTTGCTATAGTAGAATAATTTTGACATATTGAAAGGAGAGTATATTATGGCAAAGCAGATTTTATTCGGAGAAGAAGCCAGAAAGGCTTTACAGTCAGGTATCGACCAGTTGGCTGATACAGTAAAAATTACCCTTGGACCTAAGGGAAGAAACGTAGTTCTCGACAAAAAATACGGTGCACCTCTCATCACAAATGACGGTGTTACAATTGCTAAGGAAATCGAACTTTCAGACCCATTTGAAAATATGGGTGCACAACTTGTAAAAGAAGTTGCTACCAAGACAAACGACTGCGCAGGTGACGGTACAACTACCGCTACACTTCTTGCTCAGGCATTGGTAAGAGAAGGCCTCAAAAACATCGCCGCAGGTGCAAATCCTATGATCGTAAAAAAAGGTATTCAGAAGGCAGTAGATGCGGCTGTTGAATATATCAGGGAAAACAGCAAAGAGATTTCCGGCAGAGACGATATCGCAAGAGTTGCTGCAGTGTCTTCTGCAAGCGAAGAAATCGGAAACCTTATTGCAGATGCAATGGAAAAGGTAACTGCAGACGGTGTTATAACAGTTGAAGAATCAAAGACTGCAGAAACATACTCAGAAGTTGTTGAAGGTATGCAGTTTGACAGAGGATATATCTCTCCATATATGGTGACAGACACAGACAAGATGGAAGCAGTTCTTGACGATCCATATATCCTTATTACAGATAAGAAGATTTCAAATATTCAGGAAATCCTCCCTGTATTGGAACAGATTGTTCAGTCAGGCAAAAAACTCCTCATCATTGCAGAAGATATCGAAGGCGAAGCACTTGCTACACTTATCGTAAATAAATTAAGAGGAACATTTGCTTGTATCGCAGTAAAAGCACCGGGATTCGGCGACAGAAGAAAAGATATGTTAAGAGACATCGCTATCCTTACAGGCGGACAGGTGATTTCCGAAGAACTTGGACTTGATCTTAAGGAAGCAACAGTTGATATGCTCGGCCGTGCAAAACAGGTTAAAGTAATGAAAGAAAATACCATCATCGTAGATGGTTACGGCGATAAGGCAGAAATCAAAGCAAGAGTAAATCAGATCAGAAATCAGCTTGCAGAATCCACATCAGATTTCGACAGAGAAAAACTTCAGGAAAGAGTTGCAAAACTTGCAGGCGGTGTTGCAGTTATCAAGGTTGGTGCTGCTACAGAAACTGAAATGAAAGAACTCAAGATGAGAATCGAAGATGCTCTCGCTGCTACAAAAGCCGCAGTAGAAGAAGGCATCGTTGCAGGCGGCGGTACAACACTTATCAATTCGCTTTCAAAAGTTGCAGAAGTTCTTGATGCAACAGAAGGTGACGAAAAGACAGGTGTACAGATTGTCCTTCGTGCATTGGAAGAACCTGTTAAGCAGATTGCCAAGAATGCAGGTATGGAAGGCTCCGTTGTAATTGACAAGATCAAGAGTATGGACAGAGGTGTGGGATTTAACTTCCTTGCAGAAGAATATGTGGATATGGTATCAGCGGGTATCGTAGATCCTACAAAGGTAACAAGAAGTGCCCTGCAGAATGCGGCAAGTGTTGCATCAATGGTGCTTACTACAGAAAGTCTTGTTGCAGATAAAGAAGACCCTGCAGCAGCCGCAGCGGCAGCACAGGCTATGGCAGGCGGAAACCCAGGAATGGGCATGTATTAATAAATGAAAAACTAATTTAAGGGGATGTTTAAAAACTCCCTAAACTACAAAAAGGATCTCTAAACGAGGTCCTTTTTGAGTTTTTATGAAAAAAATCTGTTTTTTGGCATGAAAAATAAACTCATACTAAAATGAGCAAATTTTGAAATATTTTTTACAATTTAGGGACGGACCATTTTTCGTTAAAAGATTTAGTATTTCAAATCCCTTGAAATTTGCTTTACATTATGTTATACTATGTATGCTAGACATTTTAAAATCAATATACTGGGATAGGTATATTCTTTTTCACAAAGTGTACGTTATTGGTAAAAGCGTACGCTCTGAAAATGCTTTGTGAAAAAGATAAAGTATATTGATTAAGTGTCTAGCAACCTTAATGTCAGAGTAGTGCGTTTTTCATACGCAACTCTGAAATATGGGTTGCGTATTTTTTTGTGTATTTTTGAGATTTTTCGGGGGTGATTTTGTGGATGATGTTATTATGAAAGAATATTTGAAGGCTGTGGAAGAGTTTGACAAAAAAGCATTTGAGGATAAGGAGTTTGCACAAGAGTACGAAAGGTATCGGGAATTAAGTCTTAAACTATGGGGGTATATTCCTGAAAATTTAAAAAAAGAGTGTCTTGAACTCGATTCTCTTGATGGTTATGTTTTGGCGTATTCCGGTAGGCATTACTTTTTTGAAGGATGGAAGAAATGCCTTGAACTTATGGGGAAGATGTAAATAATCCGTCTTTTTGATGCTGAAAGTGAAACAAGGGAGTTTTTTGTGCATTATTCACAAAAAACTCCCTCTTATTTTGTGAGATATGTTAATTAACTTATTTGAGATGTTTTGATATAATAAATATATATGACTAAATTACAAAGGAGAGTTAACAATGAAAAGATTTCTTTCTATTATTTTGACAGTGATTATGATTGCAACATCTGTAATGTGCGTATCTGTATTCGCTGCAGATGAAATCAAAGTTACTATCAACGGCAAAGAAAAGGCATTTGATGTGACTCCGGTTATTATTAATGACAGAACATTAGTTCCTATGAGAGGTATTTTCGAGGAATTTGGTGCAACTGTTGAATGGGACGGCGTGACACAATCTGTTACTGCAAGTGTAGCAGGAAGCAAAATTGTGTTGCAGGTAGGTAAGGTTGTGGCTATGATAAACGGTCAGTATGCTTCACTTGATGCACCTGCACGTCTTATCGAAGGCAAAACAATGGTTCCTGTAAGATTTATTGCAGAGACACTTGGTTGTGAAGTGAACTGGGAAGATGCAACAAGAACAGTTGTTATAAAAGGAGATGTTAAGGCTCCGGAAACACCTTCAACAGATACAGTAGATTCTGCAGCAGATAACACAGGTGCTGCAGTTGTTCCCGTTGATGACGGTTGGGCAGATATCGCAGTTGTAGGATTCGAAGGCGGAAATGCAGCTCCTTCCTCAGGACTCAATTTCTGGGGTGTTAAGCCTGAAGGCGGCAATACAAGCGGCAAAAAAGTCTTTGTTACATATGCAGAGGCAGGTGTTCCTAAGCCAAGTAATACAGAGGATTTCGGTTCAGGACTTCTAAAACTTGACATAAACGCAGGCGAAGATGATGCAGATGCGAGTAAGGGCTTGGTAGCAGGCAGAATCAATGATATTCCTGCAAATGCAGTTCCATACAAAGCAGGAGAAAAATACAAAATTTCTGTATGGGTGTATCTTGCAGAAGGCGATGGAGCAGCGGTTACAATGGCTGCATACGTTGGCAAAAGTACCAATGGATTCAAAAAGACCGCTACAGCAGATCTCAAAAAAGGCGAATGGCAGAGACTTGAATTAGAGGTTGAAGCAACTTCAAGCCATGAAGGTCAGACAACAGGTGCAAGATTTGCATTTGAGGGTGCTCCTTCTGTTATCTATATGGATAACCTTTCATACGAAAAGCCCGGTTCAGGTGTAGCATCAACACCTGCTCCTGCACCATCAACACCTGTTTCTTCACAAACTGTTGCAGATGCTAAACTTCCCTCAGGCGGCACAGTTATTGCAAGCCAGGCAGACCTTCTTGCATATGTAAATAATAAGACTGTATTGGACGAAAATGGAGTGCTTAAGGTTAGTGCTACAAAGGGTGAAAAGGATACTTCTGTTGTACTTCAGTCAAAGACAGACCTTTCCGACAAAATAAAAGAAGGTAATGTATATATGGTAACCTTCAAGGCACGTGTTACATCAGGTTCTCCGTATGCTAAGTTGTTTATCCAGGCAGGAAAAGATGGTGGATATGCAAAGGCTGTATTTGCTGCTACAAGTTATGGCTCTGACTGGACCGCATGTTATATGCCTTTCGTAGGTCCTGAAGTTAGTATGAATGGCGTATGGGGATTCCGTTTCGCCGGAGAAACTCATATAACAGAAATCAAGGATTTCCAGATTATAGACTACGGTACAAGCGTAAAGGTTACAGACCTTCCTCACACTTATATAGTAGGCAATTCATCTGCAAACGGACTTAAGATTAAGTAATTTGTCAAACAGTAACGGAGATGCAAAAGACATTTTGCATCTCCGTTTGTATTAATTGCACAAAAAAATTTTTTGTTTTTGTGCAATTTTTTTATTTAAAAAATATTCATAGTATGATATACTTATTGTGCTAAAAAAAATATGAAAGGATGAAACAAAATGAAAAAATTATTATCAATCATTTTAGCAGTGGTTATGGTACTCTCATCTGTTACATTTGTAATGGCTGATGATGATATCAAAATCACAATCAATGGCGAGGCAAAGAAGTTTGACGTAATGCCTCAGATTATCGAAGGAAGAACACTTGTTCCTATGAGAGCAATCTTTGAAGCACTTGGAGCAGAAGTAGGCTGGGATGATGCTGCAAAAACAGCATCAGGAAAAACTGCTACCACAGAAGTTTCCCTTACTATTGATAACAAAGAAGCAAAAGTAAACGGTAAAGCAGTTACACTTGATGTTCCTGCACAGATTATCGAATCACGTACAATGGTTCCTGTAAGATTTATTGCAGAATCACTTGGATGTGAAGTTGAATGGGATGGTGATACAAAGACAGTTATCATCACAATGGAAAAGAAAGAAGAGGCAGTTGATCCTGCAATTGGCGAAGAAAAAAACCTTGGTTCTTCTCTTCCACAGTCAGGTACAGTTATCGCTACTCAGGAAGACTTCGCTACATGTGTTAAAGGCAAGGCAATCACAGCAAAAGACGGCGTTGTTGTGATAGAAGCACAGAAACAGGAAAATGATAATAAACAAGTAGCAGTTTCCAAAGTATCACTTTCAGGTCTTATCAAAGAAGGCAATGTATATATGCTTACATTCAAGGCTCGTGCTACATCAGGTGACCCATACCTTAAAGCATATATCCAGGCAAGCAAAGAAAACGGCTACAAAAAAGTATTATTTGCTGCTACAAGTTACGGCAAAGACTGGACTACATGCTATATGCCATTTGTAGGTAATAATTATGATATAACAACCTGGGGATTCAGAGTTGCAGGTGAAACTCATACAACAGAAATCAAAGATCTTCAGATTATTGATTACGGTACAAGTGTAAATATTGCTGATCTTCCTCACACTTATATAATAGGCAATTCATATGCAAACGGTCTTAAATTGAAATAATTAAATATTATACATAAGAGGTGTGGAATTATTCTGCACCTCTTTTTGTTTTGGCTCTATGTAAATAGTTGGGGTCAAAATTAAATAATGGAAGTTTTCGTGGCGGTTGCACTCTTAGGCAACCGCCTTTCCAATATTAGATTTTTTGTAGTTAAACATATGTGATATTCTTTTTCTGAATCTATTAAAATTACGGTATCCGTAAGCATTCCTTTTTAAAACTTTAATATTGTTTTTGCATACCTCGGTAAATCCGTTGGTATAAGGATAATCAAATGTATTAAATATTGACAACAACAGACTTTTTTTGTGCCTGATGTAGGTTTGTCAATGATGTGTTACAAAATCAATTAAAAATTTCACCATCTTCAAGGAAAGCCTTGATATAATCAATAGGAGCTTTCCAGTTGAGAGGGCGCATAGGAAACTTGTTGTAGTTATAGTTATGCACTTTTA
>JAZSCT010000032.1:0-1895 GCA_045530725.1 Clostridia bacterium
TTCTGGCTTTCCAGACTAATAGTCTGTTCTTTTACCACCGTGTTTGCATGCCACGAAATAACCAAAATAGTAAACAACGGTATACACAGTAATAACAAAAAACTCATTAATACATCTGCGAAAAAGCTTCTCTTTCTTCTATGCATATTACACCCCACATATCATTTGAATTTATACAAATACTTCTCCGATTATATAATTATTTTACTATAATTCACTGCAAAAAGTATATGGACAATTTTTGTGTCTATGTAACAAAGCGATAAAACATAAAAAGGGGCTGTTGCAGAATGATTGATTTTTAAAATTATTCTGACAGTATTCCATAAACAAAGAGAATCCAGGACCTAATCTTTTAAAAAGATTGGGATTCCTGGATTTTTTGCGTACTTTAATAAGGCTAACGATTTATTTTAAATTTAGCATGCAGTTTTTACCGGATGTAGGTATTTTCCAAGGCGTTCACCCTGGATCTTAGCATGCAGTTTATTGATATTATAACCCATGCACAATAAAAGAATCTCAAGTTTTACCTTTGTTTTCCCACGCATTAGGAATCTTTGGAATTCATAATCCTTTTTTAGAACTCCGAAGGCTCCTTCTACCTGTATGGAGCGGTTCATACGATACAGGATACCTTTTTCGCTCATGATATTTTCATAGGATGACTGGCGCTGCTCCACAAACTTCTTGGACACATATAGTTTTTTGTTGTTCTGTGATTTTGTACATTTTTCTTTGTACGGACATCCGGAGCAGCTCTCACATTCATATACTGTCACATCGGACTTGTAGCCGCTTTTACTTTTGGAATGTTTGATATACTGGGCAGTAAGTTTTTTTCCATTATGGCAGGTGTATGTATCGTTCTCAGCGTCATAGTTCATGTTTTCACGCTTGCTGATATCCTTTTTAAAACTGTGTTTTTTCCATTGTTCATAAGTCTGGGGCTTTATAAATGGAGTGATTTCCTTTTCCGCAAGATAACTGTAGGCTTCTTCGCTTTCATAGCCGGAATCTGCAGTTACACTCGGGTATCGGAAACCAAGTTTTTCTTCCAGCTGGTCCGTAAATGGCACAAGCGTCCATACATCGTTACGGTCCTGAAAAATATCCACTCCCACTATATATTCGCTGTCTACTCCAATCTGGACATTATAACCCGGCTTGAGCTGCGCATTGCGCATGTGGTCATCTTTCATATGCATAAAGGTGGCATCCGGATCTGTTTTACTGTAATTATTTCTGCCTTTGAAAGAAGCTGCATGCCAGTCATATACGGTCTGACGCTCCAGAAAACTCCGGAATAACTCCAGATATTTCTGGCTTCTACTCTTACGCTTTCCACGTCCATGGACAAACTGTACATTTCTTTGGACACAGACATCCTCCAGATAGCGGCAGATTGTTTTCAGATCCTGTGCTCTGTTTTCTTCGTTTACGCAGAAGGACTGCAGATACTCATGGTTTATGCATTCAACCGTTTCTTGGATCTTCAGAAGCATTTTTTCTTCCCATTTCCCTACTGATTTCTTCCATACAAAGGTATATTTGTTTGCACAGGACTCAATCTTGGTACCATCGATAAATACAGTTTCTTTGGAAAGTTCTCCTGCGCCAGCAAGTCTTTTTACCATCTGATAAAAAAGATCTTCACATGCACTTTCTAAAGTACCTGATCGAAAACGAGAAATGGTGCAGTGATCAGGTGCCTTCTGGCCGGCGAGCAGCCACATGAAGTTAATATCACGTTTACAGGCTGTTTCAATCCTTCTGGAAGAATAAATGTTTTGGGAATAAGCATAGGTCAGGATCTTGAACATGGTCTTGGGGTCAACTGCGGGATTTCTGCCTTTGGCAGAGTAAGCCTGATACAGCAGTGTGTAATCTGATTC
>JAZSCT010000064.1:0-38673 GCA_045530725.1 Clostridia bacterium
TTTATTTTTTTCATAGTTAAATCCTCCTAATGTTTTTATTTTGACTGGCAGGTCTTTTTTATTATATCACATTAGGAGGATTTTTCTCATCGGTTAACCTATATTGAACCACGCGACTATCGCGTGGTTTTCGTTATACAATAAAATAGCCTGCAGATACTCTCTGCAGGCTTATCTTATATATATTTATTTCTCGTAACTAATAACCGCTTCAACCATTGATTCGATAAATGGGTTAAGGTTGTATTCGCTAAGTCCCTCGTCGCTCTTTTTGGAAGTTTCGGGGTTGATAGGAAGTTTGGCAACGTGTTTGATGCCGTATTCTGCAGCGATTTCTTCGATATTGCTTTCGCCAAATATATGATGGATGCCGTTACAGTCAGGGCATTGGAAATATGACATATTTTCCACGATACCGATGATAGGAATATTCATCATTTTTGCCATATTGGCTGCCTTCTTCACAATCATAGATACAAGTTGCTGAGGACTTGTGACAATCACGATACCGTCAATGGGGATTGACTGAAATACTGTAAGCGGCACGTCACCTGTGCCAGGAGGCATATCAATAAACATAATGTCCTCATTTTCCCAGATAACGTCTGTCCAGAACTGCTTGACAGTTCCGCCGATAACGGGACCTCTCCATACTACGGGTGCAGTTTCATCATCAAGGAGAAGATTTACACTCATCACATCGATGCCTGTGTTTGACTTAACAGGAAGAAGTCCGTCTTCTGTGCCGTATGCCTTGTCGGTAATGCCAAGCATCTTTGGTATTGAGGGTCCTGTGATATCTGCATCAAGGATAGCAGTTTTAAGTCCTTTTGCCTGAGTATGGCAGGCGAGTTGTGTGGTGACGGTAGATTTACCTACTCCACCCTTTCCGCTTACTACTGCGATGACCTTTTTTATATTGGAAAGTTTGTGAGGTGCTTCTAAGAAACTCTCAGGATTTCTCTCTGAACAGTTCTGTGAGCATGTGCTGCAATCGTGTGTACATTCACTCATTTTCTATTGCCTTCTTTCATAAATACTTATATTAACATCTTTAGATACTATACATCAAAATGAGGTTTTTGTCAAATTAAAACCCCTACTTCACAATAAAAAGAAGTAGGGATACAGATTCATATAATTATTATGCGATTTTTTTAAAAATTAATCTTCCTGCTCAATATCCGAAAAGATTTCTGACGAGAAGAATTCCACCAATGAGATATCCATTCCCTCACATATCTTCTGAATTGTTGATATCTTTGTAGAATGATTGCGGTGCATAATGTTGTTGATTGTAGATTGAGTAATTCCACACTTTGTGCACATTTTATTCAATGATATTTTGTTTTGATTGCAAAGTTCAATTATTCTGAACTTCACAGCATCATTTACATTCATAAAAACACTCATCTCTTAGTAATCTACATATATTGTATCGTAAATAAAATAAAAACATTACCCCAACAGGGTTATTTTTTAAATATTCAATAGGTAAACACCCGTTACATAAACGAGTGTTTTGTTTTTTACATAATATTTTACAAACAGAAAAAAATATGATAGAATACTATTATAATACAAATACAAGGATAATTATTATGACAAGAAAAGAAAAAGTACTTGGCTTTATGAATGAAAAAGAATACGTGCCACTTATGTTTGAAGAACTGGTGGCTGTTCTTTGTGTGCCTGATGACAGCATCAATGAACTTAAAAGTATCCTTGAAGAACTGATAAACGAAGGCAAAGTAATCAAAACAAAAAAGAAAAGATATATGATATCCACAGATGCAGGATTCATCGGTGGTACTTTCAGAGGAAATGAAAGAGGATTTGGATTTGTGATGAATGAAGGTCAGGAGGATATATTTATCCCCTCCGATTTCACTCACTCTGCTATGGACTCGGACAAAGTCATTGCAAAAATCACCAAACCATCCCAAAACGGCAAAAGAGCCGAAGGCGAAATAGTAAAAATCCTGGAAAGACACACAGATGAGTTTGCAGGAAGATATGAAAAGAGCCGAAATTTCGGCTTCGTAATCCTTGACAACCGCAGGCTTTCAAAGGATGTATTTATATCCAAAAAAGATACCCTGAGTGCCAAAGACGGCGACAAAGTAGTAGTAAAAATCACCGACTGGGGTGACGGGAAACGAAACCCCGAAGGCATCATTACAAATGTCCTTGGATCTATGGATGATGCAGGCGTAGATGTGATGAGCGTAATGGTCTCATACGGAATCAAAGAAGAATTTGACACAAAGGTGCTTGAAGAAACCGACAAAATAGAATGTGAAATAACTGCTGATGAAATAGAGAAAAGAGAAGACTTCAGACATCTTCCCATTATCACAATCGACGGCAAAGATGCAAAAGACCTTGATGACGCAGTATGTGTACAAAGAGAGGAAAAGGGATATACTCTATCTGTGCATATAGCCGATGTGAGCCATTATGTAAAAGAAGGCAGACCTCTTGATAAATCTGCACTTAACCGTGGTACAAGTGTATATTTTGCAGACAGAGTAGTACCAATGCTGCCAAAGAAACTCTCAAACGGCATCTGCAGTCTCAATCCAAATGAGGACAGACTCACACTTTCCTGTGTGATGAAGATAGACAAGTCAGGAAATGTGACAGATCATTACATTACAGAAGGTGTAATCCGTTCTGTGGAAAGAATGACCTATGAAGATGTGACAGAAATCCTTGTGAATAAGGACAAATCCCTACTGAAACGGTATGAAAACATTTCAGAGCAACTATTCCTTATGGAAGAACTTGCTGTGATTCTACGGAAAAAGAGGTTCAACAAAGGCAGTATCGACTTCGACTTCCCAGAAGCGAAGATCATCCTTGACGAAAACGGCAAAGCCATAGACATAGAGAAATATACCACCACAGTATCAAATCACATCATAGAAGAATTTATGCTTATCACAAACAAAACTGTGGCGGAATTCCTTTACTGGACAAACACACCTTTTGTATATAGGGTTCACGAAAAACCAAGTGAGGAAAAACTGCAGAATTTCAACGAATTTATTTTGAATTTCGGCTTTGGGATAAAGCATAACGCAGAGGATATACACCCAAGTGAATTCAGCAGTATCTTAAATAAAATCAAAGAAACTGAATATGAAAGAATGATATCCACCGTGATGCTACGGTCACTTATGAAAGCAGAATACTCCTCACAGAATAAGGGACATTTTGGACTGGCATTTGACTACTACTGTCACTTCACATCACCTATCAGGCGTTATCCTGACCTTATGTGTCACAGAATCATAAAGGAATTTCTGAAAGGTGAAATGGATGATTCAAGAATAAATATCCTCAAAGCAAAATGCGAAGAGGCGGCAAAGGTTTCATCAGAAAGAGAAATCAATGCACAGAATGCCGAAAGAGAACTTGAAGATATCAAAAAATGCGAATATATGTCCACAAAAATCGGCAAAAGATATGAAGGAATCATATCCTCTGTCACAAACTTCGGTATGTTCATAGAACTTGACAACACCGTGGAAGGCATTGTAAAAGTCATTGATATGAGAAATGATTACTATATATATGAAGAAAAGACACACTCTCTTATGGGAGAATATTCAGGAAGACAATTTAGAATCGGCGACAGAGTAAAAATTATTGTCGCAGGCATAAACAAAGACTTCAAAGAAGTTAATTTCATTCTGGAGGACTGACATGGAAAAAGACAGCATAAAGTTAATAGCACAAAATAAAAAAGCATTTCATGACTTTTTTATAGAAGAAACCTATGAATGTGGTATAGAACTTGTGGGTACGGAAGTGAAATCTCTCCGTGAAGGAAGAGTAAATCTCAAGGACTCATATGCTTCCATATCAAACGGAGAAGTGTATATCAAAAATATGCACATAAGTCCATATGAAAAAGGAAACATTTTTAACAAAGATCCATTGCGGGAAAGAAAACTCCTACTGCATAAGTATGAAATACTCAAATTAGTTGGAAAAATCAAAGAAAAAGGCTATTCCCTTATCCCCACAAAGGTATATCTTAAGAACTCTCTGATGAAAGTGGAACTTGCTCTTGCAAAGGGTAAGAAACTCTATGACAAGAGAGAGGATATTGCAAAGAAGGATGCAAAAAGAGATATAGATCGACGAATGAAAGAAGCAAACAGATAGGAATGTAAAAAATACCCATGACGTAAAAAGTCAAAGAGAATAAATAGCGATGTCCTGCAAATGCTATAATTTTTAAATGATGAAACTATTGCATACAAAAGCAATAGTTTCTTTTTTATGTGCCTTTTTACTACGAACAAACTTCACCATCGTAGTATAAACGTATGTATTATTTTTGGATTTTCATTGTCTAATAACAAAATTCAATATTTTAAAACTGTTTTCTTTTATAAGATATAATTCTATTCAGCGCATAATGCAAATTATTTGTGTACTGTACGTCGAGAGGCGTGTAGGGACAGCCGTCCTCGGCTGTCCGTTTAAGAAACACACAAAAAAATAGGAAATATTACATAAAGATGTAATATTTCCTACATAATGAGTAATTTGTAAGTTTCGTTGTGCATTTATGCTTTTGATTTTGGCTTAATCTATGGCTTTTTACGATCTGGAGTTTTTTACATTCCCAATCAGAAAAACATCGAAATATATCCCTGTACCCATATATAAATAATAATCACAGGAATGATATATTTAGTATAAAGTCTTAACTTTGAAGAGAACTTAAGTCCCTTGCCTGTATTTGCTTCTTGAAGGAAGTTCTTCCATCCCCAGCCGTACTTGTCTGAGCAACAGAAAAGCACATACACAAGAGAACCCAAAGGAAGAATGTTGTTACTGATGATGAAGTCTTCCAGATCGAGAATGCCTGTGCCTTCGCCAAGAGGCTGAACGAATGAAAGCACATTGAATCCCAATGCACATGGAAGCGAAAGGATGCAGATTGCAAAGAAGTTTATAAGACATGATTTTTTTCTCGACCATCCCCACTTGTCCATACCAAAAGCAATGATATTTTCAAATACTGCTACAACTGTGGAAAGTGCAGCAAATACCATAAACAAAAAGAACAGTGAACCCCATACTCTTCCACCGGGCATCGCATTAAATACGTTTGGAAGTGTCTGGAATATAAGCCCCGGACCTGCACCCGGCTCTACGCCGTAGATAAAGCATGATGGAATGATGATAAGACCTGCAGAAAATGCTACAAGTGTATCAAGGAATGCGATTGAAACAGTTTCTCCGAAAAGGCTTCTGTCTTTGGAAATATAACTTCCGAATATTGCCATAGATCCCATACCGATACTTAATGTGAAGAACGCCTGTCCCAGAGCATCAAATATAACATTGCCTATGCCCTGTTCCATCATACGTTTAAAATCGGGTACAAGATAATACTTAAGACCTTCAGATGCACCGGGAAGTGTAACCGAACGGATTGCAAGGACTACAATGATAACAAGAAGTGCAGTCATCATAACCTTTGTTACCTTTTCTACACCTTTTTCAAGTCCCATAGAGCAAATCAAAAAGCCAAGTGCTACTGTGAAAAGCATAAATCCTATGAGCATTGTAGGATTTCCAAGCATTTCGCCGAACTGGGCACTAACTGCCACAGAATCACATCCTGTGAAGTCACCCTTTGCCATCTTAATAAGATATGCAAACATCCAACCTGTAACAGTTGTATAAAACATCATAAGAAGGTAGTTTCCTGCCATACCTATCCAACTGTACCAATGCCACTTGGTGCCCTTGGGCTCTAATTCATTAAAAGAAGTGGCAATACTTCTTCTGCTTGCTCTGCCAACACCGAACTCCATTGTCATAATCGGAAGACCAAATATCACAAGGAAAATAAGATATACAAGAATAAAAGCCGCACCGCCGTTTTTACCTACTATGTATGGGAATCTCCACACATTGCCAAGGCCTATAGCACAGCCGGCGCTGATAAGAATAAAGCCTATTCTTGAAGAAAGTTTTTCTCTCTGCATAGGTTTTCTCCTTTATAAGAAAATTTTTACTGTATTAATACTATCATAAAAGAGTAAAAATTGCAATGATTAAAAATCCTATTCTGTCTGTCAGGACAGTTTTGAAGATTTTGTTACGAAAACTGCCCCGTCCCTAAATGTAACATTTCGCCAATAATGAGCAAAAATTTCACGGAACAGTCAAACAGAGCCGAAGTTGTATGTTTATACTAAGATGGTGAAGTTTGCTTGTAGTAAAAAGGTACATAAAAAAGAAAATATCGCTTTTTAATGCGATATTTTCTACATAAATAATACTTATTTATACTTGTTTTAGTATCGTTAATTATTATCTCTTTACCTTTTTACGTTCTGGGCAATTTTTACATTTCGCCCTTTAGCGTAGAGAGCATTACAGCCTTTATAGTATGCATCCTGTTCTCCGCCTCTTTAAAGACGATGGACTTTTCACTCTCAAAGACCTCTTCTGTCACTTCAAAACTATCTACATTGAACTTCTCTCCCATTTCCTTACCAACAGCGGTTTCAAGGTTGTGATAAGATGGCAGGCAATGCATAAATACTGCCTTATCCCCTGCATTATCCATTACCTTCTTGTTCACCTGATAAGGGGAAAGAATCTTCATTCTCTCTTCCCATACTTCCACAGGCTCGCCCATAGATACCCAGATATCTGTGTATATAACGTCTGCTCCTTTGGTTGCCTTCATCACATCTTCCTGGAATGTAAGTGTAGCGCCTGTTTCTTCTGCAATTTTTTCACATTCTTCGATTAATGCCTTATCAGGGAAGAATTCCTTTGGCGCACAAGCGGTGAAATTGAGTCCCATTTTGGCACAACCTACCATAAGAGAATTACCCATATTGAATCGGGCATCTCCCATATATACAAAGTTTATACCCTTAAGATAACCGAACTGCTCCTTGATGGTAAGGAAGTCTGCAAGTATCTGTGTAGGATGAAATTCATTTGTAAGACCATTCCATACAGGTACAGATGAATACTTCGCAAGGGTTTCTACAATTTCCTGACCGAAGCCTCTGTATTCTATACCGTCATATATGCCTGAAAGCACTCTTGCAGTATCCTTGATTGACTCTTTTTTGCCAATCTGAGAACCTGTAGGATCAAGATATGTGACTCCCATTCCCAGATCATACGCCGCCACTTCAAAACTGCAACGGGTTCTTGTACTGGTTTTTTCGAATATAAGGGCGATATTTTTGCCTTCAAGTTCTTTGTGTGGTATGCCGTTCTTTTTCTTATTTTTAAGTTCTGCCGCAATATCTATAAGATATGCTATTTCTTCCGGTGTATAGTCCAGAAGTTTCAAAAAATCTCTGCCTTTTAAATTCACATCAAACACTCCTTACATACAAGCAGTTTTGATTATATCAACTGCCTTTTTTATCTCTTCCATACTGATATTAAGCGGTGGAAGAAGTCTCACTTTGTTTTTTGCCTTAAGAGGAAGTGCACCAAGTTCCATACATCTTGCTATCACTTCTCCTGCATCTTTTTCTGTTTCTATTCCAAGCATAAGTCCCATACCCAAAATACTCTTTATCCCCTTTGCACCATTAAGTGTATTTATGATATATTGAGATTTCTCATTGACTTCTTTCATAAATTCATCTGTAAGTCTTTCCATAATGCTTATGGCACCTGCTGCCGCAATGGGATTTCCTCCGAATGTGGAACCGTGCATACCCGGTTTATATACGTCCATTGTCTTTTCGTTAAACATTGCCGCACCGATAGGAAGACCGCCGCCAAGGCCCTTGGCAGTAGTTACTATATCAGGGTTCACACCATATTTCATATATCCGTATATGGCCCCGAGTCTGCCGTTACCTGTCTGCACTTCATCTGCAATGGTAAGAAGGTTGTATTCTTTTGCAAGATTAAAGATTTCATCTACAAAATCTTTCTCAAGGGGAACAACTCCGCCTTCTCCCTGTACAAACTCAAACATTATCGCGGCGCATTTGTTATTTTTTACTATTTCTCTCAAATCCTCTTTATCATTAGCCACAGCATATACAAAGCCGGGGGTTAATGGATTAAACTTTTCGTGAAAAACATCCTGACCCGTAGCCGCAAGTGTTGTAACTGTTCTCCCGTGGAAACTGTTTATGAGAGTTACTATTGTATAGTATTCTTCGCCTTTTTCTACAGCCGCCCACTCTCTTGCCGCCTTGATAGCACATTCGTTTGCTTCTGCACCTGAATTTGCAAAAAAGACCTTTTGCATACCTGATTTTCTGCACATAATTTCTGCAAGGTGTGCACAGGGGGAAGTGTAATAAAGGTTTGATGTGTGCTGGACTTTGTGAAGTTGTTCTTCTACTGCATCCACCCATACTTTGTCAGAATATCCGAAAGCATTTACACCAATACCGCTTCCTAAATCTATGTACTCTTTGCCGCAGTCATCATAACAAAGACTGCCTTTGCCTTTTGTAATGTGCAAATCAAATCTTCCGTATGTATTTGCTATGTATTTTTTGTCAAGTTGTTTTGTATTCATCTTATTTTTCTCCCGTAAACATTGTACCTATACCTTCATCGGTAAGGGTTTCAATAAGGATTGAATGAGGAATGGTGCCGTCTATGATAAACACCTTTCTTACTCCCCATTTGATTGCATTTGTACAACATTCCACCTTTGGAATCATACCGCCCTGAATGATGCCTTTTTCTATAAGTTCAGGTGCTTCGTCTATGTGAATCTTCGGAATAAGGGTTTCAGGATCGTTTTTATCCTTTAAAATTCCTGCAATATCTGTCATTGAGATAAGAGATTCTGCTCTCAATTCCCCTGCAATCTTTGCCGCAGCAGTATCTGCATTTATGTTGTAGATATTACCCTCGCTGTCGCAACCAACTGTTGAAATAACGGGGATGTAGCCCTTCTCTATCACATCAAGCACAGGCTGAATGTTTACCTTAGTAATTTCTCCTACAAAGCCAAGTCTTTCGTCCTTTATCTTTGCTTCTATCATATGTCCGTCCATACCGGAAAGACCGATTGACTTGCCACCTTTGTTTTCTATAAGATTTACAAGACTCTTGTTAACTTTTCCTGCAAGAACCATCTGTACAATATCTACAGTTTCCTTGTCTGTGACACGAAGTCCGTCAACGAACTGACTTTCCTTGCCGATTTTTGTAAGCATTTCGTTTATTTCAGGTCCGCCACCGTGAACAAGAACCACCTTCACGCCTATAAGAGACAAAAGTACAATATCTCTCATAACAGAGTCCTTGAGTTTTTCATTTATCATCGCATTGCCGCCGTATTTGACTACAACAATCTTGCCGTTGTAGTTCTGTATGTATGGAAGTGCCTGAACAAGCACCTTTGCTCTCTGAGCATTTGAAATGTTCATTTATAATCATTCCTTTCAAATTTAGAACAATATACACTATATAACGAAATAGGAAAAACGTTTTGGAACAAACAATCGTTCATCGAAATAATATCAAATCAAAATGCATAGCATTTTGTTCCATACCTATTCACTATTCACTCTTACCTCTTCCCTGTCTGAATTTATTCAGACATATCAGGTGCGGTAGTCACCATTGATCTTTACATAATCATATGTCAGATCGCATCCCCAGGCTTTTGAAGAGAATTCTCCGTCATTTAATTTAATGACCATTTCGATTTCCTTCTCAAGAAGTATTTCCTTTGCAATCTCTTCAGAAAAATCTACCCCTGCACCACATTTACACACAAGGATTTCGCCTTTTTGGGATTTGAATGATACATCTATCTTATTTACATCCACATCAGCGCCCGAATATCCTATTGCACATAGGATTCTTCCCCAGTTTGCATCTGAGCCGAACATTGCAGCCTTTACAAGTGATGAACAGATAACGCTCTTTGCAACTGTCTTTGCAATCTGAAGAGTCTTTGCTCCCGAAACACTTGCCTCAAGAAGTTTTGTAGCACCTTCTCCGTCACCTGCAATCATACGGCAAAGGGTAACTGTAACGGAATTGAGAGCCTTCATAAATTCTTCAAAGTCCTCTCCTTCTTTGTCAATTACGGGATTTTCTGCCATACCGTTTGCCATAATGGAAACCATATCGTTTGTGGATGTGTCTCCGTCTATACTTACCATATTGAATGTGTTCTGAATGTCCCCTGACAGAGCAATCTTAAGCATTTCAGGTGTGATGGCACAGTCTGTTGTGATGAACACAAGCATTGTTGCCATATTTGGATGAATCATACCTGAGCCTTTTGCTATACCGCCGATCTTGCATTCTTTGCCGCCGATATTAAATGATACTGCCACCTGCTTATCTACAGTATCAGTAGTCATAATACCTTCTGCAGCAAGATCACTGTTGTCACCAAGACCTGATACAAGGCTTGGAATACCCTCTTTTATAGGAGTAATATCAAGAGGCTGACCGATAACACCTGTACTTGCAATAATGATGTCTGATTTGTTGATATTCATCTTCTCTGAAAGAAGTTCACAGGTAAGTTTCGCTATTTCAACACCATTGGCATTACAGGTATTTGCGTTTCCGCTGTTACAAATCATTGCCTGAGCATAACCGTCTTTGATATTTTCTTTAGTAACGGCTATCGGTGCACCTTTTACAAGATTTGTGGTATATACTGCCGCCGCAGAAGCCCTTTTTTCAGATACTATCAGAGACAAGTCCCTTTTTGTTTTATTTTTTCTTATACCGCAATGGATTCCGTTTGCCTTAAATCCCTTTGCGGCACAAACTCCGCCCTGTATAAAATTCATATTGTATATTCCTTTCTCTGCCCTTATATATCAAGCCCGTAGGTTTCTTCTGCACCAAGCACAATATTTAAGCATTGTACTGCCGCACCTGAAGCACCTTTGCCAAGATTGTCATAACGTGCTGTAAGTATTATTCTGTCACAATTTCCATACACTCCTATGTGCATGGAGTCCTTATTCTTAAGTTTCACAGAAGAAAGGAAGCCTTCTTCTGCATCTTCTGTATATTTTACTATATCGGAGTTGTATTTTTTCTTATACAAATCTTTGATATCTTCTATAGTCTTTCCGTTCTTAAGGTCTTTTCCGAATATTCCTACGGTAACTTCCATTCCTGAATAAAACGGTGCTACTATGGGCGAAAATATTGGCTCGTTATCAAGACCGGTGATTTTTTTCATTTCTTTAAGATGTTTGTGAGTCTGTGTAAGACCATACTGACGGGGTCCCTCTAAAAGCATATCACGGTTTTCTGATTCATACTCTGCAATCATCTTTTTGCCGCCGCCTGAATATCCTGTAAGTGAATTACACACAAGACAGATATCTTTGTCTATGAAATCATTTTCTATAAGAGGATACACAAGTGCGATAAATCCGCTTGCGTGACAACCTGGTACTGCGATTCTCTTTGAATTTTTGATTTTTTTGTAGAAATCATCCGAAAGTTCCCTGAAACCATAAGCCCAGTCCGCATCTGTTCTGTGTGCAGTAGATGTATCGATAACTACAGTTGAGTCATTTTCTATCATACTTACTGCTTCTCTTGCCGCATCATCGGGAAGACAGAGAAAAGCCACGTCACATTCATTGATAGCCTTTTTTCTCTCGTCAAAGTCTTTTCTCTTTTCTTCAGGAAGGATGATAAGGGAAATATCATCCCTTTGGGATAATCTTTCATAAATTCTAAGTCCCGTTGTACCGGCACTTCCGTCAATAAAAATCTTTTTCATCACTTTATAAACTCCGTTACATACTCAATTTGTTTTTCTATGGATTTCTTACCTGTTCCGCCCTGTGAAATTCTTTTTTCAACACAGGTCTCAAGTGTGATTTCGTGATATAAATCTTCGTCAAACAATTCGGAAAATTCCTGATATTTCTCAAGAGGAATTTCGTCAAGAACAGTATTGTTTTCTACACAGTATCCTACAAGTGTGCCTACAATCTTGTATGCACTTCTGAAAGGCATACCCTTCTTTACAAGGTAGTCTGCCAGGTCTGTGGCATTGATAAAGCCCTTTTGTGCCGCCTTATACATATTGTCCTTTAGAACTTTCATTGTGGCAATCATAGGACTGAATACAGAAAGACATTTCTTAACAGTTTCTAGTGCATCAAATATGGACTCCTTGTCTTCCTGCATATCCTTGTTGTATGCAAGAGGGAGACTTTTGAGCATTGTGAGTGTGCCGATAAGATCACCATATACTCTGCCGCATTTCCCCCTTACAAGTTCTGCGATGTCAGGGTTTTTCTTCTGTGGCATAATGGATGAGCCTGTTGTATATGAATCATCAAGTTCGATGAATTTGAACTCCCAACTTGAATAGAGAATGATTTCTTCAGAAAATCTTGAAAGATGCATCATAATCGTAGCATATGCTGAAAGTAATTCCACCATAAAGTCTCTGTCGGATACACCGTCTATGGAATTAAGTGAATATGAATCAAACCCCAGACGTGATGCAGTAAATTCTCTGTCTGTGTCATATGTGGTACCTGCAAGTGCACAGGATCCCAGAGGACACACATTCATTCTCTTTATAGCATCATTAAGTCTTGTGATGTCTCTTGTAAACATCATTGCATATGTTAGAATCTGATGGGCAAATGTGATAGGCTGTGCTCTCTGAAGATGTGTATATCCCGGCATAATGGTTAGGATATTTTCTTTTGCCTGAGAAAGGATAGCAGAGAGAAGTTCTTTTATAAGTTTTATCACTTCTTCTGTTTCGTCTCTTAAATACATTCTCACATCTACAGCCACCTGATCGTTACGGCTTCTTGCAGTATGGAGTCTCTTGCCTGTGTCACCGATTCTTTTGGTAAGTTCTGATTCCACAAACATATGGATATCTTCTGCATTCATATCGACCATAAGTTTGCCTTCTGATATGTCTTCCATAATCTCTCCAAGACTCTCTATTATCTTTTCACTTTCGTCCTTTGAGATGATGCCCTGTTTTGCAAGCATTGCCGCATGAGCCATTGAGCCTGTGATATCCTGCTTATACATTACAGAGTCTATATGTATTGATGAATTAAAGTCGTCTGCCTCTTTGTCAAGAGCCTTTGTAAAACGACCTGCCCACATTTTTTCCATAAGAAATTCTCCCGTCAAAAAACGACATACGGGCGATTGAATAATCGCCCTTATATCAGTTTGTATTATTTATGTTCAATTCCGTTTTTCTGATTTACCTGAGCCTGCACCTTGATGGGAAGACCGAAGAGATTGATAAATCCTGCGCTGTCTGCCTGATTGTAAACTTCGTCTTCATCAAATGTAGCAATTTCAGGGTCATAGAGTGAATATTTACTCCATACACCTGCATTGATCATATTTCCTTTGTAGAGTTTGAGTTTAACTGTACCTGTGCAGTTTTCTTCAAGTTTATCTACAAATGCGCTGATTGCTTCTCTCAAAGGTGTGTACCATTGACCGTTATATACAAGATCTGCAAATGTGATTGCAATTTCCTGCTTTTTGTGTGCAGCGTATTTGTCAAGGCAAAGTGTTTCAAGTACATTAAGTGCTTTGTAAAGGATTGCTCCGCCCGGTGTTTCATATACGCCACGGCATTTCATACCTACGAGACGGTTTTCTACGATGTCAAGAAGACCGATACCGTTTGCACCGCCCACTTCATTAAGTTTTAAGATGATATTTTTTGCACTCATCTTTTCACCGTCAAGTGCTACAGGAACACCCTTTTCGAAATCAAGTGTGATATATGTAGGTACATCGGGAGCATCTATTGGAGATACGCCCATTTCGAGGAAACCTTTCTTTTCGTATGTAGGTTCGTTGCCCGGATCTTCAAGGTCAAGACCTTCGTGTGAAAGGTGCCAGAGGTTTTTGTCCTTTGAATAGTTTGTTTCTCTGTTTATCTTAAGAGGCACATTGTGTGCTTCTGCATAAGCGATTTCTTCTTCTCTTGATTTGATATCCCATTCTCTCCATGGAGCGATGATTGGCATATCAGGAGCGAATGCTTTGATTGTAAGTTCAAATCTTACCTGGTCGTTACCCTTACCTGTACATCCGTGACAGATAGCATCAGCGCCTTCTGCCTTTGCGATTTCTACGATTCTCTTTGCGATTACAGGTCTTGCAAATGATGTACCAAGCATATAGTCTTCGTATTTAGCACCTGCTTTTACTGTAGGGATAACAAATTCATTTACGAATTCCTCTGTAAGGTCTTCGATATAGCACTTGGAAGCACCTGTTTTGATAGCCTTTTCTTCAAGGCCTTCAAGTTCATCAGCCTGTCCCACGTTACCTGATACTGCGATTACTTCACAGTTGTTATAGTTTTCTTTAAGCCATGGGATAATGATAGAAGTATCAAGACCCCCTGAGTAAGCAAGAACTACCTTTTTAATATTTTTCTTATCCATTTTAAAACATCCTTTCTTTTCTGAGACAAAACTCAAAATTCCTTATTCACTGGTTTTGAATATTTATGCATAATTTCTGTATAAATAATACATCTTTATGCATAATTTGTCAATACTATTTTTGCATTTTTATATATTAATACTAAATTAATAGTATTTTTCGCCTGAAAACTATGCACTTTTGTACTTTTTGTGCAGTTTTTTACATTAATGTCTTGGTGATTTATGCATAAATACAATTTTATGCATAAATTTATGCATACTTTATATTGCATCAAAGGGATTTTCTTTAATATACTTATCTGTAATATCCGCTGCAATCCCCACAAGTTCGCTGCATGGACGACGTTTGTAGAAATCTATGGTTCTTTCGGTAGGGTTTGCTCCTCTGTCAGTCCCTTCTGCTCCGATAAGTTCACGGCATATATAGGTGCCGTTTATTTCCTGAAACTCCTTCATACATTTCTGTATTCTGCCATAGTGTTCCTTTTTGACTGCCGGATCTTCTATGTCATCATATCCGTAGAGTGTGCCAAGCACCATACACATACCGCTTACTGCACCGCATACTTCTCTCATCCTGCCAAATCCTCCCCCGAAGGAAGAAGAAATCTTAAGGGCAGTATTTTCGTCAAATCCCATTATGTCATTAAATGCAAGAAACACCGCCTGAGCACAGTTGCAACCTTCTTCAAAAAGTTTCACCGCTTTTTCCCGATATGTCATAATGTCACCTTCTTTTGTATTTTTCTTCATTATATAATATAACATCCTTATTTTATAGCATAATCCGAAAATTATCAACACATTTTTCTTTTTTAGTGAAAATCTATTGACAAATATTTGTTTTTCATGATATAATCAACCTACATTTCGAAAGGCATTGACGAGGAGTGCACATTTATATGCCCTCATAAGAGAAGTGACGGTTGGTGCAAGTCACAGGAACAGTTTATGTGTTTGTAGCCTCTGAGCCGGGAGGAAGAAAGCGTAAAAGCAAGTAGAACCTCTCCGTATTGCTGCGTTAAGGCATAGGGATTGATAGATCCCGAGAGTGGCGAAAGATTTTTCGCAATTTGAGTGGTACCGCGGGTAGTAGATATTTCTACACTCGTCTCAAAGATTGTTTGGGGCGAGTGTTTTTTTGTGCAAAAGAAAAAACACTTATCATCCCCCAAAAAAGGAGGACCATGTATGGAAAATATTAATGAACTTGACTTAAAAATCAAGCAAATGGCAGAGCGTATCCGCGAACTGAGAGAAATCGTGGGATATACTACCGAAGAAATGGCTCAAAAGACAGGTGTGTCAAAAGAGGAATACACCTTGTGCGAAAATGGCGAAAGAGACCTTAACTTCGCATTCATCTACCGTTGTGCCTCTGCACTTAAGGTCAATGTAACTGATATTATCGAAGGTTACAGTCCAAACCTTAAGTCATATACTGTTACCCGTTCAGGTGCAGGGCAGCAGGTTGCCAAGGCTCACGGTATGACATACTACAATATGGCTTATGCCTTCAAAAACCGTGTAGCAGAACCGCTTTTTGTAAAGAGCGTATATGACGAAAAGGCTGCCAAAAAGGAAATCGAACTTACAACTCACGCAGGTCAGGAATGTGACATCGTAATTGACGGTCATCTTCTTGTACAAGTAGGCGAACATCAGGAACTCTTAGGACCCGGAGACAGTATCTATTACAACTCCGACACACCTCACGGTATGATTGCTACAAACGGCACCGACTGTACATTCTATGCAATCGTTCTTAATGCCGAAGGGGTAAAGGGCGAAGACATCTCTGAAAAGAAAGATATAGAAAAGTATGTAATAGGCGAAACTCACAAGGATACAAAAGACAGAGTCTATCATAAATACATCGACGTTGTAAAGAATGATAAAGGTACACCTACCTCTATTACATTCAAAAACACAGACAAATTCAATTTTGCCTTCGACCTTGTGGATGAAGTGGCAAAGAAAGACCCTGACAAAATGTGTATGCTTCACATTTCAAGGGATGGAGTTGAACGCCGTTTCACATTTACAGATATGAAAAAGGCTTCAAACCAATGCGCAAACTACTTTGCTTCATTGGGTATTAAAAAAGGCGACAAGGTAATGCTTGTACTTAAACGTCACTACCAGTTCTGGTATGCGATCCTTGGTCTCAACAAACTTGGTGCTATTGCAATCCCTGCTACAAATCAGTTGCAAGAAAAGGACTTTGAATACAGATTCAAGGCGGCAGGAGTATCAGCAATCATCTGCACATCAGACGGTGACACAAGCAATCAGGTAGATATTGCTGCAGAAAAATGCCCGGGACTTCTCCATAAGATTATTGTAGGAGAAACAAAGGATGGCTGGAGAAACTTCGACGAAGAATATTCAAGATTTTCCACACACTTTGACCGTACAGAAGATTCACCATGCGGCGACGACCTTATGCTTATGTTCTTCACATCAGGTACATCAGGATATCCTAAGATTGCGGCACATAACTATAAGTACCCATTAGGTCACTTCCACACAGCGAAATACTGGCACAATGTAGATCCTGACGGACTTCACTTCACAAACTCCGATACAGGATGGGCTAAGTCTATGTGGGGCAAACTCTACGGTCAATGGCTTTGTGAAGCGGCAACATTTGTATATGACTTCGACAGATTTGATGCAGCAGACATACTTCCTATGTTCGCAAAATATCATATCACAACATTCTGTGCACCACCTACAATGCTGAGAATGCTTATCAAGCAGGATATATCAAAATATGATTTGTCATCTGTAAAGCATATGACAACAGCAGGTGAAGCACTTAACCCTGAAGTATATCATCAGTTTGAAAAGGCAACAGGTCTCCAGATCCTTGAAGGTTTCGGCCAGTCAGAAAGTACAATGATTATCGGTAACCTTACAGGTGCTAAGCACAAAATCGGATCTATGGGCAAACCTGCTCCTATATATGATGTAGAACTTATCACATCTGAAGGCAAGCCTGCCAAAGTCAGCGAAGAAGGGGAAATCGTTATCAACATTTCAAAAGGTCTCCCATGCGGTCTTGCTGTAGGATATTATGGCGATGAAGAAAAGACAAAAGAAAACTGGCACGACGGATATTATCATACAGGTGACGTGGCATGGAAAGATGAAGATGGCTTCTTCTGGTATGTAGGACGTGCTGATGATGTTATCAAGTCATCAGGATACCGTATCGGACCTTTCGAAATCGAAAGTGTTATTATGGAACTTCCGTATGTTCTGGAATGTGGTGTGTCTGCAGTTCCCGATGAAGTGAGAGGACAGATAGTTAAAGCAAGTATCGTTCTTGTGGATGGATTTGAAGGAACAGAAGAAACAAAGAAGGAAATCCAGAATTATGTTAAGGAAAGAACTGCTCCTTATAAGTATCCGAGAATAGTTGAGTTCAAGGAATCTTTACCAAAGACCACAAGTGGAAAGATAATCAGAAGCCAACTCTAGAAATCGTAAAGGAATGTAAAAATTGCCCAGATCGCAAAAAGGCATGGGGCAATAATAGAAAGCGTCATTAAATAATAAGATTTCATCATTATTATGGTAGAAAGTATTGCACCGAAATGCAATACTTTCTTTTTTTATATGCCTTTTTACTACGAACAAGCCTCACCTCTCGGCGTATCACATACGCCTTCGGGTTCGTGTTGTCCGTTCTGAACAATTTTTCCTATTCCTTTTTATTTTGTAAATTCCATTGAACCGCAAGACGAAAAAATATTTAATTATTCGTTCTGATATTGGAAAGAAGTTTTCAATGTTATCAAAACAAAAATCACACCTTCCGTTATCGGAAGGTGTCATTAAATATCATCTTATAAACTGTCAATTATCTTATTAAGCATATCCATCTTGTCTTCGATATCTTTCACAAGTTTGAACTGATTTCTCGCTCTGATAAGATTGTGAGCAGGTTTGTGAATCTTAAAGTATGTATCTCCGTTGAGATAGTCTGTAAGGAATCTTATACCACATTCATATGTAAGAAGTTTCGCTGAGAAACCGAGAAGTTCCTTTTCTCTCGGAGTGATGTCCCTGCCCATAAACTCAAGGAATCCCTTTGCAAATGCCTCGAAGAGTTTCTCATCAAACCATACTTTATTAAGATCCTCTTCATCCTCTGCTGCAGATGATGCACCGATTCTCATAGCATCACCGAAATCATAGAGAAGACTTCCCTGCATAACTGTATCAAGGTCGATTACACAAAGTGGCTCATGGGTCTTGTCATCAAAGAGGATATTATTTATCTTTGTGTCATTATGAGTAACTCTCAGAGGAATGCTTCCCTCTTCGATTGCATCTAGGATAACTGATGCATCCTTCGCACGTGAAAGTGCAAACTCCACTTCATCCTCTACAAAAAGAAGTCTGCCTGTTCTGTTTTCTTTTATTGCAGTTTCCAATGCTTCCACTCTCTTCACAGTATTGTGAAAATTCGGAATGGTATCAAAAAGTGTCTCTACAGGATAGTCTGTAAGCATCTGCTGAAACTCGCCAAAGCCCCTGCCTGCGTTATACATATGTACATCGTTTTCTGCTTTTTCGATGGTTTCTGAACCGTTGATAAACTTATAGACTCTATATACATGATCGTCATCACACTTCACATAACTCTGTCCGTTTCTGGTCTTTACTACAGTAAGAGTAGAACGGTCTTCGTCTCTGCCTAGAGCCTTCATCTTGCATCTGATATGCTCTGTAACATTCTCAATGTTTTTCATAAGTTCATCAGGATTTTTGAAAATATTTGTGTTGATTCTCTGCAAAATGTAGTTCTTTGTATTCGTAATGTAAGTATCATTAATATGCCCGTTTCCATAAGTCGAAATCTCTGAATCCAGAATGAATTCATTAAGTATGCCATTCAAATCAATTGTTTTTGACATATATATTTCTCCTTAAAAATTCCTTTTCAACAAGGTGACTTCCTCAAACCCTTGTATGTTATATCAAGTAAGACACAGAATGTCAATAAGGAATTTATTCTTTTCTAAAATGTATATTTTCCCCAATTGTAAAGGTGTGCAATCTTTGCAAATTTCTCCTTTACCATAGGCAGATCTTCTGCATATGTGATGCCGTACCATTCATCATCTGTAGGAAGGACTTTTACCTTTTTGCCATATTTGTCCTTGATGGCATTTACTGCAGACGGAAGGAAAAATTCACTCTTTTCCTGATGGATGTTTTCGTCAAGGAAGAAGCAGAGTTCTTTGTCTATATAGTCAAATGCGTTACTGTTTAATCCCCACATATTCATAGATACGATTGTATTCTTGGGATAATCGTTGTCAAATGGAATAGCAGTTGCTTCATTTACATCAGAAAGAAATCCATTTTCTATAGTACAGATTCCTCTTGAAACAGTTCCGTTTTCTGAAAGGGTGTTCTCAAGTTTGTAGCCTGCAAGGCAAAGATCGTCAGAATTTTTAAGATGTTTTACAACTTCTTTGTATGAATTCTGACCATAGTAGTCATCTGCATTGATGATGAAGAACTTATCCTTCACCACATTTCTTGCACACCACACAGCGTGTCCTGTGCCCCAGGGTTTCTTTCTCACAGGGTCGAAGGTATAACCTTCGGGAAGATATGTCACATCCTGAAATACATAATCTGTATCAATCATCTTTTCTATTCTCTTGGAGCACATTTCACGGAAATCTTTTTCGATATCCTTTCGTATAACAAACACTACTCTGTCAGCGCCTGCTTCTTTTGCATCATACACAGAATAGTCAAGAATCATTCTTCCCTCATTGTCAACTGTTGCAGTCTGTTTGAGCCCTCCGAAACGTGATCCCATACCTGCCGCCATTACAACTAAATCTACTGACATATTTATTACCTCCATATATTTATTCTTTACAATATAAATATTCTATGATATAATTCTACCAAATCCAAAATCATATATCAATACCCAAATGGATAATTTTTTTAGAATTTGGCTCTTGGAGGTGAAATTATGTGGAATTCATATGAAGTAAATAAGGATTTTGGTGTGACACATATCTATTCTCTGTTTGAAAGTCACTTTGACAGTTCATATTGTTTCAGCGGAGAAACACATAATTTCTGGGAATGTTTATATATTAAAAAAGGCAGAATTTCCGTATCAGGCAATGAGAGGGTATTCTCGTTGAAAGAAGGCAACCTTATATTCCACAAGCCTCTCGAACTCCATAAATTTAATGTAGAAAGTAATGAAGGTGCGGACCTTTTCATATTTTCATTTGGAATGGAAGGAAATGTGTCTCCACATCTTAAGTACAATGTTTTTTCTCTTAATAAGGAGCAAAAAAGGATCATAGAAGAATTCACCTGCTATATCCGAAAGGAAAACCCCTCATACCTGTCCGCTCCAAAAAAAGAATTTATGTATCTTGATGAAGGGGCAAAAAAGGGAAAATACCTTTCGATGGTTTCTCTGTTTATAGAGATGCTTATACTGAGCCTTTCTCACAACAAAAAAACCACCCTCACCGACTCGTCGCCAAATGCGGCTACATTTACAAAAGCGGTAAACTTTATGAACAACCATATTTCCTCTCATCCATCAATTGAGGAGATTGCGGCTTTTTGTAATGTGAGTACAACGGGACTTAAAAGAATTTTCAATAAATATGCAGGGCTTGGCATTCACAAGTATTTCCTTAAGATGAAGATAAATGCGGCTATTGAACTCTTAAAAGACGGGCATACAATTAGTGAGACGGCATTTATGCTTGGGTTTTCAAATCAGGGGTATTTTTCATATGTATTTAAGAGAGAGACAGGAAAGCAACCCTCGGCTTATAAAAAGTGAAAATAATCAGAATACAAAGCGAAAGACTCTGCAATTAAAATGCAGAGTCTTTCACTTTAGAATTTATATGGTTAATAGACGTATTCTGGTTATCTACAAGTGCATAGTAGCAAATCGAAAATCATTTTTCAACAAAAAACACTAAAACTGGCCTTTTTTATATAATTTAAGACCGATAATCTAAAGTTTTTAAAAAATTTTATCCAAATTTATCCGTAATTCTTGACCGAAATGTACTCTTTGTGTTATACTTATTTTGTATTTTTTCAGAATGGAGGAAGACAAATGGGCGGATTTTTTGGTGCAGTAAGCAAAAGAGATACCATTTCAGATGTGTTCTTCGGTACAGATTATCATTCACACCTTGGTACACGTCGTGGCGGTATGGCAGCATATGACAAAGAAGTAGGATTACAAAGAGATATTCACAACATCCAGAATTCTCCTTTCCGTACTAAATTTGAAAAAATCTTTGACGAAATGAAAGGTAATTCAGCAATAGGTTGCATAAGCGACTTTGACCCTCAGCCTATTCTCATTCGTTCAAAAATCGGTGCATTCGCAATATGCACAATAGGTCAGATAAACAATGCAGATGAAATTATAGAAAAGTATCTTTCATCCCCTCACGGATATTTCAGTGCTATGTCAGGCGGTCTTGTAAACTCTACAGAGATTGTGGCATCGCTGATTTCACAGAAAGACAGTTTCGAAGAAGGCATAAGATTTGTTCAGGAAACTGTGGAAGGTACTGCATCTATTCTTATACTCAAAGATGACGGCACACTCATTGCCGCAAGAGACAAACTTGGAAGACTCCCTGTGCTCATCGGCAAGGATGAAGATGGATATTGTGTAACATTTGAATCCTTCGCAGGAGAAAAACTCGGCTATGAGATCATACAGGAACTTGGTCCGGGAGAAACTGTGGAAATCACCGCAGACTCTCTCACACAACTTATCAAACCCGGAAAAGAAATGAAAATATGCGGGTTTCTCTGGTCATATTACGGATACCCCACATCCACCTACGAAGGTGTCAATGTGGAAGTAATGCGAAACAGAAACGGTCAGATACTTGCTGAAACAGACAAACTGATGAAAAATGCAGAGAATATCGACTATGTAAGTGGCGTGCCCGACTCAGGCACACCTCATGCAATCGGCTATGCCAACAAAAGCGGCATTCCCTTTGCAAGACCTTTTATAAAATACACACCTACCTGGGCGAGAAGTTTCACACCGCCGAAACAGGCAGACAGAAATAAAATTGCCAAGATGAAACAGGTACCTGTACACGACCTTATAGTAGATAAAAATCTCCTCTTCGTAGATGACTCCATCGTAAGAGGAACTCAACTTAAGGAAACTGTTGATTTCCTTTATGACAATGGCGCAAAGGAAGTGCATATGAGATCGGCATGTCCTCCTATTATGTACACCTGTAAATTCCTTTCTTTCTCAAGAGGAAGAAGTGATATGGAACTCATCACAAGAAGAACCATATATGAACTTGAAGGTGAAGAGGGATTTAAGCATATAGATGAATACTCTGATGCTTCTACAGAAAGAGGTAAGAAATTGAGAAAGATTATATGTGATAATCTTAACTTCACTTCTCTGGAATTTCAGTCACTTGAAGGTATTGTAAAAGCAATAGGACTTGATAGGGATAAGATCTGTACATACTGCTGGGACGGTAAAGAAATGTAAAAATGTCCCGGAACGCAAAACGAAAAAGTGTTTTATTATGTTTTTTCTAATGTTGGAAACCGAATTTTTCATTCGGTTTCCTTTTTTCTTACTCGTTTTGCTTTGGACAAACTTTCGCTCTCGTAGTACACACGTACAACTTCGGCTTAGTTTGTCCAATCCAAGTCATTTTTCCTATTTCTTTACTATCTTAAATGTCCCGGAACGCAAAACGAAAAGTGTTATTTATTTTATTTTTCTTATGTTGGAAACCGAATTTTTTATTCGGTTTCCTTTTTTCTTACTCCTTTTGCTTTGGACAAACTTTCGCTCTCGTAGTACACACGTACAACTTCGGCTTAGTTTGTCCAATCCAAGCCATTTTCCCTGTTTCTTTGTCCTCTTCAAATGTCACAGAACATAAAAAAGGCGGTGAAAATTCACCGCCTTTACTTATTATCTGCTCTTTTTATTCTTATATACAAAATGAAATACCACGCTGAGCACCACACCTGCAATGATTGCATACACAAGGTCAAGTGCCACAGTAAGTACAAATGTGACTACAAGTACTAGTATATCTGTCCAGTGGGAAGTCTTACAGATATGGACAAATTCTCTCCATTCACTCATATTATATGCAACGATAAAGAGGATTGCCGCGATAATCGGCATTGGAATCCACTTGGCATATGGCATAAGGAACACAAGCACAACAAGGAGTACAAGAGCGTGTACCATTCCTGATATGGGACTTCTGCCACCGTTCTTTACATTGGCTGCAGTTCTTGCGATAGCACCTGTGGCAGGGATACCGCCAAAAAGACCTGAGAATATATTACCTGTTCCCTGTGCGATAAGTTCGGTATTTGAATTATGCTTATCGTCTATCATACCGTCGGACACAACACACGAAAGAAGTGACTCAATGCCTGCAAGGATTGCTATCTTTATCGCACTAGGAAGAAGTGTGCCTATCTTATCAAGTGTGAAGTCTGGCATACTGAATTTCGGAAGATCGCTTGATATCTCACCATACTGGCTTCCGATTGTAGCAACGTCCATCTTAAATACAAGCACTACTGCAACCCCTGCAAATACTGCTATGAGAGAACCGGGGATTTTTTTGTTTATCTTAGGCCATCCTATTAGAACCACAAGTCCGATTATACCCACAACTACTGTCCACCAGTTGACTGTAGAGAAGTAATTTATCACATTCATCACCTTGTCAGGTGTGTGGATATTGTGTGCGCCCGAAGGGTATGTAAGACCGAAGAAGTCTTTAAGTTGTCCTATCACAATGGTAAGAGCAATACCCGAAGTAAAACCTGTGGTGATTGAATGCGGCATATACTTTATAAACGAACCGATTTTAAGCACGCCCATAAGTATCAGGATAAGACCTGCCATAATTGTGGCAATCACAAGTCCGTCCATCCCCTGCTCTGCCACTATCACGGCAATCATTGTGGCAAATGCGGCTGTAGGTCCTGAAATATTTACCTTACTTCCACCAAGAAGTGCGATTACAAAACCTGCAACTATGGCTGTATAAAGTCCCTGCACAGGTGCAACACCTGATGCAATGGCAAGTGCTATGGATAATGGAAGTGCAATAATCGCAACGATTATACCTGCAACCACATCACTGCCAAATTTTGAAAGGTTGTAATCCTTCAGAGTGGAGATTATCTTTGGTTCGAAAATTTTCATTTGCAAATTCCCCTTATTTATATTTTACTGATATAGTATAATACTATTTCCGACTAAAATCAATCACTAAATCCTACAAAAAAGCCATAAACTTTCTCTGAAGTTATGGCTTTTTTTGACAATTATTTATTTAAATAGTCAATGAAATAGTTCCAGTCTTCTCTGCTTAAGTAATGACGGCCTTCCCTTATGTGATATGCTATATCTCCCTCGTGAAGAACCTCCCCGGTTTCAGGAAGTCTGTCAGGATGAATAAATCCTTTTTTGCCTGCTTCACGATAATACTTATCTGCAAGAATACAACTTATATACTCATTTGGAGGACACGCCCACAAATCTTCCTTTGCACTTGCCACATATACCTTGTGAGGAAGGTTTGCCACAAGAAGCCAATGCTGATCAAATGGCATATTATCTTCATTGTCAATATATTTCTTATAATTTTCACAGAACCAATAGTTGAATTGTCTGCATATATCATTGACTGTTTCCCCTGTATTTCCTCTTGCTATGGCTGCACCGCCGCATCCTGAATCATTGGATATTGCACAGTAAAATCTCTCATCCATCATTCCTGCAAGAAGTGCTGTCTTTCCAAGACGCGAGTGACCTGCCACAGAAATTCTGTCACAGTCTATTTCAGGAAGTGTAACTGCATAGTCAAGGCATCTCATTGCCGCCCATGCCCAGATACCAAGTTTTCCGCAATCGGTGGGATTTTTTCTTCCTTCAGGATAAATCAGTTTTGCAATTCCTGACTGGAATTCATCCTTGTCGTCTGTTACATCCTTGTAGCAAAATGAAAGAATCGCATATCCTCTGTCACATATTTCTTCTGTAGGCTGATATCTGTCAGGCACATCTGGACGGAAGTTTATATGTATAAAAAGAGGAACCTTTTTTTCACTTTTCGGACAGGTATAATTCACAGGGAAACTTCCCTTACCAAACTCTGATTCAAAATGAATCATAAGTCCTTTTCTTATTACCTTTCCTGCACAGAACTTTTCTTCTGTTTCGGTTTCTTCTGCATACACCTTAAAAGGCTTCGGCGGAAGGTATCCGTATGCTTCTCTTAAAAGCACTTCTTTTATTTCTTCTTTTGTCATCCCATCAGGCATAGGAATATTCATTGGTATATTCATAATATTCACCTTTCTTTTATAAATTATAGCAATTCCATCTCTGATCTTATAGCAGAATCCATATTGGATTTTTCTTGGAATACTTTTGCTTTATCTTCATACTTTTCAAACTCTTCATAGTATCTCAACCCGAATTCTCTTAATGATACTGCATTGAAATGAAGGTTGTCAGGATTGGATGTAAGACCCTCCGCAGTAACATACCCCGCCATATTTGACTGACCGATAATCAAAAAAGAATGTATCATTTTTCCTCCTTTTATACAATCCCGGGTAGTGTTGTAAGAAGGCTTCCCAGATGCTCATCTATACTTATTTTACCGAATCTGAACTCTCCATTATCATAAAAAAGTTCTGTTACAGAGGCATTTGATACATAGGGGATATTTTTCATTTCATCAAATCCCCCTGTAGAAACAAGGCTCTGTAAAGTTCTTATTGCCACACCGTGACTTGCAATAGCGATGACTTTTCCGTGGTTTTCTTCAGCAATTCTTTTCACCGTATTATATACTCTTTTTCCCACATCTGCCACACTCTCACCACCCGGTGTCTGAGCATTTCCGATATCTTCTATCCACATTTTGTACTTTTCTTCATCTACAAGGTGCATTTCGTCAAACTTCACACCGTCCCACAATGGACAATTTATTTCGCGAACACCTTCCTCAGGGATTATTTCCACGCCCACCTTTTCTGCAAGAGTTTTTCCTGTGACAAAGGCTCTTTTCAAATCGCTGGCATATACTTTATCTACTTTATAATTATTTGCGATAAACTCTGCAGTAAGTTTCGCCTGTTCAACGCCCCTTTTCTGAAGAGGAGTATCCATATGTCCCGCAAAAATCTTCTGATTGTTTGCCTCGCTTTCGCCATGTCTTATAATAAGTATCGTTGTCACATTATCATTCCTTTCACTTGCACATATGATTATATCAAAAACCCACAAAAAATGCAACGATTCCCCCTCATATGTAATATGATAATAATATACCTGATATAATTTAAAATAAAGCAGATAATAATATCAGGTGATTATATGAACAAAAAAATCCTTTATTCTTATACCTTTGTATTTCTTGTAATGTCGTTACTTTTCGGTAAGTTGTTTAACTTCTATGAAATTATCCCCCGATGGGATAAAATACTTCATTTCTATTCAGGATTTGTGCTGTACAAGTGGGGAATTTATTTTTATCTGAGGCTAAAAGGGATAAAAACCAACACTTCCCTTATGATAACATCCGGCATTCTTTTCAGTTTTTCCTGCGCTCTTTTGTGGGAGGTATGGGAGTTTGCAGGTGACAGTATGTTTAATCTTAACTCCCAGAACAATTCTCTCCCTGACACTATGTGGGATATGATTATGGGGTGTCTGGGTGCTGTACTTTCCATATTTGTTCACAAAAAATGCGGTAAAAAATAAACCTTTTCACCGCATTTGACTATCATTTCAGTTCCATCCGTCTGTGTCTTACGTTTTCTTCCATAAATTCATCGCCGGAGGGTGCGAATCCACACTTTTCATAAAATGCAACTGCATCATGCTGAGCGTTGATGTAAACTTTCTTCTGAGAAATATTGTCTCTTATATATTCAAGAGCCTTTTCCATAAGGATTCTTCCATGGCCGAGACCGTGAGTTACAGATATTATCCTTCCCAGTTTGTACCAGTCATCCTCCTCAAATCCTCTTAAATATGCTATAAGTTTTCCATCCTCTTTCAGTATAAAGTGCTTCGCGCAAAAGTCAACTCCGTCAGGATCAAGACAATTCATCTTCTTTTCCACAACGAAAATCTGTGATCTTGCCTTGAGCACTTCATAAAGTTCACAATTTGATAATTGGGAAAATTCCTTTACTGTAAATTCCATACTGATGCTCCTCAAATAACAAATCCCGCTATCGAAAAAATGAGAAGAATGGCGGCAACAACTGTCATAATGATAAGTTTCTTTGACAAAGATACCTTTTCTTCTGTAAGTTTATTTATGATATCTTCCTTATGAGAAATTTCAGTTTTTAACAGTTCACATTCATTTTCTGTCTCTTCGGATTTTATCTTAAGTTTCTGAATCTCTATTTCAAGAGCGGCAATATCTTCGCTGCAGACTTTACCCGAACCGAAATTTCTTATCATATTTGTAACCGCATCAAAGGATCTGGATGCAATTACCCCTGCCACTTTTGTGGCAACACCAAAAGCAATACTGCTCTTTCCCTTCGCCATAATACTACCTCCAAAAGCAAAAATTCTTTATGGATATATCTGCTATTTTATAAGTGTATTGATATCCACATATTCATGGTTTTTTAGTTCGTTGTTCCGATTGTCATATTTTTTCTCTCATTTGTTAGGAATTTTTAGATTTAGTAAAACTATTATAATATTTTTAATATTTCTTTGTCAATATTTACATACAAATCTTACCCGGATTTAAGATGTTTTTTCATCAAAAACTTTTTTGATACCCTGCATCACCATAAGATGAGCCTGTCCGTATATTTTTTGTATTGGCTTAAATTTTAACAATTGTAAAAAAATACCCCTCTGCTCATCGCAAAGGGGTCTGAATCTTAAATGAGATACATACTATTCCTCAAAATCTATGCAGGAACGAACCAATGTGAAAGGTCTCACAAATGTGTCCGCTACATAAACGTGTGAAGGGTGTTTGATATATGATTTATAAGAATCCACATCATCAAATGAAGAATCAAGCATAACATCAACATTGGACGAATCCATAGCATTGATATTGACTTTGATATCAATAAGTCCCGGAATCTTGCCCATAAGTGCTTCAAGATTTGCCTTCATATCTGATTTTATTTTGTCAGTATTGAATTCTTCTTTAAGTTTCCACAAAATGATATGCTTTATCATTTAACTTTCCCCTTTCATAAATTATTCCTTCTTAATTATACTTATTTCCCCTTTAAGTGTCAACACAAAATCAGGTGAATTTTCATAGATTTTTTATACTTTTTCAAAGCATATGAGTTTGTCTCCCGAAAGGTTTTCTTTTTTCATATCTACTGATTTTATTGAAAGATCATAATAAGTGGTATAGTAATATATCAGGCTGTCACAGTTTATACAGGAAGAATAACTTGTGTATTCATATCCTTCTGTACTCTTCACACTCCCCTTTATATGATGCACCGAATAAAGAATATGAAAGAACTGACTTACCCTGTCAGATTCATCGCCTTCAAACACAGATGTCTCCTTCACATAAAATGCCCTTACAAACCTTGACGGGGAAGAAAAATCCCCCGGAAGTCCCATTGTACCCATTCCGTTGGAAATGTATCCTGAAATTTTGTCATTGTCGAAGGATTCCTGTGGATTGGTATTTGTAAGGTGACGATAGTTTATAAGATTTTCTATATGAAAGGGAAATTCGGGACTGTTGGTAAGAATCCCATATGGATTGTCATACACATTAAGTCCCGTCTTTGTCTGCTCTATTGTGATTGATCCCGTCTTATCCGACACTATCCAATGAAGGGGTGTGGGTGAAAGGTCCTTTGAAAAAGGAGTTTTTGTAATATTCATCCGAGAAGTAAATTTCTTTACTTCATCAATATTTCTGCAACAAGCAAGCACCCTTGAGATAAGTTCATAAGATGCAACATTTGTTTTATCTTCTTTTTGGTCATTATACTCACATTTTTTGGGGAAATTAAGTGCTGCCATACTTAACCCCAGGCTATTGGCACCGTCAAAGTACAATGGCACATTATTACTTACTACTGCCATACCTATGATGGCATAATGATGCATAAGTTTTGTTCCGTCAGAAAACTCAAAGGGATAGTTTTCAGGGGTGATTACCACCTTTTCCCCATATGACGAAAACACATCAAGATTTCTTCCGAAATAACATCCGTTTTTGTTTGCAGATATTGCCGTACACATAAAACCACTTCCTTTTTGGTTTTATTATTGGCAATCTATAATCATTTTATCGCAAATTATATAATCCATTGGTATATCGTGACTTAAATGAGGCAATTCTTCTGCTATCTGGAAATCATAACAAAACCCTATCTTCACACCGCAAAATTCTTTAAGGAACATATCATAACACCCCTTGCCAAAACCCATACGGTTGCCTTTGCTGTCATAGGCAACTCCCGGGATCAGCACAATATCTATATCTTCTTTTGGGCATATTGTCTTTATCTTTGGCTCTCTGATGCCAAAGGCACCTTTTGTATATTCTGTATTTTCGTCTATGATACAAGGTGTGATTTCTCCTGTCTTTTCATCAGTAACGGGAAGTACAACAGTCTTTTTGTCAAAAAGTGCACATCTGATAATATCATCTGTCAGGGTTTCATTTCCCAAAGCCATATACACCATAAGGCATCGGGAATTCTTATAAAAGTCGCTTTTGAGAAACAATTTCTGTGCATTTGCGCTTTTTTCTTTCTTTTCTGTATCATTTAAAGATGCCCGTTTCTTTTTGTATTCTTTTCTCAAAGCATCCTTTGTCATAATTTCACCTTCACCTTATCTTTTATACATATTTCATCCATACATACATCACAGGTCACACAAAGTATGTTCACTCCTTCTCTTTTTGCATCAGAAAGTGCCTTTGCAAATTCAGGATGGGTGTCGGCATTGGGTGTAAAATACTTTGCACTATCTGTCTGTATCACAAAAACCGCATATGCTTTGTACCCTTCCTTCGTGCAGTCAATAAGTTCCCTTAAATGTTTTACTCCTCTCTCTGTAGGAGCATCGGGAAACATAAGTACACCGTTCTTTTCCAGAGTGACGCCTTTTACTTCCACAAAGATTTTGTGTTTGTCTGTCTCCATATAAAAGTCAAAACGGGAATTTTTGTATCTGCATTCAGGCTTAAAATATGTAACAAGTCCAAACTCCCCCGAATTTATTGCCCATTCGCCAAACACCTTGTTTGGGGCAGAAGAATCAATGTTGAAAACTTTGTCCCCTTTCATAACAGATACAAGATCGTATTTCGTCTTTCTGTCTTTGTTGTCACTTTCTTCAAGATATACTTTGACTCCGGGAATCAAAAGTTCTTTGCATCTGCCTGTATTCTTTACATGGCATATTTCTTCTTTACCGTCTATATTCACATATGCTATAAATCTGTTTGGTCGGGAAATAAATATTCCCTCTTTTATATTTTTGTATTTCATAGTGATTTTCCTTTTTGTATTTTATACAAACAATATATCACTATTTTGAGATTTTTTCAACAAAAAAGGTGCAGACAATTTCTCCAAAAATGATCATCTGCACCAATCTTTAAATACTTTTATTCTGCATTTACTGCTTCTTGGGTTACTTCCTCATCTGTCTGAAGTTAGGTCGCTTCATCATCCTGTTCTTCGCTTATAGCATATTCTTCTATATCTTCATTTGTCTGTGAAATGCTTACTGCCATCTGTTCTTCAGATATACATCCTGAATATACAATGCCGAATCCACAAACACTCATCACGCCTATAATCATCATAAGCCATCCGAAGATATTTTTGATAAGGTCGGAAATTTCACGAAGATTTGAGTTGACCGCATTGGTTGCACTTGTTGTTTCTGCGGCGTTATTTACTGAATATGTATAATAATCCCCGCCAAAACTTGCATATCCCGAATCATAAGGTGAATTGCCGCCATAATAATCAGCATCTCCCAGTCCTCCGCCAAGGGTTACCATACCAATGATTACAAGCAATATACCTATTATCATACCTATAATGGAAAAGTTCTTCTTCAAGGTAATTCCTCCTTTGTATTATTCTTCAATTACATTGTATCACAAATAAAAATATTTGCAATAAAAACCAAAAAATCAGATGTAAAAAAAACCACCGATCTTATATAATAATCGGTGGTTGTACCTTATTTATAAAATTTTCTTATCCCCTGTAGCAGGACCGTTTATCAGTTTGCCATCTTCCTCAAATCTTGAGCCGTGACATGGGCAATCCCAGGAATGTTCCTGTCTGTTATATTTAAGCACGCATCCCATATGAGGACATCTTGGCGTGGAAAAAGTGATAAGATTTCTTAATGTTTCTGCCATATTCAGTATAAGTTGCGGATGAAGGATGCTTCTTGAGGGGGAATAAAGAGATTCGTATCTGCTCCATCCTCTGCATATCATATCTCTTAGTACCATTGCAGATACCATTGATGATGTCATCCCCCATTTGTTGAAACCTGTTGCCACATACAAATCAGGTGTTGAAGCGGAATAATTTCCTATATAAGGAATAGAATCAAGTGTCATACAATCCTGTGTCGCCCATCTTCCCACAATCTTTGCATCAGGGTAGTATTTTCGGGCAAAGTTTTCAAGTTCACTCCAACCTCCGCCCCTCTTTCCTGTACGATGGCTTCCGCCGCCGATTAAAAGCAAATCATTGTATGCTCTGAAAGAAAGCCCGGTTTTTTTCTCATCCACATACATACCATCTATACTGTCTGCCCCTTTAATGGCAATCACATATGACCTGTGCTGATACATTTTAAGAAAAAAGCATCCGTGATTGTTCACAAATGGAAAATGTGTTGCTACAACTATCCTTTTTGCCCTGATTTTTCCTTTCTTTGTAATTGCCGTATGGGGCTTAAGTTCAAGGATTTCTGTGTTTTCATAAATATTGAGTTTCTTTGATATCTCATATGCAAATTTAAGCGGGTGAAATCTCCCCTGGTTTTTTATTCTGACTGCACCTGATATCCTGAAGGGAAGTTCTGTTTCTTCAAGATAATCAGCACCGCAGCCAATTTTATTTAAGGCAGAGACTTCTCTCCTGATTTTTTCTCCATCAGACATAGAATACACATATGAATCGCATATTTCAAAATCACACTCTGTTTTGGATGCCAGATTTACCATAGTATCAAGGGCTTCTTTCTGACTCTCATAATATAGTTTTGTTTTTTCTGTGCCATATCTTTTTATCATATCGTCATATATAAGCCCGTGTTGAAGGGTGATCTTTGCGGTGGTGCCATTGGTTATACCATTTAATATTCTGTCTTTTTCAACAAGTATGCAATCAATTCCTTCAAGACTAAGCATATATGCACAAAGAATTCCGCACATTCCTCCGCCTATTATAAGAACATCCGTTTGCATGTCACCTTCAAGGGAATCAAATTGTCTTCTTTTTGTATCATTCCATAGTGACTTCATATTGCTCACCTCAGATATTAGTATTTCTGATAAAGGAAAAAGAATACTTACTTATTAAAAAATACAAAAATATCACTTAAATAACATTGAACCTACCCCCTGAAATCAGACCGAAATCTGACAATCAGCAGGTAGGTTCAAAAGGTACTTTTTTACATCTTCAATGTTTTAAAATATAATTTTACATTATGTAAGATTTATCCAAGTATGTAACTTCCACAAGTCATTTTCGTATTCAAAAACCGCAACAGTACAATTATTGCAACAGTAATGGTTTCTTGGTACATTTATTCCCATTACTGCATCAAACATACTCCGAAGAACCCCTGCGTGACAAAACAGGGCAATGTTTTCACATTGTTCTTCTTCAAGTTTTTTGAGAAAGTTCTTAACTCTTATGTTAAATTCCTCCCTTGTTTCGCCGCCGTATTTCTTATAGCCTTTTTCTATTGTATTTTTTCTCTCTTCATCTTCCATATCTTTGTATGTCGTTCCTTCAAGTGTCCCTACGTTTACCTCTCTCAAATCAGGGGTTTTTTCAAAACAGCAATGTGGAATTGCTATCTCTTTTGTTTCAATTGCACGTATTAAATCGCTGGAATAAATCTTGTCAAAGGAAATATTTTTAAGAAATTCCCCTGCCCTCCTTGCATCATCTCTTCCCTTTTCGGTAAGCGGTGCATCAAACCAACCTGTCCATTTTTTCATAAGGTTTGTTTCACTCTCACCATGTCGTACAACATAAACTTTCATATTACTTCTCCTCTTTTGGATATCCTTTGTACAAATGAACTATATTCAGATCCTCTGTCATATCAAGCCCGTGAGATCCGCAACCTCCGTCGATTTCGTGGCAACCGTGATCCATAGCGAAACCTACCAGAGTATTGTGGTGCTTCCAGTTTTCTTTTATAAGTCTTGAAAGCATGGAAAATATATGTACATTAAGCCTTAATTCTGCAAGTGACTTGGCACTTTCGGGACCGTTTTTGTGCATAACAGAATCATAGTTTCCGTTGTATATGACTATGAAATCATACTTGTCCTCAAGAATGACTTCCACCATTTTGGCATTGACTGAGGCAATTCCGCCATCAGCGAAGTGGAAATAGTCTATATTTCTTTCCAAAAATATCTTACTGAGACTTGATCCGCCGTAGGTGATAAGTGCAACCTTCTTTCCCGCACGGATAAGTGCATCAAATATTGTATCTATGGTTATTACAGGCTTTTCATACTTGCGTATTCCGTGTATCTCAGGCTGAGCGCCTGAATACATTGTACCGAAGCATACCGGTGTTACCGAAGGCATCACAGATGACAAATACACCCGTTTCTCTGTGTCATCTTTCAGTCCTTCGAAATAGTCAGGATATTTCTCATATATCCATTGTGCAATTGCATCAGGATTGTACATTACCACTCTGTCTGCCTTTTCACCCTGAAAAACTTTGTCAACATAGTTTGTAAGTTCGCTGTTTTTCTCTGCAGCAAACTCGGGCGGTTCTATTCCCATAGCATATGAGAGTGCCCCGCATATGGTATCCAGAGAATCCTTATTGAGTTTCATTTCTGATTTTTCGTCACCCCCGATAAGTTCATCCATGGATACACCGAATATCTCTTTAAGTCTCATAAGATTGTCAAGAGTTGGTGCTGTCTGGTCTTTTTCCCAGAGACTTATGGTCTGCCTTGTCAGAAGAAGTTTCTCCCCCAGTTCTTCCTGGGACATATTCTTCGCCTTTCTGTGCTTTTGTATGCTCTCACCTATTGTCATAAAAATCACCCCGTCTGATTCTTTTTTATGATTATATCACACTTATTTACAAAATAAAAGGATATAATACTTGATTTTGTCAAGTTGTACTTGACAAAATCAAAAAATATCAATAAACAAAAAGGAGGTGTAAATTAATTCAATATTTACACCATTAGTCATTAAGGGGATAGGAAAAAGACTTTAGAATGAACAAATAGAGCCAAAGTTGTATGTTTATACTACGCAGGCAAATATTTGTTCATAGTGAAAAGGTATATAAAAAGAAGGAAATATTACATCAAAATGCAATATTTCCTTCCTTGCAAAAAATTTGATAGTTTACTTCTTATTTTGCAGATGCTATTTATGTTGTTTCTTACCTTTTCACGCTCTGGAGTTTTTTTACATCCCCTTTGGAAACACTTTGCAAGGGATGTATTTTTGTCTATTATATTATCTCTTTATATGACGGATGAGTTTTGATACTTCAATTACCGGCAATGGTACAAGGATAAGTCCCAATGCAATAAGATAAAGGTAACCGGGGAGAAGTTCAAGTCCGAATGCATATCGGAGCGGTGTAAACAGTACCACCAATACAAGTAATGTGGAAAGAAGTGCCGCGCCATTAAGTTTTTTGTTAGAAAATACTCCTATCTTAAAAAGTGAATGTTCCGAACGCATATTGAAACTCTGCACCACCTGAGACATAGCAAGGATTATAAACGCCATTGTCTGTCCGCCTTCAAGACTGCCTGTCATACTTTCGCCAAGTTTAAATCCTAAAAGTGTCAGAAATGCAAACATACACCCCTGAAGCACTACACGCACACCAAGACCGTGGGCAAAGATTCCCTCTCTCTTTGGCTTAGGCGGTCTTTCCATAATGTCACTTTCCACATCTTCCATACCAAGAGCAATGGCAGGCATAGAGTCAGTAACAAGATTTATCCATAGAAGTTGCATAGAAAGAAGCGGAGTCCTGTGCCACAAAAGCATTGCCATAAAGACAGTTATTACTTCGCCGATATTTGTACCCAGAAGAAATCCTACCACTTTTTTGATATTTTCATAAATGCCTCTGCCTTCACGTACAGCATCAACAATCGTTGCGAAGTTGTCATCGGTCAATGTCATATCAGAAGCGCCCTTTGCAACATCTGTACCGGTAATACCCATTGCACATCCGATATCAGCGGCTTTGAGAGCAGGTGCGTCATTTACTCCGTCACCTGTCATAGATACTACCTTACCTTTTCTCTGCCACGCTTTTACTATTCTGATTTTGTTTTCAGGAGATACTCTTGCATAAACAGATATATTTTCTACTTCTTTATCAAGTTCGCTGTCTGTCATCATATCAAGTTGGTGTCCTGTGATTGCACGGTCACCTTCAAGAAGTATTCCCAGTTCTCTTGCAATAGCAGATGCAGTAACTACATGGTCACCTGTGATCATAACAGGCTTGATTCCTGCCCTTCTGCATACTGATACCGCATCTTTTGCTTCAGGTCTCGGCGGATCAATCATTCCCACGAGTCCCATAAATGTAAGTCCTTTTTCAAGTTCTTCCGATGTGGGATTGTCAGGAACTTTTTCGATTTCTTTGTACCCTATCGCAAGGACTCTCAGGGCATTTTCACTCATAGATTCTGTAAAGTGTTTTGCTTTGTCAATATCCCCTGATATGCATCGTGGTGCCATCATATCAAAAGCACCCTTAACGATAACTACATATCTATCATCAATTCTATTTACAGTTGTCATAAGTTTTCTGTCTGAATCAAAAGGAATTTCTGCAAGTCTTGGATATTTACTGTTAAGATCATCCTTTGTCATACCGTTTTTGTGTGCGGCAAGAACGATTGATGTTTCTGTAGGATCGCCTATGTGTTGTTCTTTGTCTCCATCAACCACCACCGAACCGTCACAACAAAGTGTAGCATACATAAGAAGTTTTCTTACTGATTCAGAATTGTTTTCTCCGATATCTTCTGTATCTGAAAAGCCGTCAACATAAGCCTTTGTAAGAGTCATACGGTTTTGTGTAAGGGTGCCTGTCTTATCAGAACAGATAACCGAAGCAGAACCCAGAGTTTCTACGGCAGGAAGTTTGCGGATGAGGGCATTTTTCTTAACCATACGCTGTACACCGATAGAAAGCACCACCGTTACTATTGCGGGAAGTCCTTCGGGAATAGCAGATACTGCAAGTGAAACTGATGTCATAAAGATTTCCAGCACATGCATATCATTTGCAATGCCAACTACGAAGATAATGGCACAGGCAACAAGTGCCATTATACCAAGGTATTTTCCAAGTTGACTGAGTTTCTGCTGCAAGGGTGTCTGTCCTTCATCTTCATTGTCAAGAAGATTTGCAATTTTTCCCATTTCTGTATCCATTCCTGTTGCTGTAACCACTGCTGTGGCAGTTCCATAGGTAATACTGCATCCTGAATACACCATATTAAGTCTGTCACCAATGGGTGCATCTTCTTTTATCACAGCAAGGTAATCTTTTTCCACAGGCACAGATTCACCTGTAAGTGCCGACTCTTCCGATTTAAGTCCTGCGCTTACAATAAGTCTTGCATCTGCAGGCACAAAGTCCCCTGCTTCAAGACGGATGATATCCCCGGGCACAAGATCTTTTGCATCAATGATCTTCTCTACCCCGTCACGGATAACCCTTGCATGGGGTGCGGACATATTTTTGAGAGCATCAAGGGCTTTTTCTGCCTTTCCCTCCTGATATACACCCATAACTGCATTGAGGATTACTATAAGGAGGATTAACGCCGGTTCAAACAATTCTCCCCAGTTTTTCTCAATGATGATTACACCCAGAGAAACTACTGCCGCCGCAATGAGAATTAGTATCATTACATCCTTAAACTGATCCAGAAAACGCTGAAAAGTCGTTTTTTTCTTCTTCTCATTCAGTTTGTTCAAGCCGTATTTCTCTTTAAGTTCCCCTGCTTTTTCTTCTTTCAAACCCATCTTTGAATCTGTGCTGAAATGTTTCAACACCGAATCTTGCGTCTGACTGAAAAATTGCATTTAATATACCACCTTTCTTAAATATAGTTTTGCCTTATATTGCAAATTTTAAATGCATTTTATTGTACAAAAAAAGACGAAACATATCTGTCTTACAGATAAGTCTCGTCTATTAAGGTGAAACCAGAAAATCAATCTTAGTCGATAGATACTTTCATGATGTTGACTCACCGCACACTATGTGCTGACTACTCCCTTATATTATTGTGTATTCTATCACAAGAAATTTGAGTTGTCAATAGCATATTATGATAGAAAACTCTTTTCTTTGTACAATTGTCAATGATGGGTGACACTTTTCTTAAAAAATAAAAATTCATCACTATATGATGACATCTACGACACCTCTTTTCCCTATTGATTAAGATTTACCTTGTATTCATTATACAAAATTTATTGTACCATATAAATTGCATAAAACAAAAAGACATTCTTTGGATGTCCCCTTATAAAAACGAGTTTTGCTTATACAAATTTAGTGATATTCCAACGAAAGTTGGAGCGATATTTTTGATAAATCAAAAGTGATATTGAAACCTTCGGTTTCAGTGATATTATATTTGTCATTAAACTGTGCGAAACACAATATCACTCGGCGTTGCCGAATATAACTGCGTAGCAATATAACTTGCCGTAAGGCAAATATAACTGAAAAAAGACTATTCTGAAGAATAGTCTTTTTTCGTGGCTCCCCAAGTAGGACTTGAACCTACGACAACTCGGTTAACAGCCGAGTGCTCTACCGACTGAGCTATTGAGGAATATGTGTGGCAGCAACTTCCTATCTTCCCGGGCCGTCACCAGCCAAGTATTTTGGGCACTACAG
>JAZSCT010000015.1:0-12308 GCA_045530725.1 Clostridia bacterium
TACAGAGAGATAAAGAATCGGATCAAATAGCAATGTTTGACCCGCGGGACCCATTTATGGGTAACAAGTAACAATTGCAAGGCTGGCAGGCCAATAGAAAAACGCACTTGTGCGTCGCCAGTAAAGGGTAGGGCTATGCCCAAAAATGAAAAACCACCCGCTATGCGGGTGGATATTTATTAATTTTTATTTATAAAAAATTTTTAGAATATGATTGTAGGTGTCATTATATAGTTGATAGTAATTGTTCCTATGAGAATAATATAAGAAAGTACTATTATAACAGATGATGCTATTTTATTTGGAGTCATTTTTTCTTTAAGGAAACAATGATACAAAATAGCAACTATCCAATAAAGAGCAACTATAAGTGATGCAAGAAAAATTGATTTTTCCGAACCGCCGAGAAAAGCAGTAAGAGTATTTCCTTTGAGAATGAAAAATACTGCCGACATAAGAGCGGAAAGAGAAGAATATTCTGTAAGAAACATATTTTTCTTTACAAAAACCATAACAGCAAGAATAAGGGAAATTCCTCCAAACAAAAATGATAGTGAAAGAGAAAGACTGCTGCAAAATTCTATAGCTGCAGGATTTGTAGTATTATTATAGATAAATAGTATTACTGTAAATAAAATAAGTGAAATTACTGAAGAAACAAGAGTAAGATTGGAATGTGTTTCTTCAATTGATTGTTTTGTAATAATTTTTTTCATTTTATTATCCCCTCATAGAGTCCTTTATTACCAGTCGCCTGATTCATACATTATGGCAGAAACAAGTGCCAGAGGTGCAGTTTCTGTTCTTAATATTCTAGGACCTAATGTAATAATATTAAAGTTGTTTTTTGTAAGAAGAGTTATCTCTTCTTCATCGATACCGCCTTCGGGACCGATAAATATGTTAATGTTTTTTTGAGTGTTTGATTTAAGCAAGGTTTTTAATGAATTTGACTTTTCATTTTCATAAGCACATATGGAGAGAGAATCTTCTTTTATGTAGGAAAACATATCTTTGAAGAGTACAGGATTGTGCACCTTCGGAATGATGCCTCTTACACATTGCTTACATGCTTCATCAGAAATTTTTTGCCATCTTTCCTGCTTTTTTGAAGAATCTTTGATTTTTACTACAGACCGTTTGGTTTGTACAGGAACAATCTCACTTACTCCAAGTTCAACACATTTCTGAATGATATATTCAAGTTTGTCTGATTTAGGCAATCCTTGAAATAGTGTAATATGAAGGGGAGGCTCAGTCTTTGAATGAAAAGAATCTTTCACTTTAAGTATAACTTCCCTTTCTGTTTGTTCAATTGTACATACATAATCGGTAGAATTTCCGTCACAGACGATTATTTCTTCTCCTTTTGAAAGACGAAGGACATTTTTTAAATGATTTGAATCCTTATCCAAAAGTGTGATAAAATCTCCGTCAATACATGAAGATTCTACAAAAAATCTATGCAAAAGATTTCACCTTCCAAAAATTCTATTATACACAATAGGATTATATCATAAAAATTTCTTATTGACAAGTGAAAAATTAAATTTTTAATTTCAAAGAAATCTTAAACTTAAGAATTTTTAATTTTTTCAGTAAGATTCTTCTTGCAGAGATTTTGTTCTATGAAAGAATATACACCTTCATCTTCAATGGAATAGTAAGGAATTTTTTCTTCAAGTTTTATTATATGATATCCGTATTTAGACAAGAAAGGTTTGCATACATCTCCTACTTTTTCTATTGAATAAGCCGCTTTTTCAAAATCAGGATCCATCATACCTTCAGTCAATGTATAACCGTCAGGATAATCGCCAATGGTTTCATCTTCACTATATTCTTTCATAAGAGAGTCAAAATCTTCTCCTTTTTTCGCCTTTTCATACAAAGAATTTATGAGAGATTCTTTGTTTTTGATTGTTTCTTCATCCAATGGATTACCATAATCATCTATTGTATAAAGGAGAATATGTTTAACTCTGAGCCCGTCTTTTCTGAATAGTTCTTTGTTTGATTCATAATATGAATGTACTTCTTCTTTTGAAGGTTTAAGTTCATCATAAAATTTTTCAAGAAGTTTTTCATTCAAATAATAAATTTCAAAAATTCTTTTGATTGCTTTTTCACTATAACCCATAGAATCTATAAGCATTTTGAAGGCTTCTTCTACATTACCTGTCTGAGAAAGTTGACTTTTGATAGAAGATATGTAGTTTTTGTATTCATCTTCAAAAGTTTTGTCAGGTTTTATACCAAGAGAAGAAGCAAGAGAAACAACTTTTCTGTCGAATTCCATCTGGGTTTTTGCTTTTTCTGTAATAGTTTCTTCATCTGTTTCTTTGTTTTCTGCTTTTATAATAGATTTGTATGTATCAAGTTCTTCTTCATCTGAAACAAATATCACGCTGTAATTATCATTTATATCTGCAGTATTTGTGTCATCATTCCATAATACTTCTTTTGAAAGCATCTCAGAAATTATTCTTAAGGGAACATATGTTCTTCCGTTGTAGAGAATATTGTCACCTGTTATGGGAGAGCCATTCACATTTATTTTTACGCTGTTTAAAGAAGCATCTATATCTTTTATTCCGGGAGAAAAAATTTCATCTTCATAAACAGTATCATTATTTATAAGAGAAGTGTCAATTTCAAAAGATACATTATCTGATTTTTCTTTCAGAAGATTATCCAGGTAATTTTTATTAAGAGTGGAATTTATTGAAGATTTTACTTTATCAAAAGGAACAGTATCAAATTTATTTACCAGTTTTATAATGTGAAAACCATAAGAACTTTTGATAACATCACTTACATCACCAATCTTCTTAAGATTAAATGCTGCCTCTTCAAACTCTTTTACCATTTCTCCTTCGCCGAAAATATAACCGTCGGGGTTGGATTTTATTCCCGGATCCTCACAGAATTCTTCCATAAGTTTGTCAAAATCTGCACCTTTTTTTATTTTTTTATAAATATCTTTTATATTTTTTTCAATAGTCTTTATTTCTTCTTCACTCTTTCCTTCTGTAGTAAGAAGGATATGTTTTGCCTGCACCATATCTTTTTTGAATGATGAAATATTTTCATTATAGTAATTTTTAAGTTCTTCATCAGAGAAGGTTTTCATATAGTGAGAAGAAAGAATGGAATAGGCTTTTTTTCTAAGATTGTCAAATTTATAAGAATCGTATGTATATCCCATAAATTCAATAAGTTGAATAAATCCGTTTTCTCCAAGGCCCTGAGACATATAATATTCATTTGTTTTTTTAAAAGTGTCATCAAATTCCGAAGAAAAGTCTTTTGGAAGACTAAGATTGTTTTCTTCAAGAAGAATAAGAGAAGAAATATAATTTTTTATATTTCTGATGGTGTCTTCTTTTAATTCTTCTTCACTTATTTCCTTGTCTTTGTTTTTATTCTTAAGTGATACAGATGAAATTTCTTCAAAAAGTTTGTATTCATCGGAATAAATAGTAAAATCTCCCATTTTACCAATAGCATTTCCCTTAAAAAGCATACCTTCAATATCACTTATATCAACTGTATTAGTTTCGCCGTTCCATACTACTTCTTTTGAAAACATTTCTGATATTGCTCTTAAAGGAACATAGGTTCTGTCATTATAAAGAATATTGTTTCCTTCAACTTTTTCACCGTTTACATTTATGGTGATTTTGTTAAAATCCACATTTATATTCTCTGCAAAAGCAGTCAGAGAAGAAAACAAAATCAAAAAAGAAACTAATATACAAATAATATTTTTAAAATTCTTCATTGGCTAAACTCCCTATTTATTATTGATAGTACCAAGACCTGTCTGCTTAAGGTATTCATTTATAAATCCGTCAAGATCACCGTCCATAACAGAATGTATATTTCCCATTTCATATCCTGTTCTGTGGTCTTTTACAAGAGTATAAGGATGGAAGACATAGGATCTTATCTGGCTACCCCAGGCGATTTCTTTCTGTACACCTTTTATGTCTTCTATTTTTTCCATATGCTCTCTTTCTTTGATTTCCACAAGTTTGGATTTGAGCATTTTCATAGCAGTATCCTTGTTCTGATGCTGACTTCTTTCTGTCTGACAGGCAACAACTATGCCTGTAGGGATATGGGTGATTCTTATTGCAGAGTCGGTTTTGTTGATATGCTGACCGCCTGCACCGCTTGCACGGAAGGTATCTATTTTTAAATCATCAGGAGAGATAGTGATTTCCACATCATTGTCTATTTCAGGCATTACTTCACATGATGCAAAGGAAGTATGTCTTCTTCCTGCTGCATCAAATGGAGATATTCTTACAAGTCTGTGAACTCCCATTTCTGATTTGAGATATCCGTAAGCATTAAGTCCCGATACAAGAAAAGTCACACTTTTTATACCTGCTTCTTCGCCTGCAAGGTAGTCCAGAGTTTCTACAGAGTATCCTGCTTTTTCTGCATAGTGGGTGTACATTCTGTAGAGAATTTCTGCCCAATCGTGAGATTCTGTACCGCCTGCACCAGCGTGAAGGGTAACGATGGCATTATTTTTGTCATAAGGACCTGAAAGGAGAGTTTCGAGAGTCTGCTTTTCAAGTTCATCTTTGATTTTTTTGAAAGAATCATTAAGTTCGGGATACATATCATCCTCATCTTCCTCTATTGCCATTTCTATCATATCAAGAGTGTCATCATAAGAAGATTTCAGGGTTTCGTATCTTTCTACTTTGTTTTTCAAATCCTTTGTAAGTTTCAATACCTTCTGGCTGTTTTCCATATCATCCCAGAAGCCTTCTTTCATTGCTTCTTTTTCAAGTTCCTGAATTTTTTCTACAGTAGATGAAATATCAAGTGAATCCCTGAGGTTATCAATACTGCTTTTAAGACCTGTAAGGGATAATCTTAACTGTTCCATTTCCAACATTGAAAATCACTTCCTTTTATATAAATGTCAAATATTAGTCGTTCATACCACAGCATTTTTTATATTTTTTGCCTGAGCCACAGGGGCAAAGGTCATTTCTGCCGGGTTTTTTGTCTTTTGTGACAGGTTTTTTAGAAGAGGAATCATCTCCTCCGTGACTCATTGTGATATTGTCTGATGTTTCTTTTCTTTGGATATTTGTCTGTATTCTTACTCTGAAAAGAAGTTTGATTACATCTTCGCCGATGTTTCCTATCATTTCTTCATACATCTGATATCCTTCGTCCTTGTATTCCTGAACGGGATTTTTTTGTCCGTAGGCACGAAGACCGATACCGCGACGAAGTTGATCCATGTTGTCGATATGATCCATCCATTTTTCGTCAACCACACGGAGAAGCACAATTCTTTCAATTTCGCGCATTCTTTCTTCGCCGATTTCTTCTTCTTTTTGTCTGTATTTTTCCATAGCGAGAGAATGGATTGTTTCAATAAGACTTTCCTGAGTCATATATTCAAGGTCGTCACGTGTAAAAGTAAGTTCTCCCTCATCAAGAAATACACCTTCAAGATAATCTGTAAGGCCTTTAAGATTCCAGTCGTCAGGATAGGTAGAAGGAGAAGTATATGAAAGAACTGTTGATTCACAGAACTCTCCTATCATTTTTTCTATAGTGGATTTAAGATCTTTTCCGTCAAGGACATTCTGTCTCTGAGAGTATATCACACCTCTCTGAACATTCATTACATCGTCAAATTCAAGGACATTTTTTCTTGACTGGAAGTTTCTTCCTTCTACATTTTTCTGTGCATTTTCAATAGCGGAAGAGAGCATACCGTGTTCGATTGCTTCATCTTCGGGAAGTTTCAGGGCATCTATGATGCCTCTCATTCTGTCAGAACCGAAAAGACGCATAAGTTCATCATCAAAGGATATAAAGAATCTGCTTTCTCCCGGGTCACCCTGTCTTCCCGAACGACCGCGAAGCTGATTGTCTATACGTCTTGATTCGTGTCTTTCTGTACCGATGATAAAGAGTCCGCCGCTTTCTACCACTTTTTCTCTGTCAGAAGATATTTCTTCTTTGAACTTGTCGTAGAGTTCTTTATATACTTTTCTTGCCTGAAGGATTTCTTCATCATCTGTCTCAGAGAATCCTATTGCCTCAAGTATCATTTCGTCTTCATAGCCCTGCTTTTTCATAGCATCTTTTGCAAGAAATTCCGCATTACCGCCAAGCATAATATCAGTACCACGACCTGCCATATTTGTGGCGATTGTAACAGCACCGGGTTTTCCTGCCTGAGCAACTATCTCTGCTTCTTTTTCGTGAAATTTGGCATTAAGTACATTGTGCTTTATGCCTCGTTTCTTAAGAAGGTTACTTAATTTCTCGGAGTTTTCGATAGTTACTGTACCTACAAGTACAGGCTGATTTTTCTGATGACATTTTTCTATCTGGGCTATGACTGCATCAAATTTACCCTTTTCTGATTTATAAACCACATCATTGAGGTCTTTTCTGATCATAGGTTTGTTTGTGGGAATAACCACTACATCGAGTTTGTATATTGCCTGAAATTCCGCTTCTTCTGTTTCTGCAGTACCGGTCATACCGGAAAGTTTTGAATACAGACGGAAATAGTTCTGGAATGTGATGGTAGCAAGAGTCTTTGATTCTCTTTCTACATTTACACCTTCTTTTGCTTCAATAGCCTGATGGAGACCTTCGCTGTAACGTCTCCCTATCATAAGACGGCCTGTGAATTCATCTACGATAATAACTTCACCGTCTTTTACCACATAGTCAATATCCTTTTTCATAACACCGATGGCTTTGATAGCCTGATTGATGTGATGAGAAAGAGTCATATTTTCAGGATCGGAAAGGTTTTCTACACTAAATGCCGCCTCTGCCTTTTTTATACCTTGAGGTGTCAGAGTTGCGGTTTTTGCCTTTTCGTCAACTATATAGTCATATTCTGCATCATCGTTAAGTACTTTGTCATCAGTTTCTTTGATTTTTATATGGCTTAGTCTTTTTGCAAACATATCTGCAAGTTTGTAAAGGTCGGTGGATTCTTCGCCCTGACCTGATATGATAAGAGGAGTTCTTGCTTCATCTATGAGGATGGAGTCAACTTCATCCACGATTGCGAAGTTGTGACCTTTTTTCTGCACCTGATGTTCTTTGTATCCTGCCATATTGTCACGAAGATAGTCAAAGCCGAATTCGTTGTTTGTGCCATATGTGATATCCGCCATATACTGACTGGTTTTGTCTTCTGTATCATGGGTAACAAGACCTACTGTAAGTCCAAGAAATCTGTGTATTTTTCCCATTTGTTCGCTGTCACGCTTGGCAAGATAATCATTAACTGTGATAACGTGAACGCCTTTGCCTTCAAGAGCATTAAGATAGCAGGGAAGGGTAGCAACAAGAGTCTTTCCTTCACCAGTTTTCATTTCTGCGATACGTCCCTGATGAAGAACTATACCACCTATTAACTGCACGTCGAAATGACGCATACCAAGTACTCTCTTTGATGCTTCTCTTACTACTGCAAATGCCTCAGGAAGTATATCATCAAGAGTTTTGCCGGTTTTTAAGAGTTCTCTGAAATACGAAGTTTTGTTTTTAAGTTCTGTATCGGAAAGTGAAGATATTTCATCTTCAAATGCATTTATTTTGTTTACTATAGGCATAATTCTCTTTAGTTCTCTGTCAGAATATGTGCCGAAAATCTTTTCAAAAAATCCCATTTATATTTCCGCCTTTCCTTTAAATTTTCTCATATAATTATAAATCACCATTAAATAGTATTATACCAAAGTATTTAAAAAATAGCAATAGATATAAAATTATTAAAAAGTTTTTTCATCCCTCTTTTGTGACAAATTTATCCAAGGAAAAAATGTATAATAAATCTGTGAAAGGAAGGTGATATTTGTTTGACGCCGGTGGTATATCTTGATGTGCTTTTTCTGATAAATTTTTCCGTAAATTATCTTCTTTTGTATATTACGGAAAGAATCCTGTGTTTAAGTACAAAAAGAATAAGAAAAATCATAGGGGCGTCCATAGGAGGGATTTATTCCTGCCTGATATTTTTTCCTGAGTTATCGGGATTTTATACGTTTTATTCAAAGGTGATATTTTCTCTTATCATCACCTGCCAGACCTTCGGTATCAAAAAGATAAAAAAGGTATTAAAAACTCTTGCAGTATTCTATATATCTTCATTTGTTCTGTGCGGAGTAACATTTGCAATTCTGTTTATGACAAAAGGTTTTGAGGAAATGGAGATAAGAACAAACAATGGAGTGTTTTATTTTGATTTACCGGTAAAGGTGCTTTTTACGGGGGCGGGCATATGCTTTTTGGTGACGAAAGTCATCAGAAGAATTATATCATCACAGAAAGGCACTATATATAAGGAAGTAAAAATCAATTATATGGACAATTCAGTTACGCTTTCGGGAATTGTAGATACGGGAAACAGACTGAAGGACATTTCAGGGCACCAGGTAATAGTGTGTGAATATCAGGGGATAAAGAAAATAATTCCTGAAAATATGAGAATGTTTTTTGAAAAAGATACATATGAAATGAAAGATGATGACCTTAAGGATATAAAGGATATAAGATTTGTGCCTTTCAGTTCCATAGGAGAAAGAAACGGTATTATGAAAGGTTTTTTAAGTGACAGCATACAGGTGGATAATATAGAATACAAAAAAATCACCATTGCCGTCTGTCGGGAGCCCCTTTCCTCTGATTGTGATTACAAGGTGCTTCTTGGCGGAGAATTTCTTTAGCATAAGCATTGACTCCTTTGTGAGTGTTTTAACGATGCAGTGGCGTACAATCGCGCACCCAAAACGGGGTTTAAGGGGGAAAGAATGAAAAACAATGTTTTATTGAATCTTATATATATAATAAGGAAGAAAATTTTTAAAAAAGAGATACATTACATAGGAGGTGCATCCACTTTGCCACCACCATTGACAAAGGATGAAGAAGAAAAATTGATACAAAGTCTTAACACACCCACCAAAAAAGCAAGAGAAACACTTATAGAACACAATTTAAGACTGGTAGTGTATATTGCAAAGAAATTTGAGAATACGGGTATATGCGTGGAAGACCTTATATCTATAGGAACTATAGGACTTATAAAAGCCATCAACACATTCAAGCCGGACAAAAAAATAAAACTTGCCACCTATGCTTCACGTTGTATAGAAAATGAAATACTTATGTACCTAAGGAAGAATTCCAATCAGAGAGTGGAAATATCCATAGATGAGCCGCTGAATGTAGATTGGGACGGAAACGAACTTCTTCTATCGGATATTCTGGGAACAGACAATGACATCATTGCACAGAATATAGAAAACCAGGTGGATCGGGAACTCTTAAGCATTGCTCTTGAAAAACTGTCCAAAAGAGAGAGGACCATAATGGAAATGAGATTCGGCATAAAGAAGCAGGTTGCCAAAACCCAAAAAGAAGTTGCAGATGAACTTGGAATAAGCCAGTCATATATATCAAGACTTGAAAAAAGAATAATAGAAAGGATGAAGAAAGAAATATCAAAGATGATTTAGTGTTGACATCATCACTTTAGTATGATATAGTGACATTAACAAAACTAAAAACAATTCTGGGTAGAGGAGCGGAAATCATCAGTAGTCTGTAAGAGTATCGGTAATGTCTTTCGGGCAAAAGGGAAATCCGCCGAAGCCGATGAATCTATACCGTAAGGAGATTCGGCTGGGACAGAGGACAATATCCTTTGTACTGTCACTTTTTGTGGAGCGCTATTATTTGTATTTGTCAGATAAAGCCATAATTGTGCCTATACGCCCGGTTATGGTTTTTGTTTTTACAAAAGAAAACAAAAAAGGAGAGATTTGCTATGTTTAAAAACAAAGCATGGGGAGCAGCGCTTGTGACCTTGGTTGTTGTTTGTGTAGTGGCATGTATGGGAATTTTTCTTCCTGATACACTTGCAGACTATCAGTTTATAGGTACAGCATGGGCACTTCTTCCACCGGTAATTGCAATCGGACTTGCACTTATCACAAAAGAAGTTTATTCTTCACTTTTCGCAGGTATTCTTGTAGGTGGTCTTATCTACTCGAAGTTCAACCTGGAAACAACTATGAATCATGTATTCATTGACGGATTTATCGGATCCATTTCTGACAGTTACAACGCAGGTATCCTTGCATTCCTTGTAATTTTAGGTATCCTTGTTGCTATTATGAACAAATCCGGTGGTTCTGCTACATTCGGTAAATGGACTGCTGCTCATATCAAGTCAAGAGCAGGTGCTCAGATTATGACAATCATACTTGGTTGTCTTATCTTCATTGATGACTACTTCAACTGTCTTACAGTTGGTTCTGTTATGAGACCTGTTACAGACGAAAACAAAATCTCAAGAGCAAAACTTGCATACATAATAGATGCTACTGCTGCTCCTGTATGTATTATTGCACCGCTTTCTTCATGGGCTGCTGCAGTATCAGGGTTTGCAGAGGGTTCAGGTATGAACGGTCTTGAACTTTTTGTAAGTGCTATTCCTTACAACTTCTATGCACTTCTTACAATCGTTATGATGGTTGCCCTTGTTGCTATGAACTTTGACTACGGTCCTATGAAACTCCACGAAAAGAACGCTAAGGAAAAAGGCGACCTTTTCACAACAAGAGTAGAAGCAATGAAAGATGAACTTGTGGAAAAAGGCAGTCCTGACGGTAAGGTTCTCGACCTTGTTCTTCCAATCATCATTCTTATTGTTACATGTGTATTCGGTATGATCTATTCAGGCGGTTTCTTTGATGCAGAGGCAGAAGGTTATATGAGTTTTGTTACAGCATTCTCAAACTCTGATGCATCTGTAGGTCTTGTAATCGGATCATTTATTACACTCGTTGCTACAGTTATCTATTTCCTTGCAAGAGGAACAATGAAATTTACAGATATGATGGAAGCAATTCCTGAAGGTTTCAAAGCAATGGTTCCTGCTATCCTTATCCTTGTTTGCGCATGGACACTTAAGGCTATGACAGACAGCCTCAATGCAGAAAACTTCATCACATGGATTGTTAACGGCACAGCAGGTGCATTTATCAATCTTCTTCCTGCAGTTGTATTCCTTATTGCAGTTGGTATTTCTTTTGCAACAGGAACATCATGGGGAACATTCGGTATCCTTATTCCAATCGTAATCGCTGCATTCGGCGGATTCGGTTCAGAAATCACAATCATTGCTATCTCTGCTTGTATGGCAGGTGCTGTTTGCGGTGACCATTGCTCACCTATTTCAGATACTACAATTATGGCATCAGCAGGTGCACAGTCAGATCATATCAATCACGTTTCAACTCAACTTCCATATGCTATGACTGTTGCAGGTATTTCTTTTGTAACATATATCATCGCAGGTTTTGTGCAGTCAGCATGGATTGCTCTTCCTGTAGGTATCGTACTTACAATCGCCACATTGGTTGTAATAAAGATGATATCAAACAAAAAGAATGCATAATTAATTTATTGCATTTTACAACAAAAAACACAATATATAGTGGACGGGTTTTTGCCCGTCCACTTTTTTAAAAAATTTTTGAAAAAAGTTGATTTTTTTGCTTGACAAAGCCATTTTGATGTGATATATTTAATAAGCGCGTTAGGAACGGGCAAATGATTTAAAAAATATTTTTAAAAAATTTGCAAAAAAGTGTTGACAAATGAAAAATTTGATGATATACTGATATAGTTCGCGAAACGCGATACAAAGTTGGTCTTTGAAAATTAAATAGCAAAGAGAGGTTCTCGTTAAATGAGAATTTGAGTTTAAAGCATATATGCTTTTAAGTCAGTAAAGTTTAGTAATGAGCTAAAAAACTTCATTAAAGAACTTAAGCATCTTTAAGATGCTACGGATATTTTTTTTGAGAGTTTGATCCTGGCTCAGGACGAACGCTGGCGGCGTGCCTAACACATGCAAGTCGAGCGGGAAATCTCAAATTGAAGCTTCGGCAGATTTTTGAGATGGAGAGCGGCGGACGGGTGAGTAACGCGTGAGTAACCTGCCCTTCAGAACGGGATAACACATCGAAAGGTGTGCTAATACCGTATAACATATCTTTACCGCATGATAAAGATATCAAAGATTTATCGCTGAAGGATGGACTCGCGTCTGATTAGCTTGTTGGCGGGGTAACGGCCCACCAAGGCGACGATCAGTAGCCGAACTGAGAGGTTGATCGGCCACATTGGGACTGAGACACGGCCCAGACTCCTACGGGAGGCAGCAGTGGGGAATATTGCGCAATGGGGGAAACCCTGACGCAGCAACGCCGCGTGAAGGATGAAGG
>JAZSCT010000051.1:0-2904 GCA_045530725.1 Clostridia bacterium
ATGGTAACAAATCTTCCAGAAATGTTTTATCTGTGTCATCCATATGATTTGGTATTTCAGAAAGGAAATATTCGAAATAATCATATGGTTTTAAGTTGTTAGCTTTTGCTGTTTCAGCAATGCTATAGATGATAGCAGATGCTTTAGCACCATTGATTGTGTCTATCATCTTCTTTAGGCTACAATCAATAGCAGCGTAAACGTAAAAGCAGTCTTGAAATATAGAAAAACTGCCCTTTCGTTTGCGCTGCGTTTGATTTTGCCAAAGTGAACAAAGTAAGCGTCTGTGTAGCCAATTTGTATGGACTTTCAATTCTTGCTCTTTTCACGAAGATTATGAAGTTCTTGTGCGGATTGTAAAACTACAGGTTGTTTTTGCAAAATCAAGGCACGACAAATAAACCTCATTGCTGAGGTTTTTGAAAAAAATATAAATAGAGCTCTTTAAATCCGTAGAGGTATTCTCTGCTGTGGTTTGCCAAGATGTCCGCCACAGCATTTACAAACAGTGACATTGATACCATATAGTGTTTCAAGTATCTGGGGTGTATCCATATCTTTAAGTCTTGAAAGATACTGTTTGCAGCCGAGAAAGTTTCTGCATAATGTAAGGTACTTGGTCTTGCTTCTAGTACAGAGTAAACCGTAGTGTCTAATTCTTACGAAGCGCTTTGGCGGCACATGCATAAGAAACCTGCGGATAAATTCGATTCCGGAAATGGTATATTCTTTCCATTTGCCTTCTTCTCGATAATCCTTCACATGGTAAGTAACAGTATTTTCGTCCATGCGAATGATACGATGATTGCTGATGGCAATTCTATGTGTATACTTACCGAGATAGTTAATGACAGACTGTGCACCATTGAAGGTTTTCTTGCAATGAGGAATCCAGTCTTTTTCATAACAGGTATTCAGCAATTCTTTGAAAGCATAATGATTGCGATATTTTTCACTACTTCCATGAAACTGAAGCTTCTTCTCATTCCACAAGCGTTTCAGCTCATCCATATATTTACCACGGAACAGCTTTGACAAAATCTTTACCGGAAGGAAGAATTCTTCACCTTTATCACGCCACTGATTTTTAGCAGTCAGTCCACCGCCAAGAAGGATAACATGAATATGAGGATGATAATTCATTTCGGATCCCCAGGTGTGTAACACACAAATATAGCCCACCCTTGCACCGAGATGCTTTGTATCGGCTGTTAACTCATTGATAGTTGCAGAAACAGAATGATACAGTGCATCATACAGAAGTTGCTGGTTGCTGTAGATTAAAGAGTTTAATTCCTGTGGGACTGTAAATACCACATGGAAGTAAGGAGCTTCGAGAACATCTTCACGACGTTTATCCATCCATTTTTCTTTTGGGAGCGCCTGGCACATGGGACAGCATCTGTTACGACAGGAATTATAGTGAATCTGTGGATGTCCACAGTCTTCACAGAATTGTACGTTAGCACCATAAGCTCCGGTTTTGCAATTGATAATACAATGAGCCACCTTTGCTTGCTGAGGAGAAGGAGAATACTGCTCTAAATAGAGTGGATAAAACCGGTGAAATATATCCTGTACTGTAGGATTAACCATTTATTTCACCAGCTCTCTTATCAAAAGGGCTCTGAACACCTAATAATGCCTTGTTGCTAACATGAAGATAGATTTCAGTGGACTTAGGGGAACGATGTCCTAACAAGGTTTGAATATATCTTATATCAACACCATCTTCCAAAAGATGAGTTGCATAGCTGTGTCGCAGAGAATGCATGCGTATACTGTGAGGAAGGCCGGCAATCTTTAAAGACTTTTTGAAAACAAGTCTTGGACCGGAAGTTGTGAGATATTCACCAGTCCACCTGTTGGGAAAAAGAATTCCGGTAGGTTTTCCACAAGTGAACCAATATTCAGTAAGAATATCGAGAGCTCTCTTGGACAATAGTGCATAACGAGCTGTATGAGTTTTAGAGTCTCGTATATAAATCTGCATATTTTTTCTTGAAATATCTTCATAGTGCAAATGTAATACTTCTGAAATGCGTAAGCCGGAGGAATACATGATTGCAAAAATAGCTTTGTATTTTAAATCTTCCGTTGCATTTAAAAGTTTCTCAACATCATGAAAAGAAAGAACTTCCGGAACAGCATAATCATTAATGGCTCGAGGTACTAAGTTATCATCCCATAGCTTACCTAAGACACGTTTATAAAAAAATACAAGCGAACCATTGTTATTGTTAAGTGTAGAAGCTTTGTCTCCTTTGCCTTGTAAATGGAGAAGATAATTTCTGGCATCTTCGCAAGTCAGTTCTTCGGGATTTTTTTTGATGTAATTCAAAAAACGAGAAACATTTTTCTGGTAAAGAGTAATAGTTTTAGGCTTAAGATTTCTAAGCTTTCCGACATCTTCGATTTTATTAATATATGATTCGTACATAAAAAACCTCCATGAAATAAAAGTAGTAATAATAACAGTAACTACCTATCATGCAGGCGCGTTTGCAAAATAAAACTGCTTGTGTAAGCAGCCTAAAGATGATATTCTTTTCATAGGCAGTGTTGGGACTAAGCCCGTGTTTGAAGTTTGTTATTGTTCGCACTTTAACAATACTATCTTGGGACAATCCTGTCACTGCTTTTTTTAGAAAAAGTAGATAATTGCGCCACAGCCTTGGCAGGCCATCGCGCAGCGATTTTGTTCAATTTCAATCTGCCGGAGTATGAAGATTTGCTGACGTATCGTGCTTTATATGATTATGTCAATGCACATTATGTAGCAGGTAAGGATAATTTTGTGTTTATTGATGAAGTACAGATGTGCGAGGATTTTGAAAAGGCAGTGAATGGACTTCACGCAAGCGAGAAGTACGATAAAGTCGGAGGCCAAGCGGTCTTAGGAAG
>JAZSCT010000056.1:0-2025 GCA_045530725.1 Clostridia bacterium
CTCCCAAAGGAGCTAAAGCCAGTGCCGATATCTACAGTATCGTAGAAACTGCAAAAGCAAACGGACTTGACGTGTTCAAATATTTTGAACTTCTGCTGATCGTTCCCCCGAGCATGAAGTTTCTGACAAATCCGGATATCCTTGAGGAACTGCTGCCCTGGAATAGATCTGTGCAGAAAATTTGTAAAAACATATGAATCAGTAATCCCCGAGCCGCAGCTCGGGGATCTTTCGTTTAGGGGTGGGGTCTTATTAGGCGGCTACATCCCAAATTCGGGATAACCGTTTAAGTCCCCCAAAAAATCCCCAGAAAGGAATGAAGCCATGCCCTTAAGAAGATAAAAAACTATTCATTTACATGAGATGTGTATATTAAAACGGCTAAGTATCGGGAATCGGGGAAAAAATTCGAATATATTAATCAAATGGATTAGCGAAAACTTTGACTTCTAAATGCTTGACAAAACACAAATAGTGTGATATAATGAATTAATAATGCGGATATGGCGGAATAGGCAGACGCGCTGGCTTCGGGTAGCGTCACGCTATTGAATTTATTCATTTCGTCATCATCTCAGCAGTTGAGTGGTATAATTTCTTATGAAATCCACCTCGGTGAAAGAGCCCGACCGAGTAAAAATACGGGTTCAGAATAATATGCGGATATGGTGAAATTGGCAAACACGCATGGTTCAGGTCCATGTGAACGAAAGTTCTTGCAGGTTCAAGTCCTGTTATCCGCACCAAAAAACAAGGCTTCTCGAAATAATCGGGAAGCCTTTTTAATGTTATGCTCATATTATTTGATCTTCAATTTCAGGCTCGACATAAACTGCAACGCCACCATTCCAGTTTCCGTTCATTTTAAATCTGATGTCCAATGATTTATCTTCATTCTGATGAATGCGTACCTGATGTACAAGCATTCTCAGGTTTGTGTCGGTTATTATCCCTTCATCGATTATTCCTTGAATAACCTGTGAAGCCTTGTGATATTTTTTGCATTTCTCCTTGCTGATTTTATCATATTCCCGACATTCATCTATTTTCTTTTTGTGTTCCTGTATCTGTGATTCTCGTTCAGCTATCATCCTGTTGTAAATGTCAGCGTGTTCTCGGTCTGATATTCTCTCTATGATAAGCTCTTCGATTTGTCTGTTTAATCCGTTTATTGACTTTTCATGATTCTCAATCTGTTTGTCATATAACGGTTTCTTCTGATTCCAGTCACGAACTATCTTATCGTATTTATCACTTTCGGATAAAATATATTCATGAAGCTGTCTTATTTCATCAACTACAAGTTCATCAAGCTGTTTTTCTCTCACAGTGTGTGGTGTACAATATTCCTTGCCGTATCGGTGATGACTGTTGCAGGTGTATTCAATATATTCATTTCCTTTCAATTTGCGTTTCTTTGCTATCAGACTTGCACCACAGTCAGCACATTTTATTATTCCTGCATATCTGTGAAGCTTGTTCCCTTTCTTTGAGCGTGGGTGTATCACAGCTCTTTGTAATAACAGGAACTGTGCCTGATCCCATATGCTTTTTTCTATAATCGGTTCACAGAAGTTCTCATGCCTGAATTGTTCTTCGGGTGGAATAATTGTCTTTGTCTTTTTGATTTTATTGGTTACTGTCTTATGGTTTACCATAACTCCGATATACAATTCATTTGTCAGTATCCGTTTTACAGATGTCTGTGCCCATAAATATCTCTTTGATATTTCAGGTCGCCAATCTGCAATTCTGCGTCGCTGATAGTATTCGGGAGATTTAATGCCCTTTGTATTCATCATCTTCGCTATGGTAGTAAGTCCATACCCTTGCACATACAGATTGAATACTTCTCTGACAATTTCAGCTCCCACTTCATCAATCAGAACTTTATTAAAGTTTCTGTCCTTGTAATATCCAAGCGGCAATGTTTCTACAAGACCTTTATTCTTTTGCTTCTGACGAATACCTGTGCGAACCTTTTTACTTATATCCTTAGCATAAAGGTCATTTACAATCTGTTTG
>JAZSCT010000041.1:0-1640 GCA_045530725.1 Clostridia bacterium
AGAAGATGAATTGTATTTTTATAGTAGTCAGAGGAATGCGTTCTTTCCTTATATAAATATTAACGTGGGCCAAAAGTATGTATTATTACTTCCATCTGCATTTGCTAGTGAAGAAGCGAAAGAGGCATTGACAGAACGCTATGAAGAAACAGCCATTGTAGTAGGAAAGTTTTCGGTAAACGGTTATCAATGGATACCGGACAAGGAAGAAGGAAACAATCAATTCTTTTTAGCTTTTGGAGTAGATAATACCGGTTCAACCGGATGGTATCAGTATGATACGATGGATATGAGTGCACAACGTCACCATGAAACTACTTATATAGAAGAAGTTGTTGCGGAAGAAGATAATGCTGATGTAGAAGGTTATAAATCTGCATACGAAGAAATGCAGAAGAAATATAGCGAAAGCAGAATTAAGTCCAGAACAACCACAATGGTATTGGTAGCTTTATTGGTTGTGGCAGTGATAGCAATTGTAATTATTCTTATAAGTATAAAACGCTCCAAGAAACAGGTTCAGAAAAAAGAAGAAATTAATTATATTGATTTTGACAGTATGGATCGGATGCAATAATAATAGGCTGCAACCCTTTGAAAATAGAGGGTTGCAGTATTTTTATAAAAAGATGAAAAAAAATAAAAAAAGTACTTGCAATCTGAAAAAAACTCATGTATACTAATACGTGCTGTGGCATGATAGCGGTGAAGCGTGAGGTTGCTGCCCACATGGCAGGTTTTCCGTGGAGCGAATGTCAAGTTAGGAAACTGGCGACAAGTCACTGTACTTCAAACATAGGTCTACCAAGGAAGTAGAAACCACGTGTGAGAATCTTTAGGATACACACGGAAGAGTGTACAGTCACCGCTTGTCGTACTGCAATTAGAGTGCGAAAAGGAGGCGACTTTTTTTATGGCAAGTCAAGTAATGAGAATCACATTGAAGGCGTATGACCATCAGTTAGTTGATGCATCTGCAAAGAAAATCATCGAAACTGTAAAGAAGAACGGATCACAGGTGAGTGGACCGGTACCACTTCCAACTAAGAAGGAAGTTGTTACTATCTTAAGAGCGGTTCACAAGTACAAAGATTCCAGAGAACAGTTCGAGCAGAGAACTCATAAGAGACTTATCGATATCATCACACCGACCCAGAAAACGGTTGATGCATTATCCAGATTGGAAATGCCAGCAGGTGTGTACATTGATATCAAAATGAAAAACAAATAATTAAGGTAATATCCTGAAGGGTTTGATATAGAAGTTATGCAAAGCATCCACTTATATCGACTGTTCTAGGATGAACGGTTCCGCTACCCCAACAAGTTGGGCATGAAGCGTTCCGCTGTAGAGAAAACAGGAGGTAAAAAGAATGAAGAAAGCGATCTTAGCTACAAAAGTCGGAATGACTCAAATCTTCAACGCAGACGGAGTATTGACTCCGGTAACTGTATTACAGGCTGGTCCTTGTGTTGTTACACAGATTAAAACTGTAGAGAACGACGGATACAGCGCAGTTCAGGTTGGTTTTGTTGACAAGAAAGAAAAAATCGTTAACAAAGATGCAACAGGAAAGAAAGAAATCAGTAACAGACACGGCGTAAACAAGGCTGAAAAAGGACATTTTGCAAAAGCTGGT
>JAZSCT010000037.1:0-3955 GCA_045530725.1 Clostridia bacterium
GGAAGACTCTCTTGAAAACCAGATGGAAACCTATGAGAGACTGATTACCGGAAATCCGGAATATGAATTTATCGGAGTATTTGCTGATCAGGGCATATCCGGTTATTGTGAGAACCGCCCACAGTTCCAGAGAATGATGGAAAAGGCAAGGGCAGGAGAGATTGACTTAATTATTACAAAATCCATATCGAGGTTTGCTAGAAATACCGTCACCGTTCTAAAGTTCGCAAGGGAACTGAAGGAACTAGATGTCGGTATTTTTTTTGAAGAACAGAACATTAACACTCTATCAGGGGACGGTGAGATGATGCTTGCCGTCCTCGCTTCTTTTGCACAGGAAGAAAGCAGAAGCATGAGTGAAAACAATAAATGGTCCATTCGGAAGAAGTTTGAGAGAGGAGAAGTGATGATTACCACATCCCGCTTCCTCGGTTATGACAAAAACGAATATGGAGATTTGATTGTGAACAGAAAGGAAGCGGAAATTGTCAGTCTGACTTTTGACCTTTATCTGCTGAATGTCGGCTCGTCAAGGATTGGGGAGCTGCTTGATTACCTGGGTGTGAAAACGGTGACGGGAACAACATGGGAAAGCGGGACCATCAATGGGATGCTTTGCAATGAAAAGTACAAAGGGGATTTTCATCTGCAGAAGTATTACACCCCTGAAAACAAAAGAAACCATACAAGGAAAAACAACGGGGAAGTACAGAGTTATTACATTTCGGAAAATCACGAACCAATTGTATCGCCGGAGGTATGGGAAAAGGTGCAGGAAGTCAGGGAACAGAGAAAACGTGACAGGAATATCGGACAGGACAGCACAATGAAGTTCCAAAACCGCTATCCCTTAAGCGGAATGCTGATTTGTCCTTACTGCGGAAAAACGCTCCGGCGCAGACAGGTTTACAAGAAGAAAATCCAATGGCTCTGCAGCACCTACATTGAAAAGGGAGTCAAGGCATGTAAAGGGATAAGGATTGATGATGCCGAATTGCAGGGCTTGAACATTGCGGAACAGACAGTGATTGAGGAGGTGGTTAAAAATGGCAAGAAGCATTACTGTTATACCAGCAAAGCAGATTTCGACTGCGAAATCAGGAACAGCACAGTCAGTGCAGAAATTGAAGATGGCAGCGTACTGCCGAGTGTCAACCGACCAAGAAGAACAGTTATTAAGCTATGAGAATCAGGTCAATTATTACACAAATTATATCAGCGAGAATCCTATCTATGAATATGCAGGGACTTATGCGGATGAAGGAATTTCGGGAACCAATACCAAAAAAAGAGATGAATTCAACCGTATGATTGCTGATTGCAGGGCGGGGAAAATAGACATGATTATTACTAAGTCCATTTCCCGATTTGCAAGAAATACGCTGGATTGCTTGAACTATGTGCGAGAGTTGAAAGATTTGGGGATAGGGATTATTTTTGAAAAGGAAAATATCAATACCCTCGATGCAAAGGGCGAAGTGCTGCTGACCATTCTTTCCTCACTGGCACATGATGAGAGCCGGTCCATTTCAGAGAACTGCACATGGGGAATCCGCAGAAGATTTGAGACAGGGAAGCACAAAATGAGTACAAAGCGTTTTCTTGGCTACGATACGGATGAAACGGGGAAGCTGGTAATCAACAGGACGCAGGAGCCGATTGTGGTTCGGCTGTATCAGGAATTTCTGGATGGAAAAACAACCGATTACATCAAGCGGATTTTTGAACGGGAAGGTGTGAAAAATTGGGATGGCGGTACGAAGTGGCAGTCCACAACCTTAATGAGTATGTTGGAGAATGAAAAATACAAGGGTGATGCCTTGCTACAGAAAAGCTATACGGTGGACTTCCTTACCAAGAAACGGACGCAGAACAAAGGGGAAATTCAGATGTTTTATGTGGAGGATGACCACGATGCCATCATTTCAAAGCGGACATGGGAATGTGTACAGCTTGAAATAAAACGCAGGAAAAAGTACCTGGAGGAGCATGGGACAAACTCCTACTCTCACCGGCCGGAAAGCAATCCATTTGCATCCAAGATCATTTGTGGAGACTGTAATAAGGTATTTGCACGGAAAGGCTGGCGGAGTAGCACAGGCGTTGACCGCAAGGTATGGCAGTGCAGTGAACGCTACAAGGTCAAAGGAGTCATGGGATGTGCCAACCGCCACGTAGAGGAAGAAACGCTGATAAGGGCTTATCTGATAGCTTGGAACGCACTGGTGGAGAACCGAGAGGATTTCATGGAGCGGTGGACGGGACAGCTGCAGAGCGAGAACTTATTAGAAGGTTATCGGGCAGAGAAGTTTATAGAATACACCGAAGGGGCAGAACCTTTGACGGAGATGGATACGGACTTCATGCTGAAAACACTGGACCACATCAAGGTTTTTGAGGATGGAACATTGTTGGTAGTGTTTCTGGACGGAACGGAGATTGAATGTAAAAATGAAAAGGAGTAAGAAAAGATACCGATTGGGAGTTGCGATTCCTGATCGGCTTTTTTGTACAAAGTGGCATATGAAAAAATATTAAAAATGTAAAAAAAGCAAAAAATGTACATTTGTTGAAATTGACAAAAAAAAAAAGGAATGTTATTCTTGTAATATGAGTTACATTTGTTCAAGGAGGGAAAAACATTGGAATTCAAAACAATGGATCAAGTAGCGGAAAAAATCAAACAGGAAGTAGATGATTACTGGAAATTGGAAATTTCAGAGGAGAAATTGATTTCGGAAATATCAAATATTTTTTCGGATACTTTAAATAGAGGATTAGTTATGAGAGGTCCTAATTTTAAAGCAGGATTTGAGCGTAAGTTGGGCAAAAAGAGAATAGAAGAAATAAAAAAAATACTAATAAAAATTAACAGGGAATTATATAAAGGGTTAGCTGAATAAAATTAGGATATAAACCGTTAGGAGAATATAATATGTTAAAGGAAATTTCGATAGAAATCATTAGAAAATGTCCTAATAAATGCGTACACTGCTCGTCATTATCTTCAGAAGAATGTAAAGAGATAATTTCTGTTGAGAAATTTAAGGAAGTTATAGATGGTGTAAAAGTATTAGGTCTAAAGACAGTATGTTTTTCAGGAGGAGAACCTTTTCTACATCCAGACATAGTGGAAATGATTGATTATGTATATAGAAAAGGATTGAATTGCTATATTTATAGTAGCGGAATCTGTATAGATTACATGAAAAATAAAATCTCTATTCCAGAAAAAATATTGGATAAAATATCTGGTAAAGTAACAAAAATTATATTTAATATTGAGGCGGCTGATGAATGTACATATGATGTTATAATGGGGACACAAGGTTGTTTCTGTCTTTTAGAACAGTCAATAAAGAATGCTATAAGTAGAAAGATAGTTGTAGAAGGACATTTTGTTCCAATGAAGCTTAATAAAAATCAGATTGAACAGGTGGTTGATTTTTGTGAGAAGTTAGGTGTTTCTAAAGTTAGCTTTTTGCGATTGGTTATACACGGAAGAGCATTAAATAATAAAGAGCGTTTGTTGTTATCAGAAGCAGAATTGAAAGATGTAGAAGAACGATTGATACAATTATGTAAAAATAAATCTTCTTATATTAGGATAGGGGTTCCACTACTAGGAGAAACAAAAGAAGTTCATTGTGAGGCAGCCAATGGAAAACTAAATATAAGATATGATGGTAATGTTTATCCATGTGAGGTATTCAAAAATCATAGGATTGAGATATTGGAAGATATTAAACCAGGAAATATTTTTGAAGAAAAAATAGAAAACATATATCAGGATTCTGAGTACTTGCAAAAAGTAAGATCTTTAGTTGCACAATTTTCATGTGGAAATTGTTGTGAGAACTGTATCGGTCAGTATTATATGAATCTAAAAAAACAGGAGGAGAAAAATGGCTAATAGAGATTTGCAGTTAATTGAATCTGTAAAAGAATATATAAA
>JAZSCT010000027.1:0-2705 GCA_045530725.1 Clostridia bacterium
GGCAACAACTGCATCGCCACCTTGTAGGAACTGTTCCTTATAATTGTCAGCATAATATCTGAGACGATTTACTTTCAGACCGTACTTCGTAAACTTACCTGTTGTTCGTGGCAGTAAGGTCAGAACCAAATCTTTCTTGGATACAGATATTAAATTCGTTCCTGCATCATTCTTTTTCCAATTCCAGATTGTGTTGGCATATGGCAGCACACCGTCATCGAGCATTTCTGCCGTGTAAGGGTAATTCTGAATGACTCTTTCACAGTTATAGTGAACGATACATCTGACAACGATTCTCTCAAACTCCTGCATCGTAAGAACTGCATCTTTTCGGTAATCGTGCGAACCTCGCTCCTGGTAGTCTGGCATTATTACACCTTTGCCTTTCAGCAAGTCCTTATAGGAGTTTTGCACCAAGTCAAACAACTTCTCAACCGTGCCTTTCAGTTCGGGGCGATAGGAAGGAAGATTAACCAAGGTAACACCGAGTTCTGCAATCTGTTCAAAGGTCTGACCTTTATATTCAGAACCGCCGTCCGTTACCATCACGGCAGGAAGTTGATTGACTGCCCACTGTTCGGGAGTAATGCAAATACCCATTTTTTCGCACAAGGAAACTTTATCTTCCAAGATGTTGAGCATCAGGGTCTGCAAGGAATAAGTGCCACCTTCCCACAATAGTGAGTATCCAAGGCACAATGAAGTATTAGCATCACAGGCAATAACCAGAACAGGTCTGCCTATGAGTTGCCCACGGTCATCAACCAAGTATATATCGCAAGTTGTACCATCAAGCATTGCCGTTCCAATCGCGGGAGCGAACTCCTGCACACCGTCACCGAGCAAAGGTCTTTTATTTCGCTGATAATCTTTGATACCATCTCTGCTGATATAATAGTTTTCCATCTTCCTGTGCTTGCGATAGAAATATCTGAACTGATTGTAGGAAGGATACTCAGAGAGCAACACACCGTATTCATCACAATATATTGCTTTGAGCATCATTGCATATGCTGTCGGCAGTGAATTCTGATTTCTGGTGTAGAAGAACTTGTTCAATGCCCATCGCATATTCTTTTGGTCTTTGGTCAGTTCTTTTTCTTTGGACTGCTTCGGTGCTAAAACTGCAACATCTTGATAAACCAGATATGAGCATAGAAATGAGCGAATGCTTTGTTTGCTCATTCCAAACTTTTCAGCAGATTTTTCAATCATCAGATTTCGTTTGGGAACATCATCCACAACAGAAACAGCACTGGCAATCATTGTGTATCTTTCCTGTGCGACTTTACGGTGAGCAGGAGACAGGTCTTCCATATCAGGAAAATTGGCAGGTATGCAGTCAATGATTTCTCCATTGCCAAAAGAAGAAATAGAATAGAATTTAGGCATTGCCTTCTTTATGCAATCAATAGCAAGAACTCTGTTCGCTTCAATGGAAAGGATGCGGAAAAGACCATCCTCAGTTTTTATCAGGTCATTCTTCTTCATCTGCTGATTCACCTTCTTCCACGACAATTGCCCAATCTGTTATTCCTCGCCTTGCCCAATATTTTCTGCTTGCATCAAGCAGTTTGCAGGTTCGGGGCAGAGATAATTTCTTGCGAAAAACACACTCACGAACCATTAAGTCACCATTGGTTTTTGTGCAGAGAAAATCGGTTGTAAATTCTCCATCTTCCAGATTTTCAAGAAGCACATTGCATTTGATTATTTCAATGTTTTTGTCTCTATCCAGAACCTCGGCATAGGCAGTCTGGATTTTGTCGTAGGTACGAGCAATCTCTTCACACTTTTTGAGTTTGGTCTTAATGCACCTACCACCTTTGAAATTCTTTGGTCTCATAGTATCCTCCTGTTTCCCAAAAATTTCGCCAAAAATTGATTTTTGGCATTTCAAATCCCCAAAAACATAAAAAATTGGGGGAATGGTCGGTGTCGCAACTCATAAAACAAACAATTCGCTGATAAATAACCCTTTTTTCTTGGATTTTGAATGATTAGATTTCCCCAAAAATTCATTTTTGGGGAAATACTATCTCTCAACATTTCCTTTTTAGTTTCATCAAGGCAAAAAATTTTATCCTTTTCCTTTCCGCATTTCCTCTGCATTTTTAGTGAAGACATCTCCACTTTTGGCAAGGATATTTCTCGTCCAAACCGTTCTTTTTTCTGCCTTTTATTCCTGAAAATAAAGCGAAAACAAAAGCGATTGGCAAGGATTCTTCTTCACGAAAAGAGAAGAAAAAGGGAAAAATATGCTGAAAAATAAAGGATTTTGGCAAGGATAGCACTAATCTTGCGAATGGTTTTTGGTCAAGGTCTCTCTTGCGACAAAAAAGAAGACCTTGGTCATCGAAAACGATGACACAAGGTCTTCAAAATTACTATATTGCTCGATTCATCCAATTGCGAAAGGATAAAGAAAATTGCCCCGAAGAGGATAAATCATTTTTGCTGAAACATAGTATGACCTTGCACTTGTGATTATACATCATAAATTTCACAAAGCCAAGTAGTTTGGTTAAAAATTCAGAAAGAAGTTACATTCATTGCAAAGTCCAAGAAAAAAACAACAGAGAGTGTTGTTCGCTCTCTGTTGTAATGGAATCATTTATTTATCGTTTAGGTACTACTGTTAGTGGTTACAAGATATGTGATTCTTCTCGAAATCTCTTCTATAACCTCAATGAACATTTCATCAC
>JAZSCT010000006.1:0-21631 GCA_045530725.1 Clostridia bacterium
TGAGAAAGCAGATATTATAGAGATTTTTGACAAGAACAAGGGTGTTTACGGATATCGTAGAGTAACAGCACAGCTGAAAAAGAAAGGCTATTCCATAAACCACAAAACCGTATTAAAGTTAATGAAAAGTCTTGGTTTGCAGGGGAAACAGAGCAAAAACGGAAAATATCACTCTTACAAAGGTGAAGTTGGCAAGATTGCAGATAACATCTTGAAAAGAGATTTCACCGCAGAGAAGCCATTTGAAAAGTTGACAACAGATGTAACCGAATTTAAGGTTTGCAACGATAAAGTTTATCTGTCGCCTGTGTTGGATTTGTTCAATAGAGAAATTATTTCTTACTCCATATCGCTAAGTCCAAACCTGCAGCAGGTCAGAGATATGCTTACCGGCTTGTTTGCAAAGCTTCCAGAAACAGCAAGACCGGTATTCCATTCAGACCAAGGCTGGCAGTACCAACACGCAGAATACCAAAGATTACTTGCCGAACATAACATTACACAGAGTATGTCCAGAAAAGGCAACTGCATGGACAATGGTCCTATGGAAAATTTCTTTGGCAGGCTAAAGGTTGAGATGTTCTATGGAGAACAATTTGAGAGTGTAGAGGACTTTGTCCAAGCTCTGGATGATTACATCTATTATTACAACAACGAGAGAATATCTCTAAAATTAAAAGGAATGAGTCCGGTGCAATACCGAACTCATTCACAAGCAAGTTAATATTAAATTTTGTCTAAACTTTGGGGTTCACTTCAGTGTGAAGTGGACTTTTTACAATAATGTATTATCAATATTTTCCTAACAATATTGAATTATTCTCCAAATAATTCAATATTGTTTTTTCTTATTTCTTGTTTTTTGGCAACTTTTTCAGCTTCATAATTAGGATTAGCGCTCTTTACATCAACAATATTTTTCTTTAGATTTTCAACGTTTATTTCGCCTTTATCGTTTACATACACACCGGTCTTTTCTACCGTAGTTCCCGATGTATCCTTTAAAGTATATTTTCCCTGTCTTAAACCTGTTAAAACATAATAATCTTCATTCGTTTTTACATCACTATCATCTCTTGCCAAGAACAATAAAACTTTTTCACCAATAACAAAATCCGGATATCCATCAGAGTGAACAATAGTTTTAGCATCTTCACCCTTATTTATCCTAACTCTTACCTCTTTTTGGTTTAAAGAACCTTCAATTACCTCGTCAACAAGCACCACAATATCTGTTTGTAATATGTTTCTAATATCAGCTCCTCTTACTAAACCTTCATTACTCCACCTACTTTTCATAATTTCTTTAACCTGTCCTTTTACAATCAAGTCCGAATCTAATATCAATTCATTTTCGTTTTTAGAGGCAATAATGCCATCTATAAAAACTTCTTGTTTTTGAAAATTCTGTCCAACACTTACCACTCCGATTACAATTAAACAAATAGCACAAATGCTACTTAATAAAAATATTCTCTTTTTTTTCATTTTAATCCCTCCTTAATATATTGCCGCTATACCATTTATATCGTCAGTAGTTATACTTCTTGTTTCACCCTTATCCAAATATGCGTACATCATAGCACTTGTATTGCTTGAATGCGACAATCCTAATAAATGACCTATTTCGTGGGTAATTGCTGTTTGAGTATCGTATGATGTGCTTGCCGTTCCGAAATCATGATCGACATTTATATCTATATCCGCCTCATAAACCGTCGTAGAGGTATGATTGGTATAATAGGTTTGCATTAAATACTCATTTTCTCCTCGATTTCCTTTAGTAATTTCATTTACTTCATTTAAATTTGGGTATAAAGAACTTGAATGAGTAGATGTTAATCTATATACTAATGCACTACTATGTGTATTATTCCAACCAACACAAGCATTATGAATTGCAGATACCGTACCTGATGAAAATCCGCTATACCCTTTAAGATATGCCGGTGGATTATCATATCCAGATGAATGCGTTATTGAGTATGCACTGGCATATAATACAGTTCCTACAACTAATGATACTACTAACGATAATATTACCGTTAATCTGAATTTATTTTTCATTTTTATTTCCTCCTATTTTATGATATAATTAAAGCGTGTAAACACACCCCCCATTCAAAGAGGTTGTTTACACGCTATACTAACCTTTTGTTCACTCTATTTATTTCTCTGATTTGTCAGAAGCACATAACAAAATAGCATATTCGCAAAGCCATACCTCTTTGAAAATAACTGAACCATTGTTATCGCCTCCTCTATTGATGTTAATCATATTATATCACACATCTTTTTAAAAAGCAATAGTTTTAGAAAATTTTTTCCATTTTATATATTTTTCAAACTTGTATTTTAAAAATTATTTATAATAAAGTTTATATTTTTCATTCTCTGGTTATTCTCTTTGGTAGATATCCCCCGAAGAAGGAAAAAGCCAACACTTTTATATTTTTACCTATTAATTTTCCCAAAAAAACCAGGCTTTTAAGGGGGGAATCAACAAAAATAGTGCGGTCGGAAAATCTTCCGGTAAAAACCGACACCTATAAATGACACTTTTGGGATCTAGTCAAGTTCTTCTGCTTGTTGTACCATAAGTTGTATATCTTCCATAAATTGTGAATGCAAGTGGTCTGCGGCAACAAGACCAAGAAAAATGTCATTGACTTGTGGTAATTCACAGATTAATTTTGCCAATCTCTCTTTACTGTCAATAGCAGTGTAGCCTTTTATATGGTATTCCTTGCATATCTGCTTTAACTTTGTTATTCCGCAATTCCTGAAATATTTTCTTTTGTTAAATGTCAAAAGCCTGTCATTTTCGTCAAAAGTAAAGCCCATAATATTTGATTTCTTTCTCATTTCTTCTGTTAGTTCTTGCAGATTATTTATATAAGGGGTGGTAGGCTTTACATAATCAAGGATATTCCCACCCTTTATATCCTCACTACGGTATGCCGTCCCTTTGCTTTGCAGTAAGTCAATCAGTATGTTTTCGGCGTCATGTCGGGAAGTGGGGTGTTGTTTGTTGTGGCTGATACTCCAATTATGTTTGAATACATATAAAGCAAGGTATAAAGGCAAATATACAGTAGCAACACCAGTTAGGTTTTTGTTGATATGTCGCTTTAATTGAATATGAAAACTATCAATGTTATCTAATGTCAAGTGTTTTTCGGCTTTTAATCTCTCAAACTCAGTAAAACTTAATCTTCCGTAGTTTTCCACTCTGTCAAGCCCTTGTGTTTGATAGTATCTTTTAAGGATTGTTTCTTCTGCCAATTCTCTGCCATTATACTTTTCTGCCCAGTCCTTTTGCTCTTTTCTAACTATATTCTTCATATCAGAAGGTTGTATGTAATGCGGAATAGCATTATTATCACAATACCGAGTGTAGGCGTCATAATCGTCACTACACAAAAAGGTTATATCCCCTAAATAATCACTAAAATAATCTTCAAGAACTTGAGAACTGCTTTTCCCTAATCCCGATAAAACTGCGACAACATAGCCATTACTGTCAATCCCAGTAACTACACAGGCAAACTCTGGTCCAAAAACCCCAAGTTCGGAAGGTATATGTGTATTTTCAAGTCGGGGTTTTCTCACTTTTACTGCGGTCGGTGCAACATTGACAAGTTCCATTGCACCTTTTTGATTTTCCCTGAAATATGTTTCGTCAACTTGAACTACACCCGATAGTTTCGGCATTCCATAGTGTTCTAAAAGGGCTTTTAAGAACTTATGTCTGTATAGCAAGATTGTTCCTTCTGAGGTATGCCACCCGTAGTCAACTTCTAAATTACGCCGACAAGCGGTTAAGGATAACCCCATTAAAGTATAGTTAATTACTGCAATCTGCACAGGAGGGGAATGTAGATTTATCTGCAAATGTATCTGTCATTATGGTATAAGTTTTCCCGCAATTTCTGCACTTATATCGGGGTTTTCCATAATCGTCCAATCCGCGTGGCTGATATAATCGGCTTTCACAGTGAGGGCAGGCAGGTTTTAAGCCATACTTATTTATAAAGATTTCATAATCTGTTAGTGGACGGGTTGGTTTTTCCTTTTTCTCGGGTGGTAAAAAGCCCTTTAACACCCACGCCAAGTCTTCTTTTGGCAAGGATTTTAATTCTCTTTTTAATTCTTTTAACCTTTTATCTATTTTAGAATATTTTTCCATAATTTTGCTCAAGTGCATACCTATACCCCCCCTTTTTTTGATACCTATATTATTTAAAAGTATGCAAACATTGTCAAATCGGCATTTCTAACAGTTTTTATAAAATAACGGACATCTTTTATAAAACATTGGCAACTGTTTTTAAAAGGGTATGACAGTAATTATAAAACACCGGAACTGAAATTATAAAATAATCAAGCAACTTTTATAAAATGTCGGCATTAGTTTTATAAAAGATTATTCCTGAAATTATAATACATCGGCGGTAAAATTATAAGAATCCGTATTTGATTTCATAAAAAATCGGTCAATGATTTATAAAAGTCTAAATGTTTTTTATAAATCTTCTGCAATCTTTTATAAAAGAATAAGGATTTTTTATAATCGGTTTTATAAAAAACAAAAGAGATTTTATAAAACCTTTGACAGTTTTTATAAAATCCCTAATATTGTTTATAATGTGTGGAACTTTGCAACACAACCAATTATGCATATAAAAATGCCTTTACAATTCAATTTCTATTTGAGAATTCAACGAAAAGTCCGTTCCACAGAAAATCGAGTTATAGGTATGTTTTGTATTACATATAATCGAACAATCATACAACCACACCGCGTTAAATCATACCAAAACTTACCAAAGGGGACCGTCCCTGAAACGTAAAACAGGTTCTGTATCTTGAGCATACAAAAAGACCGCAAGGATTATCCTTGCGGTCTTTATATCATAGAGATATAAATTTTGATTATTCACCCAATGTTTTTGGCATTGTGTAAGGTCTGATTCTTGTAAGGTCATCCCAGAGGAATGCTACATAACTGTCAATACCTTCTGCCTTTGTATATGTAGCAGAGATAGTCTCATCGATAGCAAGAGGCTTACTTTCGCCATTATTTGAGAATGAAACGCCTACAAGTTTGCCCTCTGCATCGTATGCAGCGATGATTACGATAGCATCAACTGTATCACCTGACTTGATAACATTAACTGTAGCTGTTGCTGTAACAGTTGAATCGACATCTGTGATTTCAAGGCTAAGGTCATCTCCAGCAAATTTTTCTAACTTAACATTATCAATATAGGCAATCTTTGGACGTGCAGCCTCTTCGGTAAATACAAATCTGATACCTGAACCTGTCTCATCAAGCAAAGCATGGCCTTCAGGAATAGTGGCAATCATTTCACATGTAACCCACTCACCTTTTATTACATCTTGCTCAAACCTTAAAGTTGAAGCTGTACCATCTGCGTTAGAATAGTACACTCTTAAAGGTGATGTAGTTAATGTGTCGTCAAATGTCTCAACAATATATATCTGGAATGAGAGTTTATATTTATCACCTGCATAGAATCTGGCTATACTATTTGGAACGTTGTTTATACGTCCTGTAGCCACACCTGTAACGGAAGGGCTTGTGGTTTCATCAGCACAAGTCCAGTCAAGCACAAGCATATCTGTACCAAAGCCTGAAGGAGCAGTCATCCCTTCGTCTTCATATGTAGAGTATCTGTATGTACTTTTTGAATTACCGCCGCTTTCATTTTGACCCCAAAAATTGAGGGCAGTAGCAGGACTCATCCTATCTTCGTTAGTTTCTCCTTCAAATCCGATGGTGTAAATTTCTGACCAATCACCTACAGGAGTTTTAATAAAGCATGCTTCAAGGGTTTTATCCTCAGCAACTGTAAATTTGTATGAAGTATTACTGCTGATAAATGAATCTGTGTCAGAATCATACCAACCGTCAAATACATAACCTTCACCAGGAGTAGCATTTACTGTAACTTCTGTGCCATAAGAGAAGCTTCCGGCGCCTTCAACACTACCTTCGCCAACTGTTAAAAGGTTCACATTAAATTTGGTTTCTTCTGATATGAAATGAGCGATATATGCAGCATCTGCAGTTGGGTTTGATACATTGATAGTTTCTTCTTCTGAAACAAGTTCATCTTCTAAATACCAGCCAATGAATTCGTATGTATCATTTGCTGTAGCTGTAAGGGTGGTTTCTTCGTCTTCCCAGATTTCGCCACCGCCTGTAACAGTACCAAATGTGGTATCATTTGATGTAGCAGAGATTGTGTATTTCTTAAGTTCTCTTACAATATAGTCATCAGTCCAGAATTCTGTGGTAACATTTTCGGATCCGCTCTGATTGATTCTGACTGCATTGACAGCTTGGTACGCTTTAGTTTCTGCAACTTCAGCATCTGTTACAGATGTCTGGAGTACATGATCGGCAGTTACTTCGAATACTGTAGAAATTTCATTCCACTTATCCCATTCAATATCCATACCATTTTGGGCTACATCGAAATCACGGTATTTACATGCATAACTAGAACTACTTACACCGTCAGATCCGCCAAGTGCTATAAGGAAGTGTGCTGATTTACCGCCATCTGCAGGTGCAGTAGTTGCGCCTGTACTTACAGGATATACCATGGCAGAGATTCGGAATTTTCTGCCGATATCATCTGCTGAAGTGAAGTCACCGTGGAATATATCCGAGATATAGTTACCACCAGTCGTTTTGGCTGTTTCCAAGGATGTCAAAAGTGAAGAACCGCCTGAATAGTACTGTGTGCCTTCTACAGCATAGTTTGGGTCACCGCTGCCAAATGGAACGACCTTAGCTCTTGTTTTCCAGGTAGGTGTTGTAGCAGCATCTGTCGGCTTTGGATAACTTGGTGTGAAGTAGCTATTATAATATGGGTGGCTTGCCAAAGAAGAACCTGTTACAGCATTGTCAAAGCCTTCATAATAGAAGTAGTTTGATTCAACTTCTCTTGTTCTTGTATCAAGTTCTTCCAACTGGAAGTTATCAAGGTAACCTTTTACAGTTGTACCGTATGTCTCAGAGTCCATAGTCCATTTGATACCCCAACCGTAGCTTCCATTATTGGCAACTGATATAAACTTATCATTAGTAGTAAATGTCATACCAACCTTGGTCCATTCGCCACGTCTGATAACTCTGTCACCCATAGCAGCTGTAGCGATACTACCACAACTACTTTTTGATGCTACAGTATTGCTGATATAAAGTTCTGGGTTGTTGAGAATAGCATAATCTCCATCTATATCTGTGTCATCGATACGAATCCAGAAGGATGCTCTGTATGTGGCACCAGATACGAAAGTAACTTGGTTTTGGATTTTATATATTGCGACACTGCAATCAGTAACAGTCTGCTTGTCGCCATATGAATAGTCGAAATAAAGCACATTGTCACCGAAGGCTTCACCTATAGGTGATACAGGCTTATCAATCTTGGCATCTGCATAAGTAGTAACAGACTCAAGATTTTTTTGAGATGTAGCGTTACCCTCTACAGTAGCTGTAACTTCACTTGTATAGAAGTTACTGGTACCGCCTGCAGGTGACTTATTACCATCTTCATAACCGTGTAAATATACGGTCTTAAATCCTTCAGCATCTGCTGTAGCGTCTTCTACAACAGCGGCTGATACACTTGGTACTGAAATGATTGTGAAAAGCATTGTCAATACAAGTGCAAGTGAAAGTAGTTTTTTCATTTTTCATATCTCCTTATTTTTTATTTTTATTATGAAAAATAATAAATTGGTTTGGTCCTTATATAAGATGAATCATTGTATGCAGGCATTTTTGCACACAAAAATAGACACACCCATATTAGGATAAAAATAGTATAACACACAAAATTCAAAATTGCAACTATTTTTTTGATAATTTTTCCATTAATTTTTTTAATTCGTTTTGCAATATATTTTTGACATCAAGTGAATGTCAATTTTGCTATTTATTTTGAATCTGACATGTTTTTTTGAGATGTTTCGACTATTCGTATGCTCCTCTCAACATGACATTTAAAGTTTTAAGGTGTCATTCTGAATGAGCGAATGGGAAATGAAGAATCTCAATAAGATCCTTCGGCTACCCTTAGGATGACTGATAGTGGGCAATCTTGTTGATTTTATCTTAACTTAGTATGCTATTTTTCTTCTGCGGACAGATGAGGGCATCTGTCCCTAAAACCGCATGAATGGTATGTTTTGTAGGGGAGCAGCGCCCCTTGTTAAAGGGGAGAGGGCCACATTAGTGGCGAGGGGATTGAATGTGTGCTCCCAAGGGAGTTTGCTCATTCGGCTGGAGGTTAATCCCTCCACCGCTGATGCGGTCCCCCTCCCTTTAAGACAAGGTGGGCTTTTTGCCCTACAATTGCCCGAATGGTAGTCTCACAGGGGAATTTCCGAATATATAACTGATAATTTTTCGCACAAAAAAAGAAAACCACAAAAAATGTGATTTCCTTCTATTATATATATTATTTACGTATAATTTCAAACGATGTTTGAAATCATTTAACAGGCACAATTCTGTCTTTAAATCCCATATATTTCTGAAGTGGTTCAGGGATAAGAACAGAGCCGTCTGCCTGAAGGTTGTTTTCCAGAAATGCAATAAGCATTCTCGGTGGAGCAACAACTGTATTATTGAGTGTATGTGCGAAATATTTGTCATCACCCTTGACTCTGATACGAAGTCTTCTTGCCTGTGCATCGCCAAGGTTTGAACAACTGCCTACTTCGAAGTATTTCTTCTGTCTTGGTGACCATGCTTCTACATCAAGGGATTTCATCTTAAGGTCTGCAAGGTCTCCTGAGCAACAACCAAGTGTTCTTACAGGTATATCAAGAGTTCTGAAGAAATCTACTGTATTCTGCCAGAGCACATCATACCATTTGTTACTTTCTTCAGGCTTACATACTACAATCATTTCCTGTTTTTCAAACTGATGGATTCTATATACTCCTCTTTCCTCTATACCATGTGCACCCTTTTCCTTACGGAAACAAGGCGAATAACTTGTAAGTGTGAGAGGAAGGTCTTCTTCTTTGATAGTAGTATCGATGAACTTACCTATCATGGAATGTTCACTAGTTCCGATAAGGAATAAGTCTTCTCCCTCAATCTTGTACATCATGGATTCCATTTCGTTGAAACTCATAACACCGTCAACAACTGCACTTCTTATCATAAACGGAGGCACACAATAAGTGAATCCTCTGTCAATCATAAAGTCTCTTGCATATGAGAGGATAGCAGAATGAAGTCTTGCAATCTCTCCCTGAAGGTAATAGAAACCGTTGCCTGCTACTCTGCCTGCTGCTTCCATATCGATACCGTTGAATCTTTCCATAATTTCTGTATGGTATGGGATTTCGAAATCAGGTACTACAGGTTCACCGTAGCGTTCTATCTCAACATTTTCACTATCGTCTTTACCGATTGGAACTGAAGGATCGATGATATTTGGAATGACCATCATAACCTTCTTGAGTTCTTCTGCATATTCTGTTTCAAGTTTTTCACATTCAGAGAGTCTCTGGGCATACTGTGTTACCTTTTCTTTGGTAACTTCTGCTTCTTCTTTTTTACCCTGTGCCATAAGTGCACCGATTTCCTTGGAAACCTTATTTCTGTTTGAACGAAGGTTGTCTGCTTCTGATTTCACTTCTCTCAAATTCTTGTCAAGTTCAATAGCACGATCTACCAAAGGAAGTTTCTCATCCTGAAACTTCTTTTTGATATTTTCTTTTACAATGTCAGGGTTTTCTCTGACAAATTTTATATCCAGCATGGTTATTACTCCTTTGTTCTTTATAAAAATGTATATTTCTTTGCATATTCTACCACAAACCATAAAGAAAATCAACTATTTTTTGGGAGTAGATGATAAAGTGATTTTAATGTTTCTTACCAAAAGGGACCGTCCCTTTTGGTAAGTTATGCCGCTGTTTATGTTTATATAGCATTCCCTGCGAACTGTGTCATATAAAGGTCATAATATATACCTTTTTTCTCAAGGAGTTGGTGGTGGTTTCCTATTTCTGCGATTCTCCCCTTATCCATAACCACTATCACATCTGCATCTCTTATGGTGGAAAGACGGTGTGCGATAATAAGGCTTGTTCTTGACTTCATCAATGTGGTCATAGCATCCTGAATCTTCTTTTCTGTACGAGTATCTATGCTGGAGGTGGCTTCATCAAGGATAAGTATCTTAGGATTTGCAAGAAAGGCTCTTCCAATGGAAAGAAGTTGTTTTTGTCCCTGAGAAAGATTTGAGCCTGAGCCTGTGAGCATTGTGTCGTAGCCTTTCTTAAGTTTACGTATAAGAGAGGTACAATTGCTCATATCCGCTGCTTTGCAGAGTTCTTCCCGGGATGCATCGGGATTGGCATACTTTAAGTTATTTGCTACTGTATCAGAAAACAGAACCGTATCTTGAAGAACGATTGCAGTATTTCTTCTTAATTCCTCTATATCTATATCCTTTATATTTACTCCGTCGATAAGTATCTCGCCAGAATCAACATCATAAAACCTCATCAGGAGATTTACAACAGTTGTTTTGCCTGAACCTGTAGCACCTACCAATGCTACTTTCTGCCCAGCATTCACCTGAAGATTAAAGTCGAAGAGTACCTGTTTTTCTTTGTTGTATGAAAAATCAACATTCTTAAATGTGATCACGCCTTGTGCACTATCGAGAGTTTTTTCTCCTGATTTGTTTTCACTTTTTTCATCCATAAGCCCAAATACTCTCTCTGCACCTGCGATGGCGCTCTGTATCTGACCATATACCTGAGCGATTTCATCAATAGGTCTTCCAAACTGCTTGGCATATACGATAAATGCAGCAATCACACCTACAGATATCACTCCGTTTATGGCAAAGTATCCGCCAAATGCAGCAATGATTACGAATCCCACGTTATTGATAAAGTTCATCACAGGTCCCATGGAACCACCGAATATATCGGCTACTATACCTGCTTTGGCAAGCCCGTCGGAAACTGACGAAAATGTATCAAGCATCTCATCCTGACGGTTATATGCGGCAACTGTTTTGTAGCCTGTGACGGTTTCTTCTACACAGGAATTAAGTTCACCAAGAAGTCTTTGCCTTCTTGAATAGAACTTCTTCATAACTTTAGAGAGATAATTGGTGGCAAATACTGTCATAAACACCGTCACACAGGACAAAAGTGCAAGTGACGGACAATAATAGACCATCATAATCACTGTACCGATGATAGTCATCACTCCCGAAAAAAGTGAACTCATTGACTGAGAAATAGTGTTTGAGATATTTTCCACATCATTTGTCATTCTGCTCATAATATCTCCGTGGGAATGATTGTCAAGGTAACCTATGGGGAGATTTATGATTTTGTCAAAGAGATCTTCTCTAAGTCTCTTGACTATCCCCTGACTCATCTTTGATGATATAAGCCCCTGAAATAGTGAACATACACAGGAGATAATATAGAGAACAGACATAGCGAAAATCACCTTTGGAAGAAGTTGGAATTTCCCTTCGGTAATAAGGTCGATTGCCTCTGCCTGAGCACCCGGTGCAAGGACTGAACATACAACAAGGATAAACACAACTGAAAGAAGAGATATCACTCTTAGTTTCTCTTCCTTAAAGTATGATATAAGCCTTTTGAGAGTTTTTAATCCTTCTTTTGGTTTCTCTGTCTGAAAGTTTCTCCCGGGGCCTCGTCTTCCTGGCATGGGCATGGATTTATCTATCTTTGGTGACTGTTCCTTATTACTCATTATCATCACCTGCCTTCAGTTGTGAATTATATATGTCACGGAAGATTTCTGAATGTTTCATAAGGTTTTCAGAAGTGTCAAAGTCTGCGATGGTGCCGTTGTCTATTATCATTATTCTGTCTGCATTCTTTACAGAGGCTACTCTCTGTGCGATGATGATTTTTGTCACGTCAGGACATTTATTATATAATGCGTCATAGAGTTTCGCTTCGGTTTTTAAGTCAAGGGCGCTTGTTGCATCGTCAAAAATCAGGATATCCGCATTTTTGATAACGGCTCTTGAGATGCTTAGTCTCTGTTTCTGACCGCCAGAAAGGCTCATCCCCTTCTGTGCCACTATTTCTTCAAAGCCACATTCTTTTTCTCTTATAAATTCCGTCGCCTGACCTATGGTTGCCGCTTCTTCTATTTCTCCGTCATCAGCATCGGGATTTCCCCAGGAGATGTTTTCTCTTATACTCACATTGAAGAGTTCACTTTTCTGCAATGCGACTGCAACTTTGTTTCTTAAGTCCTCTATTTTATAGTCTCTAACATTTACGCCGTTTACAAGGACTTCCCCTTCTTTTGTGTCATAGAATCTTGTGATAAGGTTTATAAGGGAGGTCTTACCCGAACCTGTAGCACCAAGAATACCCACGGTCTCTCCCGGATTTATCACGAAGTTTATGCCATTAAGTACATTTTCTTCTCCGTCTGACTGAGGATATGCAAAGGACACATTTTTAAATTCTACTTTTCCTTTTGAATTTTCTGTCAGGAACCCTTCTCCGTCTGTAATCACAGGATCAGTTACAAGGATTTCATTTACTCTCTTGATGGAAGCATTGCCTCGTGATACCATCTGGAATATCATAGAAAGTCTCATTACTGCATTGAGAATCTGTGTCACATATGTAATCGCCGCCATTACGTTGCCCGGTGTGACAGTTGATGATGCAGACACTTTGATACCGCCTACCACAATAACTGCAACAACAGAAAAATTGAGTATGATATTCATAAGAGGCATCATACAGGAAAACATCACAAGAACTTTCAGTTGTGATGATACAAGTTCATTGTTGGCGCTTTTAAATCGCTTTGATTCGTGGCGTTCTTTCACATAGGCTTTCACCACTCTTGCTCCGCTTACATTCTCCTGCATAACGGTGTTTAAGTTGTCAAGTTTCTTCTGAAGAACAGAAAATACAGGACTTACCTTCATCATAAAATATATCATTATTGCCGCTATAGGTATAAGCGCCGAAAACACCACCGCACCAAAGGACAAATCAAGGGTAAGCATACAGAATATTCCGCCGCCAAAAAGCATAAATGTCCGTACAAAGCCACGGATACTCATCATAACAAGATTTTGTATCTGTGTAATATCATTTGTGACTCTTGTGATAAGGGAACCTGTGGAGAATTTGTCTGTCTGCTCAAAGGAAAAAGACATTATTTTACCAAAAGTTGCCTTCCTTAAATCGTTTGAGAAATTCTGCGCCGACAAGTTGGCAAACACACCTGAAAGAATACCCGACAGTCCGCCAAGTGCAACAAACATAATCATCTTAAGACCTGTGCGGATTATTATATTCATATCCCCTATACCGTTATTTGAAAGTCCAAGTACCCCCTCATCCACAATAGTGCTCATAAGCCGTGGCTGAAGCAGATCCATAGACACTTCGCCTATCATAAAAAGCGGTGCAAGGAGTGTAAATAACCAGTATTTCTTCAGAAACTTAAATACCATCAAAAATGCTTCCTTTCCAACAAAACCTAAAAAATATTTTACTCCAGTTAATTTTTGGTGTCAAGAAATGAGAAATAATTTCACAATACTGTCACACAAAAAACTTACCAAAAGGGACGGTCCCTTTTGGTAGTCCCTTTTGGTATGATGCAAGTCACCTGACTACTTTTTTAAAAAACATATGGGCATTACACCGGGTAAATTCCGCACACACAGTATCAACTACATTGACTGAATCTTTTCATCACAATACGAGATGAGATATACCCTATAAGTATCCCAAGGATGGCACCGACAAGTACATCTGATGGATAGTGCACATAGAGATAAAGCCTTGAAAAACCAATCAAAGATGCAAGGACTAATGCAAATATGCCATACTTTCTATGAAACATATACACACATACTGCCATTTCGAAGGAAGCGATAGTGTGACCTGACGGGAAGGAATAATCGGACAGAGCCTTCACAAGAAGTTCGTCAAATCCATTGGCATCGTAAGGGCGTATCCTTGCAACAAGTGGCTTAAGTGTAAGATTACAAATAACAAAACCTATCAGAAGGGCTGTGAGGACCGACAATCCCACAGGCCTTGTTTTTTTGAAAAAAGAAAGGATGATGCCAAGCGTTATCCAGATAATACCATTTTCACCAAGAAGTGTAATGTATGGCATAAGAAAATCAAGTACATCACATCTTAAAAAACTTTGAATAAAGTCTAGTATATAATTGTCCACAGACAATATAAAGTCCATAGGGTTTCACCTCTTAATTATTATATTACAAATATCAAAAACAATCAATATTTTGTTTGCATACAAAAACCCCTGAAGATGTTTTTTAATACATCACACAGGGGTTTGTTTTGTATATTTGAATTATCTGATCATCCCGGAGGCCATTGGAGATTTCTCTTGGCAAGCATATGAAAATGCATATGCCCTACTGTCTGTCCTCCGTCTTCGCCACAGTTGTTCACAAGTCTGAAACCGGTCTTATCGATTCCTTCTTCTCTGGCAATCTTTGCCGCAACGGTGAAGATATGACCTACGACAGAAGAATTAGTTTCATCTATTTCCAGAGCACTTGCTATATGCTCTTTCGGAATAATGAGCACATGAAATGGTGCCTGTGGTTCTATATCACGAAATGCAACACATATATCATCTTCATAGACAAACTGTGATGGGATTTCGCCTTTTGCAATTTTGCAAAAAATACAATCTGACATTAAGATCTTCCTTTCTTAATTATGAAATAACATCAATAATTTTCAAATCTTCAGGCATAAAGAAGAAGGAAACAAAAGGTGTGTCTGTTTTCATTACAAAATAAACATTGTCTCCTGATAAATCTGCATTTCTTGATGAATAAAAAATATCACCAAATACATCTGTCGCCATGGTTCCTTCTGGAGCATTAGACTCTACTTTTACCAGGAATGTAATTCTTGAATTATTCTCACTTATCAAGGTAGCATAACATGTAAAATCAAAATTAAATCCTTTTTCCTCATATTTTTTCTTTAAAAGATCAAGTGTATCACCTATAACAAATGCAGAACTGTGAGCATTATCATTATAGTCTAAAACCGATGTTTCAGGTTTAAATTCAATGTATGCTTTTTGTGATACTCCTTCAATTATAGTTCTGTAATCCTTATAATTCCCAGGATAAGAAGACAGATTCTTGTTGATTTTCAAGAAAGTCTTATCATCATTTTTATAAGCAAGTTGAGAACCATACAATTCATCAAGTTGAAGAAGAATCAAACTGAATTGCTTCAATGTTATCTGAGAATCGGGATATATATTTCCGGTTGAATCAAAATAGATTCCGTTTTTGTATGCATATTTCAAAAACATATCAAGATTTCCTTCATATGTTCCCAAATCTGAATAAGGTGTACCCTTTCCGCTTTTCAATCCACCTGTTCTTTTGAGAGTATTGAACATAAGTTCTGCCAAGGCATGCTTAACAGATGCATTTGAATTTTCCGCTTCCACATTCAGAGGAACATCCTGCATACATTCTTTTGAAACAGTTTCCATATCTCGTGCATATTTTCCATCATATGGTGGTGTTTTTTCAATTCCGCCGTATTCCGGGATGCTTGTCATTTCACCGTATGATAGAACCGCCCTTGCAAGTTCTCCGTTAGTTATTGTAGCATCAGGATTATATGCTTTATTTTCAAAAAGATTGAAACTTTCATATACGACCTGCAATAATTCAGGCTTAACTCTGTCTATGAATCTAACCTTTTCCGCATTCGGGTCGATATTTCTTGAACGGACAATAAGTGTTGCCGCCTCTGCACGGGTAAGTGTATCGAAAAGGCGAAGATTAAGTCCGTCATCTCCGCATACGATACCATTTGTATATGCCCATGCTACTGCGTCAGAATTTGTGCCCTGATTTGTAATTGCAGATGGACAGATGATACCTTTTAATGAACCATTTCTTTTCCAGATAAGGTTGACACAATCGTTTCTTGTAATAGGTTTATCAGGCTTAAATGTGCCGTCTTCGTATCCATCAAGTCCTGAATACATAATATAATCATATCCCCAATGCTCTGCAATATCAGAGTATGTGCCATCATATAGGACATCAGTTTTGCCAATAAGTTTTACAAACTCTGCTCTGGTAACTGTGCCGTCAGGACGAAATGTGCCATCGGGATAGCCGTTTACAGTTCCGTCATTTACAAGAGTCATCACATAGTCATAACCCCAATGACCATTAAGGTCTGCAAAGTCTGCTGCCAATGCAGATATAGTCATTGAACTTAATGCAATGACGAGAACAAGTACAACTGACATTAGTCTTAAAAATTTGTTTTTCATATGTACACCTCTTTAATTATATTTCTAATTGATTTTTCAATACTTCTACTGATTCTTTTTCCATATTGCAATGAAGAAGATATACAGGAACTTTTTCCATAAGTTTCGCTGCATAATCTACACAGAGAGAAATGTTGTCAGAGACAAGGGATTTCTTCATCTCGTCCATAAATCTGGGGATTGCATCTTTGAATGACAGTCTCTCTATGTAAGGCTTGTCTGCACGTTCTATAAAGACCACCGCCTTCAAAGGGACCTTTACATTCTTATTAAGACCTGTAGTACCAGCAAAGGGTGTGCCGTTAAGATACACATCCTCATCTTCAAATGTGACTGCTGGAGTGTCATCGTTGACAAGAATCACGTCATCCAGATTGTCCATCCAGAGTTTCGTCTGAGTGGATTTACCTGTACCCGATTTTGCTGAGAATATGATCCCACACTTATTGTAACTGATACTTGATCCGTGAATAACAAATCCATTGTATTTAAGGATAAGTTTGATAAACACAAGTCCAATTGCAGTTATCATATATTCTCCAAGATTGAACTCTACTATTGTATCTGTAAGATCTATTATATCTATGGATGCACTTTTTCCATCGGGACTGACTTTGCAGGAGAGAAGACATCTGTCAAAACCATCAGGAATAGCATAGGTATTTAATGTACCGTCTTTATCTTCGGAATAGTAATAATTCTTGTAGGGACCGTACACCTGTTCAGTAGGTAACGGGATATTGTTATTTACTTTTATATCAATTACCGCATCTTCTTTTCCATCTTCTATTATATATTCCCTGATCAGTTCAGTCAAGGTATGATTGCGAGGACAATTAATCTTCATTATTACATTAGCAATATTTATAAGCATAATTCTCCTCCTTGTAAATCTATATAGTTATTGTATCACAAAATAAAAAAAGTGTAAACCCTTTTTTGGCCTACACAACTATTTTAAATATAAGAATAATATAATCAACTCAAGGCGGGTATAACTACCCGCCTTAAATTTATTATATAATTTTGTCTAAGAATTTTAAAGATCAAACACTTGCTTTAAAATCTTGCAAAGCCAAAGCCTTAAGCTGAGTCTTTGTCCAACCCTGTGCACCTTTCTTATAGAAAGTGGTAGGTACTTTTGCGATATCTTCTTTAATTCTTAATGAAACAACTTCGATTGATGGTTTTGTATATTTTTTCATTTCGATTACCTCCATTCTCTATAATCAATTACTCAGCATCTGCAGGAGTATCAACTTCAAAGTTATCTACTCTTGTAGTACCATAAACTACTGTTGTGTTATCAGCTTCAATATAATATGGAGCGTATTCAATTGAAGTCAAACCTTCCATTACCATACCAATAGCGAACTTAGGTTCTGTTGAACCAAGAACACCAAGTGCTTCTAATTTTTTAGGTTCATCTAATGCTTCACCATTTTCTTTTGTGATTTCGATACCGATTTCAGATGCATCAGCAGGAACAGTTGCTGTATAGAGAACTGCAATCAAGTTACCTGTTACATCTTCTTCTGTGTAATCAGCTTCACAGTGAACATTAACATAATTAAATCCAAAGTTTTCTGTTGCATATTCATAGCCATATACAGCGTCTGTCAAATCTACACCGATTATACCTGTAACTCCGCTGAAATCGAATGGATTTACGATAGCAACTTTACCATCTACTACAAACACTTTGACTGTTTCTGTAACATTGTTGTATGTTGCTTTAAGTGAAGAAATTGCATTTCCTTCAGCATTAACTGCTGAAACATTCGTGTAAACAATATCATCAATTGCCGGAGCAGTACCATTTGAGTAAACAACTTTGTTGTCCATAACAATTGAGAAACCTTCTACATTGCTACCATCGATTTTTGCGTAGTTGTCAAAAGTTTCATCAACTTTTGCCATATTAATTTCCAACCCTGATACATCTTCGAGGTTTGCTTTGTAACTTTCTGACAATGTTGCACCAGTAGCTGTGTACTGATTTACATATACTTCAGAACTTGAATTCTTAGCATAATATGTAACCTGGTCACCTGCTGTGAGACCTGTTACTGTTGTTGTAACTGTAACAGTTTCATTACCTGAATAAACTGTTGTTGACTCAAACGCCGGTTCATCTGCAGCAGATGCTGTAACTGTCATAGCAGCGAACATAGCTACTATCGCAACCAATGCGATAAGTCTTTTTGCCAAATTTTTCTTAGACATTTTCTTTTCCTCCTAGATATTTACTTGTTTTTGACAAGTTTTCAAAGCCTATGGCTATTTGAACTTTGTATATTATAAGTACCGAAGTACGTATAACCTATTTAATAAGTTTGTTTCTCAGTTTGCAAAAGCGGAGCCAACATCCTATGATGAATGGTCTTAGCGGCATCAACGCTACCCAGAGCATTGAATAAACCTTGTAGAAGAAAGAGGATGTATCTATCTCTCTGTTTCTTCTTATTATACATACAGCCTTTGCAAGAATCTGATCTGAGGTAATCCCTCTCTCCTTATCGGTCTCGGAATCGCCTGCAAGTATGAATCCCTCTTTGTCCTCACCTACTATTCTGTGAAGTACATAGGAACCATCCTGTCTCTTATAAAAGATGATATCATACTTTCTGTATGAATCAGCCTTCTCAATCAAAGCATAATCCCTTGATGGACGGATGAGAGGATACATGCTCACACCTTTGACAGGAAGTTTCACCCTTCCGCCTGAATCAAGTGTCTCTGTGAAAAGATCTGATATAGAATATATAGAAGTGAACTTCTGATTATCCATAACCTACTCAAGAATCTCCTTCTCGGAAAGAGTAGCCGCAAACTCCTGAACATCAATTAATGCTGTGTGGAAATCTACATCGTATTCTCTGCAAAGTGCCTCTGCAACAGACTCTAATGTGAACTCATCCTGCATCTTTTCAAAAAGGAATGCGCCGGTTTCATTGGTAGTAATCATAGCACCGAAATCAAGAAATCTGTCATCTGCAGGCACTATGCAATAATCCCCTGCAACTTCTTTGACTATAAATCCCGGCTTAATCTTCACTGATGAAAACCTCCAAAAACCGCAGTAATACTGCTCGAACGAGCACAACTATATACACTATCACAACATTTATATATGAATTATAATACAAAAACTTCCAGTTGTCAATAGATAAATTTAAATTTATTTAAAATTTATTTACAATTTATTTTCATTTCACAGAGCATATCATTGCCCAGTCGGATTTGGTATTTACAGTAAGTATATCATACACATCGCTCAAAGCATCTCTCACCTCGTCAAGCCTTTCTGTAATAATGCCTGAACATATGAAAAATCCGCCTTTCTTAAGCAAAGGTTTCACCTTGGGGGCAAGGGGGATTATCACATCTGCCACAATATTTGCAACGATTATATCATATTCTTTGCACGATATTTCCTCAAAAAGTCTGTCATCTGAAAGCACGTCTCCCGATAAGACTTTTAGTTTATCCTTATCTATATTATTAAGTTCTGCATTTTCATATACCACATGGACACAGTTTTCGTCAATATCAAGGGCTGTCACAAAGGAAGCACCAAGAAGTACAGATATGAGAGAAAGTATTCCGCTTCCGCATCCCACATCAAGGATACTGTCACCTTCTTTTACACATTTTTCCAGTTGTTCTATACACATGGATGTGGAATGATGGGCACCTGTGCCGAAGGTCATGCCCGGGTTTATCTTAAACACTATCCTATCTGTATCTCCAGCCTCTTCCCACTCAGGGCACACAAGAATTCTGTCACCGATTTCTATGGGATGGAAATACTTCTTCCAATTGTTACACCAGTCCTCATCCCTCACGCTGTCATTGGTAACAACAAGTGTGCCGAAAGAGTTGGTCTCATCCACAGCCTTAAGTTCATCAATAAGAGAAATAAGGGTATCGTATCGCAAAGAAAATGTATCATCATCTTCCATATATATAATAATCCTTGTTTCCCCTTTCATCTTCTCAACAAGTTCCTCTTCCACAAAGTCCCAGTATTTGGTATTGTTTTCAAGAAATTCATTGAATTCCTTCTCGTCTTCTATCTCTATTCCGAAAATCCCCATATCATAAAGCACACCGCTTACGGGGGCTATTCCTTCATTTGTAGTGTATATTGTAAGTTTGATATAGTCCATAATATCCTCCGAAAAATTATTACTTACATTATATAAATATGCATGAAATTTGTCAACCATATAACGGTATAATAAATGGAATTTGGTGGGATAATTTCTGTATAAAAGGAGACGATATATATGAACAAGGTAGAAATCTGCGGCGTAAACACTTCGAAACTCCCTACTCTTACCAACGAAGAGAAACAAAGACTTTTTGAAGAAATAAAAAAAGGAAACACAGTCGCACGTGAAGAATTTGTAAAAGGTAACTTAAGGCTTGTGCTTTCTGTCATACAGAGATTTTCAAACAGAGGCGAAAATATGGATGATCTGTTTCAGGTGGGATGCATCGGACTTATCAAATCCATAGACAATTTCGACACAAGTCTCAATGTAAGATTCTCCACATATGCCGTACCTATGATTATCGGAGAGATACGAAGGTATTTAAGAGACAACAATTCCATACGGGTAAGCCGCTCCTTAAGAGATATTGCATATAAGGCTCTTCAGGCAAAAGAAAGACTTACCGCACAAAATGAAAAAGAACCTACAGTATCAGATATTGCCAAGGCAATCGGGATGGAAAAAGAGGATGTGGTATTTGCTCTTGATGCAATCCAGGACCCTGTGTCCCTTTATGAACCGGTATATAATGACGGTGGGGATGCGATATTTGTGATGGATCAGATAGGCGATGACAAAAACAATGACGAAAACTGGATAGAAGAAATTTCTCTCAAAGAGGCTATGAAAAAACTTAACAAAAGGGAAAAGAGAATTGTGGCATTGAGATTTTTTAAGGGGAAAACTCAAATGGAAGTGGCTGATGAAATAGGTATATCACAGGCGCAGGTATCAAGACTTGAGAAGAGTGCTATGGAGCATATGAAAAAATTTATGTGATTTGGGAGGTGAAAAAGCCCTGAGACACATTCCGGAAAGGATATATAATTATTACAACTATAAATTAAAAATTAAGATATTTTTCCTTTTGGTTGAAAACCATCTTATCGCAGATGGTTTTCTCTGTTTTTGCTCCGGAATGTTACGAACAAACATTCGCCTGCGTAGTATAAAC
>JAZSCT010000046.1:0-1531 GCA_045530725.1 Clostridia bacterium
AACAATCATAGCATGATGCACAGGATAGCCAACAACATGGTAAAGACCTTCCTTTTTAATACTTTTAAAAACAACAGAATCATGTTTAATGACATTTCTAACTCCATTTAAAGTATTAATTCTGCAACCAAGGTCATCAAACACACTTTCAGACAACAGATTTCTCCTAAGTCCAGGCACCCACCTGACACTTTGGAGCACCCTAACAATCCCATCATGACATTTAAAAGGAACATTACCTATACCTTTAATAGGCAGAACTGAATGATCACCCAATCTTACTTCACCCTCATTACAAGTATGCATAGAATCAAAATAATGCTTATGAGGTGTAACATGCATGGTGCAGCCTGAATCTAGGATCCAGGTATCAAGTTCATTTCCCCTTTTAGTGTCACACATGAAAAGCTCATTAGGATAGTGTGATTGAGACTCTAAGACAGCAGTGGTACCACTTTTAGCATTTCCTTCATCTTTTTTCTTCTTAAAACACTCAGATATGAAATGACCAAGCCTACCACAGTAATGACATTTAACATTGCTTTTATCCATCTTAGGTTTAGTCTCAACAGAGTTTGAATTAGAACCAGAGTTAGGATTAGAAGAATCCCCTTTCTTCTTATTCCTCTTCTGATTCTTATTCTTACCCTTTACAAACATCACATCAGTTTTGTTATTGTTATCCTTATCAGTTTTAGATTTAAAAACCTTCATAACCTCATTTTTCTGAATAATGGACTCAACAATTTTCTTTTTAGTCAATTCTTCAGAACCAAACTGAATCACATCCTTAAAATTATCAAACTGAGAAGGCAAAGCATTAAGCAGAATAACAGCTTGGTGAACATCATCAATAGCATCTTTACATCTTTCTAATTCCTGTGTCATCCTCAAAAATCTATCCAAATTCTCATTTAAAGACACAGAAACATCCATCTTATAATTAAACAATCTGCAAAGCAAACTAATTCGAGAAGGCAAAGATTTAACTTGAAACAAAGCAGTCAAGCCATCCCAAAGAGTTTTAGAAGTACTAAAAACAGTTACCTGCCTTATGACTTCATCAGAAAGCCTTATTATAATCTCAGAGTGTGCTATTTGATCCATTTCTTTCTTACCAGCATCATTCAAGCTTTCAGCATACTTTTCTTCTACAGCAGCCCACACTTTTTCTTTTATAAGGATAGCTTTCATCTTCAGTTGCCACATAGCAAAGTCTGAAGTCCCATCAAAGGGTTTAATTCTCACAGAAGAATCACCCATTTCAGATACAAATAGAAGTCACAGATAACAACAGATAACAACAACCAGATATGCACTGAGCAACAACTCAGTAAACAACAATAGCTTATAGGATTTTTGTACCTGCAAACTCGAAAAACTCAGACAAACACAACAATATATAATGAAATCCAAGCAAGTAAGCAGATATGGTCTATCAAAAGCCAGAACAGAGCTTCACTTCCCACAGATTAAAACTTATGACAAAGCAATCGATGTCTGTTCAATCTGTAATAGAAGAGAAGAGACA
>JAZSCT010000058.1:0-59431 GCA_045530725.1 Clostridia bacterium
GGAAGTCCCAAATCAAGCAGAACAACATCGGGATTATGTGAAGATGCCTGCATAATAGCATCATTTCCGTCCTTTGCTGTTAAAAATTTATAGTCATGTGTTTTTAAGGTTGTTGAGATTAGGTTGCGTATGGGCATATCATCCTCAACAACCAAAACAGTCATTGCTTTATTCATTTATATCTACCTCCTTTATCGGCAGGGTAAATGTGAACACCGCTCCATGCGGAGTGTTATCCGATACAGTAATTTCTCCGCCGTGTGCAGAAATAATTGTTTTACAGAGCGCAAGGCCTAAGCCAAGACTTCTTCTGCTGTCAGCAATCTTATTTGCTCCCGTATAGAACATCTCAAACACCTTATCTTTTATATCATCTGCAATTCCGTTTCCGTTATCTGCAATGCTTACAGAAAGCATTTTATCATGTTTTTGTGTGCTGATAGTGATTTTTGAGCCTTTCGGTGTATATTTAATTGCATTATCAACAATGTTTATAATTACCTGTACGATAAGCCTTGCATCAACATCCACAAGGACAATATCATCATTTTCGTATATTTCTATTTTATGTTCTATACCGCTTTTGTTTATGTGATTTAATGCTTCCGCAATTATTTCATCCATAAGCTCTGCAGACTTATTAAGCTTCATATTGCCGTCTTCAAGTCTTGTAACTGATAACAAGTTTTCAACAAGATTTGTAAGCCATACGGAATCGTTATATATATCCTTATATATTTGCTGCTTTGTATCTTCATCAAAGCTTTCTCCGTTAGAGAGAAGATTATCCGCGTTACCTGATATGGAGGTAAGGGGTGTTCTTAAATCATGGGATATTGCTCTTAAAAGGTTTGCTCTCATTTTCTCGTTTTTAGCAAGTATTTCTGTTTCTTCTTTTTCACGGGCAATCTTTTTGTTTTCAAGAGAGATTGCGCACTCGCCCAAGATAGAAAGCAAAATACTGCTTTCAAAGGAATCAATGGGGTTTTCGTTTATATGAATACCGATAATTCCGTAAATGTTCTCATTTATTCGGATTGCATAGTATAAGAACTTTGCCTCCGGAAAGTTATCTGTTGTCGCTCCTGTCTGATGGTTATTTCTTAGTACCCAATCGGCAATGTGTTTTTCGTTCTCTGCGATTTTTCTTATCTCATCTTCATCGCCTTCAGCTAAAAAGACGTTAATGTTACCTATTGTATCATTGGCAACAGGATATATAACAATATCCCGTTTTAACAACTTCATAAGTTGATGGGCTGTTATAGAAATAATATCATTCTCACTGTCTGCACGCTGCAAAAGTTGATTCGTATCAAAAAGAATTTTAGTACGGTATGCCGATTGTGCAGATTTCTTTGCGTGATCTTTCAGTTTTATCGCAAGTGTACTTGATATGAATGCTGAAATAAACATAATTGCAAAGGTTGCAGGATATCCTTTTTCGTATGCCTTCATAGTGAAATAAGGCTCTGTAAAAAAGAAATTAAACAGAATGACACTCACAAGTGAAGATGTAAGTGCATACATTCTGTATTTAGTAAGTATTGAGATAAGTAAAACCCCAAGGATATATACGGTGATTATATTTGCTTCTGTAAATCCAAGTCCAAAAAATACATACCCAAGAAGCGTAGCTGCAATAAGAAGTCCCACACTTATAATAAGGTCACGGAAGGAAAAGCGGGACTCAATCCTTTTTTTGGGAGCAGGTGCTTCGTAATGTGTAACCTCTATACCGTCAGGGATGATGTGTATATCAATATTCGGTGCATGTGCTATCAGTTTTTCCGTCAGAGTCGGTTTTCTGATAAGATGCTTTTTAACTGCCGCACTTCTGCCGACTACAATTTTTGTAACACCTGAAAGTCGTGCAAATTCAGCAATCTGGTATGGTACATCATCGCCGTTTATAATCTCAACCTTTGCGCCAAGCTGACGGGCAAACTTCATATTTTGTTTAAGCCTGTTTTTATTTGTTTCATCAAGCGATGCAAAGCTCGGAGTTTCTATATAAATTGCAGTAAAATTTCCGGTAAAGGCATTGGCCATTTTTGCCGCTGTCCGTATAATTTTCGGGTTTGACGGTGCAGATGAAAGGCATACAAGTATATGCTCATCTGTTTCTTTTTTATGTTGAAGGTTCATGAAAACCACCCCCTGATGATACTATTTTATCATATATTCAAATTTTTCTCAATGGATAGCCGGTATTTTCTTAATTTTGGTACGTAGTTTTATCACTTTTTGTTATCCTTTTCAAAATCGTAGTCATATCCCTTGTAATTTTCGTCAAAGAATTCTCCGATTTTCCCGACAACAAAATATCCGCCAATCATATAGGCTAAAACCGCAATCAATAAAATAATATCACGCATACCATCATCTCCCAACTAACACTTCGGGATGATATACCAGGCTATATCCGAAAACATTTCTGAATGTCTTTAAGTTCACCAAGCACAAGCATGGTTTCATTTTCTTTTAAAACAGTATCAGGGTGAATTGTCATACTCATTTTTCCATCCTGTTTTAATGCCATAATATTTATCCCGAACTTTTTACGAATATCTATTTGTCCTATTGTTTTTCCAATCCAGCTTTCGGGTGTTGTTACCTCGAAAATTGCATAATCATCATCAAGCTCAATAAAATCAAGAATGTGGTCTGCACTGTAACGGATTGCCGCCCACGAAGCCACCTGCTTTTCGGGGTACACGACCTGATCTGCACCATTACGGAGCAGAAACTTTTCCTGAACATCCCGTTCTGCTCTTGAGACCACGAACCTTGCACCAAGCTCTTTAAGAAGTGAGGTTGTTTCCAGAGAGCTTTGAAAATCTCCGCTGATTGCAACAAAGCAAATATCGAAATTTCCCACACCCAAGGAAGTTAAAAATTCTTCATTTGTACTGTCCCCAATCTGTGCATTTGTTACATACGGAAGAACCTCATTTACAAGCTCTTCTTTTTTATCTATTGCCATTACTTCGTGGCCAAGCTCATTTAATTTTTTAGCTATATGTCTGCCAAAACGCCCAAGACCTATAAGCAATACAGATTTCATATTAAATTCCTCCTTAACCTACGGTAATTCTTTCCTGTGGTTTTTTTGATATATTTTGCTGTTTTTTTGATAGTGCTGCAAATATAAGGGTAAGTCCGCCAACTCTTCCAAAGAACATAAGACCTATTAAAACGATTCTTGATACAGTTCCGAGAGTAGGTGTAATGCCAAGTGTAAGACCTACCGTGCCTATTGCCGATGATGTTTCAAACAAGCACTCCATAAGAGGAAGCTTTTCAACCCCGCTTATAATAAGTCCGCCTGTTAAAAACAGAATAAAATACATTAACAGTATTGCTGATGCAGTTTTAAGTGTTGAATCTTCTATCCGTCTGCCAAAGCACTCAACATCGTCCTTCTTTCTGAATACAGATATCATAGAGAAGATAAGCACTGCAGCAGTTGTTGTTTTCATACCTCCGGCAGTCGAGCCGGGAGAACCGCCAATCAGCATTAAAATAATTGTAATTATCTGACCTGTTCCTGTTAATTGAGTTAAGTCCGCTGTATTAAAGCCTGCTGTCCTCGGTGTTACCGACTGAAACATAGAATTTAATATTCTTTCGTTTAGTGGTAATCCGTTAAACTCTGCAAAGTAAAAATATATTGCAGGTGCGATTATTAAAAACAGTGTTGACGATAATACAACCTTTGTCTGCATACGGTATTTTTTTATATGATGCTTGTTTGTTTTTACATCTTCCCATACAAGAAAACCAATGCCGCCTATGATAATGAGAAGCATTATAACTGCATTTATTAAAGGCTGTGCGGAGTAGGATGTCAGCGATGAGAACGGTGATTTTGCACCCATCAAGTCAAAGCCTGCATTACAAAATGCCGAAACAGAGTGGAATATTCCGAGCCATACACCTTTTAACCCAAACTCTTTGCAAAATACTGTTGAAAGTAAAATTGCACCTATAAGCTCAATTAAGAATGTTGTTTTAAGAATAAATCCTGTGAGCCTTACAATTCCGCCGACCTTTGGTGCGGATATTGCATCCTGCAATGTGCTTCTTTGCATAAGACTTATTTTTCTTCCTGCAAGCATCGCCATTGCAACAGACAAGGTTACAATTCCAAGACCTCCAACCTGAATAAGCAAAAGGATTATAAACTGCCCGAACATTGACCAGTGCGTTGCTGTGTCATGTACCACAAGCCCTGTTACACACACCGCAGATGTTGATGTAAAGAGTGCGTCTGAAAAGGGTGTCATATTTCCGCTTGCTGACGATATCGGGAGCATTAAAAGAATTGTGCCTAATATTATTGCTCCTGCAAAACCGAATATTATTATCTGAGAAGAAGACAAATGCTTCTTTATTTTTGCATCCATAATCAAAACCACCAATCAAGTGTATCTTTTTTCTATTATCATTGTATCATAATATATTTTAAGATGGCATTAACGGTTGAATATACGCATTAAGATTGCATTAAGACAAAAAAGACTAACATATATTTTAAAATAAGAATATTGCATTTGCATATTACCCTTTTTGATATTGGCTAAAAAATAGCATATGCAAAAGAAAATAATTCTTTCACATATGCTATATAACCATTAGGATCTAGTGTCCCCGACGTGAAGGTTCAAGTCCTTTCTGGCGCACCAAAAAAGAACGGTTATTTTGATACAATAATCGTTCTTTTATTTTTGCCTCGAAGACCTTGATTTTACTAGGTTTTCAGCATTTTATAGTTTTCTTTATAATTTTCATCCTTTGATTTTGGGCATAAAAATACCGACATACTCGAATTTCATTCATCGAATATGTCGGCATCATTTTCAAAGCATTCTATAAAGAACCTTGCTCCTAATTTGAATCCTTTTATAAAGGTTTGACATTCTGTTATTTGTATCATTTCGTCATAACAGGCTTTGAACTTATCAAACAATTCTTTTTCTTGCTCATTTAGGTTATTGAGCAATTCTTCTTCATTTTTGGTAAGTAACCTGAACACCTTGTCAAACTTTCTTTGACTTTGAAACGGTCTTTCCAATGGACCAATATTACCATACCAGAATTCTTCAAGCACTTTCATCTCTTTTCACCTCATTGCGACACAAACAGTACCACAAGAAGCGACGAAAGTCAACGAAGGAATTTATAAATGATGATATAATTTGTATTTTATTTTGAGAAACATACCAAACTATATTTTTATTAACTTAATTACTTTTAGTAACTATCTACATTTGAATCTATATCATTTAACTGTTTTTACAATCTGGACATACTATTCGATGTTTGCCAGACCCGATAGACATATTAACAATGTCCTAAAAGACCATCTTTCTTTCGAAAAATTGTCTCTTGTCATTTCGTTGTTTAGAAGATATTATTTTTCAAGAGTTTTTTTGGCTTTTCTCATAGCTATAATACGATTCATTTCATTATAAACTATCATATAACCTTCGTCAACGCCCATACCGGGTTTCGCAAGAATCTGGACGGGCTGTGTAGCCATAGCGCAATGAACACATACCTGCGCACTGCGGTCGGTTTCGTTGCAAGTACCACCCTGATAAGCACCGATTCCCTTTTCTTTGCAATATAAAACTGCTTCGATAGTGTTATTGATACCACCAAGGTCAGGAGTCTTTATTTGTACCATATGTCCTGCTTTATTATCAGCAAAAAGTTTGATATCTTCAAGTGTGTTACACCATTCATCTGCAACAAGTTCCACATCACAGCCACGGTCATCTAACTCTTTGGTTAATGCAGCAAGTGCTATAAGCTGTGTTTCACGATCACAGTCACAGTCCATAGGACCCTCGATACGTAATTTAAAGGGTTTTGCAATTTTTCCAAGTCCCTCTATGTAATCTGCCATATCCTTATAGTTATTATTTCCAAAAGCTGCACCGATAGTACCATATACATCTATGTGCATAATTGGAGAATAACTTTCATCAGTACGGAATTCTAAAATACGGTTACGTAACCATTCGACATATTCAGCAAGTTTTTCACCTTTTCTGCCAAGTTTTGTATCAATATTATTAATAAGAGCATGAGGAAGAACCTGTGCACCCTTAATAATCATTTTATCAGAGTTGTCATAACGGTCGTCACCAGACTGCGTGAAAATCGGAATGGGTGTTTCTGAAACACCACATCCATATTCATCAGCTACAACCTCGCACATCATTCTGCCAGTTGCTTTTGCAACAGCATCTAAAATTGCCTGAGATACACCGTAACGTATGGCTGTGTGGAGACGCTTACCATCAACCTGAATAGCTTCCATCATTGCACAAAGGCCACGGAAATCGTCAGCTTCTTTGCCAACAAGTTCAGGTTTTATAAACTTGTCAATAACAGGAATGAAATCTTCTGCTAAGAACAGCGGGTCACGTCCGCCTGCACCTGAATACTGAACAGCAGCACAATCGCCATATGCAATCTGTCCATCTTCTAAAACTATCATTACGGAGATTGATTCGCCTGCCTGGCGAACAGCACGAAAACCATCGGTTACGGGGCGACCTATATAAAACACACCATCATGGCCTGCACCCTGCTTGATGGCACGTTGGTCGTCAAAATAAAAACCTGTTCGACCGGGTGAACAAACAACATCTAAAATTTTCATAATTTAAATTTCTCCTATCATCAATATTTAGGACGTCCTACCAAGCGGCCTTTGCCGATTGCATAAACGTCATCTATTACCATCTGGAAAGAAGCCTTACGGCTTTCTGCAGCGGCACGTTTTTCTATTTTATCCTTGTGGAAATCAATAAGTTCTTTATTAAAAGGAAGGTTTCCAACATCAAGAATACGTACCGCGCCATCGTTATCACGACATGGCAGCATTTTGCCGGCATTGAAACGACAAGGAGCAAATGGAACATCAAGAACGCCTGCTTCAACACCGCGGCAAACACCAACTGCTATGTCGCCGTTTCCAAGTTCAAAGCACTTATCAACAATAGCACGGGTTTCCTGACGGATTATTTCTTTTTCCTGTTCCAAATCATTAGAAGCAAACGTCTGGTCAGCAAGCATATTGACAACCTGCTTAGTGCAACGAAGTCCCTGAGCATTAGCCTCCATAGTAGGTATGCCAACCGCTTCATGAGGTGTCTTGACAATAACCTTTGTCGCTTTTGATAAAGCAGCGATAAGACTTCCCGAAGAAATAACGCCAAACGCTTTTGCCTCGTCAGCCGGGAAACCTCCCATCCACTGATGAAGAACAGTAGTTACATCAACATCAAAATATCCGTATTTATTTAAGTATTCATCGGTCAATTCCTGCAGTGTACGGATAGCAGCAATATCCTGTACAAGATTACCACACTGACCGTAACCAACAGTAATATTTTTTACACCCTGCTCAGCAGCAAGCAATGCCTCAATAATCGCAGCAGCGTGAGAAATACAAGGCGGAACCAATGTACCCGTCAAAGGACCATATGGCTCACGGTTAATTGTAACTCCCATTTCTTCATAAAGACCTGTCAGACGGTCAACATATTGCCAATCACGAATTGTCCTTTCCATAGGAATATTTTTGCAGTAAGGCAGATTGTAAGAAATACCGCCGCCCTCATAACTTGTAAAACCGCCAGCATATGTAATTTCAGTTAAAAGTCTTGCATCAGGTGTGCCGTGACGAACCTGCATAGGAACATTGACACTTTCGATAACCTGACGGCATTTTGCTACACCATGATTAACAGCAGGGAAACCATTAAGCATAGCTCTTTCCAGTCGAAGAGACTCTGATATACCGTTTTCTGCCTCTTCGTAGCGATTTTGTCTTGTATAACTGTCAATAGTTGATGGCAACAAGTCAGCCTCGCCGTGTTGTTCCAGATATTGCATAAGTTTAATATGTTCTTCTACAACAGGTACACCTGCACGAGGTTGTACCAATGTACGATTATCACGCTTTGCAGCTAAAAGTTTTTTGGAAAAATTTCTTGACTCGGGCATCGCTTTGTGATAGGAAACTGCCTCCTCAAGGTCAACATCCTTGCCTGTGGGCCACTGAGTCAAAACTTCCTGACGCAGGCGGTTAAACTCGTCGTCAGAAATGCGTTTATTTTGAATATCCATAGTATTCGAGCTCCTTTTTCATTATTCGTAAGGCCGTCTTGGGATAATATGATGAAAGTAATCCCATTGCTGCCAAAATATACGTTCTATCTACCCAAACATCAGCAGTTTTTGGTCTGAGTGATGCGAGATTTGTTGGTGAATAGAGTGCGAAAGCTGCAATCTCTTCTGTCCTCTTTGTGTGGATAAGGCTGCCGCCCGTCACCACAATTTGTTTTACTTTGGTCAGATTTTTCCCTTCTTGAACATATGTTTGACCCATCATTGTATATGTTTCTGAAATTGTACCTGCATGACGCGTAACGGCTTCTTCTATGGCACATGACGCCAATGCATAATCCAAAGTTTCCATTTCGCTGTCGCCATTCGGCACTTTATCCGTATTTTGCCTTAAATCATCAACCAAAGCTTGTACTCTTTCTTCAGAAAGACCTGAAAGTTCACATATTCGATTTATTCCTGCAGCATCCACGATACCCTGAATACTGTATCGCATACCAATATCGCCTTCTACTGTACGCTTCGCATAAGGTTCAGGCAGTCCTTTATACACCGTGTTCATATGCTCCGGCATTCCGTCAGCAATTGAATAAACATCAGTTGTAGCACCGCCTACATCCACTGCTATCAATTCACCAATTCCAAGTTCATCATCGTAACCCTTTGCAAGAAGTTCCACCGCCTGAAGCACCGCAGATGGTGTGGGCATCATGATATCGGATAAAAGTTCTGCCGCTTTGCTTAACCCCTTTGCCTGTATGATACGATTTAAAAATATCTCTCTTATCTGCTTTTGTGAAGGCTCTATCTGCAACATGCCGAATTTAGGCATTACATTGGGGCAAACATAAACCTCACAGTCCTTTAATATCTCCTGACACTCTCTTGCTGCTGTGCGGTTACCCGCAATTACAATAGGAAAATCCGGTTTCATCTCTGCCAGCATTTTCGCATTGTGCAGAATACACTCCTTGTTTCCGCCATCGGTTCCGCCTACCAGAAGGAATATATCAGGTTTTGTTTTACTGATTTTCTCAATATCTTCATCAGTCAACTCAAAGGCATATATGCCTACTGTTTTTGCTCCTGCTCCAAGACTTGCAAGCCTTGCAGCCTCTCCGGTAAGTTCTGGCACAAGACCGCTTGTAACCATTCGAAGACCTCCCGCAGCAGATGAACAGGCATAACAGGCATCATACTTGATTTTTCCTGTTTTTTGCTTTAAAACCTTAAGCCCTTCATTAAGACCGTCATTTATGTCAGTCTGGACTGTGGTATATGATGTGGCTGTTCCAAGAATCTCTTCTTTATCAACATCTACCGCCGTAAGTTTTGTATATGTACTGCCAAAATCAATCAGCAAGACGTTCTTCATTTTAATTTTCACCGTCCATGTTTAAAAGCTCGCGGAGAGCCTGTATAGCAGCCTCAGGTGGAGTACCCGGCGGAAATGCCCTGTCGAAGCCCATTGCCTCGAAGCGTTTTTCCACATCTTCAAATTTTTGTTTGCCGATAACGATATTGCCACCAACAATTAAGGGAATGCCTTTAAGTCCTGCTTCATCACACTTTTCACGCATACCACGACAGTCGAGTTCCCCCTGTCCGTAAAGAGAAGAAACAACTATGGCATCTGCATTGGATTCTATAGCTGCTGCAATGTACTCTTCCTGAGAAACCATAACACCGAGGTTAACAACTTCAAAACCGGCTTCCGTAAAAGCATGGTACAAAATCTTATTGCCTACGGCATGAACATCAGCGCCAATAACACCGATGACCAGAACTTTTTTTTCTCTGTTATCCATATCAATACCTCATTATATTAATTTAGATATAACTATAATTGTTATATATCTGTATAATACAATGTGATATATAATTTGTCAAGATAAAAACGGTGTTTTTATTATTTTTAAATCGTTTTTTCGTCTCGAATTTTTTTGATTTTAGTTTCAAGGTACAGAACAGAACCCTCGTCCATTTCGTAATTGCAATCAATTACATCACCTTTGAACTTCGCTATATACTTGACAGTATTGGTATCAAAGTATTTTTCGTAATTTTTAGGAACAAGAATCGTATCTTTTCCCTTAAGATATTTTTCCAAGCATACACCATCACCGACAATTAGTGGATTGCTTAAAATAACATCTTCTGCATACATTTCACAAGTATTATATATAAGTTCCGCAAAGCGCACACTATATCCTACAATACCAATTTTTTCACCGGCACGAAGTTTGATAATATGTGACAAACAACGGGAAGAGGGTCTTAGCGCCACTCGTGCTATTCTTTTTTTGTCAGGAACAACATTTTCCAGATATTGAGAGTGCAAAGATGTTGTAACAATGAGATCAAAATCCTCACTCAGTTTATATGGATACTGTTTTATGCTGTCAAATGTATAAGAATATAAGTCAAGCTCATCAATATGCCTAAGCTGTTCAGACATCTGTGACAGATTTTCAGGATTGCATTCAACCACCGCGACCTTTACATGAGTTTCCTCCTGAGAACGTTCACGAAGTTTCAGATTCAAAAATATGTTTATCTCAGACGGCGAAAGTCCCATTCCTTCTAATCGGTCAAGTACCTCATCAATAGCAGCCATGGCTTGTTCTTTTCTGCTTCCTGAATTTGCCAGCTGATATTTTACAAAAGTACCTCTCCCTTGTGCCTTTTCTACAAGTCCCATCCGTTCAAGTTCGTCATATGCTCGTTTTACAGTACCTCTTGCTATTCCAACTTCTTTAATCATTTCCTGAACAGTGGGAAGTTGTTGTCCTGACGTAAGACTACCATTTTTTATTGCAACACAAATAGCGTCCACAAGTTGTTGATATATAGGAATATCGAGTTCCGTATTGACTTTGTAAATTGATTCCATAATTTCACCCTAACAAATTGTTATATAACAACTATACCTCTTTGGCTAAATTTATCAAGACTCTTTGTAACAATTTAAGGCCCGCCATATAAGCGCGCCTTAAAACCTAACGTTTATTATTCACTTCTTGCGCAAGATAATTTGCCCTGCCGGTTTCATAGAGATTGTTTCCCTCGCAGTCAATTATAACAACAACAGGAAAATCCTCTACCTCTAACCTGCGGATTGCTTCAGCACCAAGGTCATCGTATGCAATAACCTCAGCTTTTTTTATGCATTTGCTAAGGAGCGCTCCACAACCACCAATGGCTCCGAAATATATTGCTCCATATTTTTTCATTGCAGCAATAACCTCAGGGCCTCTTTTTCCCTTTCCAATCATACCCGTTTGTCCTACAGCAATCAAATCGGGGCTGTAAGCGTCCATACGATATGATGTTGTGGGTCCCGCAGAGCCGATAGCTTGTCCGGGTTTTGCCGGCGTAGGTCCAACAAAATATATGATACTGTCTTTTATATCCAATGGAAGTTTCTCCCCCTGTGCAATAAGTTCGCACAAACGCTTGTGAGCGGCATCTCTTGCAGTATAAATTACACCTGATATTAAACAGCTATCTCCTGCCTTCAATTTTTTTGCATCTTCACGTGTGAGCGGTGTATTAACAGAAATAGACATTTATATCACCTCCGTACAATGCCTTGTAACATGGCAATTGATATTTACCGCTACCGGCAACCCTGCAATGTGCGTCGGATATTTTTCGATGTTTACGGCAAGCGCCGTGGTTCTGCCACCAAATCCTTGCGGCCCAATACCAAGGTTATTAATTTCGTTAAGCAGTTCTTCTTCAAGTCCAGCATAAAACTTATCGTCATTCGGAACATCTACAGGACGAAGAAGAGCCTTTTTGGCAAGATAAGCAGCTTTGTCGAATGTTCCGCCAATACCTACCCCTACAACAACGGGAGGACATGGATTGGGTCCGGCTTCTTCGACAGTTTTTATTATAAAATCCTTTACGCCCTGCAACCCGTCAGAGGGTCGAAGCATTGCAATTTTGCTCATATTCTCGCTGCCAAAGCCCTTGGGAGCAACGGTAATTTCGATTTTATCCCCCGGAACAATCTCGAAATAAAGCATAGCCGGCGTATTGTCACCGGTATTAACTCTGTCAAGAGGGTCACGAACCACACTCTTTCTGAGATATCCTTCATCATATCCTTGTCTTACACCCTCGTTTACAGCCTCGGTAATATCACCGCTTACATGAACATCCTGTCCGATTTTTAAAAACACACAAGCAACACCCGTGTCCTGACAAATAGGCTGATTTTTTTCATCTGCAATCTGATAGTTTTCAATAATACGTTCTAATATTTCTTTTGCCTGAGGCCATGTCTCATTCGCATGAAAGTTTGAAATACATTCCTTCATATCACTGCTTAAGTGACAGTTTGCCTCAATGCACAATTTTTTCACAACTTCGGTGATAAACTTTGCATTAATTTCACGCATAAAAATTTCTCCTACTAATTATTTTGTGGTACATTATAAATTTTATCCAGAATATTACCCTCACGTCCGATAACCTCAGCAACCACTCTGTCACCCTTTGGAAGTTTTTCAGGTTTGCCGGTAATACGTTCGGTCTTTTCTTTAAGTTCCTTTATATCTATAACAGGCAGTCCTGCACTTACCAATCTATCTTTAAGTTCTGTATTTTTGGGATGTACTGCAATTCCGCCCTGCGTAACCAAAACATCTATATCCTTGCCCGGAGTGGAAATGCAAGTTACATGGTCTGTTACGATAGGCATCCTTGCTCTAAACATAGGTGCAATAATCATAGAAAGCTTAGAGCCTGCCGCGGTATCGCTGTGTCCACCCGAACCGCCCATAATATATCCGTTTGAATCAGTGTGAACATTCACATTAAAATCTGTATCAATCTCGGTTGCGCCCAAAATAACAACATCAAGACTGTCAACAACTGCACTTTTACTGTTGGGAGATGCATATTGCATAGCAGAGATTTCCTTATGCGACGGATTATTTCTGATTGACTCTACTGCCGCCAGATCAAAGCACTGAACATCCATAAGACTACGGAAGCAACCGCTATTGAGCATATCTACCATATAGCCCGTAATACCACCGAGACCAAAACTGCCTTTTATCCCTTTTTTAAGCATTATATCTTTTAAAAACTTTGCTGCAGCAAGAGAAGCGCCGCCTGCACCAGTTTGGAACGAAAATCCATCCTTCAAAAGGCCCGATGCTTCTATAACCTTTGCCGCATGGGAAGCCATAACTAACCCTACCGGGTCACGGGTAATCTTGGTTGTGCCAGAAACAATACCTTCAGGGGCACCAATAGCATCAACTGACACTACATAATCAACATAGTCTTCAGAAATTGACCAGTCCTGCAGCGGATACGAAACCAAATTATCTGTAATAATCACTACTTTTTTTGCATACATTGCATCTGCAAAAGCGTACCCAAGACTGCCGCAGGCTGATTTACCGTACTTTCCGGAGCAGTTACCCATAGGGTCTGCGGTAGGTGCAGCAATGAATGCCACATCAATAGGGGTTCTGCCTAAGGCTATATCACTGGGACGACCACCGTGAGTGCGGAACTGTACCGGTTTTTCCAGAACACCTTCTGAAAAAGCACGCCCCAGACCTGCTGCAATATAGTCTGCCGCAACGCCGGTAACTACCTTGTTTTCAATATGCGTAAGCAAGGGTTTATGTACATCAAACAGAGAACTTGCATTAACTGTAATATCTTTTATACCAAGATTTGCAATTTCATCCATTACCATATTAAGCACGTAATCACCGTTACGAAGATGGTGATGAAACGAAACTGTCATACCGTCTTTTAGTTCTGATAAGACAATTGCTTCACGAATGGATTTTACTAACTTATTCATTGCTATTCCCCCTGTCTATTCCTAATGCTTCTGCCATAGCAATTGTTCTCTCTGCCCTTGCAACAATAGGAGCATCAATCATTTTTCCATGCAGAGCAATAGCACCTTTACCCTGTTCTTTGGCAAGTCGTATAGCATCCATAACCTCGTATGCATAGTCAATATCCGCCTTGGTAGGACTGAATACCTCATTAATTATATCCACATGGCGTGGTGAAATAGATGCTTTTCCTGTAAAGCCAAGACTTTTAGCAAGGTTAGCATCAACCACAATGCATTCGTCATCATTTACATCAGTAAATGGAGTGTCATAGACATCCACCCCTGCTGCACGCGCAGCAACAACAAGCCTTGTTCTTGCATACTCAATTTCTCTGCCTTCTTTCGTGCGTTTGCACTGAAGGTCAGCGGTTAAATCCTCAGCACCTAAAAATAGCGCCTTAACACGTTTTGAACAAGAAGCGATTGCATAAGAATTTTCAACACCCAACGCAGTCTCTATAAGAGGCATCAACCCCACCGTACCTTGACTTAGCCCCAACTTCTTTTCAACCTCGTTCATATACTCATCCACAACAAGTGCATCCTTTGGAACACCTGTTTTGGGAAGCAAAATAAGGTCAGGTTTTTCAGGAAGTATAGCATCAATATCCGCTTTCCAGTAATCAGTATCAACAGAATTTATACGAACAATAACCTCGCAGCCTTTTAAATCCATATAACGCATGGTGTTACGCACCAGAATTCTGGCTGCATCCTTTTCTGCAGGAGATACCGCATCCTCTAAATCGAAGATTACTGCATCAGCACCAAGACAATTTGCATTTATAAGCATATTAGGATTATTACCCGGCAAAAACAACATACTGCGTCGCATTAATTTTCCCCCTTTCCACGGAGAACTGCTGTCTCTACTCTGGCACGGATTACACATTCAAGTGCGCCCCTATCCATCACACGAACATCGGCGTTTTCTATACCATGTTCTTCTAAGACCTCTCTAATTACAGTTTGAATTTTTTCTCCGAACTGTTTCTGAACAACAGACTCAAGCTGGATGCTTAAACCATCTTGTGACGGCCCAATCTCTACGTAAGCATCACTGGATTCCATCGTTCCCGCTGATGCACATTTAGAAATATCCACTTTACTGCAACTCCTTTCATATCTTTATATAAATAAAAAGTTATAGTCCAATTTATCAACATTATATAACACAACTTTAAAAAAAGCAATTATTTTTGTTTTTTTCTTTACATCTTTGGTAATTATGCGTTATAATGTTATTAATAAATTGAATCGAAAAGGACAGAACATGCATATTGAAATATTATCCAACTTTAATGAAATAAAATTGAATATCTGGAAGAACTTTCTGAAAAAAGCTGAACTCGATCCGGACGAATCCGTCAGTCAGACAGTTCTTATCTGGGACGGTGACACTCTTATTGCCACGGGTTCGCGCACCGGAAATCTTCTAAAATGCATCGCTGTTGATTCCAAAAGACAAGGAGAGGGGCTTACTGCAACACTTATCACTGCCTTACGTCAGGAGGCATTTAAGGAAGGATTAAGCCACCTTTTTCTATATACTAAACCCGAAAACAAAGATATGTTTTCCTCTTTGTTCTTTTATCCGGTAGCTGAGACAGACAAAGTTTTGCTTATGGAAAACCGCAAAGACGGCATAATTAATTTTTTAAATACACTTCCTATAGAACAAACTTTCGGTACCGTAGGTACTGTTATTATGAATTGCAACCCTTTTACTCTGGGACACCGTTACCTGATTGAGACGGCTGCTAAGGAATGTAATCATCTTTATGTATTTGTTGTTTCTGAAGATAAAAGCCTCTTTTCTGCAGAAGACCGTCTGAAAATGGTACAATTAGGCACCGCTGATATTTCAAATGTAACCGTTCTTACAACAGGACCATACCTTATTTCATCAGCGACTTTTCCTACCTACTTTCTTAAAGAGCGCGAAAACGCTGCACAAGTCAAGTGTCATTTAGACATCGAAATATTCATAAAGTACTATGCTCCAAAATTTAATATAACCACCCGTTATGTGGGAACCGAGCCTCTTTCGCCAATGACAGAGCAATATAATACAGAGTTAAAGAAATTTTTACCCCCACACGGCATTAAGGTTAAAGAACTTCCAAGACTCGAAATATCAAATACACCTGTAAGCGCAAGCCGGGTAAGAGCTTTGGTTGACAGTGGAAACATACAAGAAGTTAAATCATTGGTACCAGATACAACATATAAATTTTTACTCAATAAAAGTCTAATATAATTTAGGAGGAGTTAAATATGCAGGAACGTCAGAAAAATCATATTTTAAGCAGTTATTTCGCACCAAGAGGTCACCAGCGTATGTATGCCCTTGGCATGCAACTCGCACAGTTATACCTTTCTCCATTTGATAAACTCATCGGCGTTGTAGGCGACGCTGGATCCGGCAAAAGTGCACTGCTTAGAGGAATGTTTCCCGGACTCGAACTTACTAACGATGATGACGGAGTTTATGTGCGCCCTCTTCCACTTTTGGAACAGGACAACGGATACTTTTCTCCACACACATATCACCTTGATATTCGCTTTGAAAACGGTTTTACGCAAATGAGTGTTTTGGCCGATGCTATTACTGAGGCTTTGCACAATGGAAAACGTGTTATTGTAGAACATTTTGACCTTATATATCCTTTGCTTGGCTTTAATGCCAATCTTATCATAGGAGTTGGGGAGCAGGTATTACTGGCAAGGCCGAACCTTTTTGGCCCTGAGCCACAAGAAATACGCGACAAGGTATATGAATCCCTTTCGTACCGTCTTATGGCGCATACCGCAGAGGACTTATGCGAACTTTGTATGCCCGAATACGAAATGTCACGCTGCGGTCACGATGATGTAAAGCACGGATTTGTTATCACCTTTCCCGAAACCAAACCTAAGTTTGATATTCTCGAAGTTGAAAAGCAAGTTAATGAAATGATTGCAAAAAATCTTCCCGTTGACTATGTAGATAATAACCATATATCTATCGGCGGTCGTCAGCACTTTTGTACTGGGCCCAGAATACATGTGAGTCAAACAGGTATGATAGAAAACTTCCATTTGCTTAATCATTTTATATATGACCGTTTTAATCGTCGCTATTTGTTGGTTGGTTGTGTCGGCAAGGACGCCGAAAGCAATCTTCAAAAATTGGATGCACAGCAGAAAAAACAATCAGACCTTATTATGTAGTTATATCAGGGGGATAAAAATGACAGAAGTCACTTTAAAACAGATGCTTGATGCGCGCGAAGAACGCGTAAAAAAGCAAAAATATATACTAAGTCGCTTCAAGCATCCTCTTGTCAGTTTTACTATGAATATTGCAGGTCCCCAAAAAACCTCTCCTTTGATTGAGCGCTCTTTTTTTGAAGGCATCCGCCTTTTGAAACAAAACTTACCGCAAGGCAGTATGGTTTATCAGGAAACGGATATCAAGGCTACAGGTTGCGAGGCAATATTTTCCGTAAAATATGAAGCATCAAAACTCAAAGAAATTTGTTCTTCTATCGAAGAATCGTTTGGTATTGGAAGACTTTTTGATATGGATGTAATCACCGCAGACGGAAGCAAACTCGGAAGAAAAATCCCTCGCAGTTGCTTTGTTTGCGGGACCCCGGGAATGGTCTGTGCTGCAGGCAGAGCACATCCGGTCAGTGAACTTCAGGCAGCTACATATGATATTATGGAAAACTACTTCTTTCTCTTAGACAAAGAGAGAGTTTCTGATCTTGCAGTAAAAAGCCTTTTAGACGAAGTGTATGCCACTCCCAAACCCGGACTTGTAGATTGTCGCAACAACGGAAGCCATACAGATATGAATATCAATACCTTTAAAAAAAGCGCCCATGCGCTTAAACCTTATTTTGGCGAATGTTTTTCTATCGGCAAAAATACAGCAAGTCTTTCTCCAAACGATGCCTTTCCTCTCTTGCGCAATGCGGGTATTTTGGCAGAAAAAACTATGTATTCCGCCACCGGCGGAATAAATACCCACAAAGGCGCAATTTACTCTTTAGGCATACTCTGCGCAAGCATCGGAAGACTATGGTTACCTGAAAACCCATTCAGGTGTGCTTCAGATATATGCATAGAAAGTGCAAATATCGTAAAAAAAGCTGTGCAAAATGATTTTAAACAAATTACTCCAAGCACAGCCGGCGGAAGGCTTTATTTAAAATACGGACTCAGTGGCATTCGCGGAGAAGTTGCCTCGGGTTTTGACTCAGTTCTAAGGATTGGACTTCCGTGTTATAAAGAACTCAGAAATAAAAATTTTAACTCAAATGATGCAGGCGCCATTACTTTGCTTTACTTGATTTCAAATGTTAAGGATACAAACCTTTACCATCGTGGAGGGATCAAAGGAGCTGAATATGCCGTCAAAACTACAAAAAAACTATTAATAGACTTTCCCAAACCTACAAAAAATCAAATCGAAACATTAGACGATGCTTTTATCAAACAAAACCTGTCCCCGGGAGGGTGTGCAGACCTGCTTGCGATTACATATTTTTTATATAGTCTTGAGTCATAAAAATAAGACCATCAATTGATGGTCTCATTTTTATTTACTTAGGTTTTTCTTAGCTATTTCAGAAATCTCAGGATATTTTGATATTATATACAAATATCCGTTTTCGCTGTGAGGAATAAGACAGTTCGAGCAGTCCTTTATCCCATCCTCTATGTAAGCAAAGTTTCCGCCGCACTTATCACCCAAAGCATAAAGCGGACAATAGCAAAACAGGCAGTTAAAATTTTCGCCTTCCGGTTTGTGGCAAGGAAAATATTCACATTCGGTATTTTTAAAATAAGCATAATTGTTTTTCATAATATAACCTCCTCTGAAACAATGCAGTTATACAAACTTATTTTAACATATAATTTGATAAATAACAATCCTTTTGCTACAACTGAGTACACTTTTGGCATTTGGATAAAAAAATCCTATCAAAAGTAAAAATAATTCTTTCACATATGCTATATAACCATTAGGATCTAGTGTCAACGACGTGAAAGTTCGAGTCGGGTACTGTAAACGAAGTGCACGGTCGATAAGAATGGCAAATTGTGAAACAATTTGGTGTGACTTTCAGCCGCACCAAAAATAGAATACCCTATGCAACAGGGTGTTTTATTTTTTATGTAAGTACAGATGATTGTGCCTTTGCAAATGACAAACTCATAAAAAGTCCCTCCTTTGCTGCTACACAGTCATAGTATCAAAGATGCTTTCTACTGTAAATAACAAATATAATATTTTATCTGGTTTGATACTCTTCTTGACTAAAACGAATTCCTATGGCATTTTAAAAGCAACCAAATACAAAAAGATGATAAAATATATGAAAATATTTTATCAAATTAAATAATAAAAATTATTTGCTCCCCTACCGCATCCTACATCAACAAAAATGCGTCAGATAAAATATACAAACAAACATTAAAAACCCGTCTGACTTTAAATGTCAGATGGTTTTTTTTGCAAATTTATATTAACATCACTTATTTCCAGAGCCGCTTTTCTGTGAGTTATTGCAATGATGGTTTTATCTTTGTACATAGAAATATTCGAAAGAATATTTCTCTCTGTTTTGTCATCAAGGCTTGATGTGGCTTCATCAAGAACAATAATATCCGAATCATTATAAACCGCTCTTGCAATGGCAATTCTCTGTGATTGTCCCTCTGACAAACCTTCGCCGTTTTCACCTATATATGTATTGAGTCCATCTTCCAACGAGGAAACATACTCCCATATATCAGCACACTTCAAAGCATCTTCCGCTCTTTTTAAATCGGGGGTATCATCAAAGAAACAAACGTTATCAAGAATTGTTCCCGAGAAAAGAAGATTACCCTGAGGAACATATGAAAACATTCCCATCCCTGCTGATTTTATATCAATATCACCGTTTTTTGTTTCAAAATATATACGGCCACTCTTTGGTATAATAACACCCATAAGTAGTTTGACGAGGGTTGTTTTGCCCGAACCCGATTCTCCTGTTAAAGATACGAAACTTCCCTTGGAAATACTTAAAGATATATTCTCAATTTTGTCGGTGTCATCATATTCAAATGTAACATTGTCAAAGACTATTGCATCAAAATCAGAAACCGTATTTTCATTTCTTATATTATCATCAAGGTTTTCAATTTCCAGAACTCTCTCAACAGATGCAACCATTGAAAAATACTGTGGAATAAGTGATGAAACCGATTTGAATGGTTCCTGAATATTTGACACAAGCTGAAGTATTGCCACAAGTTCTCCAAACAAAATCACTTTTGTATTTATAAGATATACACCATAGGCAAATGAGAGATAGTATCCTGCATTAAAGAAGAGAAACAACCCTGCATTTGCGATAAGACTCAAATATGTTCTTTTCATTTTTGTCTTATATAAATCATCGTAGAGTGCATATGATTTGGATGATATTTCTCTTCGTCTGTCAAAGGCCTTAATCACAAGTATGCTCTGCATTGCTTCAAGGAGAAATGACTTGGCTTTTGAATCTTTTCTCTGTACTGTCTTGTGGATTTTTTTGTACTTTACAGAATATATTCTTGCAAATATGGCCATCAAAGGCGAAAGTATAATAATAAAAAAAGCAAGATAAGGTGCTATATCATAAAGAAGTATCATACCACCCACAATCAGCGTAAAGAAGATCACAAAGGAAGGTATTATGGAAACAACTCCCGATACAATCACATTTACATCAGAGTCAATTCTGTTAAGGATATCCCCTGTGTGGTAGTTATTAAGTGACAGATAGTCTTTTTTTAACAGTCTCTTAAAAATACCGCTTTTGATTTTTCTTTCAAGATGTGCACTAAGCCACATATCCACCAAAGATACTACTGAATTAATCACAAGGCAAAGTATCAGAAGAATGCCCAGAAACAATGCTGCCTCAATTATCGATGTGCCAGTCTGGTATGTGGCAGCATTTACAAGGTTTTTGCTTGCTACAACAAACAAAAGTTCAACTAACGATGCTGTCATTCCCAAAAAAGAAAGGAGCAACACAAACCAAACACTTTTGCCCATATTAAGTTTTAACCATTCAAAAACCTTCTTTTTCATTTTATCACCCTTTAGTCTTTTGATAAAAACATAAGTAACTCACCTGAGTCAAATTCTACCTTTGCTTCATCATCGAAAAATTCATTGCTGATACATATACTGTCGCCGAGTTTAAGCGTATAATCATTCAATGGATACTTAAGTCCGTAGAGATTAAGTCCCGTAACAGTTTCGGATACGGGAAGAAATGATATATAATACCCGTCTTTTTTTGCAATGGAAAATGGCTTTGAATAATACCTGACAATATTTCTTTCATCAGCGATCTCGCCTTCTACGCCATATTCACTCATAAGTTTCAACAGATAAATATTTGCCATCATATGGTCGCATCTTCCGCCAAGTGCGGCAATGATTGATATTTCCCTGTATCCTCTTTCTATGGCTTCACATACTGCAATATGGGTATCGGTAGAGTCTTTTTCTTTTTTGAATCTAAGCACTTCGGATGATACGAAATGCTTTCCCCTCTTTGTAAGACTTAAATCACAGGAATCAAAATCCCCGAGGAAAAGATCCACACATATATTAAGGTTTTCTATATGCCTACTTCCTCCGTCGGCACAAATGATATAGTCATTTTCCTTTATGTATTCTTTGTAAAATGAATAATCCCTTATTTCTCCGCCCGAGACAATAACTGCTCTTTTCTTCATCAAAACACCGCTTTTTTATGAAAGTTTTATAAATTCTTTTACGGTACCATCTACATCCTCTGCACCAAAAACACTTGACCCTGCAACAAGTACATTGACTCCTGCATCAATTACCAATGGTGCATTCTTAAGGTTTATACCGCCATCAATCTGTAAGTAACCATCAGGATAGATTTTTCTTATTTCTTTTGCCCTTTCAATAGAATCGGGCATAAATTTCTGTCCGCCAAATCCCGGTTCAACACTCATAAGAAGTATCATATCCACGTCAGCCAGATACTTTGTAAGAACGGATACATCTGTCTTTGGCTTAATGGAAATACCAAGGAGTTTGCCTGCTTTCTTTACCGCATTTTTTACATATTCATAGTCCATGCTGCATTCATGATGAACTGTAATTATATCTGCTCCCGAATCAAGAAAACTATCCACATACTTCTCGGGATTGTCTATCATAAGATGAACGTCCTTTATAAGGTCTGTTACCTTTGAAATACATTTTACCACAGGAGGACCGAATGTAATATTCGGCACGAAATGTCCGTCCATTACATCAATGTGCACCCATTGTGCTCCTGCTTTTTCTATCTTTTTGATTTCTTCTCCAAGGCGTGAAAAATCCGCCGCAAGTATTGATGGTGACAAAATCATAACTATCCCTCCAATTATTTATTCCCACTCTTTGATCTTTGATAAAATATCATAGAATTCCACATAACTTGAGTATCTTTCCTGTGATATATCGCCCTTTTCCACTGCATCTTTCAGCCCGCATCCCTTTTCTTTGCGATGGGAACATCCAGTGAAATAGCAGTCGCCAAGATGGTTTTCGAATTCAGGAAAAAGACCTTCAAGTTCGTCTTTTCTTATACCCATAACAGACAGTTCAAGATTGCTGAATCCCGGGGTATCTGCAAGAAAACTGTTTTCTTTGTACTCAAGAAGTTCCACACATCTTGTGGTGTGCTTACCCCGTTTGAGTTTTTTGCTTACATCACCGGTCTCAAGTTCTTCCCCTGTGATACGTGACAATATAGATGACTTACCCACTCCTGAAAATCCGCAAAATGCCGTAAGTTTGTCCTTTATCTTATCTTTCAGTTCGTCTATACCCACATTGTCCTTTGCACTTGTGACAATTATATCAAACCCTGATTTCTCATAGATTTTTCTGATGCGACAAACCATTTCCTCATCACACAAATCAGATTTATTTACACAGAGAATCACATCTGCTCCGTATCTTTTTGCAATGACTGTAAGTTTATCTACAAATACAAAGTCAGGCTCAGGATTCTTGGCAGAAAAAACTATCACAAAAGTATCCACATTTGATATAGGTGGTCTTATGAAGTGATTTTTTCTCTCGTGGATATTTATCACATATCCAAGCGAATCCCCTTCTGTAGATATATCTACAATATCGCCTACACAGGGGGTAATATCTTTTTTTCTGAAATTACCCCTTGCTCTGCATTCTATGATTCCTTCGGCGGTTTTCACATAATAAAAGCCACCTATTCCCTTCAAAATATATCCTGTCAACATAAATATTTCCTTAACCAAATTTTACTGTAATTTCTTCTACAAGTGTTTTGTCCATAGTTTCGCTGTCAACATAGACACGGTACTTAACATTTCCCGTTCCTCTCACAGGCACACCTACACTTCCTCCCACAACATCCATGAGAGTAGAGTTTTCGCCGATATTCATCGGATTGTCCGCATCTTCCTGTGCCTCTAAAATAACAGTAACCTTATCTATATTTCCGCTGTACTCATCGATATTTACAAGTACAGAATTGTTGTATTTCTTACCAACAGAAACATCAAGATCGATTTCGCTGCCTTCATTTACCTTTTCTTCAGGATAAGTATGCTGAAATACAACTATGCCCTTCTCCACATTGTCATTGAAGACATATTTCACATTTCCGAGTTTGAGCCCCACTTCTTCAAGTTCACGTTTGGCACGATTGAGAGTAAGTTCTTCAATATCGGGCACCTCAGGCTTGGGATCACCTGAACTTACATAAAGTGTAACTGTAGAATCATTCATAAGTTTTGTGTTGGCTTTTGGCTCCTGACGGATTACTTTGCCTTCTTCCACATCTTCACTTTCTTCTTCCACGATTTCTACTTCAAATCCAAGTTTTTTCAGTTCTTTTTCCACGCTTAAAGCATTGCCGTTTTCATAATCTCCAAGTGTAACTTCTTCAACGGGAACACCGCTTAATTTAATCTTGATAATGTCTGTCTCCTTTGTAACGGAATTGCCCTGAGGATCCTGCTCTGCAATTGTACCGTCGGCAAAAACATCGCTGTATATCATTTCTTCCTGTATTTCAAGATCAAAGCCCGCTTCTTTTGCAACTACTTTCGCTTCATCCACAGACAATCCAAGAATATACGGAACATCAAGTTCTTCATAGCGTTTGCCGAACATATTCATAGAAAGAACTGCCACACCAATGAGAACTGCACAAACAAGTACCGATGCAATAATGGCAACGAGTTTTGTCTTTTTGTTCTTTTTTGTATCAGTTTCAGTATCTTTGTTCGTATCCTTTGATGAGAAGTCATACATATCATCAAGTTTCTTCAAAATTTTTGTATGTCCGTCGCTTGGGTCGTCACTTGAAACTGAATCATCAGTTTTAAGTGCACCCATAGGATTTCTCATTACATTCTTCAGATCTTCCCTCATATCATCCACAGAAGAATAACGTGAAACAGTTTCCTTCTTCATAGCCTTAAATGTGATTTCTTCAAGCATCTTTGGAATATCAGGGTTTATCTCACACAAAGGTTTTGGATTTGCCTCGATATGCTTCATAGCAACTTCCACATTTGTATCTCCGTCATATGGAACACGACCTGAGAGCATTTCATAAAGAACTATACCAACAGAGTATATATCTGTTTTGTAGTCAACATATCTTCCTCTTGCCTGTTCGGGAGAGAAATAATGTACAGAACCAAGTACATTTTCGCTTGCGGAAACTGTAGATGAAGAAACACATCTTGCAATACCGAAGTCTGTGACTTTTACCTGACCGTCTTCTGTAACGATGATATTCTGAGGTTTGATATCTCTGTGAATTATGCCGTGAGAATGTGCCGCACTTAATCCTGAGCATATTTCCATAGTAAATCTTACTGCTTCTTTCCAGGGAAGAACTTTTTTGATGGATATATACTCTTTGAGTGTAACACCTTCCACATATTCCATTACGATATAATGAATATCGCCCTCTGCTCCAACATCATATACAGAAACAATGTTTGGATGAGCGAGACTTGCCGCTGCCTGTGCTTCACCATTGAAACGCTTGATGAAATCTTCGCTTTCATCAAGGTCAGTTCTGAGTATCTTTATGGCAACTATTCTGTTTAATAATTTACATTTTGCTTTATATACATGGGCCATTCCGCCTCTGCCCACTTCTTCGAGAATTTCGTATCTGTTTCCTAATACTTTTCCTATCATATCTGAATCTCCTTATATTCCCCTGTATTTTATAGTCTGATGATAACAACCGAGATGTTATCCTTACCACCTGCATTGTTGGCTGTATTCACAAGTATCTCACATGCTTTATCAGGGGAAGGCGTGTTTTTGACAATGTAATAAATATCATAATCTGAAACCATATTTGTAAGTCCATCGCTGCAAAGGACAAGTTTATCTCCTTTTTTTGGTGAAAAAGTGAAGAAATCGGCTTTCACCGTCTTATCACTTCCCACCGCCCTTGTGATGATGTTTTTATTGGGATGATTTATGGCTTCCTGTGGAGTAATCTGTCCGTTATCGATAAGATCCTGGACCATTGAATGATCTTTTGTAATCTGCTTTATACCATCATCTGTAATGTGATACATCCTGCTGTCGCCCACATTGGCACAAACTACCCTGTCAACTGACGCAACGCACATTACAAGGGTAGTACCCATACCATTAAGGTCGGGTTCATTGTTTGCCCTTAAATAGATTTCTTCATTTGCACCATCAATAATTCCACTTAACAGTTCTACAATCTGTCTTTCATCTTTTGAGAACAAGTCAAGGTCGTAGGATTCGTTTTCGATATATTCGGCAAGCACACTGCTGGCAGTCTTTCCGCCTTTGTGTCCTCCCATACCGTCTGCAACTACTGCCACAACATTTTCGTTTACGATATCCGACACAAAATAACTGTCTTCGTTTGCCTTACGTACTTTGCCTATATCAGAGGCTGCTGCTATTATCATTCAAATCACCCCTTTTTCTTTCGTCGATTTTGTTTCTTCTCAACTGTCCGCAGGAAGCATTGATATCACTTCCCAGTTCTCTTCGAACTGTTGCATTAATTCCGTTCTTTTCAAGTATATTCTTAAACCGCTCAATTCTTTCTCTGGAGGGTTTTTTGAAATCTCTTTCTTTTACAGAATTTACGGGAATAAGATTTACATGGCAAAGCATACCTTTAAGCAAATGAGAAAGTTCCTTTGCCAGAGAGTCAAGGTCACTTACACCTTCTATAAGTGCATATTCAAAACTTATCCTTCTTCCCGTCTTTTTGATATATTCACGGCATACTGCAATAAGTGTTTCTACAGGATATTTGTTGTTTACGGGCATAATGGCACTTCTTGCCTCATTGTTTGGCGAATGAAGTGATACCGAAAGAGTAATGGGTATATCCACATCCATAAGACGCGAGATATTTGGCACCACACCGCAGGTAGAAACGCTTATATGTCTGTATCCGATATTAAGACCGTAAGGGTGGTTCACATTGTTTAAAAAGGTAATCACATTGTCAAAATTGTCCATAGGTTCGCCTATACCCATCATAACAATGTTTGAAATTCTCTCTCCGATATCCTTCTCTACGAAGATTACCTGATCCAGAATCTCTCCCGCAGATAAATTTCTTACAAGTCCTCCGATGGTGGATGCACAGAATCTGCACCCCATACGGCATCCTACCTGGCAGGAGATACATATGGTGATTCCGTGCTTATAGTACATAACCACGCTTTCTACCATATTTCCATCCTGAAGTCTTAAAAGGTATTTCTTTGTTTCATCTATTTTCGATTCGTATTTTTCTTCAATTTCAGCCACACTTATGTAACTTTTTTCAGCGAGGTTTTCCCTGAATTTAAGGGATATGTTTGTCATTTCATCAAAGGATACAACGCCTCTGTGAAGCCATTCGAAAATCTGCTTTGCACGGAATTTCTTTTCTCCAAGGCTCAGCACAAACTCCTCAAGTTCAGTATAACTTAAGTCTTTAAGATTCACTTTTGACTCAGAAGAAATATTTGCTGTCACTTTTTACATATCCTTTCTTTTCATTCTGCATACAAAAAAACCGTCGCAGTTGTGTTTGTGTGGTAATAGTGTCACATAGCCCTCATTTTCTACATTTATAGCTTCTATTCTGTCAAGGGTAAAGTCTCTGTGTTCTTCAAGGAATCTTTCCACATTCATAATACTTTCTTCCTTTGTAACAGTACAGAGGCTATATACAAGTATTCCGCCTTTTTTTACATATTCTGAAGATGCACAAAGGATATCATAGGATTCCTTTTTAAGACTAAGTATATCCTCTTTTGTGACAGAATACTTAATATCGGGCTTTCTTGAAATAATGCCAAGTCCCGAACAGGGTGCATCCACCAGTACATAATCTGCGCATCCCACATATTCCTTATAAGTTTCTTTCGAATCAAAACATCTTGGATAGATGTTTGTAAGACCAAGTCTTTTGGCATTTTCTTCGATAAGTCTTATTTTGTGAGGATGTTTGTCAAATGCAATAACTTTTCCCGTGTTGTGCATTTTTTCTCCTATATGGGTTGTTTTGCCTCCTGGCGCTGCACACACATCTATGACAAGGGAGTTCTCTTTGGGATTGATTACCTCTCCTATAATGGATGAACTGATATCCTGAACGTAAAACAGTCCTTCTCTGAACTCTTCCATATCATTGAGACTGATCATCTTTTCCGCCCTGATGCAATAATCAAGGGAAGGAAAAAAACTGTTTTCATAAATCTTGGCAGATACTTTTTCTTTTAATTTCTCTACTAGTAAGTCTGCTGTGATTTTTGTTCTGTTGCATCTTAAATATACTGATGCTCTCTCGCTTTGTGCTTTTATAAACTTTTCACATTCATCAATCCCCAACGAAGATACAAGAATCTCTGTAAGTTCCATTGGATATGAATACTTAACGGAAAGGTATTCGGTTTTGTCCTTGGGAAGTTCTATACATTCACGGTTTCTTATTACTGTTCTCAAAATCCCGTTTACAAATCCAGGTATTCTTGGGTTGGGATTTTTCTTTACAAGTTTGACACTTTCGTTTACTGCGGCAGAGTCAGGAATTCTGTCAAGAAACATAATCTGATACACACCAAGCCTTAATACATTGAGACATATATCACTCATCTTGTTTCTTTTAATTCCCGAATAAAGAAAAATCACATAATCAAGATATATTTTGTGTTTTATAACCCCATGGACAAGTTCTGTCACAAATCGTTTGTCAAGAGAAGACAAATTGGATTCTTTGAGAGCATTATCAAGTTCTATATTTATATAAGAACCGTTCTTTTCCATATTGAGAAGTATATTAAGACTTAATTTTCTGGGATTTTGCATAATGTCACCCTAACAAAGTATTTTTTTCTATACGGTTTCCCTTAAGATAGTCCTCCACAGACATAACTCTCTTTCCATCAGGCTGAATGGTCAGAACTTCAAGAAAACTGTCATTTCCGCAACGCACAACAAAACTGCTTTTGTTTATTTCCACAATTTCGCCGGTTTTTCCTGAGTAGTTCTTCTCACATTCATAACCTTCAAGAATCTTCATTCCTTTTCCTTCAAAAAGCGTATATGCTTTGGGGAAGGGATTAAGTCCTCTTATAAGGTTTGATATTTCCTTTGCACTTTTTGTCCAGTCAATAAGGGCTGTCTTTTTGTCAATCATAGGAGAATAAGAAGACAAAGAATCATCCTGCTTTTCTCTTGTGGCTTTTCCTTCTGATATAAGTCTGAGGGCTTTGATAAGTGTAGGTTTGCTTACTGCAGCCATTTTGTCATGAAGGGTTTCATATGTGTCTTTGTCGGTAATTTCCACTTCTTCTTTTATAATCATATCACCTGTATCAAGGCCTTTTTCCATATACATAATGGTGATACCTGTTTTCTTTTCGCCATTGATAATCGCCCATTGCATAGGGGCTGCACCACGATATGCAGGAAGAAGTGATCCATGAACATTTATACATCCGTATTTCGGGAAATTGAGTACATATTCGGGAAGAATTTTCCCGTATGCAGTTACAACTATAATATCAGGATTTACAGATGCAAGAGTCTCTTCAAATGTCTCTTTTTTTAAGTTTTCGGGCTGAAAAACAGGGATACCGTATTCTTCTGCTCTTATATATACATCAGGATGTGACATGGCATGTCCTCTGCCTCTTGGCTTGTCGGGCTGAGTCACAACTGCACACACCTCATATCCTTCTTCAACAAGGGCATCAAGGGAATAGTTGGCAAATTCCGGTGTACCCATAAACATTATTCTCATATTATTCACCCTTTTCAAGTTCATCCTTGGTGTAGAATTTGGTTGCTCTGTCTATAAAAAGATTTCCATCAAGGTGATCAAGTTCGTGGCAGATACATGTGGCAAGAAGTCCTTCGGCGATAAGTTCATATCCATCACCGTTGCGGTCTGTGTAAGATACCACTACCTTCTCAGGTCTTGGCACTTCCCCGTATCTTCCCGGTACACTCAAGCACCCTTCTATAGATGACTGAAGACCATCCATAGCGGTGATTTCGGGATTTATGAGTTCAAGGTATCCCGGACCATCCTCACCGATATCAATTACAACAACTTTTTTGAGAATGCCTACCTGAGGTGCGGCAAGACCGATACCGTTTGCATGATACATGGTCTCTTTCATATCATCAAGGAGAGTAAGGATTCTCTCGTCTATTTTTTCTACTTCACGACATTTCTTTCTTAAGATTTCGTCGCCTTCTAATCGTATATTTCTAAGTGCCATTTGGATTTTTCCTTTCTCTAATACATATTTATGGGATTAACATCCACGGTCAAGGTGGAATCTCCCGCAATCTTAAACTGATTTTCAAGTACTTTATGGATAATATTGTATATAGTTTTGCTGTATTTCATTTTGATAACAAATCTGTAGCGATACCTGGAATTCACACGGTACATAGGTGCCTTTGTCACGCTCATAACTGTCACCTGAGATTTAAGTTTAAAAAGTGACAGTTCCTTTATCAGTTCATCACGTAGTTTAAGTAAGACTTTTCTTGCCTGATAATCACTTTGCGATGATGAATTGATATTTATGATTTCGCAATAAGGCGGATACCACATAAGTGAGCGAAGGTTAATTTCTTCTTCATAGAATCCTTCATAATCCTGATTCTTCGAGAATGCAAGAACCTGATTTTCAGGATCATAAGTCTGTATTACTGCTCTTCCGGAAAACTTACCTCTTCCTGCTCTTCCTACCACCTGTGTAAGAAGTGAAAAAGTCTTTTCTCCTGCTCTGAAGTCATTCATAAAAAGACTTATATCTGCGGCAACAACACCTACCAGGGTGACATTTTCGAAATCAAGTCCTTTTGCTATCATCTGTGTGCCAACAAGAATATCGGCTTCCCCCTGCCTGAATCTTTCGAGAATTTTTTCGTGAGAATGTGGCGACATGGTGGTATCTGCATCCATTCTCAGAACTCTCGCTTCAGGAAAAAGTGTGCCTATCTCGTCACATACCTTCTGTGTACCTATGCCGAAATGGCGTATATGGGTACTGTTGCATTTGGGGCATACGGTTTCTGTAGATTCTTTGTAATCACAGAAATGACATATAAGGCTTTCGGATACTTTGTGATAATTAAGAGGAATATTGCAGTTGGGACACTCTGCAACATAACCACAGTTTCTGCAGGAAACAAAACTCGAAAAACCTCTTTTGTTAAGAAAAAGAATTGTTTGTTTTTTATCCTTAAGATTCTGTGCTATTTCTTCCTTTAAATACTTTGAAAATACCGATCGGTTCCCCTCTGTAAGTTCTTGTCTCATATCTACAATTTCAACAGAGGGAAGATGAGAATTGTTGATGCGGTTTTTCATTTCTATAAGTTCATAAGTACCGTCTTTTGCAAGTTTGAAACTCTCCAGAGATGGTGTAGCCGAAGCCAGTACAAGTGTGGCGTTTTCAAATTTTGATCTGTAACGCGCCACCTCTGAAGTGTGATATCTGGGACTTGTCTCCGACTTATATGTACTTTCGTGCTCTTCATCTATTATTATAAGTCCAAGGTCTTCGCAAGGTGAAAAGATTGCGGAACGTGCTCCAACAACAACTCTTGCAATACCTTTTTTGATTCTTTTCCACTCGTCATACCTTTCTCTTAAGGTAAGCATACTGTGCATTACCGCAACCTGATCACCGAAATAGCAACTTACTTGACGGACCATCTGCGGTGTGAGGGATATTTCAGGCACAAGAAATATTGCCTGCTTGCCCATTTCGATACATCTGTCAATAAGTCTTAAATAAACTTCGGTCTTTCCGCTTCCTGTAACACCGTGGATGAGAAAAGTTTTACTTTGGTTATTATCTATACTGTCTCTGATTCTGTCATAAGCCTTTGTCTGCTCCTGGGTAAGTTGGTAGTGAGGTTTCTCATCATCAAGAATCAGGAGTTTTTCATCCAGTGCCTCTGTCTCGTATATATCCACATATCCTTCTTTGAAAAGTGCATTTACAGTTTCTCTGGATGTATCTGCTTCCTCAAGAAGGTCTGCCATGGATACAGAGTCAACCTCTGTAAGAATTTCAAGGACTCTTGCCCTTTTTTTTGCTCTTTTTGATATTTTGTCAATAATCTCAAATGCCTCTGTCACGCTTACATTAAGTGAGACAAATGTTCTTGTTTTGTCATCCATTCTCTGAATCTTCACTTCGTTGAGTTTCACTATATTCTTTGATGCGAAATACTTCATGGAAGGGATGATATTTTTTCTTCCAAGTTGTGAAGAAATCTGACTTAAGGTCATTTCATCGTTTCTCAAAAGCAAATCAATAATCTGTTCACGAATAAGAGAATTCTTTGTATGTGACTTAAGAATTTCTGTATTTCTCTCAACAAGTGTGGCACTCAGTTCAAACTTTGCACACACTCCCCTAGGAAGTACCGCCTTTATAATATCAGAATACCGAGAAAAATATCTGTGATGAAGATATCTGATAAGAGATGCCATATTTTCATCAAAATATGAGAAATCATCTATTATATCAGTTATTTCTTTAAGATTGGGGGTATCTGCCTCTGTGACAAACCCCATAACATATCCCTCATAAGACTTGTTTCCTTTACCGAAGGGAACTTTTATTCTCATTCCGATTTTTATTCTTTGTTCAAATTCTTTGGGAACAAGATAATGGAATAAGGAATCGGTGAATCGGGATATGTTATTAATTACTACTTCACAAATCATTATTCCACCTCCGTTTAATATGCGAAAAAGGGCAAACCAAGTCCGCCCTTATTGTTTAACAAATTCAAGGGCTCTCTCTAAAACAATATCTGCCACATCGCCTTTTGACATTATGTCAAGACTTTGCTCGTTGCCCGATTTGTCTATTATTGTCACAACGTTTGTATCAGTACCGAAACCTGCACCCTTTGTGTTAAGATTATTTGCCACAATTAAATCAAGATTCTTTTTTGTAAGTTTGTTTCTGGCGTTTTCCATAAGGTCTTTTGTTTCCATACAAAAGCCAACCAATACCTGATGGGTTTTTCTTTCGCCAAGGCTCATAAGGATATCGGGATTTTTGGTAAGTTGAAGACTCATAGAATCACTTTTTTTGATTTTATGATCTTTTACCTCTTCAGGTCTGAAATCCGCAACTGCAGCGGCTTTGATCACAATATCACTGTTGTCAAATTCTTTAAGTACCGCATTGTACATATCTTCGGCACTTGTAACAGAAATCACCTTCACTCCCGAAAAAGGTCTCAGATCCACCTTTCCCGATACAAGAGTAACCTCTGCTCCTCTTATCTTCGCTCTTTTTGCGATTTCATAGCCCATTTTGCCGCTTGAGTGATTTGTGATAAATCTTACGGGATCAATGGCTTCACGAGTAGGTCCTGCAGTAACAAGCACCTTTTTGCCAAGAAGATCCATCTTAAGGCAAAGTGCTTCTTCTACAGCATCTTCTATATTTTCAAGTTCGGAAAGCCTGCCTTTGCCTGTAGTTCCGCAGGCAAGGAAACCTTCCCCCGGCTCCACAATAAAGCATCCGTCATTTCTAAGTTTCTCTATGTTTCTCTGTACAACGGTGTTTTCGTACATATTGTTGTTCATTGCAGGACAAATAACCTTTGGGGCTTTGCATGCCATAATGGTAGTTGTCAGAAAATCATCAGCAATGCCTGATGCAATCTTGCCGATCACATTGGCTGTAGCAGGACACACAAGCATAACATCCGCCTTTTGGGCAAGAGAAATATGCTCCACTTCCCAGTTGGTCACAGGAGCAAACATATCTGTAACTACTTCATTCTGACTCATTGTCTGAAATGTGAGAGGAGTGACAAATTCACATGCGGACTTTGTCATCATCACATATACATTATGTCCCTTTTTCTTAAGTCGGCTTACAAGGTCAACTGTCTTATACACAGCGATTCCTCCGCTGACTGCAACAACAATATTTTTTGACATATCAGTTTCTCATACTTTCTTCAAGAATCTTATTATATACTTCTTCATCAGAAATGATTTCATCACGGTCTGATGATTCCTTGAATGAAACCTTGTTTTCTGCAATTTCATTTATTGCAACTGTTACAGGCTTTGATGATTTACATTCTGTAAATGTAACACCTGTCTGATAGATTTCTCTGGCTCTCTTTGCAACACCGATTACCAAAGAATATCTGCTTTTGAATTTTTCCATTAAGTTTCCTATTGCGGGATAGATCATTATCTTTGCACCTCTTTAATAAATTTTTGATTATTTGAAGCCTTAAGTCCCTCAGCATCTACTATAGTCCTGAGTTCATCACAGGCTTTATCTACTTCTCTGTTTACTACTATGTAGTCATATTCGCCCATTTTGGAAAGTTCCCATCTTGCCTTCTGAAGTCTCTGAGCGATTACTTCATCTGTCTCGGTATTTCTGCCTCTGATTCTTCTTTCAAGTTCTTCATAAGATGGTGGTGCAACAAATATAAATGTTGCATCAGGACGAATCTTCATAACATTAAGTCCGCCTTCCACCTCGATTTCAAGAATGACATTTTTGCCATTTTCAAGTTCTTTATCTACCGGGGCGGCGGGAGTTCCGTATCTGTTTTCACAAAATGTTGCATATTCTAAAAACTCATTGTTGTCTATCATCCTCTGAAATTCTTCCTGAGTTTTGTAATAATAGTTTACCCCTTCCTTCTCTCCTTCTCTTGGAGATCTGGTAGTAGCAGATACAGAAAAGAAAAACCCATCTCTTCCGTATTTGTCAAAAAATGCACTAAGCACAGTTCCTTTTCCTACGCCGGATGGTCCTGTCAGCACAAAAAGTGTACCTCTTCTGTCAGTCAATGTCTCCATCCCCCGATTCTTCTTTGTTGAGTCTTCCTGCAACTGTTTCAGGTTGTACTGCAGAAAGAACCACGTGTTCGCTATCCATAATGATAACTGCCCTTGTCCTTCTTCCTGATGTGGCATCTATAAGCATTCCCTTATCTCTTGCACCCTGGACAATTCTCTTGATAGGTGCCGCTTCGGGGCTTACTATTGCCACCATTCTTGATGCAGAAATCACATTGCCGAACCCTATATTTATAAGTTTCATATATATCCCTCTTATTCGATATTCTGTGTCTGTTCTCTTATCTTCTCTATCTCGGATTTCATTTCAACAACAAGTTTGCTTACTTCAAAATCATTGCACTTGGATCCCATGGTGTTTGTTTCTCTGTTCAGTTCCTGAATGATGAAGTCAAGTTTTCTTCCTACAGGAATATCTGACAAAAGAAGTGATCTGAACTCTTCAAGATGACTTCTGAAGCGGACAATCTCTTCTGTGATATTTACCTTGTCCGAAAAAATGCATACTTCCTGCAAAAGACGTGCTTCATCTACCTTGAAATCCCCAAGATATTCTTCCACTTTTTCCCTGATTCTCTCACGATAGTCATTGACTGTATTTTCTGAAAGTTTTTCTATAGAATCAACAATTGATGACATATATGAAATACTTTCTTCGAAAAATACTTTAAGTCTTTGCCCTTCTCTGATTCTGGATGCGCTAAGGTCTTCTATCGCCATACTAAGGACTTCTTTTACATCATTTGTGATTTTTTCCTTGTCCTGTTCTTTCTTTTCTATAGTAAAGATATCAGGGAATGATGTCATTTTGGATACTGTGATATCATCCTCTATACCCAATACTTCGCTCATTTTCTTTACTGCATTATAATATTCTTTTGCAATTTCTTCGTTGAGAGTAACAACATTTTCATCTTTTTTTACATTGTCAAACTGGATAGAAACGTCAAGTTTGCCTCTGCTTATTCTGGAAGATACAATCTCTCTCACTACCTCTTCCACGAAGGAATAACGCTTGTACACTTTGATAGATGTATCAAGATATCTGTTGTTCACAGTCTTTAGTTCTATATTGATTCTGTAATCATCAAACTGAACTGTACTCTGACCGTATCCGGTCATACTTTTTATCATTTGAAATACCCCTTTCCAATCAAAATAATTTCATTTGGTAGGGTATGCTTATGATTCTTAAAAAAACAATATACACTTTTGCATACCATACCATATATATTATATCACAAGAAATGGCATAATTACAACAATTATTTAAAAAATTTAGCGCATGCAGATCCATTTAAATAATCACATTTATCCCCCTGATAAGCATCGAGGAAATCCATCTCATTTTCTATTGCATCTTTTATCTTCCACCAGCTTGTACTGTAGTTGGCAAAAAGAGTAAATTCTTCCTTTGCTCTGCCTATCAGACGCTGTATAACCACATCAGGACTTAAGTATCTCAAAAATGTGATTACCTTTGAAACATAGTCATAATATGATCCCATATCAAACTCACCCTTCTGATACATTTCTGCAAGTGGGGTGTTTTTTGCAATATAAAGGCAATGGAGTTTCACCTGACTGACTCTTAATGCAGAAAGGATTTTTGCATTTTCTTTTACATCAGTCTCATCATCCCAGGGAAGATTCAGTATAAGGTGGGCACATATTTCGAAATCATACTTTCTGATACTCATTACAGCATCTATAAATTCTGCAAGAGTATGCCCTCTGTTGATTTTTGAAAGGGTATGATAGTTTACTGTCTGTAGTCCCATTTCTATAGTGATATCCACACCGTGCTTTTTCTTTATTTCGTCAAGGTATGAAAGATACTCATCCCTGATACAGTCGGGACGTGTGGAAATATATATAGCCACCACATCTTCTCTTATTGCATCTAAAATATATGACTTAAAAACTTCAGGTGGCATATAAGTGTTGGTAAAATTCTGAAAATAGACTATGTACTTTTCTGCATTATATTTTTTCCCTATGTATTCTATATTCTTTTCCACCTGGTCTTTTACACTCATTGTGCTTGGCAGATTTTCAAAAGCTGCACCTACTTCAGAGCAGAATATACAACCGCCCTTTCCCTTTTCGCCATCACGATTGGGGCAACTTATAGGCAGGTTGACAGGTATTTTATATACTCTTTCGCCGTATTTATTTTTCAGATAATCCGAATACACATTGTATCTTGCCATTTTATTTTCTCCTGATCTCATCATATTCATCCAAAGTCATCGGTATAAGAAAAACGTATTCTTTGCTGAGTCTTCTCACTATATCCATAGTCTCATCTTCTGATCCCATATCCACAACAATTATGTCTGGAATATATCCTCCGAATGACTCTTTAAGACTGCGCCACACAAGACCTCTGATTATACCTTCAATGTCAGAGGCACGGTTTTTTACCTTTATAACAATCACTTTTTCTTTTCTTTTGTCATACATAGAAAAAGTGACTACCTTTTCAATCACATCAAACACAAAATATATTATCAGAAATGTGACAAAAACTTTCCATATGATTTCCCACATAACCAAACACCTCTCTGCACTATATTATGCAGAGAGGTAATTGTAAGTTACTTCATCATTTTTTGTCTGAGGATTTCTGCCTTGTCAGTCTTTTCCCACGGAAGATCGATGTCTGTTCTTCCGAAGTGACCGTAACTTGCGGTCTGTTTGTAGATAGGCTTCTTAAGTCCCAGTTCTTTTATAATAGCGGTAGGACGAAGGTCGAATACTTCTTTTACCACTTCTGTAAGTTTGTCCACATCTGTGCCTGATTCCTTGTCAATATCGATAAGGATTGATACAGGACTTGCTACACCGATTGCATAAGCAAGCTGAACTTCACATTTCTTTGCAAGGGATGCTGCTACAATATTCTTTGCAACATATCTTGCGGCATATGCAGCAGATCTGTCAACCTTTGAAGGGTCCTTTCCTGAGAATGCACCGCCGCCGTGACAAGCATATCCGCCGTAGGTATCTACGATAATCTTTCTGCCTGTGAGACCTGAGTCTCCGTTAGGTCCGCCGATTACGAATCTGCCTGTGGGATTTACATAGTATTTGGTATTTTCATCAAGAAGAGATTTATCTACAATAGGTTCTACAACATATCTGAGCATATCTTCCTTGATCTGTTCAATAGAAACATCAGGGCTGTGCTGAGTGGATATAACGATGGTATCTACTCTTTTCGGCACATCTCCTTCATATTCAACAGTTACCTGAGTCTTACCGTCAGGTCTCAAATAATCTACTACGCCATCTTTTCTGATCTTTGTAAGTTGATATGAAAGTTTGTGAGCAAGTGAGATAGGAAGAGGCATAAGTTCAGGTGTCTCGTCACATGCAAAACCAAACATCATTCCCTGGTCTCCTGCACCTGTATCCAATTCGGAAGAATTTTCAATCTTTGCCTCATAGGATTTGTCAACCCCCATAGCAATATCAGATGACTGCTCGTCGATAGATGTGATAACTCCGCAGGTTGTTCCATCAAAGCCGTATTTTGCTCTGTCATATCCGATATCCACAATAGTCTTTCTTACAATCTTTGGAATATCCACGTAGCAGTTTGTGGTGATTTCTCCCATAACAAGTACAAGACCTGTTGTAACTGCAGTTTCGCAGGCAACTCTTGCATCAGGGTCCTTATCTAATATAGCATCCAAAACAGCATCGGATATCTGGTCACAGATTTTGTCCGGATGCCCTTCTGTTACTGATTCTGAAGTAAAAAATCTTCTGTTCATTATAATCATCCTTTCTGGTATAATTTATATTAGTGATAGAAGTGCACTTGCACCATAACATACAACAGTCATTATAAGTCCTGCAGTGAAAACACCTATGATTATAGGTGGCATAGAGCGTTTAAGCCTCATATCAAGTATTGCCGCAATAGCAGCACCTGTCCATGCACCTGTACCCGGAAGTGGTATTGCAACAAATGCAAAGAGACCGTACTTTTCATATTTCTGGACTTTTTTACTTTTTTCAAGAATTTTTCCATGAAACTTCGCAGCATACTTCCCTATCCATTTAATACCTTTGATCCATTCAAGAACAGGTCTTAACAAAAGAATAACAAATGGAATGGGGACAAGATTGAATATCAGGGACAACAACAGCGATATATGCCAGTCAAGTCCTGCTGCCGCTGCAAAAATCATAGATGCACGAAGTTCTCCTATTGGCATCATAGCCAGTATGATAACTATCAAATAGGGATTTAATCCCCACAACTCCAATTGTGAAACAATTGCATCTGACATTTATATTCTCCTCTATTTTTCACTTTGTTCGATTTCTGTAATCTTGGATACACGTCTTATGTGTCTGTCTCCTTCAAATTCATTGCCCAAAAATGCATCCACTATCTCTTTTGCAGTTTCTATACCGATAACTCTTGCGCCAAAGGCTATAACATTGGCATCGTTATGTACTCTTGCCATCTTTGCGCTGAAGGTCTCCGAGCAAATTGCACATCTGATACCTTTGTGCTTGTTTGCAGCGATTCCTATACCCTCTCCTGTTCCGCATATAAGGATACCAAGATTACTTTCTTTATTCTGTATGGATTTGCACACATAAACTGCATAATCAGGATAGTCAACAGATTCGTTTGAATATGTACCGAAATCCTTAAATTCTATTCCTTTTTTTGAAAGATAGTCCTTTATCTGTTCTTTCATTTCATATCCGCCGTGGTCGGCACCAATTGCAATCATCGTTTAAAATTCCTTTCGTAAAACTATTGTTTATTCTTTTCTGCGTATTCCCTTTCTGCCTGAGAAACACGAAGATATACGGGGTTTAATGTATATGGGTCATCTGACAAACCCATATCAAGTTTTTTAAATGCCACCTGACACACATTGGCACCTCGGGTGGTGTTTGTGGAATAAGGAGAAAATATTGCATCATCTCCCATTGTTTCTTCTATGATATCTTTGTAAGACAGGGCACCGTCTCCCACAAATATAACCTTCTGACCTTTGATTTCTTCAAGAAGGGTATTGATGTTTATGGCTCTGTCACTCTGAACACATTTTCCCTCTTTGTAAAGGGCATTATACACATCGCCACGTCTTGCATCTATAATTGGACAAATAAGATTGTCTGTCATAATATGACTTTCTGCAAGTACTTCAAGAGTGGAAACTCCCACTATGGGCTTTTTCATCACTTGTGAAAAAGTCTTCACAGTTGCCATTCCGATTCTTAAACCCGTAAAGGAACCGGGACCCACAGTTACGGCAAAAGCATCAATCATATCCATTGTAAGGCCTGCTTTTTGCATCATATCCTCAATCATCGGCATAATATTCTGGGAGTGAGTTTTTTTGTTTGAAATTGTATATTCTGCAATAAGTCCCTCATGAGACATTATCGCCGCACACGCATTCTGTGTAGATGTATCTACCGAAAGAACTGTCATATGTTTCTCCTTACAATCTGTATCTCTCTGTATTCTTCGCTCTTTGAATTATCTTTGGTAATAGTCACTTCATAATATGGCATTGTGAGAAGTTCTCTGATATTTACCGCCCACTCTATTGCGCAGACACCTTCAGAATACAGATACTCATCAAAGCCGATATCATACATATCATCGGCAGAATCTATTCTGTAAACATCAAAATGAAAAAGCGGCATTTCTCCGTGACGGTATTCATTTACTATAGTGAATGTGGGACTCTGTACTGTATCACTTAGTCCCATCCCATTTGCAAGACCTCTGACAAATGCAGTCTTACCTGCTCCAAGGTCTCCGTCAAGGGTTATTACATCGCCTTTTTGCAGTTGTTTTGCAAATTCTGAGGCAAATTTTTCTGTTTCTTCCACATTCCAAAATATTTCTTTCATAAAGTATTATCCTTCTTTTATAAGTGTGCACACCGCCTGAGAGGATATCCCCTTTTCTTCACCTTCAAAGCCAAGTTTTTCTGTAGTGGTGGCTTTTACACTTACGGAATTTATATCCACATTAAGCACACGGGATATATTTTCTCTCATAATATCAATGTAAGGTGCAAGTTTCGGTTTCTGACACACTATGGTAGAGTCTATATTGTTTACTCTGTAATTTCTCTTTTTGATTTCCTCATATACCCTTTCAAGCAGAAGCATACTGCTTATCCCTTTGAATTCATCTTTTGAATCGGGAAAAAGTTTGCCGATATCTCCAAGACTCAGTGCACCCAGAAGACTGTCCATAATGGCGTGCACAAGCACATCTGCATCGGAATGTCCCAGAAGACCCCTTTCGTAAGGAATATCTACTCCGCCCAGTATGAGTTTTCGGTTTTCTGTAAGGATATGTACATCATACCCTGTCCCAACTCTTATGTCAAACATTCAGTATCGCCTCCGCAATAAGAATATCACTTTTGTCAGTAAGTTTCATATTGATACATGATGCCTGGGTAATCTTAATCCTGTGGCCGTATCTTTCGCAAATCATACAATCATCTGTACACGAAACATCATCTTCGATACATTTTTTGTGACACTCATATATAATGTGAAACTTAAAAATCTGCGGTGTCTGTATCTGCCAGAGGTTGTTTCTGTCAACTGTATCTTCAATGTACCCTTCTTCATCGCTTCGCTTAAGTGTATCGGATACTCTCTTACCCACAGATGCACATCCGGAAATCTTCGCATCAAGCATACATCTTCTGATACTGTCCTGATTTATAAAAGGTCTTGCAGCATCGTGAATAAGGACGTATTCTGTATCGTCACTTACCTTGCAAAGTGCTTTGAAGACACTTTGTTGTCTTGTATCTCCGCCTTCTACTACGGATACAACTTTGCTTAAGTTGTATTTATTAACAATATCCACAGTATGGGAAATATAATCTTTGTGGCAGGAAACAATGATTTCGTCAATCTCATCCATCTTCTCAAAGACACTTATTGTATGTGCAATAACCGGCTTATCCTTAATGGTATAAAACTGCTTTGGTATATCAAGTCCTGTCCGTTTCCCGATGCCGCCTGCGGCAATGATAAGAGTATTTTTTGCCACAACAACCTGTCCCCTCATTTAAACTTTTTGAAGTTCTTTTTCTTCTTTTGCTATTTTTTCGTCAAGTTTCTTTTTTTGTCTTTTGGATTCTGCATATGTAGGAACAACTGTTTCAAGTGCATACACTATGGCATTATTGTCCTTTGTATCCACAGCATCCTTAAGGATTTTGAGGTTCTTTTCAAGTTCTTCAAAGTCCATAAATGTGGGTTGTCCGATAAAGATCTTCTTGTGACTTGTTTTGCCAAGTCCTTCTTCATTCATAAGGAGTTCTTCATAGAGTTTCTCTCCGGGTCTTAAGCCTGTGACAACTATCGGCATATCGATATTTGGCTTATAACCTGAAAGTCTTATAAGATTTACCGCAAGATCATAAATCTTCACCGGTTTGCCCATATCAAGTACAAAGATTTCTCCGCCTTTGGCATAAACAGATGCCTGAAGCACAAGTTGTGCCGCTTCAGGAATAGTCATAAAGAATCTTGTAACTTCCTTGTGAGTAACAGTTACAGGACCGCCCTTTTCTATCTGTCTTTTGAAAAGCGGGATTACCGAACCGTTTGATCCAAGTACATTTCCGAATCGTACTGCAACAAATTCTGTCTTGGAAATCTGCTGGAATGACTGTACCACCATTTCGCAGACTCTCTTTGTAGCACCCATTACATTTGTAGGGTTAACCGCCTTATCGGTGGAAATCATAACGAATTTATCTACATTGTGCTTGTCTGCACACTTAGCCACATTGAATGTGCCAAAGACATTATTCTTGATTGCTTCACCTGGGCTGTCTTCCATAAGAGGTACATGCTTGTGTGCTGCCGCATGGAATACCATATTTGGTTTGAACTCACCAAATATACTGTCAAGTCTTTCGAAATCTCTTATGGATGCAATGAGAACTTCCATTTCAAGATACGGAAATGCTGAACGAAGTTCATTCTGCAAATCATAAGCATTATTCTCGTATATATCAACAATGATAAGTTTTTTCGGATTGTAATTTGAAATCTGTCTGCAAAGTTCTGACCCGATAGATCCGCCGCCACCTGTTACAAGCACAACTTTGCCTTCGATTTCATCGGCGATAAGGTCATTTTCCAGTACAATCTCATCTCTCTCAAGAAGGTCTTCTATCTGCACTTCTCTTGTGTTTGTAAATGAATATGTACCTGTGATTGACTGATCTATACTTGGTGCAATTCTGATTCTAAGGTTGGTTGCTGAGCAGATTTCAAGAATCTTTCTCAGTTCATCCTTGGGAGCAGATGGAATGGAAATAAGGATTTCGTCGATGCTTTCTCTGTCGCATACTTCCTTTATCTTATCCCTTGTACCAAAAACTTTCTTTCCCCAGAATCTCATATTTGTCTTATCAGGGTCATCATCGATAAATCCCACTACGTTATAGTCAAGGTTGTTATTCTGATGAATGTCATTCATAAGGATTCTAGATGCCTCTCCTGCACCGATGATGAGAAGTCTCTTTCTGCCTTTACTTCTCACATTTTGCTTATTCATTACAAATACAGTCACCACTCTTATGGCAACTCTGTAAGAAAGCAATCCTACATTTGTGAAAAACAGCACAAGAATGCACTCTCTCATACCAAAATAATCCATTCTGTTTAATACGAACAATTTCTGATATATAAGTACTATTGTAAATGACACAACGGTGGCCACTACAGATGCCGTAAATATCTTGAGATAATCTGAATATCCTGAATAAATCCACATATTATTGTATATCCCCATCATAGCATATGAGGCAACAAACACAGATGCAATAAGAATGATATCCACATAATTTGAATATGTAATCCAGGAAAATCCTCCGTAACAGAGAAGTTTTACCGACAAAAATGAAATGGCAACTATGATGATATCAAATAATAAGAAAAGTATTCTGGACTTTGATAAATAATTGTTTTTCATAACGCATCTCCTGTTTATTTTTTTATTACACAAGCGGCAAACGTTTATAGCCTTATAATTATATCACAAAAGTTCACTAAATTCAATCTTTTTAGTTAAAATTTGAATATTCCTCCTGCAATTCCTGCAATGATTATATAGATTATGGGATGTTTTTTGTATTTGTTTGTTAAAAACAATAAAACAAAAAACAGAATCAATGCTCCCACGTTTACATTTGAAATAAGATTCATAAAGTCAAAAGATGACGCATCTTTTATGACTGCGGACAAAAACATATCCAGCGCAGTAGCACCTATCATACCTACCACAACAGGTCTTATACCGTAAAATCCCGACTGTACAAGACTGTTTTCTTTGAACTTCTGATACATCCGTGACACAAAGAGAATCACGATAAATGATGGCAGGACAAGACCGAATGTAGTGAAAATGCCACCAAGAATACCAAGAAACACACCATACTCTGAACTGAATACATGGTATCCCGAATATGTTGCCATATTTACACCGATAGGTCCCGGTGTGGATTCGGAAATGGCTATCATATCACCAAGCACTTCATCTGAAAACCATCCGTATCTGTCTATCATATTGTAAAGGAACGGAATAGTGGCAAGTCCGCCACCCACAGCGAAAAGTCCTGTCTTAAAAAACTCACAGAACAAAGTCAAAAGAAGTTTCATCTGTTATCCCCTCCTTTTAACCTTGTGTAGAGTATGCCAAGTATGACACCTGATATAACCATAATCACAGGTGATACAGACAAAAAAGCAAAAACAATAAAACTAATGATTGCCAGAATAATGCCGAAAATATCCTTACAACCTTTCTTGTACATAGAAAATACCGCATTTACTATAAGAACAGCAACCGCTATTCTTATGCCTGAGAGAACATTCTGTACCACAGGATAGTCATATACAAAACTTAAGCACATTGCAAGAATGGTGATTATTATAACAGACGGAAGCACCACGCCGATTGTGGCTGCCATAGCCCCCTTGAATCCTGCTTTTTTGTGTCCCACAAAAGTAGCAGTATTTACTGCTATAACCCCGGGGGTACATTGTCCTATAGCAAAATAGTCCATGATTTCTTCACTTGTAGCATAGGCTCTTTTTTCTACAATCTCCCTTTCGATAAGAGGAAGCATTGCATATCCGCCGCCAAAAGTGAAAGCCCCGATCTTAAAAAAGGCAACGAAAAGTTCCCATATTACCTTCATAAAATGCCTTCCTTTCAAATGTATATTTCATTCACAAAAAATGAGCAAACAAGCCCACACCTAAGTACGGAGATGCATTTGCTCATTATTTCTTATTCTATCACAAAATACACATTATTTCAATAGATTCAAAGCATTTTATATACTTCTTACTTTCCCTCTTAATTTTAGAATGTACGGGCTTGATACAGATAGTTCATCTACACCCATTCTCAAAAACTCCTCTGTAAGAGTAAGGTCTGCCGCTAGTTCTCCGCATATCCCAACCCATATATTCTCTTTGTGAGCGTTTCTTACGGTGGTTTCTATGAGCCTTAAGATGGCAGGGTGATGAGGGTTTACAAAGGATGAGATTTTTTCGTTTTGTCTGTCGCATGCAAGCGTATATTGGGTAAGGTCATTTGTACCTATGGAAAAGAAATCCACTTCCTTTGCGAGAATATCGCTTATGACAGCAGATGCTGGAGTTTCTATCATTATACCAAGTTTAACTTCATCATCAAAAGGTATTCCATCAGAAATCAGTTCATTTTTTACTTCACGGATGATTGCCTTTATATTGTATATCTCTTCAACTGAGGTAATCATAGGAAACATCACAGATACATTGCCGAATTTGGATGCACGATAAATTGCCCTTAACTGTGTCTTGAAAAGTTCTTTTCTGTCAAGACAGATCCTTATTGCACGATATCCCATCGCAGGGTTTTCTTCGTATGGCAGGCGGAAATAGTCTATCTTTTTGTCTGCACCGATATCAAGAGTCCGTATTATCACGGGCTTATTGCCCATTTTTGTCAGGACTTCTTTGTAACTTTCAAACTGCTCATCCTCTGTGGGATAATCGGATTTGTCAAGATACAGAAATTCACTTCTGAAAAGACCAATCCCTTCTGCATCATTCATAACTGCACTTTTTACTTCCTGCGGAGAACCTATGTTTGCATAGAGTTTTATTTTTCTTCCGTCTTTTGTGACGGTTTCTTTGCCGCTCAAGGATCTGAAAAGAAGAATTTTTTCATCGTCTTTTTTCTTTAAATCCTTATATACAGAAAGCGTCTCCTCATCAGGACTTATAATACACTCACCCTTTGTGCCATCAATTATGGCAAAACTTCCGTTTGTACTCTCATGTATCTTTCCTGCATTAACAATGGCAGGAATGCCCATACTTCTTGCAAGGATTGCAGTATGGGAGTTTTCTGACCCTGCTTCTGTTATAAATCCCATAACCTTTGACTTATCAAGTTGAACAGTTTCTCCCGGGGTAAGATCCCCTGCTACAATTATTACAGGCTCATCTATATGGGAATTTGTTTCCCCTCTTCCTTTGAGGATTCTTATCACTCTTTCAGACACATCCCTGATATCCGTTGCCCTTGCACTCATATACTCATCATTCATTTCCAGAAAAATCTTTGAAAAGTTGTCAGATGTAACTGCAAGAGCATATTCCGCATTGACTTTTTGTGTATTGATTATATTTTCAACAAAGCCTGTATAGTCTTCGTCCTCAAGCATCATTTTGTGAATGGAAAACACTTCTGCATTTATCTTACCCACTTCTTTAAGTGCCTGATCATAAAGTTTGTCAAGATCATCCTTTGCCATAAGGATGGCGTAATGGAGACGCTTGATTTCTTCGGTGGGGTTTTCTACAGAGTAACGCTTAATGTCCATAACTTTGTTGTTATATATAAGAATCTTTCCGAAATTAATCCCCTGACTTACTCCCTTGCCTTTGATTATCATATATTCACCTCAAAAATTTTCCTTAACGAACTCTTCCACCTTTACAACCGTTTCTTCTTCATTATTTCCGTCTATTTCAAAGACCAATGTATCTCCCATCTTGGCTCCAAGGCTCATAACCTGAAGAAGTTTTTTGGCATCTGCTTCTTTGTCGCCTTTTTTAATAATAATTGTGTCTTCAAATTTCTTAGCCATATTTACAAGGTGTCCTGCAGGACGGGCGTGAATACCAAGTTCATCTGTAACAGTATGTGTGAAAGTTTTCATATAATTTCTCCTTTTTGTTTTTATTAGTATTCAACAAACTTAAAAAATTATAAATAAAAAAAGAAAATCTTACCGAAGTAAGATTTTCTACATTGATTGCATACTTATTTTTTTACTTGCACTTTTGCGGTACAGAGTGTTTCGAGGAGCAGAAAGAGAAAAAACGCTTTGTAACTTGCAAACAGAATCCGAAGGTGTATGCGATACTCCGAGAGGTTCTGTTTGCAAGTAGCAAAAGTGCATAAAATCAAAGAAAATCTTACCGAAGTAAGATTTTCCACATTGATTACATATTTATTTTTTACTTGCACTTTTGCGGTACAGAGTGTTTTTACCTTTCTGCTAATTTAGTTGGCTGTGCTCATAACAGTAGTCACTCTCAAATATACACTCATCAAAGCAACCGCTTGTTTTACAACACTTTCTGTCATACATACCGATTCCTTCAAAGGATTTGCCAAACGTTTCACCTTTTTTATTAATAAGGGTATATCTCTTATCTCTGTCAAGAACTATTGCATATCCGTCATCATAAAAGCAGGATGCTTCCTTATACTGCGGCTGAATGACAACATTTCCGTCAGAATCAATAAATCCGAAATTGTCTCCCACTTTTATCCATGTGACTCTGCATATAAATTCACCTATATCATCATACAAAGGTAAGATAACAGCATCCCCTTCGTCATCAATGAATCCGTATTTTTGTTCTTTGGATACTATGGCATATCCCATCTTTGAATAAGGTCTCAAAGCATCATACTGTATAGGTGTGATTTCATCATTGTCATCATCTATGTATCCCCACTCTTTACCTTTTCTCACAACTGCCACTTTGTCACAATATGATGCGATTTCGTCGTATTCAGGCTCGATTATCCAGTCTGCATCATTGTCCATCACACCGTAAAACGAATTCATACTTCTGACAATAAACTTATCATCTCCTGCATAAATCACCGCACCGAATTCTACAGGCAAAAGGTATTTTCCGCTTTTGTCAATTACTCCCACTTTGTCGCCTGTGGAAACTGTTGCATAGCCATCATCGTTGAAAGATTCTGCCATATCATAAACAGCGGCAATCTTTAAGAATAGACGGGTATTTACATATCCGTATCGTCCTCCCATACATACAAGTGCCAGTCCGTTTTGAGAAAAAGGATAGGCTTCATCATATAAGAAAGAACCGACCTGCTCTCCCTTTTTGTTGATATATCCCCATTTACCATCGGTTTTGACAGGTGCTTTTCCTTTGGAAAATTCCTTTGCCTCATCATATTGGATATTGGTTATAAGTACACCTTTTTCATTTACATATCCCCATTTCCTGTTGCGACAAACTGCCGCCATTCCATCAGAAAAGAGAGTAACATCATCATATTCTAACGGTACAACCACCTGACCTTTGGTATTGATAATTCCCGATTTGTTTCCTGATGTGACCTTTGCATATCCATCACTAAACTCTGTTACAGAGTCATATACTGCAGCAATTATCATATTTCCCTTTTTGTCAATGTATCCCCACTTGCCCTTTGTTTTTGCACATATGAGTTCACTCTGTCCAAAAAGATTTACGTCAGGTTCCCTGTTTATAAAATCTATGAGATATGAAACAAAGGAAATTACACCGGTAAGAATCAACACTATTATCAAAGCATAAATATACCCTCTGGGAAGGCGTATTTTCTTTGAGGATATAGAAGTATCTTTCTTAAGGTTATCTTCTGTAATACTTTTATTTATCAGGTAATCATCTGATTCTGCTGTTGCCTTGTCTGTTGCTTCTTCAGTCAAATCCATGGATGGTTCACTTTCGGTCAGCGATTCTTCTGTATCTGTATGATCATCTGTATGTAATGCAGTTTCTTCTTTTGGCTCTGTCATCACATCAGAGAAAATTTCTTTATTATCTTCCATCAATATTACCTCATCAAAAACTGTTACTTTTTCTTAAGTTTCTCCTGATTGCCGTTTTCGTCCACAAGATACACATTTTCCAAAGTACCCATAAGACTCTGTCTGAAAGATTGAACATACTTTTGTCTGAGTTGGGCTTGTTCTTTCTTTTCTTTTTCTGTAAGGCCTTCTGCTTTGGATTTTTTGTAAAGTTCATTTATTCTTTCTATCATTTTGTCAGCCATAATATGTCTCCTTATATTGTGTTAATTTTCGGGTCGAATGATGGCATAAGTTGAAGTTTGAAGAGATTGTTTCTGTGCTTTGTATCAATAAGTGCTTTCTTCTTCTGATCTTCTATTATGCCTTCTCTTATATAGCGGTCAAGTTCTGCATAAGTAAAACCAAGATTTTCTTCATCAGTTTTTCCGCAAAGACCGTCTATAGGCACTTTATCTACGAGTACATCAGGAAGACCAAGATATCTTCCTATTTCCCTGACTTCTGTAACGGTAAGATTGCACATAGGAGAGAAATCTCCTGCCGCATCACCGTAACGTGTGGAGTATCCTACCCAGTCTTCTGAAAGATTGCAGGTATTCACCACTCTGCCGTTAAGACTCTGTCCTACTGCATAAAGAGTTGACATTCTTATTCTCGGGGGAAGATTTGTCCTTGACTGGGATGACAACTGAATTTCTTCGGGAATACTATCTATAAGAGAATCTATGGCATCTTTTACATTTACAACAAAATGCTTTATCTGAAGATGATTGCAGAGAAGGTATGCCATATCAATGTCATGCTGATTTCCGCAAGGCATAAGCACACCTATTACTCTTTCTTTACCAAGTGCTTCTACACACAAAGCCGCCGCAACAGAACTGTCTTTGCCGCCTGAAATACCAATGATTGCATTGCAGTCCTTGCCGTTTTTGTGAAAAAATTCTCTTATCCATTCAACACATTCTTCTGTGGTCTTTTTTACATCAAACATAACTGAACCTCCTGATTTTTATCAGATACACATATCAAAAATATCTTTTACCTGTTCATATCCAAGTTCTATTACAGATGGAATGGTTCTTGTTTTTGAATAGGTACAAAGATTTGCATAAACTTCTGATGGAGTATGAGGGATGTCAAAATCCGAGAGACGACTTGGCATATTAAGAAATTCAAAAAACTTTTCCATCTCACAAATACCTTTTAATGCCGCTTTTTCATCATCGCATTCTTCTACATCCCATACATTTCTTGCAAACTGTGCAAATCTCGATACATCATATTTATACACATATTTTGCCCATTTGGGATACAAAAGTGCAAGTCCTGCACCGTGAGGCACATCCTCATGCTCGCCACTTAAGGCATGTTCAAGTTGATGAACTGCCAAAGCATGTGCTCTTCCGCATCCTGTAAGGTCATTGTGACAAAGGGATGATGCCCACATAAGATTTGCCCTTGCTTGGAAATCTGAGGGATTATCCATAACTACTTTTGCACTTTTTATAACATTCTTAAGAATCGCTTCTGAAATACTGTCTGTAAGAGGCGTGGGTTCTACAGGATAGAAATATCTCTCCATTGTATGAGTCATCATATCCACAATGCCGCAGGCAGTCTGATAAGGGCTCACAGTATAGGTAAGTTCAGGGTTGAGAATTGCAAACTTACATCTGTTGAACTCTGTACCGCATCCACGCTTTTCCTTAATATCCGTATTTGAAATAACCGCAGACTGACTCATTTCACTTCCTGCCGCAGATATGGTAAGGATACATCCCACAGGCAAAGCATCCTTTGGAGTTGCCTTTTTTGTAGGGAAATCCCATACGTCTCCCTCATACTTAACACCAAGTGCTGTGAACTTGCAGGAATCTATCACACTTCCGCCGCCTACTGCAAGAATAAATTCAACTTTCTCTTCTCTTGCAACCTTTATGGCATCATATACAAAGGAAAGTCTCGGGTTGGGATCAACACCACCCATTTCTACAAATTCTATATTATTATTCTTAAGAGAATTCACAACTTCATCATAAAGACCTGACTTTTTGATGCTTGATTTGCCGTATTGCATCATTATCTTTTTGTAACCATAGTTTTTTATAATCTCGCCCACATTTTTGTGAGTATCTTTTCCAAAAAACACCTTGGTTGGTGTATGATATATAAAATTCTGCATAAAAACCATCCTTCTTTTCTTCAATACATTATAGTATATCATTTTTAAGAAACTATGTAAATGTTTTTTACAAAAAAGGAGATGTAAAATAATCTACATCTCCGAAATTCTATGGTGAATTATTGATTTGCGTATTTTTCCGCCTGTTCTCTTATAAGTTCTTCATCATCAAAGTAATTGATTTTCATAGCCTCTTTCACATCAGCCAATGTCTTTGATGCTGCTTCTCTTGCCTTTTCGGTACCCTTTTTCAATATTTCATACACATAAGGAATATCTTTTTCGAATTCTTTTCTTCTTTCTCTTATAGGCTGGAGTTCTTCCTGCAAAACATTGTTTAAGAACTTCTTAACCTTCATATCACCAAGACCGCCCCTCTGGTAATGAGCCTTAAGTTCGTCAAGGTTCTGATATTCAGGAAGATAGATACCGAAATGTTCTTCCTTACAGAATGCATCAAGATATGTAAATACTGTATTGCCTTCGATAGAACCGGGATCTTCGATTCTGATGTGGTTTGGATCTGTAAACATTCCCATTACCTTCTGTTTCACGTCCTTCTCTGTGTCAGAAAGGTATATACAGTTGCCAAGGGACTTACTCATCTTCGCCTTGCCGTCTGTACCCGGAAGTCTTAAGCATGCCGCATTTGAGGGAAGAAGTACTTCAGGTTCTGTGAGAGTCTCTCCATAAACCTGGTTGAACTTTCTTACGATTTCTTTTGTCTGCTCTATCATAGGAAGTTGATCCTCACCTACAGGAACAGTAGTAGCCTTAAACGCTGTAATATCTGCCGCCTGACTTATAGGATATGTGAAGAATCCCACAGGAATACTTGCTTCAAAATTTCTCATCTGGATTTCTGATTTAACTGTGGGGTTTCTCTGAAGTCTTGAAACAGTAACAAGGTTCATATAATAGAAGGAAAGTTCTGTAAGTTCTGAAATCTGTGACTGGATAAAAAGTGTGCTCTTTTCGGGATCAAGACCGCAGGAAAGATAATCAAGCGCCACTTCGATAACATTCTGTCTTACTTTTTCAGGGCAGTCAGCATTGTCGGTAAGTGCCTGAGCATCTGCTATCATTATGTAAATTTTGTCGAACTCACCTGAGTTCTGAAGTTCTACTCTTCTTTTAAGCGAACCTACATAGTGTCCTATGTGAAGTTTTCCGGTAGGTCTGTCACCGGTAAGAATAATCTTTGACATTGTTTCTTCCTCCGAATTATTTGTCTATAATATTTAAAAATTCCTTTGTAACCAAGATAGAGTTCTTTGCCACATCTACTGCATTAAATTCATATACTTCTGCATTTTCGTCAGCATTGTCGGAAATAGCACGTACCACACCAAAAGGTACCCCGTTGAGTCTTGCCACCTGACCGATGGCACCGCCTTCCATTTCGCAACATACTGCACAGAAATTATCTACAATGAAATCCTTCTTTGAAGAATCGGCGATAAACTGATCTCCGCTTGCAATAACCCCTGTATAAGTGTGAATGCCAAGGATTTCCGTTGCCTTCTGGAATGAAGATACGATTTTTTCATCACACTTTATCTCAACAGTTGCATCTTCTCCCCATGGCTTATCATCACTTCTTTTGCCGAAAGGAGTCATACCGAGAGGCCATCCGAGAAAAGTGATGTCATAATCGTGCTGAACCACACTTTCCGCAATGGCAATATTTCCTATATTGAGATTTATATTAAGTGATCCGCCCACACCTGTGTTTATGATCATATCAGGACTATATCTGAGTATCATAGCCTCTGCACACATTGATGCATTTACCTTACCTTCTCCCGATACTGCCATAACCACTCTATGACCGTTTATCTCACCTTTTGTAAATTCTATTCCGCTGATAATCTCCGATTGTTTGTCTGTTGCCTCCGCCTTCAGCATATCAAGTTCAATATTCATTGCGGCAATAATTCCAACCAATTTTGACATATTAATTCTCCTAAATACAGATAATTAAATATTTTATCACAATGAGAGGATTTTTTCAAGTAATATATTTATTCACTATACTCATTCCACATCTGATGCCGTCAATGGCAGAGGATGTGATGCCTCCTGCATATCCCGCACCTTCTCCGCTTGGGTAAATCCCTTCAACATTTGACATAAATTCTTCGTTTCTTAATATCCTTACAGGCGATGAACTTCTTGCTTCAATCCCCGTAAGTACCGCATCTTTGTCATCAAAACCTTTAAGTTTTCTTCCCATATGAGTTATGGCTTCTTTCATTGAGTCAGTAATATATGAAGGGAAAAGTCTGTTCATATCATAAGGTGTCACACCGGGACGGTATGAAGGCTCCACCTTATAAAAACTGTCGCCTGTTTTCCCCAAAAAGAAATCTCCCACCTTCTGTACAGGTGCAAAAAACTTACCACCGCCTGCTTCAAATGCCCTTTTTTCATACATTCTCTGAAGTTCTATCCCCGACAATGGATGTGAAGTGGGGAAATCATCGGGAGTAACACTTACAAGAAGTGCAGAGTTGGCATTTATTTTATCTCGGGCATAATAACTCATACCGTTTGTACATACCATTCCCTCTTCACTTGCTCCACCTACCACCACACCTCCGGGGCACATACAGAAGGTATATACTCCTCTGCCTGTTGCGGCATGGTGACTCAGTTTGTAATCCGCCGCACCAAGATATGGGCTTTCACAAAAGTCCTTGTACTGTGCTTTGTTTATATCACTCTGCAGATGTTCTATTCTTACTCCCAGAGAAAATGCCTTGGGAATCATTTGAAGACCTTTTTTGTAAAGCATTTCAAATGTATCCCTTGCACTGTGACCTGTTGCAAAAACCACATCACAGCAAGGGTATTCATCTTTGTCTGTGACAACCTTAGTTATTTTGTTATTTGTTATACTGATGTCACATACCTTTTCGTTGAAATGAAATTCTCCCCCATATGATATGATTTTTTGTCTTAAATTCTTTATTACAATTCTTAATTTGTCTGTTCCTATATGAGGTTTTGCCTGATAGAGAATTTCTTCAGGAGCACCGCATTCTACAAAAAGACGAAGTACCTCTTCTTTGTAAGGGCTTGATATAAGAGTGGTAAGTTTTCCGTCAGAAAAGGTACCTGCTCCTCCTTCGCCAAACTGAATATTACTTTCTGTATCTAAATCCGACGTATCAAAAAACAAGTCAATCTTTTTTGCCCTTTTATCTACCATATCTCCCCTTTCAAACACGATGGGACATAACCCTGAAAGAGAAAGAACATATGCACAAAAAAGTCCTGCAGGACCGCTTCCCACCACAATGGGACGAAGTGGCGACTGAGTTTTTGGCACACTAAGGCGGGTGATGATTTCTTCTTCACCCTTTTTTAGTGCTTCTACCATATATACAAATGACACTCCGCCTCTTGCATCTACAGACTTCTTTTTTATAATTAACTTGTCTATCTTAAATCCGGCTTTTTTCTCCGCCTTATTCATAAGGTCAGAAAAACTGTGATCTATCGGAAGTTTAATTGAATTTATAATCATCTTTTATATTCCCTTCGAAAAAAGGATTGTCAGATACTCTCTGCCGCACTTATGCCTGCAAGTGTACCTGAACTCCACGCCCATTGAAGATTGTATCCGCCGCAGTCTCCGTCTATATCAAGGACTTCTCCTGTAAGATAGAGTCCTGACACAATCTTTGACTCCATAGTGGAAGGATTGAAATCAGAAGAATCTATACCACCTGCAACCACCTGACAGGATTCGAATGAATTTGTACCGGATATTTCAAATCTCCAGTCACAGATAATGGATGCAAGTTTGTATAAAATGTTGTCATTAAGAACAGATGAAACTGCGGTGAGTTTTTCTTCAGTTATATCTTTGATAAGTCTTATTCCCACAAATTTGTTCATCATACCCAGAAGGTAGTTTTCCAAAGATACATCTCTTCTTCTTTTGAGAAGATGCATATATACATCATCTATTGACTTATCAGGCATAAGATTGAGGGATATTTCTGCTTTTTTTCCTTTATTTATTGCTTCAGACATAATTCTTGATAATGAAAATATGGGCGGACCTGAAAGCCCGTAATCTGTAAAAAGCACTTCTCCGTACTCGCTTTTTATTAACTCTCCCGAAACATATGCCGAGGCAATTGCCATCACCTTCACGCCCTTCATGGATGCACATTTTTTATCCTTTGTCCTTAGTTGAACCAATGCAGGGATAAGATCTGTAGTTTTGTGTCCGAGGTTTTCCACCACAGAATATGAACCTGAAGTATCCCCTTTTATTCCTGCTATACTTCCTGTGGCAAAGATAACTTTTTTTGCATTAAATACCTTACCATTTGCACAATATAGAAAGAATATTCCGTCTTTTACCCTTATCTCCTTACAGTCTGTATCACAAAAGACTTCACAACCTGTTCTTTCAAGTTCGTATCTTAATGAATCCACTACACTTGATGCCTGAAGACTGTAAGGATACACCTTGCCGTCCTCTTCTGCCTTTGCTACAACACCGATACTCTCAAAGAAATCAAGGGTATCATATATATTCATTTTTGAAAGAGCACTCATTACAAAGCGTGGGTTTTTCCCATGATAATTGGAAGGCTCTGTATTCATATTTGTAAGGTTGCATCTTCCGTTACCTGTGGTAAGGATTTTCTTCCCAACACGGTTGTTTTTTTCAACGATGCATATTTTGAGTTTTGGATTGGTTTTGTGTGCGAATATTGCAGAAATCATTCCGCTTGCACCGCCACCTACTATCAGTATATCGTATAACACGCCTAACACCCCATTTTAATTGATTATATCTTTATTTAAGTATATTTGTCAAGGTTGACTATTCTCTTTGATTATTGTAAAATACTATGCGAGGTGAATTGATATGACAGTATATGAAGCAATAATGAAAAGACGTACAATAAGAAAATATAAACAAATAAAACCCGCAAATGATGTACTTAAAAAAATCATAAACTCTGCCAGAGTCTGCGCATCTGCGGCAAATATGCAGCCACTTAAGTATATGGTTGTATCAAGTGATGAGATGTGCAACAAAATATTTCCCTGCCTTAAATGGGCGGCATATTTCGAAGATGGTTCAGGCAAACCAAAAGAAGGAGAAGAACCTACCGCTTATGTAATCATTCTGGGGGATAAAAATATGAAAACTTCTTTTGATACAGATGCAGGTGCGGCAATTACAAATATGATGCTTACTGCATATGAGGAAGGACTTGGAAGTTGCTGGTTTGCATCAGTAGAAAGACAAAAAGTGAAAGAAATCTTAAACATTGATGAAAACCTTGATGTACTTTATGTATTATCATTGGGATTCCCTATGGAAGAAAGCAACGAATGTGAAATGAAAGATAATGATGTAAAATACTTCAGGAATGAAGACGGATCAATAAGCGTACCAAAGAGAAGTATGGACGAGGTACTTATTGATATAGTGTAAATAACAGAAAAGACACCCATATCGGTGTCTTTTTTTGATATTATTAAAGGCATTTATCCTCTTGTATTTTCCTGATTGATATATATCACATATTTTGAAAACAAAAATTCAAGGATAAAATTTGAAATCATTGTAACGGCTAAGATGATGTAGTCATTGATCTGTGACATTTCTGCAAGATGACCAAGATATGTTGACAAAGGTGTAAACACCGCATAGAATCCAAAGAGTTTCGCCATTGCTACAGGAACATTTGCATCAGATCTGAAGGTATAGCGTCTGTTGAATGTAAAGTTCCATATTATTGACAAGATAAGGGATGTAAGATAAGACGGCCAGTATCTCCAGTCCAATAATTCATTAAACAAAGTAAATGACACAACCTGTATGATTCCTGCAGATACAGAAAACAATGTGAATTTTATCATTTGAATAACTGATTCTTTTTTCATATTCATCACCTTTCATATATTCTTTGCTGATAAAAAATATAAACTCAATGCTTTCGTTCTTATTCTAACATAAAACCGCTGTCAGTTCAAGTTTTATGTATGATTGACAAACGCTCCTTTGTGTTGTATAATTTTGGTACAAAAGTTTTTATAAAAAAGGAGATTACTATTATGAAGATGACCTTCAGATGGTACGGCGATTCCGACCCTGTTACTCTTGATCAGATAAGACAGATTCCGGGTATGAAAGGTATCGTAAGTGCTATATACGATGTTCCCGTAGGCGAAGTGTGGAGTTACGAAAAAATCAAAGCACTAAAGGACAAAATTGAGGCTAAGGGATTAGAGTTCACCACTATCGAAAGTGTACCTGTTCACGAAGATATCAAAATGGGTAAACCTTCACGTGACAGACTTATCGCTAACTACTGTGAAACTCTCAACAATCTGGGAAAATGCGGTATCAAAGTTGTATGCTACAACTTCATGCCTGTATTCGACTGGACAAGATCAGAACTTGATCATGTAAACAAAGACGGTTCTACATCACTTGTATATTATCAGGATCAGATTGACAAATGGGATCTTAAGAATGACGAACTTACACTTCCCGGCTGGGATGCAAGTTATACAAAAGATCAGTTAAAAGGCATCCTTGAAGAATATGAAGCAATCGATGATGAAAAACTCTGGGAGAACTTAGGATACTTCTTAAAGAAGATCATCCCTGTAGCAGAAATCAACGATATCAGAATGGCAATCCATCCTGACGACCCACCATGGGGCATCTTTGGTCTTCCAAGAATCATCAAAGACTATGATAGTTATAAGAGACTTGCAGAGACTGTTCCAAGTACATACAACGGTATCACACTTTGCACAGGTTCACTTGGACCAAATGCGGCAAATGACCTTGTGAAACTTATACACGACTTCTCTGACAGAATCCACTTCGGTCACGTAAGAAATATCTTAAGAGTTGACGGATGTTCATTTGAAGAAACTGCTCATATGTCTGAATACGGAAGTATCGATATGTATGAGATTATGAAGGCATTCTATGATATTAAGTTTGAAGGTCCAATCCGTCCTGACCACGGAAGAATGGTCTGGGGAGAAACAGGAAAACCAGGATACGGTCTTTATGACAGAGCACTTGGATCATGCTACTTAAACGGACTTTGGGAAGCTATTGATAAGTCTGCCAAATAAGTAAACCTTCGGGATGTAAAAATTCCTCATACCACAAAATGGCATAGAAAGAATATATAAGGTATTTTTAATGTAGGAAAGCATCAAATATGATGCTTTCCTTTGTTTTTGTGCCATTTTGTTTTGAACAAACTTCACCATCGTAGTATAAACATACAACTTCGGTTCAGTTTGTCATACTTAATGATACAGAATCCAATTTGCAAATAGTATTTAAATTAAAGGAGAAAAGAGCCGATATGATAAATATCGGCTCTTTTCATTCAGGGGAATATGTGAAAAATGATTTCACGTCGAACAGATATACATCTGTTCATTATTATGCTACTCTTTGATTATGATAGTTTTGTGAAAGAAAAGTGTTATATTACAGAAAACGTCTTGCAAATTATGTCAATTAATGATAGAATTGCATTTGTGATTACTATATATGAGGTAGAATAAAATGAGCAATAGATTTAAGTCAAACATTTTTTTATTTATGGCAGCAATCGTATGGGGATTTGCATTTGTGGCACAATGTGATGTAAGTATCGGCTCGGGATATTTCCTTGCAGCAAGATCGGTACTTGGCACAATTGCACTTATTCCCGTAATACTTATATTTGAAAGGGAAAGTATATTTACAAAGAAATTCCTTTCCACACTTAAATATGGTATGATTACAGGTGTGGTACTCTTTATTGCATCTTATCTTCAGCAGGAAGGAATAAACATAGACAAGGTGGCAGGCAAGGCGGGATTTATCACGGGATTTTATTCTGTGCTTGTGCCGGTATTTGCCTTTATAATATGGAGAAAAAAAACCACATACAATGTATGGCTTGGTGCATTTCTTTCTATAGTAGGTTTGTATTTCTTATGTATGACAGACGGTTACACATCAGTTGGATTATCTGATATATACCTTCTTGCAGGTTCGGTATTCTGGTCGTTCCACATTCTTACAATAGACAAATTCATATCTAAGGTAAGCCCTATCAAATATAGTGCAGTACAGTTCTTTACCTGTGGTATGATTGGTCTTATAGTAGGTATATTTACTGAAGATGCTCCATCTGTGGAACTTCTCACATCTACCATATGGCCTATCGTATATTGTGGTGTATTTTCTTCAGGTGTTGCATACACCTGTCAGATTCTCGGTCAGAAGGATGCAGACCCTACATATGCACCTATTATTCTTTCTACAGAATCTGTGTTTGCCGCAATCGGCGGTATGATATTCTTAAATGAAGTGATTTCTTTAAGAGGATATATTGGTTGCATACTGATATTTGCAGGTATTGTAATAAGTCAGGTTCATTTTAAAAGAAAATAAACTAAACAAATCTTTATCTGAGGCATACTCTTAAAAACAGTAATTTTAAAAGGCAGAAACGATTACTTTCGTTTCTGCCTTTTGTCATAGGATCGATTCGCAAATCTTCAGTTCTTATCAAGGTCTTCAATCAAGACATGAGAACCGTCCCCGTGTCTTTTA
>JAZSCT010000016.1:0-1938 GCA_045530725.1 Clostridia bacterium
AAATTTGAGCTTGATGATTATTTTACGTATATATTATAATTATGAAAATACAACTACAAAGGTTCAAAGAGTGTTTTTTGAAGAAGTATAAGTGAATTGTGCGATAGCGATGTCTATTGCAAATAAAAAGAATATGTAATAGCCATTGCATCCTAAGTTATTGTTAGGAGGTCGCATATGAGCTATGTAAATGCAGAAGGTGTTTTGCCAAAGAAACTTGTTGAAGAAATTCAAAAATATATTGATGGTCAACTGATTTATATTCCCAGAAAAAGTGAAAATTCATTGTTATGGGGCGAGAAGAATGGCACAAAAGAAAAATTGGCAGAACGTAATCAAATGATAGTGAACCGCTACTATTCAGGTCAGACTATTGAAGAGTTAAGTAAAACGTATTACCTTTCTGAAAAAAGAATTCAGGGAATTATACATGAATATGAATCCTCAAAAAGAGAGAATGAAGGAGGATTCAAGGATGAATAGAGATAACAAACGAAGGAAATATGAAAAAGGTTATTATAAAACACATCCTTGTAATGAAACGTTTACTTGCAGGAATTGTGGGAGAATGGTAGTACCTGAAGGTGCCGGAAGCAATCATAGAAATCATTGTCCCAATTGTCTTTATAGTTTGCATGTGGATATAGAGCCGGGAGATCGTGAATCGGATTGTGGTGGACATATGGAACCTGTATCGGTGTGGGTTAAAAAGAATGGAGAATGGGCGGTTATTCATAGATGTAAGATGTGTGGTTCTTTCAGTTCTAATCGGGTTGCAGCAGATGATAATCCGATGAAACTTATGTCTATTGCGATGAAACCTATTAGTCATCCGCCTTTTCCTGTTGAGAAAATAGAAGAAATGATGAGAATGATGGGTGGCGAGGGTAGCCTAAAGTAGTATTTTCTGAAAAGGTAGCGATTTTAGAGAGCATTTGCCTTGTGAGATGAATGCTCTTTATTGATAATGCAAGGAATAGAAGAAAAGAATTTGAGGAGTAAGAATTATGAATATCAATGATTATACAAATTACATGTCGTCAGAAACGCTGATGGGCCCTAATAGTGCAAGGGTTTTGGAGGAGCTATTCAAAAAATATCCCTTGCAACTTGAAAAGGATGATACGGTTCTTGATTTGGGGTGCGGAAAAGGACTGACGAGTTTGGTAATTGCGAAAGAAACGGGTGCGAAGGTTTATGCAAATGACCTTTGGATCAGTGCAGAAGAAAATGCAGGGCGTTTTGAAGACTGGGGAGTTGGAGAACAGATAACCCCCGTTTGCGAGGATGCGACTGATTTAAGTTTTGATAAAGGGCAGTTTCAAGCTTTGGTCAGCATAGATTCTTACCATTATTTTGCAGGTAAAGTTGGATTTTTTGATAATAAAATTTTGCCATTCTTGGACGATAAGGCTGTAGTGTTGATTGGCATTCCGGGGATAAAAGATGAATATGCGGGACATTCTGAAGAGCTTCTTTCTGATTGGCTTGGGGAGGAAGCATATATGTTTAAAAGTCCAAGAGAATGGAAAGAAATTATCGGAGACCACAGCAGGATTGAAAAAGTTGAAGCATGGGAAATGGAGTGTTTTGAAAATGCATGGAGCGAGTGGTTTGCTACGAATCATAAATATGCTTGTGGCGATAAGCAGCACTTTGAGACAATTATCAAGCCATATACCTGCTTTGTGGGTATTTTCGTTAAATTAAAATAGTACATATGATGGAGGGTAATGATATGAATATTCAAGAATTAGAAATTAAAATGTGGAATGCCGCAAAAAACAGAGATTCAAAAGCGTTCCTGGGATTGCATTATATGTTGACACCTTTGAAGAAGTAGATGCTGAATATGAAAAGGCTGTCAGTAAAGGAGCAGTTTCTGTGTTAGCACCTGAAACGGAACCTTGGGGACAAAGAACTTGTTATATTGCAGAC
>JAZSCT010000067.1:0-2625 GCA_045530725.1 Clostridia bacterium
CCCCTCGATTCAGGTGATATGGTAGGACTTTGCGCAACTGATTATTCCTGGGATGCTGAAGTTATGGGTTACAAATACTTTGAGGGAATCGGCAGTAACGTACCTTTTGTAGACTACTACTTCGCAGGTGCAGTAGATGAAGAGGAATACGCATCATATGAAGAAGAAATCAAAGACCTCGGTATCAGCTATGAAGGTAAACCTGTAAAAGTTATCAGATACACATTCAAAGAAGTAGATGACGAGGAAGAATACAAAGAAATTTTCGTAGGCTTTGAATACAAAGGCACAGAAGATCAGGGACTTTTCGGTGTTAAAATCGGTGCATTTGACGAGGACCTTACAGACAATTACTTAAAAGGATTATTCAATCAGCTTACTACCCTTGAAAGATAAGCTTTAAATGTGCGGAAGGGAGCTTTCGCTCCCTTCTTCTCAAAAGCCTTCAACTTTCTTTTGTTGAGGGTTTTTGAGAAGAAGAATTTCCTTATAAAAATGAAAGGAGCTAATGTTATGCTCAGAAAAACAATAAGTGCAGGACTTGCAATCTGCTTGGTATTTTCTCTTTGCTCTTGCAAGAAAACACCTGATACAGTCAAAACAGAAGAAAAACAGGGCGATATATCATTTATTTCAGTTATGCTTGGAGATAAAAATATCGAAGAGTGGAACGAAAATAATGTTATTGCCAATGTATCTTGGAACAGCTTAAAGCTTTCAGACGAAGATGAAAAGAGGTTTCCTGAACTCAAGAAGGAGTTCTCAAAACAAAATGACGATGCCTTAAAAAATGCAAAATCTACAATGTATGAGTTGGTCGATGCTGCTAAAGATTTATCAGGTGATGATTTTAATCCCGTTAATCTTGAAGGAACAACAAGAACCTATCTGCAAAGATCAGACACAAAAATTGTAAGTTATCTTGAAGATACCTTTGTATATTCCGGTGGCGTACATCCCGACTATTATTATAAAACCGTAAACCTTGATCCGAAAACAGGGAAAGAACTTATTCTTACGGATGTTATGTCGAGCATAAAGGGACTTCCTGATATTCTTGAAACGGAAATTTCCAATAAATACGACTACATTGCTTTTGATGATGATCAGTTATGGGAAATATTCAAGGGATATTCCGCTGATGATTATAAGTGGACTATTGATTATCAGGGAATCACATTTTGGTTTAGTCCGTATGATATTGCAGCATACACAGTTGGTCCACTTTCTGTAAAGCTATATTTTGATGATAATCCTAACATAATCAGAGACGAATATAAAACTGCACCGTCAAAAAGCTTTGGCATAATGCTTCCAAAGGGTAACAAAATTGACTTTGATTTAGATTTAACAGACAATAAAAAAGATTGTATTGAAATCGAAACAAAGGCAGATGATTATGGTTCATACAACATACTTTCGGTTACTGTGAACGGAAAAACTGTTATAGACGAGAAAAATTACGCTTATGATTTTGATGTTTACTTAGCCCATATCGGTAAAAATTATATCTATTCCGACTCGTGGAGTGATAATGACTACCATATGTTCAATACTTGGGATATAAACGGAGATACACCTAAAATCGTGCAGGAACTCTATAACACAAAACTCAGTGATGAGTATATTGAAGAAGGTGCAGATGACGGAACGGTTTATAGCGTGGCATTTAACAATCCTGCATCCTTTAAAATGGAAAAGCGTATTGAAATTATGGGTACAAGAGAAATTTGGGCAAACTTTAAGATAAACGAAACGGATGGAACCCCTCAAATAACAGACGATGACTACACTTTTAATGAAGGACACGAGGTGGTGTTGAAAATTCCGATGATGGCTCAAGTTGTTCCTGATATGGATAAGCACGAGCTTGGAGAAGGAATGCATCTTACTCCGGCTTGGACAGATGGCGAAACTTATGTAGATTTAATGACAGAAGATGGATGGACAGTAAGATTTGAAATTGACATATCAAAATGGCCAAGAAAAGTAAACGGCATTCCTGAAGATGAATGCTTTGAAGAATTATTCTATGCGGGGTGATAAGATGAGGACGGTGAAAAACATTATGAAACTCACAGCTATATTAACACTTATAGCGAGCCTTTTTGGATGTTCTGCGCCAAAGCTAAATGTGGATGATGGTCCCGGTATGGTATATAAAGATAGCGATTACCGAACAGAGTATGCTAATGTCTTTGAATTTGACAATTACGAAGGGCAGCCACATTTTGCAGTAGCTTTTTTAGGCTATGGTGACAGAATGGATTTTCGAAACAACTATGTAAAAGGTGTGTTTGAAAGCCTTTCGGATGAATCTATCGGTAAAATTCAGCATTTTGATTTTGAGGGTGATGAATGGTATTTAGTCATACCGAGATACAAAGATGCTGTGGAAATAATTAGCCTTGATACCGATGAAAAGCATACTGTTTACCAAGGTGAAGCCTTTACCGTGAAATGTAATTTGTCGGATTTACACCCGAATATTGAGATTACAACGGCACGAAACTTAGGTGCATACAAGTTTTCACCGCAGATGGGTGGAGACGGAAGACTTGTCACAAATACAGATATACACGATATAACAGATTATTCAGTAATGGATGAAAACTTATATATTCA
>JAZSCT010000022.1:0-22757 GCA_045530725.1 Clostridia bacterium
TTTTTGACTACCAAATCACACGCTTGAACCTTGAACTCCTTTGTGTAATTCACTTTTCTTTCCATCTTGTTCACTCTCCTGAAAATATTATATCATATTTTCACTCTTTTGGTAGTCCATTTTTATTATACAAGTTTCACTACCTTTTCTATTCTCTATTCTCTTTTACCTCTTATCTGGAAACGACAATTTTTTAGAGAAGAGTGAAGAGAGAAAATTGAAAAGATAAAAGAACAAAAAGAAACGACAACTTTCTTACGAAAATTGTCGTTTCTTTTTGGAAGAGCCGAACGGTTTAGATGCCACCATTTATTTAACAAATTTACATTTCCAAGTTCCTGTGATGTGTAGAGGTGCGTCAGCTTTTGAAAGACCATACATCTTTTCAATTACGATTGTGTATTCTTCGCTTGATTTGAGTTTTGCATCATTCAGGGAAAGGTTAACTAATGCCTTGCCGTCACTAACAGTTCCTTTTCCAGAATATTCAGGATAGCATTCTAATTTTAAAATTTCACCGGTTGTTTCGTCAATTATCATATAATCTGCAACTGCAATTTCCTGAATATATGCAAATGGTGCTTCGTTTGGATTTTCAAAAGTTAATTCTAACGGAATAATATCATTACCATTATGCGTTGTTATTTCCATAGCATTAACTATAATTTCATTCGTTGAGTTTTCATATCGTGTTCCGGTTATGGCTCCGTCAAAACGAATGATGTCGCTGAAGAAACCTTTAATCGAATTTGCTAACGGTGTCATTGTAACGGTTATAACGCAAATTGCTAATACAGCAGCGATTGCAAGAGTTCGTTTCATTGTGATTCTGCCTTTAGGTTTACTCATAATGTTTACCTCCATTTTCTTGATTTCTTCATCCAGGTCGAAAGGAGGTTGCATGACACTTTTTGTTGTTTCGGCGTGTTTTCTTAATTTGTTTTCCAATTCAGATATTCTCATTTTGCATCTCCTTCCAAAAGTGATTTTAATTCGTTCAATGCCTTCTTTGTTTTGTACTTTACGGTTGAAACGGGTAGTTTCAAAGTGCGTGCAACCTCGTCATAAGTCATATCGTTATAAAACCTGAGAGTTATGTATATTGACAACTTTGGACCAAGTTTGCATATACAATCCATTATACCGATTTCATCTGAGGGCATATCGTAAAATACATTTAAGTTGTCGGTTAATTCTTCAGAGAATCTTTGTTTTTTTAGATAATCCTTGCTCTTATTGATTACTATTCTTGTAAGCCATGTTTTGAAAAACTCTTTATTATTTAATGAGTTGAAAGATTTGAGTGCTGACAAAACGGCTTCCTGAACACAATCCTTTGCATCTTCGGTGTTGTGAAGATAACCGAAAGCAACCAAGAACAAAGACTTTTCACATTCTTTATATTTCTGCTCGAACAGTTCGTACAAATTAAGTCCTCCTTTCGCCTTTGTAAAAGCTCTTACACCTATTAGACGATTCAGAAACGAAAAAAGTCAAATTTTTTTGTTTTAACTATATTTTATATAAAGTAAAAGAACTTCAACTTGAACACTAATGGCTCAAATTGAAGTTCTAATTAACCTTATTAATTAAGCTTTGCTTAAAGCATATTTCTTTTGAGTATTATTGTTTTTTTCATCAAAACAGGAATATTTTTCTGAATCTTTCCTAGACATCATCTCACTTACCCAAGAACATTTTGTACATGTTACTCTTCCATAGTATGCATTATACTCCGCAACACTTCCACACTTTTGACAAATTTTACACATAATAATTCTCCTCTAAATTCTAATTATGGTTCATATTTGAAAAACTTAAAGAATGCTCTAAAGGTAACTCCTTCAAACGATTCTGTTTCTACGCCGCCTTCTTTTAAAATCTGTTTTGCTTCTTCTACAGGATATGGTTCGAAATATACCACTTTTTTAATTCCCGCCTGAACAATTTTATTCGCACATAGATTACATGGATATGTAGTAACATATATGGTGGACTCTGCTAAATCTACTCCTCTGCCCACCAAATTCATGATTGCGTTTTCTTCACCATGTAATGATCTACATTTTTCTAATAACTTAATTTTACCCTTAACTATTTTTACAGCACTCTCTTCGCTTTCCTGTTTGAGTTCTCTGCATAATTCTTTTGCCAATCTTTCTCGTTCGATATCTCTGTAGCACTCACCTTTACTTGTTATGCATTCTTTTAGAGATCGTGGAACGCCATTAAATCCAGAACTTATAATTTGATCATATTTATCAGTTATAACAGCCCCTACTTTTCTTTTAATACACTTAGATCGTCTTCCGCTTGTATATGCAGCCGCCATCAATGTTTCAACCAATGTTGGATTTGAATTTATTGGTTCATCCAGTGACTTTAAGTATGCATCTATTTTAGAATCCATTTCTTTGTATGTTTCATTTGGATTTGATGGATTAATTTCTTCGTTATTAGATAATATTAAATCTGATTCAAAAAAGCAATCTGAAATCTTTTGTCCATATTTAGGTTCTAACTTTCCTTGATCTCTTTTTTCATCTGCGTCAAAGGAATCCTTGGAACCTTTATATGTTTCACACACTCTATTCCATCTAACATCATATTCTGCAAAAATACCAATTAATGTAAATTCTGGGTACTTCTCTCTAAAATAATTTATCTCTGCTGGATTTCGAATGCTTTCTATTACAAAGTCACTTTCAGCATCCTCAGATATAATTTTATCAACTTCTTGCGATAATATACCTGGATTACTTTCTCTTAATTTGTTTCCAAACTCCTGCAGTGCCACACGGGTAGATGCCTCTTCCCCATTTTCTTTTTTATATTTTTCTCTTAAAGCATCGGACAAAGAACAACGTTTATAACCCTTTTTCTCAAAAAAATGTTTTGCTAGAAAACTAGATCCACTACCAAAAGCACCTGTTAATCCTATAATCTTTCGTCCCATGGATATTTCACCACCTTTGTTACAAAAATTTTATCATAATTAGCAAATTTTTTCAATAGGAATTTGATAATTTATCATAGCTTTTATTTATTTTCTAAATAAAATTTTAAATAATTAAATAAAATTGATGATTTTTTAATTCGCAATCTTTTTTAATACTATGATTATCAATATAACCATAGCTAATTTATTTTTAACGACTACATACAATTACATTTTTCACAAAATCATTACTAAAACTCTTTTTTGATTATTTATCAAGTTTATGTTACAATAGAAACCATTTTAACTTTAAGGAGGTTTCTATTTATATGAGAAAATCATATTCAAAACAAGATAAGGAGAAAATTATTACACAATATGAAAGTGGTGTTTCCATCACTTCAATTTACAATTCCACCGGAATTGCGAGAAGCACATTATACAGCTGGATTAATGGGCGCAGGTCAGACACTAGCGACAAACCATTAAACAGAAGCGACTACAACAAGTTGAAAATGCATTGCGAGAAACTTGAAAATATGATTCAAATTCTCAAAACCTGTGGTTGTTCTGTTGATGCGCCATTAAGCCAAAGATACGAAGTTATTAAAGACCTTTCTTCTGTATATAGTATAACTACATTATGCAATGCTCTTAATGTTCCAAAAGGAAGTTACTACAACCACATCCTTCGCAATAAAAATGAGGATACTTTAGCAGCTCGAAGGATAAAAGAATTAACCCCAATCGTTGAAGAAATATACAATGAAGGTAAAGAAATCTTTGGTTCTGGCAAAATAGCCGCGATAATGAATGACAGAGGCTACAAAACAACAGAGAAAACTGTCGCTAAGATAATGCATGAAAACGGTTGGTTCAGTATAAAATCAAGCTCCAAAACAATATATCTTCAAAACAAAGAACGCAGAGAAAACATTCTCAACCAACAATTCAACCCAGCATCTCCAAATGAAGTATGGGTAAGTGATGTTACATATTTCAAGTTGGGCGGTAAAACATATTATATATGTGTGGTTTTGGACCTATTTGCAAGAAAACTCATTTCACTTACTATCTCAAAAAGAAATTCCACATGGTTAACAAAGACCAGCCTGATCAATGCATACGAAGAAAGGAATCCAGATCCTTCAAAGTTGTTATTTCATAGTGACCAAGGAAAAAATTATACTGCAAAGGCTTTTAGAGACTGCTTAATGACATTCGGCATACAACAATCATTTTCAAGGAAATCTGTTCCATATGACAATTCTGTATGTGAATCATTTTTCAAATCCCTTAAACAAGAAGAATTATATAGAACGAATTATAAATCTGAAAAGCATTTACGAAAGGCTTTAAGCGAATATGTAGCTTTCTATAATGACAAAAGACCACACACATATTTGCGTTATCGTACACCTAATAAAGCTGAAGCTGATTATTACCACTATTTAAGCCAAAAAGAAAAAGTTTCAATCGAACAGGAGTAGTTCGTTAGAAACTTTTTATACAAACAATTTCATATTCTAACACAAATTGGTTTTAGTGTAGCATTAAGAATTTTTGCTTAAATGCTAACAAAGCCTTTATTTTTGCTGTTCAAAATAAAAACAGACATCTTTATTCGAACATTCATAGTTCAAATTAAGGTGTCTGTTTATTTGGAGGCGCCACCCAGATTTGAACTGGGGATAAAGGTGTTGCAGACCTCTGCCTTACCACTTGGCTATGGCGCCATATATGAAAAGGCGTAATATATACGCCTTTTGTTTGGAGCGGAAGACGAGATTCGAACTCGCGACGTTCACCTTGCCAAGGTGACGCTCTACCACTGAGCCACTCCCGCATATTGATTTTTCGTAATCAACACTCTTTCAGTTAAGAGTGTTGACTACTTGGTGCCTCCGGGCGGAATCGAACCACCGACACGAGGATTTTCAGTCCTCTGCTCTACCAACTGAGCTACAGAGGCATTTGGCGACCGAGAAGGGGCTCGAACCCTCGACCTCCAGCGTGACAGGCTGGCATTCTAACCAACTGAACTACTCGGCCATGATATGGTGGGCGGTATAGGGCTCGAACCTATGACCCTCTGCTTGTAAGGCAGATGCTCTCCCAGCTGAGCTAACCGCCCATATCAACGTGTCATTCGCGACAACATAAAAGATTATACTTTATTTTTACGTAGATGTCAATAGTTTTTTTGAAAAATTTTCAAAAAATTTTTTATTCTATGTAAGCACCGCATATGTTGTGTTTTGTATGCGGTGCTTACACATTTTGTGTGTTATTCTTTCACTATTTTTATTACAGAAAATCTGTTTGGTCCGAGGATTTCACTATCCCCGTATAATGACTTCTTTCACCTTGTATCCGTGAAGAACGTAGTCTGTCTTTTCTTCGGCGGGTGAATAGTTTACCATTACACAGATTGATTCATTTTCATCTACAGGATGGATTGTAATATCCACATTTGGATTATCCCCTACTATAGGCTTATTATCCAGTATATTCTTGGCTGCAATTTTATATACCTTATAGAAAGGATGTTTATTATATCCGTCAGGAATAGCCCGACTCTGTGTTTCAAGAGCAAAGTTTAAGAAATATATTTCTCCATCAAAAAACTTGTTTTTGGAAAAAATTACCGTGCCGTCATCCTCCTCACAGAGAACCTCTGCACCAACACTCTTTAACATAAACTTCTTGTCATAATAGAAAGGAAGAAAGAATTATTTTTTCAGGATCAAATGTTTTTGTTTCCTGTTTTTTCACATTAACGGAAAGGCTCAGATATTCTTTGTCATCAATACTGAGTGTGATGTTATCTGACAAGTCTTCATGGGAGATATTTTCCAGAGTTACAAAAGTGCTGACAGTTGCATTCTTCAAGCCATCAGAAAGATCGTAGTCAACTTTTACATATTTTATCCAGATGCCTTCTATTTCGTGCACTTCTATACTTCTTATAATACCACCAAAGTGGAATCAGTCAACGTGAGTAAGAGGAATGGTATCAAGGTGTGTATTTGTGTTCTTCACTCTCAGTACAATTCTGTGCTTACCCCTTGCCGATATTTTTCACAAGTGAAGAAAACTCGGCAAATCCGCCATAGTGGTATGTCATATGCTTGCCATCTACATAAACATCGCATTCGTTCTGTACTGCACCGAATACCATATTGATACTGTCGGTTGATACTTCAAAATCTCTCATAAACCAGCATACATCTTCACAGTAAATCTGATCGATTTCATTCTGCCAGCAACCCGGAATGCAAATGTCATTTGTCTCAGAGGGGAATTTTTCGTACCATTTCTCTTCAAGACCTGCATCATCATGGTCAAATACATATTTCCATACTCCGTCAAGAGTGAACATATTTCTTATCTTGTGCCTGTCAAATAGTCGCACCATTCGTATCTTTCCTTCTCTTGATATCTGTTATTTATCCAATAACCGGTGGTGGTTCAGGCACAACCGGAGGTGCTACTGGCGGTGCGGGTTCTGACGGTGTAGTGGATGACCCTTCAGAAGATGGACTGCCGTCATTTGTGTTGGCAGAGCCGTTCTCTTCTGAGCCGCTACTGCCCTCTTCTGTATTGTCGCCATTTTCTTCTCCTTCTTCGCCCTCTTCTTCCTCTTCTTCTGGAAGATTGTATCTGCCGGTTATAATATTTGCACCGTTGTGAGAAGAACATCTGGATGTAGGTCTGTGGTCACTTGTCACATATTCATATACTGCGCTGCAGGATGGTCCTGCAAGTTTACCTGAATTGGAACAAATATTCACTTTGGAAAGTGTGGATGGCTGTTTGAACACCTTAGGCTCAAGGTCTTCGTGAACCTCTGTCATAACCTGTCTCCAGATATTGAGAGCAGGATTTGAATATGCAGTATAAACTGCTCTCGGCGAATCATATCCGAACCATACTGTTGCACAGTAATAAGGAGTAAATCCCGCAAACCATCTGTCCTTGCTAAGGTCACTTGTACCGGTCTTTCCAGCAGTATCCATTCCCTTTATCTGAGAGCCTGCTGCTGTTCCGTGTGCAACCACATTTTTCATCATATCACACATAATATACGCTGCGTCAGCGCTGATGGCTCTGCTTTCGGTATCTTTCTTCTCAAGAATAACTTCTCCCTGATTGTCAAGGACTTTTGTGTATGTTATAGGTTCATTATATACACCTGCATTTGGAAATGTGGAATAAGCCGCATTAAGATCCCTTACGCTTACACCTTTTGTAAGTCCTCCCAGTGCAAGGGAAGCAAGAGATTTGTCTGATTCTGTAACTGTTGTAAGGTGGAACTTTTCTGTTACATATTTATAAGACTTTTCTATACCTACTGCATCAAGGATGTTGATTGCAGGCATATTCTGTGATGCAGTTATAGCCGCCTTTACAGTCATGGTTTCGTTGAAATTCTCACCGGAGTTTTTCGGTTTCCATTCTCCTACCTGCAAGGGTTTGTCATCTACTATGGTGGAAGGAACTACTGTTCCTGTATCAATGGCAGGTGCATATACACCGATAGGCTTAAATGAAGAGCCCGGTTGTCTGTATGTCTGTGTAGCACGGTTGAGTACTCTTGGGGCAGTCTTTTTGCCACGGCCACCCACAATGCCCCTGATCTCGCCTGTGTAGGGATCGGATATTACCATTGCAGACTGTGTGCCGGTTTCCTGTGCGCCCACGAAGTTTTTGTCGTCCATATAAACATTTTCCATAATGGACTGAATCTTAGGATCAACAGTAGAGTAAATTTTTAGTCCACCGTTTTCTATCATCTGTGTAGCAAAGGCCTCGGTATAATTCTTTTCTTTTACAAGGTCCTTTACCACATCTATATATACCTGATCTGTGAAATAACTTGATACGTGATTGTAACTCTTTTCTCCGAACTTGCCCACAAATTCGAGTTTTTCTTCCATTGCATTGTTTCGTTCTTCTTTTGTGATGAAATCAAGTTCATACATCTTATCAAGAACAAGATTTCTTCTCTTCTGATTTTCTTCAGGATTTAAAATAGGATCATACAATGAAGGATACTGTGTTATTCCCACTATAGCAGCTGATTCCGCCAATGTAAGTTCAGATACGGGCTTATTGAAGTATGCTCTTGATGCACTTGCCACGCCGTAACTGTTCTGTCCAAGGTATATGGTGTTCATATACATCTCAAGGATTTCATTTTTAGAAAGTTTTTGCTCAGCAGCAATGGCTCTGGCAATTTCTCTTATCTTTCTTCCTCTTGATCGTTCTTTGTCACCTGTAATATTCTTTACAAGCTGTTGGGTAATGGTACTTCCGCCAAAGTTGGATCCGCCTGTAAGTTCTTTTATAACAGCCAGAGTTGTTCTCTTTATATCCACACCGTTGTGGGAGTAAAATCTCTCATCCTCAATGGCTACCATTGCTCTTTGCATATGAAGAGGGATTTTCTCAATTTCCACCCATGTTCTGTCCTCTTCAGACATTATAAGTTCGTACTGTTCGTATTTTCCGGTGTCGGGATTCTTGGCATACACTACAGAGTTCATCTTAAGCGACATACCGTTGAGCATTTCAAAAAAGTCATCATCGGCAACTCTTCCCATAAATATGCCAAACACAGATACTGCCAGTATAACCGCTATAAGAAACATAATGATTAATACCGGCAAGAAGCGTCTTTTCTTTCTTACGACTTTTGCTTCTCTTTTACCTCTCATAAAAATACACCTCTTATTATGAAAACTAATTATACAAATATTTCTATTGCATACTCATCCAAATAACATTATATCACACAGGTATATATTTTCAAATTAAATTTATATTACAAACAGGCAAAAACCTGTATATAATGCGGTTTACAGAGCACAATGATGGCAAAATGAAATTTTTTTAAAATTTTTATTGACATTAAAGAAGTTTTGTTGTAAAATACTATTTGTTGCAAATGAATATTGCATTGGGATATAGCCAAGTTGGTAAGGCATCGGATTCTGATTCCGACATTCCGGAGGTTCGAGTCCTTCTATCCCAGCCATAAGAAAAAAGACACCTTAACGGGGTGTCTTTTTTCAGTTATATTTGCCTTCGGCAAGTTATATTGCTACGCAGTTATATTCGGCATTCGCCGAGTTATATTGTGCTTCGCACAGTTGGTTTCAACGATTGGAAGGACTCGAACCTTGAGAAGGTACGAGCGTTTAAAAAACAATTGAAAACAGAAACTTTATATGATATAATTAAGACGTATTTACAGAAGACAACTTTTTCGTCTGCGAAAGGAGAATAATATAAAATGATAGGTTTTTACAATTATACGGTTGTTCTCACATATATAGGACTTTTTTCTTCAATAATAGGAATTGTACTGGCATTGAACGGAAATACCAGTCTTTCCATATTTTGTCTTATGTTTTCAGGCTTCTGCGATATGTTTGACGGGCAGGTGGCTTCCACAAAAAAAGACCGTACAGAAGAAGAGAAAAAATTCGGTATTCAGATTGATTCCCTTTGTGATGTAATCTGCTTTGGCGTATTTCCTGCAGTTATAGGTTATTCGCTGAACATCTCCAGTCCTGTAGGATATGCATGTATGGCGCTCTTTGTACTTGGCGGTGTTATACGTCTTGCATTCTTCAATGTTATGGCAGAGAAAAGAGAAGAATCTACCGACGACACACCTGCTTACTATCGTGGTCTGCCGATTACAAGTTCTGCACTTATATTCCCTGCAATAATGCTTATAAACAAGTTGTACCCCTTTGGTGAATCTTTGCCTTTGATATATGAAATCACTCTTTTGATTTGTGCATTTCTCTTTGTCATTGACATTCAGATTCACAAGCCAAAAAAAGTGGGTAAGTTTCTGATGTTGCTTCTTGGAATTGTGCTTTTTGTACTTTATTTTGAATTTATTTTTTAGGTGATGATATGAACCCACGTTTTCTATACGAAACATTTTTCGGAAGATTAATACTGAAAATCCTTACAAGGCCTTTTGTATCATATCTTGCGGGAAAATATATGGACTCTTCCCTGTCAAAATCGAAAATCAAATCTTTTATAAGAAAAAATAGCATTGATATGTCAGATTACGTAGAGAGAGAATATGTGTCATTCAATGACTTCTTCACACGGGAAATCAGAAAGGATGCGAGAAGCATCGATACAGCACCCGCATCATTTATAAGCCCCTGTGACGGCATGATAAGTGCTTATACCATCTGTGATGATTCATCCTTTGAGATAAAGGGAAGTACTTATACATTGGATGAACTATTTGATAACAAAGATATAAAAAGTGAATTTGCCGGTGGCACCATGATAATAATCCGCCTTACGGTTACTGATTATCACAGATATATATATCCTGACAATGGATACAAAGAAAAAAACATATATATCCCGGGTATTTTTCACACAGTTCAGCCTATAGCCCAGACACGATACAAAATATACAAAACAAATTCCAGAGAATATACCATTCTTCATACCGAAAATTTCGGCGATGTAATACAAATGGAAGTAGGCGCTATGATGGTGGGAAAGATTCTTAACTATCACTCCCATCACAGATTTGTACGCGGAGAGGAAAAGGGCAGATTTGAATTCGGCGGATCTACCGTGGTTCTTCTCACAAAGAAGAATGCAATAACATTGAACAAAAATATCCCCATAAATACAGATGATGAAACAGTTGTGAAAATGGGAGAAAAAATCGGAGAAAAATTCAGAAAGGATGCTTTGATATGAAAAAGATAATTTCCATTATTCTTTGCTTCATTATTGCAACAATTCCTTTTTCAACACTTGCAAATGAGGTAAAAGTATTTGTAAACGGAGAAGAACTAAAAACCGACCAGGGTGCAACAATAGTAGATGGAAGAACCCTCGTTCCGCTTCGTGCCATATTTGAAGCGCTTGGCGCTGATGTGGAATGGGACGACGTGACAAAATCCGTAGAAGCACGCAAACGCTATAAAAAAATCAACCTTCAGATCGGAAGCAAAGCAATCTATATCAATCAGATAAGAAACGAAATCGATGTAAGCGCAATGCTTATAAACAGTCGAACGATGGTACCCGCAAGAGCAGTATCTGAGGCTCTTGATGCCAAAGTGGAATGGGATGGAGACACAAGGACTGTATATATAGAATCAACACCTAAGGATAAAGCAATAAAGAATATATACTTAAAAGAAAAAGTAACCGCACCTGACGGAAATATAGTATTTGAATACTTTTGTGCATATCCTGAGTTTATATCAGGTGATACTTCAAAAAATTCACATTACAAGGAAATAGCAGATGCATTTGTGCAGTCTGCAAAAACTGCATCGGACATTGCACTTAAAGACTATGAACTATCCAAAGTGAAGGGATTTTTGTTTATTCCTCACAAGATGGAACTAACTTACGACATCACAGAACAGATAGAATTCAAAAAAGAAACATTTGACGGAGTCAAAAGAAATACTGAAATAATAAAGTAAACTTAAAGGGATTGTCACACAGGACAATCCCTTTATTAATTATGATATGGATGGTTCTGCCTCTTCATTTATATTAGATACCACTTCCATCTTGGATATGGATATCTCAAAGGCGGTACGGGTGACAGTTTCATCATCGCTGATTCGTTTCTGATATTCTCTGCTTTGAATACGTCCCCATATCTTCACATTTTCTCCCACTTTAAGTTTACCGGAAAATCTGGCATTCCTTCCCCATGCGATACATGGCATATAGTCAGATTTGTTATAGGCTCTGTTTGCCGCAATAAGGAGATCGGTTATTTCTCTTCCAAAGGGTGTGATTCTATATACAGGCTCCTTACAAACAAAACCGTTAAGAAATATATTGTTTACCGGAGAAAAGTCTTCCTCATCAACCTGTCTTATATCACGTGCAAAAACAGTAAGTATAAGTTTTGACCCTGTAAGAGTATAATTGTTGTATGAACGAAACTGTCCTTCTATTTCAAGAGAAGTCCCTACAGACAAATCAAAATCCCTTATAAGCCTTTCGGAAACAGTAACATTTATATAATCCGCACTATCGCTTAACCGTTCCACCTTAAGAACAAAACTCAAGAACTTTTCACCATACACCTCGTGGCTGTATTCTGCTTCCCTTTCTACCCTTCCTGTCAAATGCACCTCATTATTGAGATTGATGTTGTCTGAATTCAAATCTATCATTCCTTTCACTTTGGTTTATTACTTTATAATCTTATTCATAATTATGGAAATATATGATAGAAAAATACAAAAACATCTTGACTTTTTTCTTAAATGAGATAAAATATTATGGGGAGTTGTGAACATATACTTCTCAAAACTTAAATTGTTTTATATATAGGAAAGGATGAATATAAATGTCAGGACATTCCAAGTGGAATAATATCAAAAGAAAAAAAGAAAAAACAGATGCCCAAAAGGGTAAAATCTTCACAAAGATCGGTAGAGAAATTGCCGTTGCAGTAAAGAGCGGCGGACCTGATCCTGAAGTAAACAGAAAACTTAAAGATGTTATCGCAAAGGCAAAAGCAAACAATATGCCAAACGACAATATCACAAGATGTATCAAAAAGGCTGCAGGCGGCGAAGATGATTCCAACTACGAAAGCATCACATACGAAGGCTATGGTCCATCAGGTGTTGCTGTGCTTGTAGAAGTACTTACAGATAACCGTAACAGAACTGCAGGTGACCTTCGTCACTATTTCGATAAATTTGGCGGAAATCTCGGAACAAACGGTTCAGTAAGCTGGATTTTTGATCAACTTGGAAAGATCATCATCACAAAAGCTGATGATCTTGATGAAGATACACTTATGATGGATGCTCTGGATGCAGGTGCAGACGATTTCGAAGTAAATGAAGAATTCTACGAAATCACCACAAGTCCTGAAAGTTTCTCTCAGGTTGTGGAAGCATTGGAAGAAAAGAACTATGCTTATGCTTCTGCAGAAATCGAAATGGTGCCACAGAATTATATCAAACTTACAGACCCAGCCGATGTGACAAAAATGGAAAGACTCATTGAAGCCATCGAAGACAGCGATGATGTACAGGAGTGTTATCACAACTGGGAAGAGGATGAGATGTAAAATTTATCCACACCTCAAAATGGTGACAAGTATCTGAATATTTTTGCTTTAATGTAGAAAACATTGCATATCTGATGCAATGTTTTCTTTGTTTTTATGCCGTTTTGATACTAACAAACATTGGACTGCGATGTAGGGGTCGATGGCCTCATCGACCCGTAAGGAAACAATCATATGGGGACAGATAGATGAAGGCATCTGTCCCTGCAATGTCTCTGTTTGTCCGTTGTAAAATAAAATTTGCGTCCTAACTTAACACCTTCACAAAATATTCATTGATTTGTTCGGGTGTCTCTATCATATCATTATTTACCCACCATCTGACTGTTTCTGTAAATGTAGATACGATATGATTTATCCTGAAATCACGGGGCAGTTCATCCGCCTTGCTGTTTCCGATAATATCAATCTGACTTTCTGCCAATTCTTTAAGCCCATCTTTGAAATAGTTTAAAAACACCTGATTATTCTCACAGGAAAGCAAGTCAAGTATGTGATTGTCATTCTTTTTGATATGCATAAACAAATGCTGAAATACCGAATCAGGTGCATCACAGTCAAATATATGTCTGTGATCGCTTCCCTCTTCCGTCATAGAATCGAAAATATGGCAAAACAGTTCGCTGCAAAACTCCTTCAGAAGATAATCCTTCGTCTCAAAATGTGCATAAAATGTGGCACGTCCCACATCTGCCTTGCATATAATTTCTTCTACTGTTATTTTTGACACATTCTTCTCTGAAAGAAGTGAAGAAAATGCACGAAATATGCTTTCTCTTGTTTTTCTCTGGCGTCTGTCCATAATAACCTCCATACAAAATCCGGAATTTGTTCATTAACAAACATCTATGAAGAATCATATATTGTAATTATATCCATTACTTGATACTATATAAATGAACAATATATTCATTATCGAATATATTGTATATAAAATAAAATCTAAAGTCAAGGTGAAACTATGAAAACAGAAAGAAATATCCTTATAGCATTTATACTTAATATGTGTTTTTCCGTATTTGAATTTGTGGGAGGCATCTTTACGGGAAGTGTAGCAATAACCGCCGATGCAGTTCACGATATCGGCGATGCCATAAGCATCGGCACATCACTGATACTGGAAAAAAAGAGCAAAAAGCAACCTGATGAAATCTACACCTACGGATATTCGAGGTTGTCTGTACTTGGTGGATTTATTACCGTATGTGTGCTCCTTGCAGGCTCCATCGGTGTAATCTTCGGCTCTATTCAGAAACTCATCTCCCCAACTCATATAAATTATGATGGAATGATACTGTTTTCCATAGTGGGAATAGCAGTTAATTTCCTTGCGGCATATTTTACTCACGGAGGGAAATCCTTCAATCAGAAAGCAGTAAATCTCCATATGCTGGAAGATGTACTGGGATGGTGTGTGGTACTTACAGGTGCCATTGTAATGAAATTTACCGACTTTTATATAATAGACCCTGTTATGTCTATCGGTGTGGCGGTATTCATACTTATAAATGCATTTAAGGCACTAAAAGGAATATACGATCTTTTTATGGAAAAGATTCCACAGGGAATAAGTGTAAACGGGATCAGATCACATCTTATGGAAATTGAAGGCATAGAAGACGTTCACCACATTCATGTCCGTACCATTGACGGAGATATGGTATATGCAACCATGCATATTGTATCTGACAGGGACGGCGCAACAATAAAAGAAAAGGCAAGAGAAGAACTTGCACATCTTGGTATATCCCACACGACCATAGAAACAGAAAAGACTGGTGAGAAGTGTGGAAGTATGCACTGCCATATTCATAATGAGAATGGGCATCATCATTGTCACCATCATTATTCACATCATCATTGATTATATCTTCCCGAAATCCAAATAAGCATCATTAAAAAAGACATCCTGCGGATGTCTTTTTTAATTGAATCAAAATGGTTCATACACCATTTGCCTTATCTTTTCCTTAAAAAATCGCCAATACTTTTTATTGCATCTCTCAACTCATTTTCTTCAGGAAGCATTACAATTCTGAAGTGTTCTTTATCCACACAGCCAAACCCACTTCCCGGAATGACTAAAATATGCTTTTCGTCCAGTAATTCTTTTGCAAATTCCCTGTCGTTTTTTAAGCCAAATGCCTTAAGATTTATTTTTGGAAACAGATAAAATGCCGCCTGATTCTTCACATAACTTATTCCGTCGATTTTGTCCAGTTCTTCTCTAACAACATCTCTCTGCCTTGTAAGTCTCCCATTTGCACTAATCATATTTTCAGTATATGATGAATCCTTTAATGCATCAGGAATAATCAGTTGCATAAGAGCATTTGAACACAATCTCACAGATGCAATTCTTATAAGTGCATCCCTAAGTATCTTTTTTTCATTTTCCTTACCGCTTATACAAAGCCATCCGCATCTTAAACCGCATATACAATGTGATTTTGAAAGACCATTCATTGTTATAACAGTAACATCTTCACAAAGAGACCCGGTAGATATATGCTGTTTCCCATCTAAAACAAGTCTGTCATATATTTCGTCAGATATAATAACCAGATTGTTTTTTCGTGCAATATCCACTATTTCATTTAAGATCTCTTCAGAGTACAAAGATCCCGTAGGGTTGTTCGGATTTATAACTACTATCGCCTTTGTCTTTGAGGTAATACCTTTTTTTATGCTTTCAATATCCGGTTGCCATCCATTATCTTCGTCACATTGATAAAAACGAACCTTTCCGCCCGAAAGAAATGTGAGATTTGTCCACAAAGAGTAGCATGGAGTCGGAACGAGCACTTCATCATCTTTTCCTATCAGGGCAGTAATTACCATATATGCTGATTCACTTACACCATTTCCAATAAAGATGTCATCTTCGGTAATATTATTTAATCCTCTCAAGCGGTGGTAATCTCTGATTGCAATTCGTGCTTCAACAAGTCCTTTTATATCGCAATATCCTAATGCTTTTTCTGCATCCGTAATAATCCTGTTTTTGATACTTTCAGGCATTTCAAATCCAAATGCAGCAGGATTTCCTGTGTTTAGTTTCAGCACCTTATGCCCCATTTTCTCAAGTTCAAGGGCATGCATATAAATATCGCCTCTGATGTCTGAATATACGTTTTTAAGATTTTCTGATAATATCATTTGTATCTCCCAAAATATTTCTTATTTACTATTGATTATAGCACCATTATGTTGTATAATCAAATATATATATTTATATAATTTTCATAAATAGAATTTATGGGGAGACTGTTATGTTTAAATACTCAGATTATATTTACGAAATCTACAAGGAAAAAAGTTTTACAAAGGCAGCAAAAAATCTTTTCATTTCCCAGCCTGCACTTAGTGCTACTGTAAGAAAACTGGAAGAAGAATTGCAAACTCAACTCTTTGACCGATCTACATCACCCTTAAGTCTCACACTTGAAGGTGAGGCGTATATCAAAGCCATAGAAGAAATACACAGCATCAAAAAAAATTACGAAAACTACATCATTGATGCAGCAAATTTAAACGTAGGAAGCATTTCTATAAGCGGTGCAAACTTTATATCTTCTAATGTTATTCCAAAAATCATAGTACCTTTTTCAAAAAAATATCCTATGATTAATATTGAACTTCTTGAATCAAATTCAAAGACACTTATTCAGGAACTTATTAATGAAAATATAGATCTTTTGATTGATTATACTCTTGAAGAAAAGGCGATTGATTCATATCCGTTATTTAATGAAACTATACTTTTATGTGTTCCAAAACATATTAAGGTAAATTCAAAACTATCGGAAAATGCATTAAATAGTGAAGATATCAAAAAAGGTAAACACCTTTTGGATGACATTAAAAAAATTTCGGTAAAAAACTTCATAAATGAACGTTTTCTTATGATGAAAAGCGGCAACAGTATGAATCGCCACGGATTCAAAATATGCCAGGAAGCAGGGTTTACGCCTGAAGTGTCCATCTGGTTCGATCAGTTGATGACATCTTATAATATGTCAGCGGCAGGGCTTGGAATTTGTTTTGTAACAGATACTCTCATCAAAGAAGTTGCTCCTGACAATAACCTACTGTTTTATAAAATTGACAGTAAATATGCAAAAAGAACTGTATATCTTCTGTGCAAAAAAAAGAGATACATAAATAGAGTTATAAGAGAGTTTATAAATACTGCAAAAGAATTATATGATAATCAGTGTATATAAAATCTCCAGAAAATAACCACCATTCTATCAGAATTGTCATTATTTTGGTTTAATATTTCGTTTTGCTTGCTGGAGTGTTATACTTCCTAAAAGCAAAAAGTGCAAGGCAAAGCCTTGAAAAATACTTATTCCCTATTCACTATTACTTATTACTTCCAAAAAATCCGTTCTCAAATACTTTTAGGGAATAGTGAAGAGTGAAGAGGTAATAAGTAAAAAATCCGCACACTTACGTGTACGGATTTTTTTGGTTGCGGGGGCCGGATTTGAACCAACGACCTTCGGGTTATGAGCCCGACGAGCTACCAGACTGCTCCACCCCGCGATACAGTATTAAGTTTTGTGCAATAACTGGTGCCGGAGACCGGAATCGAACCGGTACGGGAATTTCTTCCCACGGGATTTTAAGTCCCGGGCGTCTGCCAGTTCCGCCACTCCGGCTTAAATTCATTGCACTTGATTATATTAGCACAAAGATAAATAAATGTCAAGAGATTTTTTCAAAAATCTGGATATATTTAAAGTATATTTCTTTTTCTGATTTTTATTCACAACAGACATATTATTTTTTTAGATACTATCCAACAGAAAGCACCCTGTGACTTTTTTGTCACAGGGTGTCATTATTTTTTCTGTTACATTCTTGCGGTTATACCGATATCTCCAAGATTTGCAACAATCTTATCCATGGATTCCTGTACTTCTTCACTTGTAAGGTTTCTGTCCATAAGACCAAATGAGAACCTAAGTGTAATACTTCTTACTGTTTCTGCTTCATAAACGTCTATAACAGTTACATTTTTTAGTGTTTCAAAGTTTTCTTTCTTCCATGCATCTTCCATCATTTCAAATCTCAGTTCAGGATTTACATTGAATGAAATATCATAATCAATTCCGGGGAATCTGGATGCTTCCTTATATGAAAGGTCAGTCTTTCTTACAGGTTCAAACATATCAAGGTCAATGTCAAAATACACTATTGCAACCTGTTTTTTGTCAATTTTTTCTAATACTGTAGGATATAGTGTATGGAGTGTGCCCACTTTCATATCCTTGTATATAATAGATGAGGTATTCTTAGGATGCTGCCAGGAATGATCAGGCTCAATCTTCTTAAAGTCAACCTTTTCGTGCTTAACATCCCCTACAAGACCTTCTATCATATCAACTGCATCAAGATAAAGTTCTTTTTCGCTCTTGGTCTTGGAATAAAGGATTACACCAAGCATCTTCTTTTCTACACAGTCACCATCAGAGTTTGTACCGTTTATTACTCTTCCGATTTCAAACATTCCGTAGTCATCAGCATAGGATTTGTTTTCATATACAAAAGTAAGAAGTGTAGGAAGAAGTGAATTTCTTAAAACACCGTTTCCTGATGTGGAGATATTCTGAATCTTCACATTGTCTTCTACTTCTATACCCAGTTTCTTATATTTCTTTTCATCACACCAGATGTATGAATGTACTTCGTGGAGTTTTTCTTTCTTAACAAGGATATCCTTGATAAGATTGTCTTCACGTTTGCCGTCAGAAAGTTTCACCGGTTTCAAAGCACTCTTGGTGGTTTTTATCTCGAAGTTGTCATAACCGTAGATTCTGGTGATTTCTTCAATGATGTCTGCCTTGATGGTTACATCCTTTGTTGCTCTCCATGTAGGAACAACTACCTTGAAATTGTCTCCTTCAAGTTTTGTATCAAATCCCAGAAGAGTAAGAGTTTCAAGTATCTGTTCCTTTGAAATATCAATACCTGTATATCTATCTACATAGTTTTTGTCAAATTCTATGGTGATTTCAGGATATTTCTTAGGATAACAATCGGTTACCTTAGATGCAACTCTTGCATCAGGATCAATAGACTTTAATAAATATACAAATCTCTCAAGAGCCTTCATTGTAAGTTCAGGATCAAGGATCTTTTCGTAACGCATACTTGCATCTGTTCTGTGTGCAAGTCTCTGAGAAGACTTTCTTATGGACACACCGTCAAAGCAGGCACTTTCAAGCACTACAGATGTGGTATCTTCTTCGATTTCTGAATCAAGACCACCCATAATACCTGCAATAGCAGAAGGAGTATCGTTTGTATATATCATAAGTGTATCGGGAGTAATATCTCTTTCTACCCCGTCAAGAGTTGTAAACTTGATATCTGTTTTTGGTGTTGCAACTCTTACGGATTTTATATTATCGCCGTTGAATGCATGAGTTGGCTGACCAAGTTCAAGCATAATGTAGTTTGTAAGGTCCGCAAGAAGGTTGATACCTCTCATACCGCAGTAGAAAAGTCTTATCTGCATATCAAGAGGAGATACATTCTTCTTGATATTATCCATCTTTATACATGAATAACGATACAGAAGATCAGAATCATCACTTGTTACCTCTATTGCATCGTCTCCGTCATATGATGGAGTTTCAAGCATCATAGGTTTGAGTTCTCTCTTTGTAATTGCGGCAATCTCCCTTGCGATACCGTAATGTCCCCAAAGGTCAGGACGGTTTGTGAGAGATTTGTTATCTACTTCAAAGATAATATCCTCGATTGGGAATATCTCTTTAATATCTGTACCGTTTTTAAGTGACGGTTCAAGAATCATTATACCTGCATGGTCATCAGATATGCCAAGTTCTCTTGCAGAACAGCACATACCTTCTGAAGGATGACCATATACTGTACATTTGGTGATTTCACCTTCAGGCACTCTTCCACCTGCACAGGCAAATGCCACCTTGATGCCGGGCTGACAGTTGGGCGCACCGCATACGCAGTCCACTACTCTGTCTCCGATATCTACCTTAAGGATATGGATTGTTTTGCCTTTGAGTTTTTCTTTGTCAGGATGTTCTTCAAAAGAAACAATCTCACCTACAACTACTTTATCCACATCTTTACCCTTATAGATAATATCTTCTACTTCTGCAGTTGAAAGGGTAAACTGATGAATAAGTTTTTCTATATCCAGACCTGAAAGATCCACATAGTCTTTAATCCAGTTGATTGAAATAAACATTTTTTATCTTCCCCTTTCTTAATCGTTCTTAAACTGTGACAAGGCATTAAGGTTTCCGCTGTTAAGTACACGGATATCCTTGATACCGTATTTCATCATCGCAAGTCTTGTCATACCAAGGCCAAAAGCAAAGCCTGTGTATTCTTCAGGATCGATACCGCCGTGACGGAGTACATTCGGATGAATCATACCGCATGGGCAGAGTTCCAGCCATCCTGAGTTCTTACATGTAGGACAACCGTCGCCATCACAGATGAGACATTGAATATCAAGTTCGAATCCCGGCTCTGTAAATGGGAAAAATCCCGGACGAAGTCTTACATTTATATCTTTTTCGAATACTTCTGAAAGCATTGTCTTCATAAAATAAATAAGATTTGAAATGGAAATATCCTTATCTATCATAATACCTTCCATCTGGAAGAAGGTGTTTTCGTGAGATGCATCTGTAGATTCGTTTCTAAAGCATCTGCCCGGGAATATGGCTCTCACCGGTGCACCGTATTTCTTCATAATATAGTTCTGTGCTGCTGATGTCTGAGTCTTAAGCAGCTGACCGTTTTCAAGATAATAGGTATCCTGCATATCACGTGCAGGGTGATGCTTTGGTATATTAAGTGACTCAAAGCATTGATAGTCATTTACAACTTCGCTGTAGTCTTCTACTATAAAGCCCATGCTTGAGAAGATATCTTCAAGCTGACGCTGTACAAGAGTGATAGGATGGTATGATCCCTGTTTTTTCTCTCTTGGCATTGATTCATCATAACTTTCCTGAGAATCAATCTTGGCTTTGAGTTCTGCTTCTTCAAGTTCTTTAAGTTTTTTTACAAGAGTTTCTTCAACATAACTTTTAAGTTCGTTGATAGTCTGTCCTGCTTCTCTCTTCTGTTCATTGGGGACATTCTTAAGTTCTGTCATAAGTGATGACACAAGTCCCTTCTTACCTGCAAATTCGATTCTCAATTCTTCGATTTCTCTGGATGAAGAAATGGAAGCAATACGATCATCAAACTCACTGCGGATTGCTAAAACCTTTTCGTTCATAATATTCTTCCTTTCTTTGTTTTCTGAAAAAACAAAAACCCGTCCCTTAAAATAAAGGGACGGGATAAAATTACTATCTCGCGGTACCACCCACATTCAAAGAATACACAATATCCTTTGCGCTCTTAAAGATCTCTTACGGAAATCACTCGCCGTACTTAACGCTTGTGGCTTTTCGCACAGGACTCCAATGCTGAAATTCACTCATCACACTTCCACAGACGGCTCACAGCCGATGACCGTCATTCTCTCTCGTGAAATGTTGTGAGGCTACTTACACATCTTCACAGCCAATTCTCATACATTATATAATATTTAAAATTATTTGTCAATAACTAATATTTTACCCTTTTATATATTCTGTGTAGGTTTACAATTGATATGTTACACTTTTAAAAATAAATAGCGAATAGAAACTTTTTGTGTTAAAGTTTAAGTACCACCAAAAACCACACAGAAAGGAAATCTATTCGCTATGAATACAATAACACAAACTATGAGGTTTAGGCAAGCAATAATTGAATATTCTTTTAAAAATGGTGTAACTAAAGCAGCAATTCGATATAGGGTTAACCGTCAATATGTTTATCGGTGGCGTAAAAGATATGACGGAACTCTAAAATCACTAGCTGACAAATCACACAGACCATATTATCATCCAAATCAACACACACCGGAAGAACTAAAATTAATTGCTGATATGCGCAAACGCAATCCTAATGCCGGTTTAGTTGTCTTTTGGGTTAAACTTATGCAGAGGGGATATTCTCGCTCTGTAACAGGTCTTTATCGTGTTTTACGCCGACAAGGACAAATGGCTGTTAAGCCGCCTAATCCAAAGTATATACCGAAACCTTATGAAAAAATGCTTTATCCAGGGCAAAGAGTACAAATTGATGTTAAAGTTGTACCTACTGCGTGCATTGTCGGTGATGCATCCGGTGAAAAGTTTTATCAATATACTGCAATTGATGAATATTCAAGATTCCGTTACCTTGAAGCTTTTAGAGAGCAAAGTTCATATAGTTCTGCTGTATTTGTTGAACACTTGATTAAAAAGTTCCCTTTCAAAATCAAATGTATTCAGACTGACAATGGTCAAGAATTTACGAAAATATACGGACATACTAAAAACCCAAAACCCACAATGTTTGAAACCAAGCTCGAACAACTTGGAATTCAGCATAAACTAATTAAAGTATATACACCTAGGCATAACGGGAAAGTTGAACGATCACACCGTAAGGATAACGAATATTTTTATGCTACACATAAATTCTATTCGTTTGATGATTTTTCAAAACAACTAAAAGTGCATAACTATAACTACAACAAGTTTCCTATGCGCCCTCTCAACTGGAAAGCTCCTATTGATTATATCAAGGCTTTCCTTGAAGATGGTGAAATTTTTAATT
>JAZSCT010000031.1:0-10683 GCA_045530725.1 Clostridia bacterium
GACAGATTTATATTTCTCTTTTGTCTTTAACAGACTTCGCCTCTCGGCGTATCACATACGCCTTCGGAAATTCAGTTTGTCCAATGTGAGAAAATTTTTCTATCTCATCTGATTTTGCAGTATCGCATACAACTTTGGCTATGTTTGGCGAATTAGAGAAAACCTATTATCGTATAAGTTGAATTTGTTATATTTATATGATAAACTGAATCTAAGTGTAAATACAAATATATTAGAGGACATTGTATGGTAAGATTTGAATATTTGAACAAAAATCATTTTGAAAAATATGCGAGTGGACTTTTTGACATACTTTCAGATAATATGAGTATTATTGCTCCTACCGGAAACAGTAAAGAAGAAGATTTCAAGTCTTGGATTTGCGTGGTAGGTAAGGGTATAAAAAAAGACAACAGACATATTGTTCTTATTATTGAAAACAAAACTAATAATCTTGTTGGGTTTTTTCAATATTATACAACCATTGATACATTTATGATGGAAGAAATACAATTCTGTTCTGATTTTCAAGGGAAGTATAATATTTTCAGAGATTTATACAGTTTTGTTTTGAATAACATTGGTGTTAATTTGATCTATGTTGAGGCATATGCCAATAAATTGAATAATAAATCAATAGGAATTCTTGAAAGATTGGGATTAAAAATTATCGGTGAGAATAAAAGTGGAAGAGCCTTTCATTTTAAAGGCTATTTTGATGATTTTATGAAATGGTATCTTGATGTTAATTAATTTATCGTCAATAATGAATGGATGAAATGCATTTATAGAGAGATAAAAATAAACCCTGCACCAAAAGGAATATTACTTTTTGGTGCGGGGTTATTTTGTGATATTATTCAAGAATCTTTCTCACATCGGGAAAAAGTTCTAGACTTCTTTTAAGGATTCCTTTTGTATGTGCTATTGACACACCGTAGTTTGTCATAGGTACATCTGATGCTTTTGCTTTTTTAAGTCTGGATTTCATTTCCTGAGAGTTTAGCATACATGCACCACAATGGACTATCAGTTTGTATTTACTCAAATCCTTTGGAAATTCTCCCCCTGATGTGAAGTCAAACTTTATATCTGCATTGGAAAATTCCTTTATCCATTTTGGCAATTTAACTGTGCCTATATCGCCGCATTGTCTGTGATGGGTGCATCCCTCGGATATGAGAACAGTATCTCCGTCACATAGTTTCGAAAGCATTGCCGCACCCTTTACTTGATTTATAAGATCCCCTTTGTACCTTGCGAAAAGGATTGAGAAGGATGTGAGAGGTATATCCTTTGGCACAATCTTTGATACCTCTCCGAAGGCTTGTGAATCGGTAACAACCATTCTTGGCGGGTTTTTGAGAGCATCAATTGTTGCTTTTAAGTTTCCGGTCTGGCAAACCATACAAATGCAATGGTTGTCAAGAATATCTCTGATTGTCTGCTGTTGGGGGAGAATCATTCTTCCCTTTGGTGCAGATTCATCGATCGGAGTTACTAGAATTATGATATCTTCTTTTTTGATTAAATCTCCCAAAAGCGGCTTTTCTTCTTTACTTTTTTCACTTAACTTTCCCAAAAGATTTTTTAGTTCCTCAATATTTCTGTTTTCGGTTGCACTTACCCATATTTCGTTATCATTATTTTCGGGAACAGAAGTAAGAAGGTCTGATTTGTTGTGTGCAATAATGAATGGAAGATTCTTTTCTTTTATAATTTTTAAAAATTCTTTTTCATCCTCATCCATAGTTTCACTTGCATCTGTTACCAGAATTGCGATGTTGGTTTTTGATAATATCTCTCTTGTTTTTTCAACACGCATTTCTCCAAGGTGTCCTTCATCGTCAAATCCCGGTGTATCAATGATTACTACAGGACCCAACGGCAGAAGTTCCATTGATTTTTTGACAGGATCGGTGGTAGTTCCCAATACATCGGAAACCACCGACAGATTCTGCCCGGTAACTCTGTTTACAAGGCTTGATTTACCTGCATTTCTTTTGCCGAAAAAACTTATGTGTATTCTTTCAGCAACAGGGGTATTTTCTAAACTCATACTTCCACACGCTTTCTTCTTCCGTCTTCTCCTTTTGGAGAATTATCGTTATAATTTCTTATATAATCTACCTGTTCTCTTGCTATTCCTCTTACTTTTTCGTTTGGGATATTGTTTATTTCATCATCCACTATTTTGTGACCGAGTTTTCTTGTTTCTTCAATTGCATAATCTTCGAGGAACTCAGAAAGTGTCATAAGAGCATTTGGCAGGCAACAGTTGGAAATCTGACCTGACTTGCATAGACTCATAAATCTGTCGCCTGTTCTTCCCAGTCTGTAGCAGGCGGTACAGAATGATGGAATGTGACCGTTTTGCATAAGCCAATGTACCACATCATCAAGAGATCTCTGATCGGATACGTCGAACTGTTCTGTATCGTGAGGTCTTTCATCAGATGAATACCCTGCATATCCGCCTACAGATGTACGTGAACCGCCGCTTATCTGTGATACACCCAGATTAAGAAGTTTGCCTCTTACTGATTCTGTTTCTCTTGTGGAGATGATTATCCCTGTGTATGGTACTGCAAGTCTTATACAAGCGGTAATTTTTGCAAATGTATCATCGTCAATTCCGTTGTCAAAATCATCAGGATTGATATCGTCTGCTCTTTTCAGTCTCGGTACGCTTATTGTATGAGGACCTACGCCGAATACTGCTTCAAGATGTTCTGCATGCATAAGCAGGCCTGCGAATTCATATTTATAAAGTTCCAGTCCGAAAAGAACCCCCAGTCCCACATCATCTATGCCGCCTTCCATCGCTCTGTCGTGAGCCTCTGTATGATATGCATAGTTGCTCTTTGGCCCTGTGGGATGAAGTGCTTCGTAACTTTCCTTATGATATGTTTCCTGAAAAAGGATATATGTGCCGATGCCTGCTTCTTTGAGTCTTTTGTAGTTTTCTACAGTTGTAGCGGCAATATTTACATTCACACGGCGGATGTCACCGTTTTTGTGATGAACGCTGTAGATTGTGTTGATGCTTTCAAGTACATATTCCAACGGACAGTTCACAGGATCTTCTCCTGTTTCTATAGCAAGACGTTTGTGTCCCATATCCTGAAGTGCGATTACTTCATTTCTGATTTCTTCCTGAGTAAGTTTCTTACGCGGAATGGTTTTGTTTTTTGCATGATACGGGCAGTAAACACAACCGTTCACACAGTAGTTTGAAAGATACAGCGGTGCAAAAATAACTATTCTGTTTCCGTAGAATGCGTGCTTGATTTCTTCCGCTATTTCATATATCTTCTTTACTTTTTCTTTGTCTTCGCAGGCAAGGAGCACACTTGCTTCTCTGTGAGTAAGACCTGCACAGTTCCAACCGTCAGCGGTCTTTTTTGGCCTTGCCTTTTCCAGAAGTGCATCTATAAGTTCGAAGTTGTTTTTGTTTTCTTCAGCATACTTAAGGGTAGCCTTTATTTCTTCATCGTTTATAAATTCTTCTGCATTTCTTGATTTGGGATCATATTTTGCCATAATAAATCGTCCTTTCCTTTTAATCCTCTTTATATACGTCGCCACGGGATGTACTTATGGTATATCCTATGGATTCTATCCGTCTTTTAAGTTCATCTTTTGCCTGGGCAGACTCTGCACCGTCGGAGAGTTTGTTGTCATAGAGCATATATTTCTTTCTCACTTTCTTTGGAGATAGATTTGGCATAACAACATTTGCTCCTGAGAGAATCCCTTTTTCTCTGCCTGTTTCATCCATTGTGCCAAGGGCTGTTGTAGCAGGGAGAAGTACTGTGGGATGGATGAGTCTTATTATACTTAAGAGATAGCAGGTAAGGCCTACGTCTCCCGGTTTTTCGTTCTTAAACTTTGTATCCTTGTGAGGAATGAAGGGTCCTATTCCGCACATATCGGGCTTGAATTCCTCTATGAATTTAAGGTCACATGCAATATGCTCATCAGTCTGTCCCGGGCTTCCTACCATAAATCCGCATCCTACCTGAAAACCAAGTTCTCTTAAGTTCTTAAGGCATCTCATCCTCTCCTCAAAGGAAAGTGATGGTGGATGAAGGATTTCATAATGGTTTTTATCTGCAGTTTCATGTCTTAGAAGATACCTGTCTGCACCTGCATCTTTAAGTTTCATATAACTTTCTCTCGTTCTTTCCCCAAGGGAGAGAGTTACTGCACATTCAGGGTAGTCTTTTTTTATATCTTTTATAAGTTTTGTGAGGATATCATCTGTGAAGAACCCGTCTTCCCCTCCCTGAAGTACAAATGTGCGGAATCCCAGTTCATATCCTTCCTTACAACACAATAGAATGTCTTCGGGTGTAAGTCTGTATCTTTGACAGTTGGGGTTGCTTCTTCTTATTCCGCAGTAATAACAGTCATTTTTGCAGATGTTTGATACTTCGATTAGTCCCCTTAAGAATACTTCTTTGCCATAATACTTTTCTCTTTCTTCATTGGCATATTTCATAAGAAGGTCTGTTGTATCATGATCTCTTCCTCTGATAAGTGCAAGGTATTCTTCTTTTGAAAGGGAATGAGAGGTTTTTAGTTTTTCAATCAGATATAAAACATCCTTATTCATTGGATATCACTCCTGATAGTGCCGTCTTTGCACTTACTCCTTTAAGGTTTCCGATTTTTCCTGCAAGAGTGGAAATCTTATCCTGTGGAGCATCTATTGCAATACTTATTATACTTATATTTTTTTGCCTGTATGGCACACCCATTCTTCCTATTATATATTCGCTGTACTGATGTAATATATTGTTGAGAATCTCTACTGATGTCTCGTCTTCCACAATTATGCTTATAACTGCAACTCTTGTTTCCATAGTTTTCTCCTTTTTTCAAAAATAAAAGCCGTACCTAATCTCGGTACGGCAAAAAATATCCCTATTATATGATATACTTGACGCACCTTTCAGTCAGATAATTCTTTGTGTCAGGATTGTAAATATATTATACTGTTTTTTTATACAAAAGTCAATCAACATTTATTTTTTTACACAATATGTCTGTTGAAAAATATCCCTTGACAACAATATGTTACGGTGCTATAATGATTCGGGCTGAAAAAAAGCCCGAATTTTTGTACATATTATGATCGGAAGGAAATGTTTTTATGAGTACATTATTATCAGTATCAATTGCACTTCTGGTAGGACTTCTTATGACCAGAGTGTTTAAGCCTTTGAATCTGCCATCAGTTACAGCATACCTTATTGCAGGTGTCCTTATAGGGCCTTATTGCATAGGTGCTCTTGGCATAGAAGGATTGGGATTTAATTCCCATGAAGCCATGGAAGCACTTGGCCTTGTGTCAAATGTGGCATTGGGTTTCATTGCATTCTCTATTGGAAGCGAATTCAGAATAAGTGAATTGAAAAAGACCGGTAAGCAGGCTTTTGTGATAGGTGTTTTTCAGGCGTTGACAGCCACCTTCTTTGTAGATATTGCCTTGATTGTTCTTATGTGGATAATGCCCGGCAAACTTACAACACCTCAGGCTATCACACTTGGTGCTATAGCAACTGCTACTGCCCCTGCAGCAACTCTTATGGTAGTAAGACAGTACAAAGCGAAGGGCCCTCTCACAAGTCTCCTTCTTCCTATTGTTGCATTGGATGATGCTGTAGGTCTTGTTGTTTTTGCAGTATCTTTCGGCATTGCGAAGACTCTTGTATCCGGTCAGGTGGATCTTATATCAATTATTGTGAATCCTCTTGTGGAAATTTCACTTTCACTTGTTCTCGGTGCCATTATGGGATGGATACTTACTCAACTTGAAAAAATGTTTAACTCAAATACAAACCGTCTCAATATGACTATAACATTTGTATTTCTGACAGTTGCATTATCTATGATCAAGTTCGAACTGGGACCTGTACATATCGGATTTTCATCACTTCTTGTATGTATGATGCTTGGAACAGTATTCTGTAATATCTGTCCTTTGTCAGAAGACCTTATGGAGAAATCCGACAGATGGTATTCACCTCTTTCTGCACTTTTCTTTGTAATAAGCGGTGCAGAACTTGAACTTAATGTATTTATGGACTGGGCGATTGTTGTAATCGGAATAGTATATATTCTCTTCCGTTGCTTTGGTAAATATTTCGGAACACTCCTTAGTGCAAAAGCCACAAAATGCTCACCTGAGATTTGCAAATATCTTGGAATCACACTTTTCCCACAGGCAGGTGTTGCACTTGGTATGTGTGCTATTGCAGCGGCAGAACTTCCTGGTCAGGGAACACTTATCAGAAATATAACACTTTTCGCAGTTCTTATTTATGAACTGGTAGGTCCTCTTATGACAAAAGAAGCCCTTAAGGCTGCAGGAGATATCAAGCCTATGAGCGAAGAAGTGAAAATGCGTCGTCAGACCAAACTTGAAAACGCAAAGAAAACAAAAGTAGAATAATATTTACAGAAATCCGGATGTATATGCATTCGGATTTTTGAAGTGAGGAACAAAAGAATGAAGATAGCAAATGACAATATCAGAGAGTATGTTTTCGGATTAGTAAAGTGGATTTTTGTATCTCTGATTCTTGGTGCGGTCTGCGGCATTGGGGGAAGCGTATTTCATCATGCTGTAGATATTGTTACTGAAATAAGAATGAAGTATATATGGATAATGTTGTTTCTGCCTGTAGGCGGACTTGTTATCTACGGTATATATTCTTTGTTTAAAAAATGCGGAGATTTAAGCACAAACAGAGTAATAGAAGCGGCAAAAGGTAAGGAGGAAGTGCCTTTTGTAATGGCGCCTCTTATATTTATAGGTACCGTTATCACTCATCTTCTTGGCGGATCTGCAGGAAGAGAAGGTGCCGCATTGCAACTTGGCGGAAGTTTCGGTTACAAGGTAGCAAATATTTTAAGAATCAGAAAAGAGGATATAAGATATGTTGTAATGGCAGGTATGAGTGGGGTATTTGGAGCACTTTTCGGTACGCCTCTTACTGCAGCATTATTTTCTATGGAAGTTATGGTGGTAGGATCCATAAGTTATAAAGGGATTATCCCCTGTGTGGTTACTGCTTTTGTGGGAAGTGCTGTTTCGGATTATTTCGGATGCACAGGTGTTCACTATGACAACATTCTCTCCTGTGAACTGTCATTTGAAACCATACTGGCAGTAGTTGTTGTATCACTTGTATGTGCTCTCACGGGAATGCTTTTTTGTACAACTATTCACAAAACCGAGCATCTTTCGGATAAATATATTCCAAATAAATACATAAGAGGTGCTGTGGGTGGAGTGATCATCATACTTCTTGCTTTTATATTCAGAACCACAGACTACAACGGCGCAGGAATGAATATAATTGATGATGCCATTTCAGGCCAGGCACGATACGAAGCATTTTTATTGAAAATAATATTTACTGCAATTACCATTGCGGCAGGATTTAAGGGCGGGGAGATTGTTCCCACATTTTTTATAGGTTCTACTCTGGGATGTTCATTGGGATTGATTTTTGGTTTTGATCCGTCATTTTGTGCGTCATTGGGATTTGTGGCATTGTTCTGTTCGGTGACAAATTGCCCTGTGGCATCAATGATTCTTTCGGTGGAAGTGTTTGGCGGAGAAAACATAATTTTTTATGCAATAGCCTGTGCCATAAGTTTCTGTATGTCAGGTAAATGCAGTCTTTATTCAAAACAGGAGTTTTCAGAAAATAAATATATATAGAAAAATATTATTAAAAAAGGAGAGGATATAATGAAATATCAGAACATAAGATTTCCGGGAGGAAAGGCAAAGGCTCTTACATTCAGTTATGATGACGGACACAGGACAGATGTGAGGATGGCAAAAACCCTTACAAAATATGGATTGAAAGGAACATTCAATTTTACCAACACCCAAAGTGAAAAAAAGATCACAAAAGATGAAGTAAAAGACTTTATTATTTCAAAGGGGCACGAAGTTGCAATTCACGGAGCACATCATCGTGCACAAGGAATACTTCGCCCTATTGAAGGTATCAAGGAGGTCCTTGATTGCCGTCGTTATCTTGAAGAAGAGTACGGGTTGATTATAAGAGGTATGGCTTATCCCAATTCAGGTATAAGATGCCTTGCAAATGGTGCAACATACGAAAGTATAAAAAATTATCTTACCGAACTTGATGTGGCTTATGCAAGAACTGCCGGCGAAGATAATGATTCATTCAGACTTCCTCTGGACTGGCATGACTGGATGCCTACTGCACATCATAAAAATCCGAATCTTATGGAGTACATAGATAAGTTTCTTTCCAATAATCCTGATGAAAACAGGAGAATAGTCGCAAGATTTCCAATGCTTTTCAATCTATATGGACACAGTTTTGAATTCGAGAATGATAACAACTGGGAACTTTTAGATGAAATATGCGAAAGATTTGCAAACAGAGAAGATATATGGTATGCTACAAATATAGAAATTTATGAGTATGTAGAAGCATATAACTCATTAATATACAGCGCGCAGGGCGATATGATATACAATCCTACGCTTTTTGAAATATGGATTGATATAAGCGGAAAAATGTATTCCATTAAGCCGGGTGAAACTTTGAAAATTGAAGAATAAATTTTTAAGGAGATGTCTGAATTGTTTGAAATGCTCTTTTTCGGTACCTGTTCGGGAACGGAGCCTATTAAGGGTATGCATCATTGTGCATGGGCAATTAAGAAGAGTGATGGATACTACTGGTTTGATGCAGGCGAAAACTGCTCAAGAACAGCACACCTTATGGGAGAGAACTTAAGAAATGTAAAGAATATTTTCATTTCCCATCCCCATCTTGATCATATCGGCGGACTTATGAACCTTATTGCGGTTATAAGGAAACTCTTTTCAAGGGATAAGGCAATAAGAGAGGAGCCTCTGGGACTTTTTGTTCCGAAGATGGATCTGTGGAAGTATCTCAGACTGTATTTTCAGACAGGAGAACCGGATATTGAAAATAGATTTAAGATAAATGCAAAAGAGATTAGTGACGGATTGATTTTTGAAGACGAAAATATCCGTGTGGAGGCTTTTTCCAACAAACATATGGAACACGCCTTGGGTGATGAAAAAATCTCTTATTCTTTCAGAATAACCATTGACGGGAAAGTAATTGTTTTCTCCGGTGATGTGAAGAACCTTGATGAAGTAGATAAGGTTGTGGGAGAAGGTTGTGATTTTCTCATTATGGAAACAGGACATCACGATGCAGATGATATTATTGATTATACTGAGACGCATAATGTAGATGTACTTTTGTTTAATCATCACGGAAGATATATTATCGAAAATCGTGAAGAAGCTGAAGAAAAGGCGAAGGCTTCTTCGAAAAAAACCATAATACTCAAAGATAAGGACAGAATAGTGGTAAAATAGCATGACAGAAAATAACAGTTTTAAAAAGGGCATAGCAGATGGGATGCCTATTTGCCTGGGGTATCTTTCTGTAGCCTTTGCATTCGGTATCTTTGCTACGGAAAAGGGCTTAAGCATTCTTCAGGCACTTATTGTGTCTATGACAAATGTGACAAGCGCAGGGCAACTTGCAGGTGTTCCCATAATGGTTGCAGGCGGTACAATAGCAGAACTTATGCTCAGTCAGTTTATTATAAATTTAAGATATGCACTTATGTCAGTATCATTGTCCCAGAAACTTGGCAAAAGTGTAAGGATGAAAGACCGATTCATTATTTCCTTTATGATGACAGATGAGGTGTTCGGTGTGGCATCAGGCAACAGTAAGAGAGTAGGGAGAAACTATCTCTTCGGGCTTATACTTACACCATTTCTCGGATGGAGTCTTGGCACACTTCTGGGCGCAGGGGCAGGCAATATCCTTCCTGTTATGGTGGTATCGGCTCTCGGTATTGCAATCTATGCAATGTTTGTTGCTATCGTAATACCTGAAGTGAAGAAATGCCGAAATACGCTTATGTGTGTAATCTTCGCGGTGGCTATAGGCTGCATTTTGAATTTTGTGCCGGCATTTGTATTTATACCGGACGGTTTTAAAGTGATCATTGCGGCAGGTGTTTCAAGCGGAATATTTGCATTTTTGAAACCTCTTGAGGTAAAGGGGGATGAGGCAAATGAATAATGTAAAATTTTTTGTGTATCTTATATGCATGGCAGGGGTAACATATCTTGTAAGGATGATACCATTTGTCCTTTTCAAAAAAGAAATTAAGAACAAGTATGTGTTGTCATTTCTGCATTATATACCTTATGCGGTATTGTCCGTTATGACCATTCCTGCTATTTTTTATTCTACAGAGAACATATGGTCAGCAGTAATCGGTACTGTCACGGCAGTAGTCCTTGCCTTTATGAATAAGAGCCTTCTTACAGTTGCCGCAGCATCATGTGTTGCGGTGTTTGTGACAGAATATATAATGAAACTTATGTAATGCAAAAAACTTTAAAAAAAGTGTTGACAAAATATAATCTATATGTTACAATTCTAATGTTGTTTGACTTCCGGAGTATTTTTCGGGAGTAAATAAAAATGTGGCCCCTTGGTCAAGTGGTTAAGACACCGCCCTTTCACGGCGATAACATGGGTACGAATCCCGTAGGGGTCACCATATTTATTACAGACGGGATATTATTAATATCCCGTTTATAATACGGGCCTTTAGCTC
>JAZSCT010000007.1:0-62439 GCA_045530725.1 Clostridia bacterium
TGGTACACCTTTGTATATTATGGATGAAAATAAAGTGAGAGAAAATATGAGAGCATACAACGAAGGGATGAAAGAAGTCCTTGGAGATGACTTTCTTGTGATATATGCAAGTAAGGCTTGTTCTTTTGTAAGAATGGCACAGATTGCAAAGGAAGAGGGGATAGGTCTTGACTCTGTAAGTATAGGTGAAGTATATACTGCAAAGGCTGCAGGCTTTGATATGTCAAGGATATTTTTCCACGGCAATTTTAAAACCGATGATGATATCAGACTTGCTATAGATGAGGGCGTAGGATATTTTGTTGCGGATTGTATGGAAGAAATAGAGACTATACAGTATTTCGCTGAGAAAAAGGGCGTTAAACAAAAAATCCTTATAAGACTCACTCCAGGTATCAATCCTGATACATTCGAAGCGGTAAACACAGGTAAGATAGATTCAAAATTTGGCTTTTCTATGATTAGTGACAATGCAGAGAAGACTCTCCTTAAGGTTCTTTCTATGCCCAATATTCAACTTGATGGATTTCACTTCCATCTTGGCTCACAGATGTTTGATTCAGAACCGCTGGTGGATGGTGCAAAGATTATCCTTGAGTTTATGACGGAAATGAACAAAAAGCACGGATATGAAGCAAAGATTCTGGATATTGGTGGCGGATGTGCTGTAAGATATACAGAAAATGACGAAAAAGTTGATAAGAAAAAATGGATAATGCACGCAGTAGAAGGTGTAAAAAAGGAATGTGAAAGACTTGGAATCAAAGTTCCTTTCATTATCACAGAACCAGGCAGAAGCATTGTGGCTGATGCGGGTACTACAATATATAAGGTAGGTTGTGTGAAAGTAATAGAAGGATACAAAACATACGTTGCCATTGACGGCGGTATGAGTGACAATCCAAGATATGCTCTCTATAAAGCACCATATACTGTAATGAGCGCAAACAATGCAGACAAAGACCATTCTATGAAGTGTTCTGTTGTGGGACGACTCTGCGAAAGCGGAGATATCATTCAGGAGGATGTATATCTCCCCCAATGTAAGAGAGGGGATATGGTGGCAGTTTTGTCAACAGGTGCATACAATTTCTCTATGTCATCCAACTACAACCGTGTATATCGTCCAGCAGTTGTAATGATAAAAGACGGCGATGATTATGTGGCAGTTAAAAGACAGACCACAGAAGAACTTCTTTCGGGAGACGTAAGATAAGGAAATGAAGATTCTTTTTGAAGATAAAGATATACTTGTGATAAATAAACCCGTAGGTGTATCTTCAGAGGCAGATTCATCGTGGGAAAATAATGTGTTGTCTTTGCTTAAAAATGATGAGTACAAAGGGGAACTGTTTACTCTTCACAGACTTGATATGTCAGTTGGCGGTGTGATGGTATATGCGAAGACCAAATCATCTGCGGCAGTCCTTTCCCATATGATTCAGGAAAATGACTTTACCAAGTACTACCTTGCAGTAGCAAGTGGTACCCCTTGTGAAAAAGAGGGAATAATGGAAGACATACTTTTTAAAGACAGTACAAAGAAAAAGAGTTATGTAGTAAAGAAAGAGCGAAAAGGAGCAAAAAAAGCATCTCTTCACTATGAAGTGATAGAATGCACAGATGATACATCGCTTTTTAAGGTGAGACTTCATACGGGAAGATTTCATCAGATACGTTGTCAGTTTGCATCAAGGAAGATGCCTCTTCTTGGAGACGGTAAATACGGAAGCAGGGACAACAAGGCAAAGAATATTGCATTATTTTCGTATCTTATAGGATTTAAGCATCCCAAAACAAATGAATATATGGAGTTTACGGATTTACCTTGTATGGATGTGTATCCGTGGAATAATTATCAGGATATAATAAAAACGCTGTGATTTTTTCACAGCGTTTTTTATGTTATATTAGTGTTGAAATCCACTCTGCAAGATAATAAAATACGGGAGAGAGGAATATTGCCGGCATAAAGTTCGCCACTTTTATTTTTGTGATTGACATAAGATTAAGTCCCAATGCAAGTATTATCACAGAGCCACAGAGAGTAATTTCTCCTATAACTGCTTCGCTTAATACAGGTTCAAGATATGATGCAAGGATTACGATTGATCCCTGAAATACAAATACAAACACAGATGACAAAAGGACCCCAAGTCCAAGAGTTACCGAAAGCATCATAGATGACATGAAATCAAGTGCAGATTTTGCAAATATCAGAGTGTGATCTCCTGAAATGCCTGAATTGATAGAACCTACAATAGTCATTGCGCCTGTGCAGAAAAGGAGACTTCCTGTTACAAATCCTACTGACAAAGAAACCGAATTGTCTTTTGACAGTTTCTTGTGCACATAATCCCCAAGGGTGTTAAGTTTACTGTCAATATCAATAAGTGAGCCGATTATTACTCCCACAAGTATTGATGCAATAAGTATCAGTACATTTCCCCCGTTTACCATACCTGAAATTGCAATATATATGACGCAAAGCCCTATACCTTTCATTGCAGTATCAGATATATTTTCAGGAATTGCTTTTTTGAACAAAAGCCCTGTAAGACTTCCCAGAATTACAGTTATACAATTTACAATTACGCCTAACATTTATTTCGCCTCTTTTGTTTTGAATAAAAATGGTTTTCTTCCTTTTGCAAAATGATCGTGAGATAATGTGAAACCTGCATTTTCGTCTTCTTTTTTGATATCTTTGTAATTTGCGGTTACTATGATAAGTTTCTCCATACCTTTTCCTGCAAAAGTGCAATTTGCGGGGATTTTTGCTGGGACATCCACATAGCCTTTGTCAGTAAATGCTATTGCAGATACGGGAACGTCGGTTTTTATATACTCTGTTTCTTTTGTATATACATCAATAATTCTGTATTCGCTTTCATATGGATTTACATAATAAAGTTTTTGCTCCTTGTCATTCCAAACGGGACCTTCGCCGATAATCGTCCTTACATTATTCAGGATTTCCATTATATGTTACTTCCTTTTTATGATATATAATAGCATATTTTATAAAAAAATACAATATTTAATAATTTAGTAAAATTTTTGTTGTATTAATGAGAATTTTTTGTTATAATATAAAATAGATGTTATATATAAATACGGACGTGATTATATGTTTGAAAAAGTTAATCCAACAGTAGTATCTGAAACGAAATATGTGGCTATAGTTACAGTCATATTAAGTGCCTTTTTGCAGAGTATATTTCTTATTGCAGGTATGTGGAGTTATAAAGTTCTTCTTGGAAATATATATTCAGGATTCTTTGTGATTCTGAATTTTTATCTTATGGGGTTGTCTGTTGCAAAAGCAGTAGAAAAGGATGAAAAAGAAGCCCGCAATATAATGAAAACATCTATGTCATTAAGAGGTCTTATGTTATTTGCAGCAGTAGCGGTGGGGGTACTTCTTCCCGTATTTGATATATTTTCGGTTCTGATACCTTTGTTTTTTGTAAGAATTGCGGTTTTTTTAAGACCGTTTATAAAAAAAGAATCACAGAAGAAAGGAGAGAAAAATGAATAAAGATTCACTTCGATTCAAAGTGACAGATACTTTGTATTTACTTATGATGGCATTACCTGTTCTGGGATGTATCATACTTAAGATACTGACATACCCGCCATCTGAAGGAATCACCATAAGAGGCGCACTTATATACTTTACTTTTCCTATGCCCATTATGGATATGGTGGTTACGGAATCACAGATAAACTCTCTTGCGGTTCTTATATCCGTCTGGGGACTGTGTCTGTATCTTACTCACGGTATGGGGTGTGATCCTCTCCTTAAGAGACATCACATTGCAGAACTCATTGTGCATAGTGTCAAAAATATGGTAAGAGGCAATATGGGGGAATACTTTATGGCATTTGCTCCATTTGTTGTAGCCATACTTTCTCTTTCGGCATTTTCAAGTCTTCTTAGTCTCTTTGGACTCTATCCTCCCACATCTGATATAAATATTGTGGCAGGATGGGCAATATTGGTATTTATCCTTATCACATATTATAAGATGAAATGCGGACCTATTCAGTATATTAAGAGTTTTGGAGATCCTGTGCCATTTCTTGCACCGCTCAATATCATAAGTGAGATTGCTACACCAATCTCCATGGCATTCCGTCATTACGGAAATGTACTTTCAGGACTTGTAATATCTGTACTGGTGGCTACGGCGCTTTCAACTGTATCAAATATGATTTTTGGATTTTTGCCGGGATTTCTTGGTGAATTTCCATTTTTACAGGTGGGTATTCCTGCTGTGTTATCAATTTATTTTGACATATTCAGCGGATGTTTGCAGGCATATATTTTTGCAATGCTTACAATGCTGTATGTATCAGGAGGGTTCCCTCTTGAACTTTATAATGAACGCAAATCCAAAAAAGCACAAAAGTGCAAAATTTAAGAGGAGGTATTTTTTATGGAAATCGCGATCGGTATTATTTTAGGGTGTTGTGCATTTGGCGCAGCAATTTGTATGGGTATAGGTGCTATAGGACCTGGTATCGGTGAAGGTAACGCTGTTGCCAAAGCTTGTGAAGCAATCGGAAGACAGCCTGAATCTAAGGGTGATGTAACAACCACTATGCTTATGGGTTGTGCTATTGCTGAAACAACAGGTTTGTACTCTCTTGTAATTGCAATTCTTTTATTATTTGTTACACCAAATATGTTTATAAATATATTAATAAATGCAATCAGATAATATGGAGAGATAATTATGCAATCATTGGAAGTTATATCTGTCAATTTCTGGCAGATAGTCATATCGTTGGCAAACTTAACTCTGTTATTTCTTCTTGTAAAGAAGTTTCTCTTTGCTCCTGTGGAAAAAATGCTGAGTAAAAGACAGGATGACATTGACAATCAGTATAGGGATGCCTTTGAAGCAAAACGTCTTGCTGACGAAGATAGAAATATGTGGTCTGACAAACTGAAAAAGGCAGATATTGAAGCAGATGAGATAATTCAGAATGCATCAGACAGTGCAAAGATAAATGCAGACAAGATAATTTCTGATGCAAGAGAAAAAGCAGATGGCATTGTAAGACAGGCTGAAGAAAAAGTCAGACTTGAAATGATAGGTGCCAGAGAAAGTATCAAAAAAGAAATCGTGGATGTGTCAAGTGAACTTGCCTCAAAACTTATTATGAGGGAAATAAACAAAGACGATCACAAAGAACTTATAAATGATTTTATTGACAAAGTAGGAGAGAGCGATGACGCAACTGTATAAAGAATATGCCCAGGCTCTGTTTATGCTGTCACTTGAAGAAAACAAAACAGAAGAATACAAAAAAGACTTAAAGACAGTGGAAGATGCATTTGAAGACAATCCTTCATTTTATGATCTTCTTTTGTCTCCTTCGATATATCTTTCTGAGAGGCTTGAGATTGTAGATAAGGTATTTCTGGGAAATGTATCTCGTCATATACTTTCTTTTTTGAAACTTCTGTGTGAAAAGAAACACCTTATAAGTCTTAAAGATTGTATAAAGGAGTTTGGGAGACTTTGTGATGAAATGAAGAAGGTTTCCTTTGTAAAGATTACTTCTGCAGTAGAACTTTCTGAAGATGAAAAGAACAGAATCATAGAAAAACTTAATAAAACAAGTGACAAATCCGTCAATGCACAGTTTGTGGTAGATGAAAGCATACTTGGCGGAATCGTTATGGAAACAGAAGGAAAGATTCTTGACGGAAGCCTTAAGCATAAACTCAAAGATGTGAAGGAGGGATTAAGCCAATGAACTTAAGACCTGAAGAAATAAGCAACATTATCAAAGAACAGATAAGAAATTATGATTCAAAAATAGAAATGAAAGAAACCGGTACAGTTATCCTGGTAGGTGACGGTATTGCAAGGGTGTATGGTCTTACAGAATGTATGGCAAGTGAACTTGTTGAGTTCGAAGACGGAAGTTTCGGTATGGCACAGAACCTTGAGGATGAAACTGTGTCTGTTGCACTTTTGTCTGACACAAATAAGATTCACGAAGGATCCGTTGTACGCCGTACAGGGAAAGTAGTATCTGTGCCTGTAGGTGAAGGACTTATCGGAAGAGTAGTTGATGCTCTTGGAAATCCTATAGACGGTAAGGGTCCTATCATCACAAGTGATACAAGACCTATCGAGTCGGATGCACCGGGTATCATAGAGAGAAAAAGTGTGTCTGTACCTTTGCAGACAGGTATCAAGGCTATTGACAGTATGATTCCTATCGGAAGAGGACAGAGAGAACTTATCATCGGGGACAGACAGACCGGTAAAACAGAAATTGCAATCGATACAATTATCAATCAGAAAAATACAGGTGTTATTTGTATCTACGTTGCAATCGGACAGAAAAATACATCTGTAGTGCAACTTACAAACGAACTTCAGAGTAAGGGTGCTATGGATTATACAATAGTAGTATCTGCATCTGCATCTGAATCAGCACCACTTCAGTATGTAGCGCCGTATTCGGGATGTGCTATGGCAGAATACTTCAGAGAACAGGGCAGAGATGTGCTTATCATATATGATGATTTGTCCAAACATGCTGTGGCTTATCGTGCACTGTCACTTCTTATAAGACGTCCTCCGGGCAGAGAAGCATATCCCGGTGATGTATTCTATCTTCATTCAAGACTTCTTGAGAGAGCGGCTTGCGTTGCCCCTGAATACGGTGGTGGCTCCATCACAGCCCTTCCTATCATAGAAACTCAGGCAGGGGACGTATCTGCATATATCCCTACAAATGTAATTTCAATTACAGACGGACAGATATTCCTTGAGACAGAACTTTTCCACGCAGGTGTAATGCCGGCTATAAACCCGGGTATTTCTGTAAGCCGTGTTGGTGGTTCTGCCCAACTTAAGGCAATGAAGAAGGTTTCGGGTGAACTGAAGCTTCTTTACTCACAGTATCGTGAACTTCAGTCATTTGCGCAGTTTGGAAGTGATCTTGATGCAGATACAAAGGCACGACTGAGCCTTGGTGAACGTATTGTGGAAGTTCTTAAACAGAACCGCAATTCACCTGTACGTGTAGGATGTCAGGTAGCAATTATATATGCAGTAATCAACGGATATCTTAATGATGTAGCAGTAAAAGATGTAAAGAATTATGAATTCAACTTATATAATCACCTTGAAGCAAGATATCTTACACTTCTTGAAAGGTTTGAAAGTGGTTTCTATGATGATGAAGATGTTGAAACACTCAAAAAAGCCTTAAGCGAAGTCAAGAGGTGATCAGATGGGTGCAGATATCAAATCTCTAAGAAACCGTATAAAAAGCGTTGATTCTACACTTCATCTTACTAAGGCTATGGGCTTGGTTGCATCGTCAAAAATCAGACGTGCAACAGAAAATATGCAAAAAAGCCGTCAGTATATGAAGGCGTTATCTGATGCGGTGGCTTCACTTACATCCTCGCCTGAAACAAAGAAAAGTCCCTATCTTAAGGTAAATGACAATGAAAAGATTTGTCTTATAGTCATTGCAGGAGACAGAGGGCTTGCAGGAGGATACAATTCAAATATTTTCAAACTTGCAAAGGAATTTGAGGGTGCCGATATTATTCCTATAGGCAAAAGAGCCGTGGATAGATTTGGCGGCGATACCATATATGCGGAGAATTTCCCATATGAGACAGCACTTATGCTTTCAAAGAAACTTTGTGAGGACTTCTGTGAAAACAAATACAAAAAAATCGGCATTGTCTATACAAAGTATGTATCTATAATGAGTCAGGAACCCGAGATTAAGTGGCTATTGCCATTGGATGCAAATGCTGAAAAGTCAAATGCATCTACGCTGTTTGAGCCTGATGAAGAGACAGTCCTTAATGCGGTTATATATGAATATGTAGCAGGCTGCATAATGAGTTGTGTGAGAGAAAGTTTCACATCGGAAGTAGTGGCAAGAAGATTTGCTATGGACAATGCAGGCAAGAACGCTACAGAAATGATAGACAATCTTAGTCTTGAGTACAATAGGGCACGACAGAGTGCCATAACTCAGGAGATTACCGAAATAGTAGCCGGTAGCGGCTTATAAGGGAGGTAAAGATATTGGCAGAAATAAATACAGGCAAAGTGTCTCAGGTAATGGGACCTGTTGTTGACGTAAGATTTGAAGAAGGACATCTTCCTTCTATATACAATGCTCTGACTATGCCAAACGGAGACAAAACTCTTACCGTTGAAGTGGCACAGCATATCGGTGACAACGTGGTAAGATGTATAGCCATGGCATCTACAGACGGTCTCAAGAGAGGAGCACCTGTTACAGACACGGGTAAGGCTATAAGTGTTCCTGTAGGAAGGGAAACTCTCGGCAGAATATTCAATGTACTTGGAGATACTGTTGACAACAGAGAAAAACCAACTACAGAAGAAGTGTGGAATATCCACCGACCTGCACCGGGCTATGACGAACTGAGCACTTCTACAGAAATACTTGAGACAGGTATCAAGGTAATCGACCTTATCTGTCCATATGCAAAGGGCGGAAAGATAGGTCTCTTTGGCGGTGCGGGAGTTGGTAAAACAGTTCTTATCATGGAACTTATCAACAACATTGCCAAAGAACACGGCGGTCTTAGTGTATTTACAGGTGTAGGGGAGAGAACAAGAGAAGGTAACGACCTTTACAACGAAATGCAGGAATCAGGTGTTATAAACAACACCACACTTGTTTACGGACAGATGAATGAACCACCTGGAGCAAGAATGAGAGTAGGTCTTACAGGACTTACAATGGCGGAATATTTCCGTGACAAAGAGGGACAGGACGTACTTTTGTTTATTGACAATATATTCAGATTTACTCAGGCAGGAAGTGAAGTGTCTGCACTTCTGGGACGTATGCCGTCTGCAGTTGGTTATCAGCCAACACTTGCAAACGAAATGGGTATCCTTCAGGAGAGAATCACTTCTACAAAGAAGGGTTCTATCACATCTATTCAGGCAGTATATGTGCCTGCCGATGACCTTACAGACCCTGCACCTGCAACTACATTTGCACATCTTGATGCTACAACAGTTCTTTCGAGAAATATCGCATCACAGGGTATCTACCCTGCAGTTGACCCTCTTGAATCCACTTCCCGTGTGCTTTCTCCCGAAATCCTTGGCGAAGAGCACTACAATGTAGCAAGAGAAGTACAGAGAATACTCCAGAGATATCAGGAACTTATGGATATCATTGCCATTATGGGTATGGACGAACTTTCCGACGACGACAAACTTCTTGTAGGTCGTGCAAGAAAGATACAGAGATTCCTTTCTCAGCCTTTCCATGTATCTGAGAAGTTTACAGGATTTGAAGGAACATATGTTCCTCTTTCGGAAACTGTCAGAGGATTTAAGGAAATCATCGAAGGTAAGCACGATGATTTGCCTGAATCTGCATTTCTCTTTGTAGGTACAATCGATGAGGCTGTAGAAAAGGCAAAGAAGGTGCAGTAAATGAATACCTTTAAGCTGAATATATCATCATATGACGGTACTTTGTTTGAGGAAGAAGTGACAATGCTTATCCTTAGAGGTGCATCGGGTGATCTTGCCATTATGGCAGGGCATATCCCATTTGCCACATCAGTTGTATCGGGCGAAATTCGTATCAGAACAGACGAAAATACTGAACTTAAGGCGAAATCCGAGGGCGGGCTCCTTACAGTAGATAAGGATAAGACCACGTTTTTGTCAGGTAGTTTTAAGTGGGTTGAGTACAAAAAATAAATTATTCTTTTTGAGTACAAAAATCTCCTGTGACATATAGTCACAGGAGATTTTTCTTTTAATACTCAGCAATTATTACCTTATGACAATGAAGTTTATCTACTTTGAATGTGATATATCCTGTATGGATATCATAAGGTATTTCTTCTTTTGTCATTGCAGGATATCTTGTGGCATTTTTGTCATATGGAGTGTTTCTGTGACTGCAGTAGTGCCCGTATGTTCTGGAAAAGTATGGCGGAACACATTCTGCAATAACTTTTGCATTAATATTTTTTACGATATTTCCGGGGTTATATATAAGAAACGGAGTATTCGGTATGTTTTCCGAAGGATTTGCCATGAGTATGTAATCTCTGTCAAATTTCGGCTCTGATACAAACTTAAGTCCCGTAACAAGGCTGTAACTTGAAATAATCACCTTTTTACCTGATTTAATATAGTCCTTAAGTGCAGATACTTCTTCACTATAATGATAAAACTAAAGAAGGATCTGAAATACATCAAATTATTGATGGAACAAATCATTGGATTGGTGAAAACTTTGAAAGGAAAGTTATAATGGGGTGCTTCCCCGTTTTGACAAGTTCTTTCATAAGTTATAGAATTTTATTGCATTTATACTTATTTAGTATTAAAATATATATAATAATTATACATATGGGGAGGATATTATGAATAAGGAAATCTCTTCTGAAGCAATGAAAATTATATCAAAGATGCAACAGAATGAACTTACAGAAAGTTTCATATACCGTGAGATTGCAAAATTTGCAAAAGGCGAAGAAAACAAGCAGACTCTTCTGAGACTTTCTCAGGAAGAAAAAGCCCATTATGAAATATGGAAAAAATATACTAAAAAAGAACTTAAACCCGAAAAGGGAAAGATCCTTAAATTTAAACTGATTGCAAGAATCCTCGGGTTCACCTTTGCAGTAAAACTTATGGAAAACGGCGAAGAACTTGCACAGGACGAATACGATATTATCGCACAGGAAGTCGAAGAGAGTATAAATATTCGTCAGCAGGAAGAAGAACACGAAAAAGCACTTCTTGATATGCTCGATGAAGAAAGACTTCAGTATGTGGGTAGTATGGTTCTTGGTATGAATGATGCACTTGTTGAACTTACAGGCTCTCTTGCGGGATTTACATTTGCAATGCAAAATACCCGACTTGTGGCTCTGTCAGGGCTTATAATGGGGATATCTGCCACATTCTCCATGGCATCAAGTGAATTTCTTGCGGCAAGAAACGAAGGAAGAACAGATGCACTTAAATCCTGCTCATATACAGGCATTGCGTATCTTATTACGGTAGCACTTCTTATTGCACCTTATCTTATATTCGGTGACAGTCGATGCTATGTGGCTCTTGCATCTATGATAGCGGTTGTTATTCTTATTATTGCAGGGTTTACTTATTATATATCGGTAGCAAAGGGCAAAAGATTCAGACCAAGATTTCTTGAAATGTCATCAATAAGTGTTTCGGTTGCGGTGCTTTCATTTGTTGTTGGCATAGTTGCAAAGAAATTTCTTGGTGTAGATTTATAATAGGAAAAAGGAGATATTTTTATGGCAAAAAGATATTATGCATGTGTATATGGCGGCGCTTCTGACAGAATTGCCGAAAAGTATATCAAAGATATAGAAAAGTTAGGAAATATAATTGCAGAAAAAGACTTTTCACTTGTATATGGTGCAGGTGCATCGGGATGTATGGGAGCAGTTGCGAGAGGGGTAACAGAAAAAGATGGCTACGTGATGGGCATTTCTCCGAATTTTATAAGTGAATTTGAGGCAATTTATGACTGTGACAATACAGTTATGGTAGAAACCATGAGTGAGAGAAAAATGCTTATGGAAAAGCACGCTGATGTGTATTTCATAGCACCTGGTGGCGTGGGTACAATGGATGAATTTTTTCAGGTGCTTACCTTAAAGTATCTTAAAAGAATCTCCGAGCCTATTGTATTACTTAATATTGACGGATTTTATGACAGCCTGATTTTATTTATAAATGACCTTGTAAAAAAAGGTGCAGTCATAGAAGATATTCACAAACTCTATGATGTGGTTGACAGAATCGACGAAGATACACTTAATAAATACTTTGTCAAAAAGTAAATATAAGGAGCAAGAAAATGAAAAAGTTTTTCTGTTTGATTATGACAATTTCTCTTATCGATTCGTCTTTTGGTAGGTAAGATCAAAATGCAGGTACAGGGTGATGCAAGTGTGAACCATAGAAAGGTAGTATTTTCAGAAGTTCCGTTGGTCAAGGAATGGACAGAGGTAGTGATACCTTTCGGTGCAACATCAGTATCTACAATGGTTGGTATGAGATGCTCATTGGGAGTACAGAAATTTGAACTGAAAGATTTTCAGATTGTAAACTTCGCTACATCAAAGGCTCTTGCAGATTTCCCTGCAAGTGTAAAAGCCAAATAATCTATAAACGGGACTGTAAAAATGATTTTTACAGTCCCGTTTTGTATTATATTTCCAGTTGCTCAGTGATAGATTTTTTGATCATATTTATAGATTCTGCGTCGTTTTCAATTTCCCCTTTATTTATCATCATAATTGCACCATATGTAATGGCTCTTACAGAAAATATGAGATCTTTTTTCTTTTTTTCATCATATCCTTTTCCATCACAGTAGTTATTGATAAGATTATGTGTTACCTGAGAAAGTTCAACTATTTCATTTGCTCTTTTGCCGAATGTTTCGTCTGTATTGATCATCAGTACAGAACGGAATTTGGGATTTGCAAGCCAGAACTTAATATAGGATATACATATTTCCGTTATCTGTTTTTTCGGATCCTTGTCTATAATGGAAAGTACCTGTGTTGTAAAAAGATTCCATTGTGTAAAAATGTATTTCGCAATCTCAAATATAAATTCATCTTTATTTTTAAAATGCTTGTAGGGGGCGGCACATGAGACAGAACAGGCAGAAGCCACACGCCTTAATGAAAACCCCTGTGTTCCGTAATTTTCAAGTTCTGTAATGCCCTGTTGTATAAGTTTTTCCTTTACAGTATCTTTGATAGTGTCCATATTGTACTCCTTTTTTGTATTATTTACGAAAATAGTGGTGTAACTCTTGACATTTTCAAAAAAAATAGTATAATGATATATAATGTGGTAAGTTAACATTGTTAACCTTATAGGAGGATTATAACATGAACAAACTGGAAATTGCAAGAGAAATTATAAATAAAGTTGACAAAGAGATGGCAGAACTCTTCGAAGAACGTATGAGAGCCGCACAGATGGTGGCTGAATATAAGAAAGAAAGAGGACTTCCCATATATGATGAAAAAAGGGAAGAACAGGTCATTGAAAAGAATTCTCAGTACATAGCAAATGATGAAATCAGATCCTACTATAATAACTTTATAAGATATACAATGAAGCAATCGAGAAAGTATCAGCATTTCCTTATGTCAGGGACCACAGTTGCATATGCGGGCATTGAAGGTGCATTTGCACATATTGCCGCAAAAAAAATAGTTCCTGACGGAAGTTTCATATCATATCCCGATTTTTTGAGTGCATATGAAGCGGTAGTTAAAGGCGACTGTGATTTGTGTGTGCTTCCTATAGAAAACAGTTATGCAGGAGAAGTGGGACAGGTAATAGATATTGCTTTTTCAGGAAATCTTCACATCAACGGCATATACGAACAATCCATTGTTCAGAACCTACTTGGTATAGATGGAGCAAATCCTTCACAGATAGAAAAAGTAATAAGTCATCCTCAGGCTTTGATGCAATGTGCAGATTATATCAAAAAGCACGGACTTGAAACAGAAGAAGCCACAAACACAGCCATTGCCGCAAAGATGGTAAAGGAACTTAACAACCCGAAGGTTGCCGCAATAGCAAGTGATGAAACTGCAGAAAATTACGGACTAAATATCCTTGAGACAAACATCAATACTGTCAACAATAACACAACAAGATTTGCTCTTTTCTCAAGGGTAATGCTTACCGAAAACGCAAACAGCAATATTATTCTTTTTACAGTCAAGAATGAATCTGGAAGCCTTTCAAAAGCGGTAAATATCATTTCAAGATACGGCTACAATATGACAACACTTCGTTCAAGACCTATAAAAGGTCTTATGTGGGAATATTATTTCTTCGTGGAGATTGAAGGGGACATCACTTGCCGAAACGGTCAGATGATGCTTAATGAACTTGGTGAACTTTGCGACAAGATCAAAGTCCTTGGCTCATACAATCAGGCAAAAGGAGAATAGAAATGGAAATTAAGATGAATCTTGGGGAAAATTCATATCCCATTATCATAGAGAACAAAGGATTAAATGAAGTGGAAAAATATTTTAATCTTCAGAGAAAAGTCCTTATCATAACCGATGAGAATGTTCCTGTTTCATATTCCTGTACCATTAAGGATAAATGCAGCGAGGGTTACATTGTCACACTTCCTGCAGGCGAGGGCACAAAAAGTTTCACCCATCTTCAGATGCTTTTGAAAGTTATGACAGAGAAGGGTTTCTCAAGAAAAGATGCTGTTGTAAGTGTAGGTGGCGGAGTGATAGGGGACCTTGGAGGATTCACCGCATCCTGCTATATGAGAGGTGTGGATTTCTACAATGTGCCTACTACAACACTTTCGCAGATTGATTCATCCATCGGCGGCAAGTGTGCCATGAATTTTGAAGGAATCAAAAATATAATAGGTGCATTTTATCAGCCCAAGGGGGTGCTTGTAGATACAGAACTTCTTAAATCCCTTGATGAAAGACAGATAAATTCAGGTCTTATTGAGGCGGCGAAAATGGCTGCCACATTTGATGAAGAATTATTCAGCCTTTTTGAAGATAAGAATATTTATGACAATCTTGAAAAAATCATCATCCGTTCACTTGAACTTAAAAAAGATGTGGTGGAGAAGGATGAAAAGGAAACAGGGTTAAGAAAAGTTCTCAATTTCGGACATACCATTGGTCACGGAATAGAAGCATATTTTGAAGGAAGATATACTCACGGCGAATGTGTAGGCTCAGGTATGCTTTATATGAGTTCTGACAAGGCAAAGGAAAGAATCACAAGTGTGCTAAAAAAACTCAATGCACCTGTAATCTCTGATTTTGACACAAATACAGTATCGAAACTTGTATCTCTTGACAAAAAATCCATCGGAAATGGTGTAAGTTGTGTATGGGTTGAAAAAATCGGAGAGTTTGAGTTTAAGAACTTTTCATCAGAGGAAATAAAAAAAATTTTAGAGGACGGTGTAATATGAAAAATACATTCGGACAGAGTCTTTTCGTCACACTATTCGGTGAAAGTCACGGAGAAGCAACAGGTGTTGTGATAGACGGACTTACCCCGGGAATAAAGGTAGATGAAGAAAGGATAAAGCACTTCCTTTCCTTAAGAAGACCTTCGGGAAACATATCTACCAAAAGGGTAGAGCCTGATAACTTCAGAATTGTATCAGGTGTGTTTGAAGGATTATCCACAGGCACTCCTCTTACTATCATTATAGAAAATACTTCCACTAAAAGCCGTGATTATGAAAAGACAAGATATCTTATGAGACCCTCTCATGCAGATTATACTGCAGAATGCAAGTATCACGGATTTCAGGATTATCGTGGCGGCGGACACTTCAGCGGAAGGATTACCGCTCCATTGGTTGCCGCAGGTGCAATCATCATTGATGCACTTAAAGATAAGGGCATACATATTGCTACTCATATCAAAGAAATTGGCGGTATATGTGACAGAGGATTTGAAGACTATGTATCTGATGCAGAGTTTCTTAATAATTCAGAATTCCCTGTACTGGACTTAGACAAGATGTCACAAATGAGAAAGGTAATTTCCGATGTGGCAGAACAGGGTGACAGTATAGGAGGAATCCTCAATACTGTTGTATATAATATGCCAAAGGGCGTGGGAGAGCCATGGTTTGACAGTATAGAAAGTATGCTTTCTCATATGCTCTTTTCTATCCCTGCTGTAAAGGGTGTTGAGTTTGGAGAAGGGTTCAATTTCAAAAACCTTACAGGCAAAGATGCCAATGATCCTTTCAGAGTACAAAATGGTGAAATTGTTACATCGAAGAATTCAAACGGCGGTATAAACGGCGGTATAAGTAACGGAATGCCAATAGATTTCTGCACAGTAATCAAGCCCACACCATCAATATACAAAGAACAGGATACTGTGGATATCAGTACAAATTCAAACGAAAAACTTCAGATAGAAGGCCGTCACGATCCTGCGATTGTTCACAGGGCTGCAATCGTCCAGACATCAGTTACTGCCATTGCAATATGTGATATGCTTCTGTCGAGATTTGGTACTGACTGGCTTAAATAAAATATTTCGAGGTGACATATATGAAGTACGGATGCATCGGTGAGCATTTGTCACACAGTTTTTCAAAGGAAATTCACAATGAATTATGTGATTATGAATATGAGATAAAGGAAATACCAAAAGATGAACTTAAATCATTTATGGAAAAGAAAGAATTTGATGCCATAAATGTGACCATACCTTATAAGGAACTTGTAATTCCGCATCTTTATTACATAAGTGATGAAGCAAAGATGATAGGCGCGGTAAATACCATCGTAAATAAAGGTGGCAGACTCTACGGATACAATACGGATTTTCTCGGTATGAGGTCACTTATACTGAAGAATGAAATGGACCTGAACGGGAAAAAAGTCCTTATCCTTGGTACAGGCGGCACATCAAAGACTGCCCACGCTGTATCTGAGAGCCTTGGTGCAAGAGAGATTATCACAGTTTCCAGAAAAGAATCTGATATGGCTATAGATTATGATGAGATGTATAAGTGTCACAAAGATGCTGAATATATCATAAATACCACACCCGTCGGGATGTATCCTGATATATATCATACACCTGTTGATCTTAAAGAATTTAACTCACTTAAAGGTGTGGTGGATGCAATATACAATCCATTGTCATCTTCACTTGTATCAGAAGCGAAAAGAATGGGTGTCAAAGCATGCGGCGGTTTGTATATGCTTGTAAAACAGGCGGCATATGCTGCGGAGAAGTTTATAGATACTGTCATTTCGGAAGAGAAAAGTGACAAGGTCTATGAGAAGATTTTTTCACAGAAACAAAATATCGTACTTATCGGCATGCCGTCCTCAGGTAAGACTACAATAGGAGAGAAATTATCTGAAATACTTAACAGAAAAGTTGTAGATACTGACGAACTTATTGTACAAAAAGAAAATATGGAAATCACAGAGATTTTTTCAAAGTACGGAGAAGAGTATTTCAGAAACTGTGAAAAAGAAGTAATCGCAGATATTTCAAGTAAGTCAGGTCTTATAATTTCCACAGGTGGCGGATGTATTCTCAATGAAGAAAACATCAGAAATCTTAAGATGAATGGCAGGGTGTATTTCATAGACAGAAGTCTTGAAAACCTTACTGCAACTAAATCCAGACCCCTTTCTTCAGATGTGGAAGCACTTAAGAAAAGATATGAAGAAAGATACGATATATATATGAAATCCTGCGACAAAAGAATAGAAAACAACGCCTCTTTGGAAGATGCGATTGAAAAAATAATGGAGAATTAAAACTATGAAAATACTTGTAATAAACGGACCAAATATAAATATGCTTGGCATAAGAGAGCCTGATATATACGGCAAAGGCACATACAGAGATCTTATTACCACGATCAGCAATCATTGTGAAAAGAAAGATATATACCTTGAATGTTTTCAGTCAAATCACGAAGGGGATATAGTAGATAAGATTCAGGCGGCATACCTTAAGTTTGACGGGATTGTGATCAATCCTGCTGCATACACCCACACAAGTGTTGCAATTCTTGATGCACTTAAATCTGTAGGTATCCCCACGGTAGAGGTACATATTTCCAAGGTGAATGAAAGGGAAGACTTCAGACAGATAAGTTATGTATCATATTATGCATCAAAAGTGATAAAAGGTCTTGGCTTTGACGGATATCTTAAGGCTATTGATTTTCTTGAAGAAACATACTATAATCGTTGAAAGGATATGAAGTAAATTGCGTATCAGAATAGAAAAGGGCTACGCTTCAGGCACTCTTGATGCACCACCTTCCAAGAGTATTGCCCACAGACTTCTTATATGTGCGGCTTTGTCTGAGGGTGTGAGCCATATACACAATCTGGAAGGTTCTCAGGATATTCTTGCTACAATGGACTGTCTTAAGAGTCTTGGAGCAAAAATAGATTTCAAAGATAACTCTGCATCTGTTGAAGGGGTAGATATCTTTAATATAAACGATGAGTGTATTCTAAATTGCAGAGAGTCGGGCAGTACATTGAGGTTTTTCATTCCTCTTTTACTTTTGTCAGGCAAAAAGGCATCTCTTTTTGGATCGGAGACTCTTTTTCAGAGACCTCTCAGTGTATATGAAGAACTTTTTAAGAAAGAGAATGTAGAATATACAAAATCTGATAATTCCATCACTCTCAAAGGAAAAATCAATGGTGGTTTCTATAAACTTCAGGGCAATATTTCCAGTCAGTTTATAAGCGGACTTTTATTTGCTCTTCCTTTGATTAAGAAGGATACAACGATAAATATCATTCCGCCTATAGAGAGCCTCTCTTATATCAATCTTACGGTTCAGGCGCTTAAAAGTTTCGGAATAGATATTAAGTGGAAGGATGAAAGAACACTCTTTATTCCGGGAGGACAAAAGTATAAGGCAAATGACATCGCAACAGAGGGTGACTATTCAAATACTGCTTTCTTTGAGGCGATGAATATACTTGGATCAAAAGTGGATATACTTGGACTTAATGAAGAGAGCATTCAGGGAGACAAGGTATATGAGAGATATTTCCCTATGATAGAAAGGGGAACTCCTACAATAAATATTTCTGACTGTCCTGATCTTGGACCTGTGCTTTTTGCTCTTTCAGGTGCCAGATCAGGGGGAGTATTTACAGGCACAAGAAGACTTAAGATAAAAGAAAGTGACAGAGCAGCCGCTATGGCAGAAGAACTCAGTAAATTCGGCATAAGTGTAAAGGTGATGGAAGATACTGTGATAGTGTATCCCAATGAATTTCATTATCCATCAGAAATACTTGATTCGCACAATGACCACAGAATTGTTATGGCACTTACAGTTCTTCTTATGCTTACAGGCGGAGAAATAAAAGGTGCAGAAGCAGTGAACAAAAGTTTTCCCGATTTCTTTATAAGACTCCAAAATTTAGGTGTGAAGGTGACAGTTTATGAAGACAATTAAAGAGATGAATGTCCTTATAGTAGGTCTTGGTCTTATGGGTGGAAGTTATGCTATGGCTCTTAAAAGACAAGGGATAAAAGTAAATGCCATTACCAAAGAGCAGGACTCAATAGACTATGCTATAGAAAATGGAATAATAGAAAATGGTACAGTTGAAATAGACGCCAATATGATAGGTAAGGCAGACCTTGTGGTCTTTGCATTATATCCGAAAGTATTTAAAAAGTGGATTGAAGAAAACCAGCATTATCTTAAATCAGGATGTATTATCACCGACGTAACAGGTGTCAAAACATCGGTAGTATATGATATACAAAAAATTTTAAGGGACGATGTGGAGTTTATCGGGGCGCATCCTATGGCAGGACGTGAAGTTTATGGAGTGAGAAACAGCGATCCTTCGATATTTGAAAAAGCAAACTACATTGTGACTCCCACAGAGAAGAACTCAAGCGAAGCCATAAGGCTTTGTAAGGAACTTGGGGAAGTGCTTGGGTTTTCGAGAGTGTCTGCATTATCACCTGAAGAACACGACGATGTGATAGGCTTTGTGTCGCAACTTACACACTGCATAGCAATTACTCTTATGACCTGTAACGAAAAGGAAAACCTTGAGAAATACACAGGTGACTCTTTCAGAGACTTAACGAGAATTGCACGTATCAATGAGGATATGTGGAGTGAACTTTTTATGATGAACAAAGCAGCACTTCTTACACAAATGGATATGTTTGAAGAGAGGTTTATTGACTTAAGAAAAATGATACGTACTGACAATGTGGATGGTATCAAGGAAATGATGAGACATTCCACCAAAAGAAGAGCATTATTTGATAAATAACATATATGAGAGGATGACAAAAAATGAGTATGGATTTCAAACGAAAACTTCCTATTCCTATGGAGATTAAGGAAAGATTCCCTTTAAGTTATGAAGGATCACAACTTAAAGCAAAAAGAGATAAGGAATTAGCAGATATATTCGAAGGGAAAGATAAAAGACTTGCACTTATCATAGGGCCTTGTTCCGCAGATAATGAAGAAGCGGTAATTGATTATATCTTAAGACTGAGAAAGGTTCAGGATAAGGTGGAGGATAAGATTTTCATTGTGCCAAGAATATATACAAACAAACCCCGTACAACAGGGGATGGATACAAGGGTATGCTTCATCAGCCTGACCCTGAGAAGGATCCCGATATGCTCGAAGGTCTTATCGCTATAAGAAAACTTCATATGAGAGCAATCAACGAAACAGGCTTTACCTGTGCTGATGAAATGCTGTATCCTGAGAACTACAGATATCTGTCTGATGTGCTTGGATACTCTGCAGTAGGTGCAAGAAGTGTGGAAAATCAGTTCCACCGTCTTGTGGCAAGTGGTATGGAGATTCCTGTAGGTATGAAGAATCCTACAAGCGGAGATATTTCCGTTATGATGAATTCCATTACTGCGGCACAACATTCCCATACATTCCTTTACAGAGGATGGGAAGTAAAAAGCACAGGCAATCCTCATGCTCATGCAATACTTCGTGGCTATGTGAATAAGCACGGTCAGTCAATGCCTAACTATCACTATGAGGATCTTTTGCATCTTTGTGAGACATATGCTGGTTCTGGGCTTCAAAATCCCGGTGTAATCATAGATACCAACCATGCGAATTCAGGCAAGAAATACCTTGAACAGGTGAGAATCACAAAGGATGTAATCCATTCCTGTACTCATTCTGATGATATAAAGAAACTTGTAAAAGGCTTTATGATAGAAAGTTATATCGAAGACGGTTCTCAGAAGATAGGAGAGAATATCTACGGAAAGTCCATCACAGACCCATGTCTCGGATGGGAAAAGACAGAAAAACTTATAATGGATATTGCGGATTTGATATAATAAACAAACGTGATGAAAAGATTTTTCATCACGTTTGTTTTTAAATATTTCAGAATTCTTTTTTTCCTGTAGATACTGCCGTAGCACCTGATGAGAGAAGTTCTGTTATCTCATCCATAGAGGCTATAAGTCCCCCTGCTACTATTGGTATATTAAGTTCTTCTTCATTTCTTACTGCTGCTATAATTTTATTTTTGTTCATTATATATCTCCTTATTTAAGATTCTTTTAAGAAACAATTTTACTGCCGAATACATTTTCTATATATAACATATCCTATTGAAATCGGCAAGGTGGGGGATACATTATTTATTGTTTTCATTGCATCCATGATTTTGTCTTTGGGGATAGGTTCAGAAGTTTTCACGGGGAGTAATTCTCCTGTTTTGCATCTTACTGTAGTTGTGATTGTACGTGTGGGATTGGTGCATTCATAAAGGATTTCTACGGTTTTTCTGTGAGATTCATCAAAACCAATTACCAGCGAACCGTTGGTTACGTGTTTTAATTTCAAGTATGCACACATTTAGTCCGTATCGGCAGAGAGTTCTTCAGATCATAGCGCCTGTGACTACTGCACCGATTATTGCCACATCATACATAAGATATTTCCTCCTTTATTTTTGCAACAAAAAAGACGCACCAAAATAAACCTTATAAGTTTATTTAGATACGTCTCCAATCCTCTGTACCGAAGTGATTGTATCACTTTTTTATTTGTTGTCAAGTATAATTACAACAACTGTATTCCGTTTTCCTTACAGAGTCTGATTGTTTCTTCATCCCATACAGAAGCCTGTACTTCTCCCACGTGAGCCTTGTGAAGAAAATACATACACATTCTTGACTGTCCTATTCCTCCGCCCATAGTGTAGGGAAGTTCCTGATTGAGAAGTGCTTTCTGGAAAGGAAGTTCTGCATTCTTTTCCATATTGCGGATTTTAAGTTGCTTTATAAGAGTTTCTTCATCTACTCTTATACCCATACTTGAAAGTTCAAGCGCAATGTCAAGCACGGGATAATATACAATGATATCTCCGTTAAGTGACCAGTCATCATAGTCAGGTGCTCTTCCGTCGTGGATTTGTCCTGATTTAAGCACTCCGCCTATCTGCATAATGAATACTGCGCCTTTTTCTTTAGCGATAAGGTATTCTCTTTCTTTGGAAGTTTTGTCTGGGTACATATCTTCAAGTTGCTGAGTAGTTACAAAAGATATTTCTTTAGGAAGCATTACCTTTTCTCTGAAATCATATTCTGTAGCAATATATCTTTCTGTATGTTTCAATGAATTATATATACATCTTACGGTTTCCATAAGAGTGTCCATATTTCTGTCTTTTTTGTCAATGATTTTTTCCCAGTCCCATTGATCCACAAATACTGAGTGGATGTTGTCGGTATCCTCGTCACGACGGATAGCGTTCATATCTGTGTAGAGACCTTCGTTTCTCTTGAATCCGTAGTGCTTTAAGGCATATCTTTTCCACTTGGCAAGAGAATGAACGATTTCATATTCTCCGCTGACACTTTTCAGGTCAAAACTTACAGGTCTTTCCACGCCGTTTAAGGTATCATTAAGACCTGATTGTGAGTTGACAAAAAGAGGTGCGGATACTCTTGTAAGGTTTAACTGAATTGCAAGATCCCTTTCAAAAAAATCCTTTACCTTTTTAATGGCTACTTCTGTTTGTCTTAGGGACAGAAGAGATTTATAATCTTCCGGAATAATCAGATTTCTCATTTTAAATTCCTCCAACAAATTTTACACTCATATATGATATCACTAATCTTAAACTAAATCAAGCAAATTTTTGGTATTTTTAATATATGAATATAATAATGGGGCAATTTAATGGCAAGAATATACATATAAAATAATGGAGGATGATAATTTGATTAAATACAACGACAAATACTTTGAAAAGGAATCCTCGGTATATAACAAAAAACTTTCTGAACTTGCGTCACACCTTATGCTTATTTCTCACGACAAAAAAGAGATGGGGGAATTCTTCCAAGACAATGGCTTTGAGTATCGTTTCATAAACTATCACTCTACAAAGAAACCCTCTTTTTCCGTAGGATTTGCAATAGGGTGGAAAAAGAGTGTAAGGATGGGTGACATATGTATAATATCCATAAGAGGCACAGTAAAGGGAGAGTGGTATTCAAATTTTGATCTCTTTGAAAGAAAAGACGGTAAATGCGAAAGGCACATTGGCTTTTTTAATGCGGCAAAGGATGTGACTGATGAGTGTGACCGTCTATTTTCCGAGAGAAAAAATGTCCGCTTTCTTGTGACAGGACATTCAAGAGGCGGTGCTGTTGCAAATATTGTTTCCTATGTACTTTCTAAAGAAAAATCCTATACGAGAAAAGAATGTGTGTTCGGTATTACACTTGCTTCGCCAAATGTGACAATAGAAACCGATGATGAAATAACCAACATATATAATTTTGTGAACAAAGACGATATAATTACACTTATTCCCCTGAATGCAAAAGATAGTGCGTGGGCGTACAAGCGATACGGAGAAACACTTACCATGAACATAAATTCTGAAGATAAAAAACTTAACAGACTGATAGTCAAATATTACCACAGGCTTACAGGGAACCCTTTTGTGCCTATTGAAGAGGGGGACACGGAAAAAGTGATTGACAAAGTTATCTCCCTGTCTCCCGATCCTTCTCATTACTATACAACAAAGAATACAGCATACTCAAAAAGACGTGTGACTATGTATGATTATTTCAGATGCGGCATCCTTAAGATTCTTTCGGGATATTCGCCGATGTCTGGAGGTGTGTTTCTCCATCAGACAAAAAAAGGCGACTATGCCATAATTACAGATTACCTTATGAAATATGCTTCAGGGGAAATAAACCGAAACAGTCCTTATGCATCAGGTATAGAATGTAATCACTCAAGAGAACTTTACTTTGCCTTCGTGAAGGCATACAATAAGTGCATAGACTAAAAAAGTTGCAATCACATTTTTGTTGTGATAAAATGTACTTGAGCAGTTGCTTAAATAATAGTATTACTTCGGAGGACATATATGCTTAGTTCACTTAAGAAATTTTTTTCATCATTGTATATAAAAATGCTTATACCGTCGGTGATTTTGTTTTTTATCACATTTTTTACCGACGGCACATATAAAATGCTCATAGATTATAATGCAGCGTCATTATTGTTTATGATTTTTATGAATATTCTGCCATTATACTTTTGTGTGTATTTTTTCTATCACATAAGTACAAAAATGTGGATTTCCACATTGATTACAGGTGGTTTGTTCGGGATTTTTCATACCATCAACTGCTATAAGATAATATACAGAGCAGAGCCTTTCAGAATATCCGACATACTTACTGTGAAGGAAGCAACAAATATAATACAGAATTACACCCTGGAGCCACAATCTGAAATTATATGGATGTGGATTCTGTTTCTTGTTCTCATAGTAGGAATATTTTTTCTTGAAAGATATGGATTTTTTAAACCACATGATTTTGATTCGAAAGGAAAAAAGGTTGCAAACTATATCACAAGGGCATTTGTGTCTTTGTGCATAATGCTTTGTATATACAATCTTGTATATCAGAATACTGTTGTAATGAGTAACATTACCACTACCAAAGAATACCTTGATTCTGTAAAGAAACAAAAGAGAACAGGTTTTATTGCATATGTTCTTTCGGGCAAGATGATCAATGACTTCAATGTGCCCGAAGATTACAATCCGGAAGAAATGAAAATCCTTGTGGATGAATATGAGAAAAAAGCAGAAGAGGTAAACAGTAAACTTACAAAAAAGAATCTTACCTATCCGAATATAATTGCAGTTATGAGTGAATCCTTCTTTGATCCGCAGATAGGTGAGAGTGTGGAGTTTTATCCGGGGAAAAATCCTCTCGAAAATTATAACAGAATCAAAAAATCCCCCTACACCCGCTATGGTGAGATTCTCGTGCCGGGAATAGGCGGTGGGACATCTGATACTGAGTATGAATTCCTTACAGGGTCAAATGTATCTGTTCTTGATACAACTATGCCTCCTGTGTTCAAGACATATCTTAAAGAAAAGACATATTCTATCGTTCATCATATGAAAGATCTCGGATACGAAACACACGGGATTCATCCGGGTCACAGATGGTTTTATAACAGAGGTGAAGTGTATCAATGGCTCGGGTTTGACGACTTTTTGTCCATGGAAAGCCTTCCTGAAGACGTTGATATGATAAATTTCTACGTTACTGATGATGTATCCTTTGGACTTATCAAAGAAAGTTATGATAACTACCTTATGAAAGATGAAAAGAAAGGATACTTCAATTTTACCGTTACAATACAGAACCACGGTCCCTATATGGACTATGAGACTGAGAGAGAACCTGTACTTAAAAGGGAATGTATTGAAGATGAAAAACTTTATAATTCTATCAACAACTATATGATAGGTCTTTCTGATTCTGACAGAATGCTTAAAAATCTCGAAGAATATATCAACAGTGTAAGCGAACCTACAGTAGTGGTATTTTTTGGCGATCATCTTCCATATTTTGATGAGAAAAGAGAAGGACTTAAACTTCTTGGCATAGATGTGGAAGAAGAACTTGAAGACCTTGCAAGGCGTCATACCACACCATATATGATATTTGGAAACAAGGCATTTCTTACATGGCAAAAAGTCAACAGACTTTCACCTTTGAGAGGAAATGGCGGAAGGATTTCTGCAAGTTTTCTTTCGGGAGAATTGTTTGACTATGCTCATATAGAAAAGCCTGCCCTTAATGTATTTACAGATGAACTGAAAGAGAAACTTCAGGCAATGAGACACTCGGCATTTTATATATCAGATGGCAACATCACAAAAGAAGTGCCTGAATATGCAGAAGAAAAACTTAAGGAATATCAGAAACTTATTTGCTATTACAACACCGAATGGGCTAAAGAAAACAAGTAATACAAGGTGGTACTATGAACAAGGTACAGGAAACCTTTCTTCAGAAAAACTGGCAAAAATGTTTAATATGAGTCATTGGCATTTCAGGAGACTTTTTGTGAAGGCGGCAGGATATCCGCCTACACTATACAGAAACAGAATTCGTGTACATAAAGTATATGAAATGCTAATAAACAGCAATATGACTGTTACACAGATAAGCGAAGCGGTTGGGTTTTGGGATGTATATTATTTTAGTACAATGTTTAAAAAAATCATCGGCGTATCCCCCGGGAAAGTAAGAAAATAATTTGGAGTGAATTTTTTGACAGAATTTATATATAAACTATTTGTAAAGGACAAAGACAATATATCCTCAGCTAAAGTCCGTGCCCGTTACGGCGTGGTATCAGGTGCAGTAGGGATAGGATTGAATGTTTTGCTCTTTCTTATCAAACTGATATCGGGAATACTGTCTTCTTCCATAAGTATTATGGCGGATGCAATAAACAATCTGTCTGATGCCCTTTCCTCTGTTATCACTATTGTGGGGTTTAAACTTGCAGGCAAGAAACCTGATACAGAACATCCTTTCGGTCACGGAAGGGCAGAGTATGTAAGTGCGCTTTTTGTGTCTGTTTTGATAGGCGTGATGGGCTTTGAACTGTTTAAGTCATCAGTTGTGAAGATATTTTCGCCCGAAGAGATAAAGTACAATCTTTTCACAATGATATGTCTTATTGTGGCGATAGGGTTGAAACTGTGGCTTTATTTCTTCTTTAAATATACAGGCAGAAAGATTTCTTCTCAGTCAATCATCGCATCCTCAAAGGATGCCCTGTCAGACTGTGTCGCTACCATATCGGTAATTCTGGGACTTGTTGCTTACAGGCTTTTTGATATTAATATTGACGGATATATAGGTGTGGGAGTATCGGTATTTATACTTTATACAGGATATGTTACCCTTAAGGAATCCCTTTCACCCCTTCTCGGGATTGCACCCACAAAGGAAATGGTAGCACAAATAAAAGAAATAGTTATGAATTCTCCCGGCATTGTGGGAATGCACGACCTTGTGATTCACAACTACGGACCTTCGAGGTTTATGCTAAGTCTTCACGCAGAAGTGAGATCGGACAGAAATGTGCTTAATCTTCATGAGGAGATAGACAGTCTTGAAAGGGAGTTAAACGATACCCTGGGATGCGAATCGGTGATTCATATGGACCCTGTAGAAACAGAGAATGAAGAGGTAAATCATTTAAGATGTGTTATATGTGATATTATGGAAGAAATAGACGCTGAACTTTCTGTTCATGACTTAAGAATTACAGGAAGAAAGGGAGAAAAAATCCTCATTTTCGATGTACTTGTTCCCTTTGAATTCAAACTGTCCTTTGAAGAACTAGATAAGATTATAAAAGGAAAAATAAACGAATATAACAGCGGATACAGAATAGTCATAGAGTATGATAACTCATATGTATAAAGGAGGAGAGATTTATGAAAAAAATGATTGCATATCTTTTGCTGGCAGTTTCTGTCTGTGTTTTTTCATCCTGTGCCACATATGTGGATATTGACAAAAACAAAGATACAGAGCCTGATAATCCAAAAGAAGAAATAGTTACCCAGGAACAAAAGGAACAACCTATTAATCCGATGATTATACAGAAGGTAAGCGTCGATGAAGCCAGAAAAAAGGCAGAGAAGACCTATGGCGGAAAAGATGTAATGATCAGACTCAACGGTGAGTATGAGTCTGAGGGAATGCTATATTATGTGTTTGATTTCGGAACAGATATAGAAGGAATGTTTTATAAGGACTTTTCTGTGGTGGTAGATGCTCAGAGTGGTGAAATGTTTGAAGGGACATACGATAAGAAAACTAAGAAGATAGTGCGTTATTAAGATAAAAAGTACAAAAATAGATTAAAATTAAAAGTATTTGTATTGACAAAGGTGCAAAATGTAATATAATTTATACTATATACAAAGGGATTTTTTAATTTTAAGGAGAGATAACAATTATGCCTGATACATTCCATCGGTTCCTGGCAGGTCCTGAGGGTGCAGTAGTATCTGAAATTTCTACAAAGGGCCAGGACGAATATGACATCTACACAGACAAGAGAATTGATCCTGCTGGAAAGAGACATGTGTGATAAGTGACTTCGAAAAGAACCCTGAATTCAGGGTTCTTTTTTTGTGCTTTAATGATATTTTTTTGTATATTTGATTGACAAGATTTATTTATTGTGATATTATAGTTAAAAATAATCTTTAAGGGCGATACAGAGAGATCGGCAAGGTTTATATTGTGATATGACGGCTTTGTGATGCTTTGAGCATCTGTGCCGTATTTTTGAGTATGCCCTTTGGAAATAATTTCAGGAGGGTATTTTTATGGCAAAAAGAACAGATCTAAAGAAGATTTTGATTATAGGTTCAGGTCCTATCGTTATCGGTCAGGCTGCTGAATTTGACTATGCAGGCACTCAGGCTTGTCTTGCTCTTAAGGAAGAAGGCTATGAAGTGGTTTTATGTAACTCCAACCCTGCAACAATTATGACAGATACAACTATTGCAGACAAAGTATATATGGAGCCACTCACACTTGAGTATGTGGCAAAGATTTTACGGCACGAGAGACCTGATGCGATTGTTCCGGGTATCGGAGGACAGACAGGTCTTAATCTTGCAATGCAGCTTGAAAAGAAGGGCATACTCAAAGAATGTGGAGTAGAACTTCTCGGTACAAGCAGCGAAAGTATCGAAAGAGCCGAAGACAGAGAAATGTTCAAAGAACTTTGTCAGTCTATCGGAGAGCCAACTATTCCTTCTGAAATAACATACAGTCTGGAAGAAGCAAAAGAAGCCGCAAAGAGAATCGGTTATCCTGTAGTGCTTCGTCCTGCATTTACACTTGGCGGTACAGGTGGCGGTTTTGCCAATGATGAAGAAGAACTTATCGAAGTCGGTACAAACGCATTCAAACTTTCTCCTGTACATCAGGTGCTTATCGAAAAGAGCGTAAGAGGATACAAGGAAATCGAGTTTGAAGTAATGCGTGACTCAAACGACCACGCTATCACCATATGCGGTATGGAAAATATCGACCCTGTTGGTGTTCATACAGGTGACTCACTTGTTGTTGCGCCAATTCTTACACTTAATGACAAAGACCTTAAGATGCTCAATGACAGTGCAATCAAACTTATCAAAGAACTTAAGATTGAAGGTGGTTGTAATGTCCAGTTTGCACTTAATCCACACTCAAGTGAATACTATCTTATAGAAGTAAACCCACGTGTATCACGTTCATCTGCACTTGCTTCCAAGGCATCAGGATATCCTATCGCAAGAGTAACAGCAAAGATTGCTGTAGGTATGGCACTGGAGGATATTACTATTGCAAACACTACTGCAGCATTTGAACCACGTCTTGATTATGTGGTAGCGAAACTTCCAAGATTCCCCTTTGACAAATTTACATCTGCACCAAACACACTTGGTACACAGATGAAGGCTACAGGCGAAGTAATGGGTATCGGTTCCACATTGGAAGAATGTCTCTTAAAGTCTGTACGTTCACTTGAAGTAGGAGCATGTCACTTCCATCTTCCGAAATTTGACGGCAAAACAAAAGAAGAACTTGTGGAATATATCAGAGAGTTCAAGGATGACACAGTATTTGCAGTATGCGAACTCATAAGACAGGGAATGAGTATAGATGAACTTCATGACATTACAAAAATTACTCCGTATTTCCTTGAATGTTTTAAGAAAATAGTTGATTTTGAAAAGGTAATCAAAGATAACAAAAATGACAAAGAAATCCTGAAAAAAGCAAAAGTAATGGGCTTTGGCGATAAGTTCATTTCTCAACTTTGGGGAATAAGTGAATTAGATGTATTCAATATGAGAAAAGAAATGAATCTTTTCCCTAATTTTAAAATGGTTGACACCTGTCACACAAATGCATATATCCCATATTTCTATTCATCATATCAGGGAGAAAATGTATCCAGACTTTCTGACAAAAAGAAACTTATCGTTCTTGGTGCAGGGCCTATCCGTATCGGTCAGGGTGTTGAATTTGACTATTCAACAGTTCACGCCGTATCAACTATCAAGAAATCAGGCTATGAAGCAATTATCATAAATAACAATCCTAAAACAGTTTCTACAGACTATACAACTGCAGACAAACTGTATTTTGAACCTCTTACAACAGAGGATGTTATGAATATCATTGAGTTTGAAAAGCCCGACGGTGTAATAGCATCTCTCGGTGGTCAGACTGCTATCAATCTTGCTCAGCCTTTATATGACAGAAATGTAAAACTGGTTGGAACAGACTGTCAGGCTATTGAAAGAGCAGAAAACAGAGACAGTTTCGAAAAGATTCTTGAAGAACTTAATATCCCTCAGCCAAAAGGAAAAGCCGTTACAAAAATCGAAGACGGTGTAAATGCGGCAAGAGAAATCGGATACCCCGTACTTGTACGTCCAAGTTTTGTTCTGGGCGGACGTGCTATGCAGATAGTAGGCAATGAAGAACAACTTCGTCACTATCTTAAGACAGCCGTTGAAATTGATGAAGACAAGCCTGTATTGGTTGATAAATACATTCAGGGTAAAGAAGTGGAAGTAGATGCAATCTGTGATGGTATAGATGTATTTGTACCGGGTATTATGGAACTTGTAGAGAGAACAGGTGTTCACTCAGGTGACTCCATTAGCGTGTATCCATCATTCAGTATCTCTGATAAGGTAAAAGGCACAATCCTTGGCTATGCCAAGAAACTTGGTCTTGGTATCGGTATAATAGGTCTTTACAATATACAGTTTATTGTTGATGAAAATGAAGATGTATATATCATCGAAGTTAATCCACGTTCATCAAGAACAGTTCCATTCCTTTCAAAGGCAACAGGATATTCACTTGCGGATATTGCCACAGAAGTAATTATGGGCAAATCTCTCAAAGAGCAGGGAATATTCGGCATATATCCTGAAGAAAAGAAGAGATATTATGTAAAAGTTCCTGTATTCTCATCAAACAAGATCAAGGGACTTGATGCATATCTTTCTCCTGAAATGAAGTCAACAGGCGAAGCAATCGGCTATGATGACAAGTTCAATCGGGCTATGTATAAGGCACTTCAGGCAGGTGGAATGCACCTTCAGAATTATGGTACAGTATTCGCTACCATTGCTGACAAGGATAAGGAAGAGGCACTCCCTCTCATCAGAAGATTCTACGAACTTGGCTTCAATATTGAGGCTACATCAGGCACAGCCAAATTCTTAAGAGAACACGGCATCCGTACTCATGTATATGCAAAGATCGACGAAGGCAGCGAAGAAATCCTCGATGCATTGAGACAGGGACATATTGCTTATGTTATCAATACAAAGGATGTGGGATCTACAAGTCAGTTGAGCGACGGATATCAGATAAGAAGAGTTGCTACCGAAAACAACATCACAATATTTACAGCACTTGATACTGTAAATGTACTTCTTGATGTATTGGAAGAAACAACACTTACAATTTCTACTATAGATTCATAAAAACTATCAAAATATGTTATTATAAGGGAAATATTACATTTTGTGTAATATTTCCTTCTTTTTTGTGAAAATATAATAAAATAGCAATATAAATGTTGACAATATTGATAAGTTGTAATATCATATACTAAGATGATGATCTTTGGGGAGAGTGTAATTCTCTACCGGCGGTAAAGTCCGCGAGCCTTATGGCATGATCCGGTGAGCAAACCACAGCAATTCCGGAACCGACAGTTATAGTCTGGATGGGAAAAGATGTGTATCATTTTGTCTTAAATTATAAACCGCCCAAGGTTATTTCGGGCGGTTTTTTTATTTTTGAAAGGAATATTATGATTATGAAACTTAAGGAACAATTCAGTACAAAAAATCTTGCAATCCTGGGTATGCTTGCTGCTATGGCGTATATTGTCACGGTATTTGTAAGGATTCCCCTTATGCCTGCGACACCATTTCTGAATTATGATATCAAGGATGTAATCATAGCCATCGGAGGATTTCTTTTTGGCCCTGTATCGGCTTTGATTCTTTCGGTGGCAGTTTCTCTTCTTGAATTTATTACTGTGTCTGATACTGGAATTATCGGCCTCATAATGAATATACTATCTACGTTGTCTTTTGTAATTCCTGCATCTCTGATGTATAGTATCAGAAGAAAGAAATCCTTTGCAGTAACAGGTCTTATTATAGGTGTTTTATTTATGACAGGTATGATGGTTCTGTGGAATTATTTCATCACACCATTGTATATGAAAATTTCCCGTGAAGCAGTTTGTGCGATGCTTCCTACAGTCTTTCTGCCATTTAATCTTATCAAGGGGACGCTCAATGCCATATTTACAATAATTATATACAAACCGCTTGTGAAGGCATTCAGGGCTATCAGATTATAAATACAAATATAAAAAAGATGTTGGAATTTCCAACATCTTTTTGTGTAATGTCATGCAGTCAGTTTTTCCGTTTCTTCTTCAATTACAGAAGGTACTTCTGCAAGTATGTAGAGTCCGTATTGTGTAAGATCGGAAGAACTTTTGATTCTTGAATCTGTGAATTCAATGAGAAGAATGATTGCTGCAGAAATGATGAATCCTATTATTGCACCGATGATACCCTTCTTTGTAGCGCCTTTGCTTGTAGGAGTGGTGGAGTATGTTGCATGGTCGATAGTCTTGATGCTTCCACCTGCTACAATCCATTCCACTTCATCAGTAGCACATGAAAGGAATGTTTCTATAAGTATGTATGCTGTACGAGGATCAGGAGCAGTAACTGATACTTCAAGAACGTTTGTTTCATTTTTCTGTTCCATTCTTACCATACTCTTTAAGTATCCTGCAGAGAAATTAAGTCCCGATACATTCTTCACTCTTGTATAGAATCTGTCTGTTCCAAGGATTTCTATACATGTTTTAAGCATTTCCTGGCTGGTGAGAAGGTTGTTAAGACTTACTTCAGATGAATCCTGAAACAGGGAATTGTTTGCTTTTGTATTACTTACATACAACGAAGCATTTGTGCGATATACAGGAGCAACAAAAAGTTTTGTATGCCCGTAAAATATAACCGCAATGAGAAACATTGAAATAAGAATTATCCACCATTTTTTCAGTAGTGCAATAGATATATCAACTATATTGAATTTTTCTTCCAAGCAAATCCTCTCCTTTGTAAGAAATAATGTGCTTTATTATGATCACGAATATTATAACACAAGAAACCTTAAATGTCCATACCAAAATTTGAATATAATTATTTTCAAATGTTGACTTTTGGATATGAGAGGGTTATACTTAGTATGATGATTTGTTTCATTCAATCCGAAAAGAGATGACATTATATGTTTAAGAAAAAATACAGAAAAGATCTTATAAAAAGTGCTCTTAATATGGCAGTTCCTGCTATGGTAGAGTCTTTTTTTATTGCTTTTGCAGGGCTTGTGGATTCATATATGGTAAGTACATTAGGCTCTTCGGCGGTGGCATCTGTAGGTCTTACCACACAACCAAAATTTCTTGGGCTTGCAGTATTTTTGGCTATTAATGTTTCGTTATCCGCCCTTGTTGCAAGAAGATACGGAGAAAGGGACAGAAGGGGAGCGAACGGAGTACTTTCAACTGCAATTATCCTTATACTGATTCTTACAGCCATTATTACATTTATTACACTCAGATTTGCTTCGCCGATTCTCAGATTCTGCGGCACTACAAATGAAACTCACCATATGGCTGTGGCGTATTACAGGATAATAATGGGTGGGACAATCTTTACAAGTCTTCAGATGGGTATAAATTCTGCACAACGAGGGGCAGGAAACACCCGTATTACTATGGTGACAAATATCACTTCAAATGTTGTGAACGTAATTTTCAACTACATTCTTATCAACGGTAAATTAGGATTCCCTGCACTTGGAATTCAGGGTGCGGCACTTGCAACAGTCCTGGGAAATGTAGTGGCGATGATAATGAGTATTATATCTGTGTTAAAGAAGGACTGCTTTGTAAGTATCATATATATCATAAAAGAAAAAGTCAGACCGGGAATAAAATATCTTAAAAACATAATACATGTAGGATACAGCGTATTTTTTGAACAGATGCTTATGAGACTCGGCTTTATGGCAACTGCGCTGATGGCGGCAAATCAGGGAAACTATGCAATGGCAGCCCATCAGGTGGGAATGAATATAATGGGGCTTTCCTTTTCTTTCGGCGATGGACTTCAGCACGCTGCAGTAGCCCTTATAGGCAGAAGCCTGGGTGAAGGGGATAAAGAAAAGGCTAAAGAATACGGCGCCACATGTCAGATGATAGGCGGAGTTATATCTGTTGTTTTGTCTGTTACATATTTCTTCGGAGCAAAATGGCTTATGAATCTTTTCTTCAAAGAAGAAGAAATTGTAAGTCTTGGTGTATCCATTATGTACACCATTATTATCACGGTACTTTTCCAGATACGACAGATTGTATATACAGGTTCACTTCGCGGAGCAGGTGATACATTCTACACCGCGGTAAGTGCTGCAGTAAGTGTTACGGTCATCAGAACTGTGTTCTCATATCTATTTACCTATGTGTTCGGATGGGGCATTGTAGGTGTGTGGATGGGAGTCATTGCCGACCAGATGACAAGGTTTATTTTGTGCGGTATAAGGTTTAAGAAAGGCGACTGGGTAAATATAAAAATTTAAAATTTTTAAAATTGACATTTGAAATTCCAGAAATTATGTGTTAAAATATACATATATGGTAAGATGTGTATGTAATTTAGATAATACAAAAAGGGGGATCAGATGTGGAGTTTAAGTTCAAAGTCGGTGAATATGTAAGGTATTGCATCAACGGGGTATGTCTTATAGAAGATATTCGCATGATGGATGTTCTTGGAGACGGAAACGAAAAGATGTTTTATGTTTTGAGTCCCACTTCCCGTCAGTCATCAACTATTTGTGTGCCTGCTGATAATGTTACTCTTACCGATAAAATGGAAGTACTTATTGCAAAAGAAGATATAGACAGTCTTATTGACAAAATGAAATATAATGAACTTGAATGGATAGATGATAAGAAAAAAAGATCAGAATGTTTCAAAAATATCATCAAAAAGTGTGACCGACAAAGTCTTTTGTCACTTATAGACTGCCTTCACAGAAGAAGAGGTATTTTGCTTGAAAGCGGTAAGAACCTTTCTTCAGGAGATGAGACCGTACTAAGTCAGGCAGAGTCAGTTATAGAGAATGAGTTTTCTTTTGTGCTTGGCATAGAAAGGGAATCCGTCAGAGATTATGTGAAAGATAAAATGAACAAATAATAAGTCATACAAATACCTTCCGTCTTTTGCAGACGGAAGGGTATTTTTTGTGAGGAGGTACTTTCTTGACAACTTATGTTAAGTAGAGTATAATACACATTAATATTTACAATAAGGTGATAGTTATGGACAAAAAATATAAAATAAAAGATGTACCCAAAGGACAGAAACTAAGATTCTTTTTTGATTACAATTTTCTTCCCATTGTGGGGATAATATTTGGGATTATTCTTGTGGTTTTTATGACAAAGTTCTTTTTCTTTGCACCAGAGGAAGATTATGGCGTGATACTTGTAAATACAGATTCAGAAGAATATCTAATAAATCAGTTTCACGTGGAAATCAGCCAGAGACTTGATGAAGTGATAGGGGACGTAAACGGTGACGGGAAAAGCAATTACACCATATCATATTCAAATATAAATGAAGACACATCTATGACAGACCCTGAGTATTACGGTGCTCAACTTGATAAATACTATGCAGAAGTAACCAATGGTAAATCCCTTATTCTTATAGGGGATGAAGAGGTATTTAGTAAATCATATATCGGAGAGAAACTTTGTGCTTTAAACGAAGAACTGGGACTGGAAAGTTTAAGCGTTGACGAAAAATATGTGAAGATTCCTCTTAAAAATATCTCATCAATGAAGGATCTAAGGTTTGCAGACAGGCTCTATCTTTCTATACGCACAAAAGAGGATATAAACCTGGATAATGACAAAAGATTGGAAAATTACGAAAACAATCTTAAGGCATTTAAGAAAATACTCGATATTGAATAAAAAAGCAGAAACGAATCCGTTTCTGCTCTTTTATTGGTTATAATTTAAGATATTTCTTATTTCCAGTCAAGTGAAGATACATCAAGTTCGTAGATTTCTCTTCTGCCGTTAACAGTTGAGTCGTAGGAAATCTTGTCGCCCTGTACATTCCATCTGTCATGAAGGTCACATCTGATATCTACCACAGGAGGTGCAACAGAGAATTCTTTAAGAATTACTTCGCACTCATCTGTTTCTACATTATAAAGGTAGATGTGTCTTAATTGTCTTTCATCCTTCGGATATCCGTCGCCGATGAAGTATTTCTGATTTGGTGAATAGATACAATGGATATCGTTAAAGTAGTCGCCTGTTTTCTTTTCGTCAAATGTGAAGTCAGGTGCTCCGAATGTAATATATTTGTCGGATTTATCTTCCAGAAGGTGACATCCGTAGATGTCGTCAACCTTACAGTAGAAGAGCATATCCTTGTCATTTTTCCAATGATAGTGAGAAAGGAATGTGTTGTGAAGTCTTTCAAACATGTTTCCTTCAAGGTCTGATGTGATAAGTGATGTAAGCCATCCTGGATTTGTTTCAGACTGGAAGTTTCTGAACAAGAATAAGAATCTGTCAGAAGTCTGGTTGAATGTGATATGGTTTACAACAAATTTTGCATCAGGATATACTGTGTTTGGGAATTCCTTAAGGATTCTTGCGACACTTATGATAAGTTTTGACTTACCTGTAGTCATATCAACAAGGAATACACCGTCGTCATCAGGCTGTGGAATGTCAAACCATCTGTCCTTCACACCTGCATATCCGTATCCGGGACGGAAGTCGTAGATTCTTGAGAAGTTTACAGCCAGGCCCCACTTTGAGTCAGGAGAGATACATGCACAAGCTCTTTCTGTATAAGTCTTTTCGCCTGTTTTAAGGTTGTGTCTGCAGGTCTGATAGTCGTATTCTCCGCCTCTTACATTGTAGAATACTTCATCATAGTTCATCTTGTTGTATGTAAGCATTGCACCCTGCTGGAAGTTCCATGCGGTTGTTTCTGCAAATTTTGTGAATTCTTTTGTTTCAAGATCGATGTATCCCAGTTCACAAACATCGTCTGCTTCAGGAAGTCTGTCCATAAATTTAACTCTGTTTGCAAGGTGATACTTACCGTTTTCGTGATAGGCATTCAGATCATAATATCCGTAGAAATAATGCCAACCGTCATCAGGGGTGATGCATCTTCTGGGGAATTTCAGATCAAGACATTTGCCGAAATTTTCGTGTGCCATAATTATCGCTCCTTAAATGTATATTCTGAACATCAAAGTTCATATTTATAAAATTATTGTACAACAAAATTGCTTTTTTTGCAATATGTATTTAGTGAATAATTATACAAAATAATGCATCAATTATACAAAAATTCCGTCAAAAAAACTTGAAATGAGTTTCTATCTATGATAGAATAAAATAAATATATTTTCAGGAGTGATTATAATGGACAAAAACTGTGCATATTGTATGGAAAATGAACTTCTTGATGCTTTTGGCATCAAGATCTGTGAACTTACTGATTCCAAACTTTATCTTTTCAAAGAACAGAGCCATAAGGGAAGAGTGATTGTTGCTCACAAAAAGCACGTAAGTGAAATAATAAACCTTACTCAGGAAGAAAGAACTGTATTTATGGAAGATATTGCAAAAGTTTCAAATGCACTTCATAAGGCTTTTGGTCCCAAAAAAGTCAACTACGGTGCATATGGTGACACAGGATGTCATTTACATTTTCACCTTGTGCCTAAGTATGAAGATGATGAATTCGAGTGGGGCGGAGTATTCCAAATGAACCCACAGAGAGTTACACTCAGTGATGAAGAGTATAATGAAATTATAGAAAAAATCAAACAAAATTTATAATAGAACTTTGTGAAACGGAGTGAAAATGATGAAAGTAAAGGAAAATATCATACACAATCCTGAGATTGAATGTATGGACAGAGAAGAACTTAAGAAGATTCAGCTTGAAAGACTGAAAGATACTGTCAGACTTTGTTATGAAAAAGTGCCTATGTACAAACAGAGAATGGATGATTTGGGAGTTAAGCCCGAAGATATCAAAGAACTTAAGGATATCGCAAAACTTCCTTTTACATACAAGACTGACTTAAGAGATGAATTCCCATTCGGGCTTTTTGCCGCTGACAAGAAGGATATTGTGAGAATCCAGGGTTCATCAGGAACAACGGGTAAGCCAATTGTCTCAGGATACACAGAAAGTGACGTGGAAGTATGGACAGAGATTGTTGCAAGAAGTCTTGCTGCTGCAGGTTGCGACAAAGAAGATATTGTTCAGGTTGCATACGGATACGGACTCTTCACAGGTGGTCTTGGTGCACATCAGGGTGCCACAAGAAGAGGTGCTATGACTGTTCCTATGTCAAGCGGAAACACTCAGAGGCAGATTATGATGATGAAGGAACTTGGTGCAACAATGCTCTGCTGTACACCTTCATATGCTATATATCTTGGCGAATCAATCAAAGAACTTGGCTATGATATCAAGGATTTCAAACTTAAATCCGGTTGCTTCGGTGCAGAACCATGGACAGAAGAAATGAGAGATCAACTTGAAGGTCTTATGGATATCAATGCATATAATATCTACGGTCTTACAGAAATGGGCGGACCAGGTGTAGCATTTGAATGTCCTGCAAAATGCGGTATGCACATTAATGAAGACCATTTCATTGCAGAAATCATCAACCCTGAAACAGGTGAACCACTCCCTTACGGAGAAGAAGGCGAACTAGTGTTTACCACCATTACAAAGACAGGTATGCCACTCTTAAGATACCGTACACGTGACATATGTACACTTTATGAAGAAAAGTGTGAATGCGGCAGAACACATGCGAGAATGAGCAGAATCTTCGGACGTTCCGATGATATGATGATCATCCGTGGTGTAAATGTATTCCCAAGCCAGATAGAAGGTGTGCTTCTCAACGTGGAAGGAGTATCACCTCACTATATGATTGTTATCGACAGAGTAAACTCCACCGACCAGATGGAAGTTCAGGTGGAACTTACAGAAGAATTTTACTCAGATAAGGTTTCCGAAATTGAAAAAATCAGAGAAACAATCAAAAATCAAATCAAATCAGATGTTGGTATCAGCGCAAAAATCAAACTAGTTCCTCCTAAATCTATCCCAAGATCAGAAGGAAAAGCAAAGAGAATCATTGATAACCGAAACATAAAATAGATAAGAGATAAAAGCGAAAAGTCAAAAGAAAAGGTGCAGAATGCAATGCATTTTGAGATTTTGTAATTTATTTCAAATTATAAGAAAGGATGAAACTATTTATGAAAATAAAGCAGATTTCCGTATATCTTGAAAATGTTAAAGGATCACTTAGAAAACTCACAAAGAATCTTGCAGATAATTCTATAGACATCAAGGCTATGTCAGTAGCAGATACTACAAGTTTCGGAATTGTAAGACTTATCGTTAAGGAAACTGACATTGCAAAAACCACAGAAGTTCTCAGAGATGCAGGCTTTGCTACAAGAGAAAACCACGTTGTGTGCGTAAGTGTACCAAACAAGCCTGCAGGTCTTGACAGTGTACTTGAAATACTTGACAATAACCATATTTCCATTGAATATATATATACATTCAACTATTCAATCGATGGCAATGCAGTACTTATCTTAAGACTTCAGGACAATGATGAAGCAGAAAAGGTGCTTATAGACGGCGGAGTGAAAATCATCTGCCAGGATGATATAAATAACATCTAGAATTTTAGCAATTTTGCACAAAAACAATACCCCTTTTTTTACTAATTACACAGTAGGAAAAAGGGGTTTTTTGTTTGACTTATGTAATATGGTTTAGTATAATTATGATGTAATGTTATTATTATAGGTAAGTGTGTAGAAAAGACGGAAAGAGAGATTGTTATGAGAAGATTTTTAAGCGCTATATTGTCCATTGTTATGGTGATTTCGTGCATGCCGGGAGTGACTATGTCATCCTATGCAAAAGAACAGTATATGACCATAAAAACCGACAATATGGAACGATATACCTCATCTGATGCATTTACTGTTAAATCACATAAGTATATCACACAGTTTGGAAATCAGTTCACATCCACCAAGATATCCGGTAAAATCTTTCACGGAGGCAAAAAGTCAGTCTGCCAGTCAGGAAGATACGGAACCGGCGGTACAATAAAGATACTTAATCTTTTTAACAGAGCCCTTACAACTAAAGATGTTGGCAAAGAATTCAGGATTTCTTTCTATGTGTATCTTGACAGGGATTCAGGAGTGTACAAAAAAGACCCATCCAAACTTGCAGCCACAGACAGAAAGAATTACCTTTACACAGAGGATGAACTGAAAAACAGCAATGGGTCAAAAATTTATTTCACCATGTGCGGTCCTGATGAAGATAATTACAAATACCGTGCAGGTTCAGGCATACCATCTTCAGGCTCTTCTTTTGTACCATGGAATGAGTGGACAAAAGTAACTCACACATACAAGGTGGATGAAGCATATCTTCCTACAGGATCTTTAGATAAACTTTCCGATCCTTATATCAATGCCATAAGAATCGGTCAGGGTGGGGTTGATTATTCTATAGACAATGCACTTTGTGACACGATCTATATCGACGATCTTACCGTTGACGAAATTGGCGCATCGGATGACGGTGTTATCAGCAATCCTTGCAAACTTATGAAGTATGACGACTTTGAAAGTTATGATTTCAATGAGAAATTCATTGTAAAGAGTCATAAGTCTTTTTCCCAGTTCGGAAATCTCTTTGAAAAAACTTATCTGTCAAATAAATATACATATTCAGGAGAAAAGTCCATCTGTCAGTCAGGAAGATATGGAAACAACGGCACAATAAAGGCTCTTAATATCTTTGACAGAGAACTTACAAAAGATGATATAGGCAAAACCTTTATGATATCATTTAAAGTTTATTTCGACAAGGAAGCAGGTGCATATAAGGAAAACCCTGCTGAATTGGATGGGGATGAAAGAAAAGAACTTCTCTATACCGAAGAAGAACTCAAAGAAAGTAAGGGAACAGAGGTTATAGCCTATATGGCGGGTCCTGATGGAGACACCTTTGCCAATCGTTCAGGTATAGTGAGTATGGGCGTTAAGAGGTTTGTACCATGGAATGAATGGACAGAAGTGTATTTCTACTATACTGTAGAAGAAAAATACCTTCCTGCAGGAAGCACAGCATCCCGTTCCGATCCATACCTCAATGCTGTAAGAATCGGTACTGATGCAGACTACTCTATAGATAATGCCCTTGCTGATACATTTTATGTGGATGATTTCAAGGTATCTGAGGTAGGAGCCATTGTCTATGGCGGATTTATGGAAGATTCTGTTCAGACAATTACATATTTTACAGAGGACTGCAGAATACCTTATGCAAGACCAATTTTGTTTGAATACAATGAAGACAACAAACTTCTTGGTGTGACTATGGGTGAGATAACCGATGCAGAGGATTACTGTGAGATGAGCCGTAATGTTAAGGATGAAACTTCTAGAGTATTTGTGTCTGTATATGCAAACACATTTTCTCCTGTGGTTTCTCCTATGGTGGAGGTAATAAGGCAACCCGAATATATGGGTTATATCACACCTGATATGGCGAAGGCAAGAGCGAAAGAGATGCTTGCTCTCTCAAAAGCAGAATACAAGGATGCACTTTCTTTTGACAAAAGAGTAGATAAAGAAAATGAATACTTCCTTACAGTGGGAGATACCTATTCAGCAAAAAATGCTCCATCTGAAACACGTGGCGAGGCAACAGGACTTATAGCAAGGGACGGATACAACAGTCTTGTTAAATTTGATATATCCGATTCACAGAAAAAGTCTGTAAGCAACGCTTATGTGTATTTCTACACAGATTCTGTTGTCACTCCGGGTAAGGCAGAACTTTATGCTGTAAGTAACGACTGGAACGAAGAAGAACTTACACACAATAACTGCCCTTCTAAGGGAGAAAAGATATCAGAACTTCAGATAGACTACAAAGACATTGTTTACTTCTTTGATATTACTTCATATGTAAATAAGACTGTAAATACCGATACAAATGAATTGAGTTTCTATATCACAACAACAGACGGAAATTTCACATTTATTTCCAAGGAGCATAACCACAGAAATTACAAACCTACTCTTGTGTTTGAGGGTGTTGGTATGAAAGAAGGGGAGAAGAAAGTATCCTCCTTCGACTACTCAAACTACATTATTGCAAATAAGAAAAAGGACAGAGGAACAAGGGGAGAATATATCCCTACACCTACAAGGATAGTTGATTCTCTTACTGACTATACACCTGTCACCAAGGATCTTACTCTCAATAAATACGGTAGCCCTGTAACCGATGAAAAGTACCAGGCAACAGGATACTTCTATACAAAGAATATTGATGGGAGATGGTGGTTTATAGATCCTGAAGGCTACAAACAGATACACATTGGTGTAGGTGTTGTAAGACCTGAAAAAGGACACGGAGAAACCGAAGAGCAGACTGCTGCATTTGTAGCCAAATACGGCGATGTGGGAAATTGGGCAAAGATGGTAGTGGATGATTTAAGACCATACGGATTCAACGGATGCGGATTTGTAGGCGAATACGGAAAAATGCTTGATGCAGAAGGTGTGACACCTCTTAATCAGACAGGATACGGTTCTATGCTTCAGGCTTATTCATACGGCGATGATATGCTTTGTGTATTTGATCCGAATTTTGAAACAAAGGCTGATAAACAGGCAAAGAAACTTGTAGGCAGTTATGCCAATAATCCTCATATAGTAGGATGGAGTTTTGACAATGAGCCATACGCAAGTGACAGTATGCTTATGAAATACCTTAAGTGTCACCCTTATGATCAGAAGAATATCTACAATTATTATACAGCATGGGAGTGGCTTAAGTCCCGTCATGGAGAGGATGCCATGCTTGACGATGTTACCGAAGAAGATAAATGCGACTGGGTGGAATTCTTGTATGACAGATATATGAATGTGTGTGTAACTGCTATAAGAAAATACGATAAGAATCATATGATCTTCGGACCGAAACTTGACAAACCCCATCAGGGTTCATTCAGGGGAATGTCCAGATGGGCAGATGTGATACTTTATGATTATTACGGAAATGCATGGACAGCAGAACATGCCATGATAGACAGATTTTACCGTTGGGGCGGTAAGCCTCTTATCAATGCTGAATGGTACTGTAAAGGTGCAGATGCCTGTACAGAAGAGACAGGTCTTACAAACTTCTCAGGTGTAGGATATCAGGCTACCACACAAAAAGAGAGAGGATACTATTATCAGAACTTTGTCATCAATATGATGGAGTCAAAGGCATTTATCGGCTGGCATTGGTTCAGATATGTAGATAACCCGGGCAGAGAAGACAAACAGTTTGACGAAGGTGCAGATACCAATGCAAACAAAGGTCTCTATACAAACTTCTATACTCCATGGACAGAACTTCTGTCACAGATGAAACTTATAAATGAGAATGCATATTCTCTTATTGATTATTTCGATAAATAAAGGGAGTGGAAATGATGAAAAAATCTATAAGTTCAATACTTATCCTTATAATGCTTATATCGGTTTTTCCTCATATTTCTTTTGCCGAATATGAATATCGTTATGATGATATGGAATCATACGATTATCATCATCTTGGGTTTGAAAGCAATACCTACTGTTCATTCGGGGCATATGCAGATGAAGTGGAGCCAACGGATGATGTGGCATATTCAGGTGGGAAATCTCTTAAGTTTTCCAATCGCCGTCATCGTAATGCAACTCTCAAATTCCTTGACATATTCAAGCGTGAACTTACAAAGGATGATATAGGAAAGACCTTCAGACTTTCATTTATGCTTTATCCTGACAAATCAAAAGGTGTATATAATAAGGTTGTCTCTGAAATGGATAAGAGTGAACTTAAGAATCACTTATACACCAATGAGGAACTTAAAGAAAGTAAGGGTACAGAATTCTCGATAGTTATGACCGGTCCCAACGGCAAAAACTACAAATACCGTGCAAATAATGACGGACTAAAGTATTCTGCATTTGCAGAGTGGGATAAGTGGAATCAGGTATATGTGTATTATACAGTAGAGGATAAGTACCTTTCTACAAAAAGCACAGAATCCCTTTCCGATCCTTATATAAACTCACTAAGACTCGGGCAGGATACAATCAATTACGGTATCGATCAGGGACTTTGTCACACATTCTTTGTGGATGATTTCAAGGTGGAAGAGGTAGAGGCTAAGACAGAGTTTTCTGTAAGTGACAATATTGTATCTGTAAGAAATACTTTTCTTGATGTAGATGAGGACTATGCAAGAACGCTTATTATGGAGTATGACAAGGATAACAAACTTATAGGCTCTTTTGTAAGTGAAAAAAAGAGTGTAAGGGATATAACCGGAAAATATGTTCCTCTCAAATGTAAATATACAAAAAAAGCGGAAGATTCATCTATTTATACTGTTACATATACAGATGATTATTCAAAGCCCCTTTCACCTTTTGTTTCTATATATGACAGACCTGAAGATATTGAGTATATCGATGAAATAAAGGGCAGAAAAAGAGCACAGGAAATGCTCAGACTTTCAAAAGCAGATTATAAAGATGCTCTCAAAGTCGGTCTTGATACTGATAATGCATATTTCTTTTCGATAGAAGATGCAGACTATAGTTCTTCAAACCCTGACAAGAATTCAGGAAAAAAAGGTGATGTAAGCATCAACGAAAACAGTTCTGCTTATATGAAATTTGATATATCAGACTACAAATTGAGTTCTACTTCACATGCATATGTAAGGCTTTATACCTCAGAACTCAAAAAACCTGGAGATATAAAGATATATGCTACAGATGATGAAAGAGAAGAAAGTGATATAACATTTTCTTCCTCCCCTCAGGAAAAAGATCAGATTTTATCCAAATATATTGACGGAGATCTTGTGGAATACTGGTTTGACATATCATCATATGTAAATAAGATGCTCATTTCCGGCAGAAAAAGTATAAGTGTAATTATAAAAACCGACAATGCAAATCTTAAATTCATTACAAAAGAAACGAATAAGGCATCAAACAAACCCTGCCTGATATTTGAGGGAGTAGGGATGAAAGAGGGAGAGAAGAAGATATCTTCTTATGATGATTCAAATTTTATAAATGTTATGAAAAGGGACATCACTCCGACAGACACATTCTATTCCACGCCTACAAGAACAATCAAATCCCTAAAGGATTATACTCCTGTAAACAAAGCACCAAAAGTAAATAAATACGGCGGATGGCTTGATGGAGGAAAATACGAGGCAACGGGATTTTATCGCACAGAATTAATAGATGGAAGATGGTGGATAATAGATCCTGAAGGATATAAGACAATACATATTGCTCTTGCAGAGGTTAAGCCAAAAAAACAGACGGAATATGAAGAAAAAGGATTTAATGAAGTATATGGCACAGAAGAAAACTGGGCAAACAAAATTCCTGATGAACTTCGGAAATACGGATTCAACGGATGCGGCCCATGGAGTGATTATCACAAGATGCTGCCAATGGCAACAGGTGACACCGTTCCTCTTGCACAGGTAGGATTCAAGACATCATTTGTTACAGAAAGAGACAATATGCTTTGCGTATTTGATCCAGTTTTTGAAGAGACTTCAGACAGAAGAGCCAAGTCCTGGATTGCACCATATGCTGACAATCCGTACATTATGGGATGGTACACAGATAATGAGCCTATTGCCAACGATGATATGCTCCTCAGTTATCTTACATGTGATCCTGACGGAGAGTATCCATACAACTACTATACAGCATGGGAGTGGCTCAAATCCCGTCACGGAGAAGATGCTACTATAAACGATATTACACCCAAAGATAAGAATGACTGGGTGGAATTCGTATATGACAGATATATGAAGGTGTGCACCGATGCTATCAGAAAATATGACAAAAACCATATGATATTTGGCCCCAAAATGGATAAGCCACATCATGGCGCATTCAGAGCACTCAAAAACTGGTCGGATGTTATAGGATATGACTACTATTCCACATGGACAGGGGATATGCCGCAGATAGACCAATGGTACAAGTGGTCAGGCAGGCCTATGGTAAATGCAGAATGGTATGTGAAAGGTCAGGATGCCTGCAACGATATTACAGACCTTACAAACGAAGCGGGCGTAGGCTGGGAAGTGAAGACTCAGGACGAAAGGGGTCATTACTATCAGGGGTTTGTACTTAATATGATTGAGTCAAAGATCTTTGTAGGATGGCAATGGTTCAAATATATGGACAATGACCCTGCATATCCCGACAATCATTTCTCAAATGTAAATGCAAACAAAGGTATAATCACCAGAGAATACAAAACCTGGGATACATTTCTTTCTCATATGAAAGAAATGAACATAAATACCTATTCTCTTATTGGGTATTTCGATAAGAAATAAGGAGGCTAAAATGAAAAAAATAATCTCATTAGTTTTAGTAACAGCACTTATAATATGTTCTTTGCCATCTCTTGTCTTTTCAAAAGAAGTTCTTATGGTACAAAGGGCAGACGGCTTCGAAAGGTATGAAGTGGGTAAGACCTTCAATTCCAAATCAGGTACTTTTCGAGCATTTGGTAACTATTCCAATTCTCCTGTAATAACAGAGGATGTTGCATATGAAGGGAAAAAGTCTCTATGTATGAGCGGTGTCTCCCACACATCTGCATCGCTAAAAATACTTAATTTTCTTCAAAGAAAAATTACATCTGCAGATGTTGGAACAACATTCAATATTTCCTTTATGATATATCCTGACAAAACAAAAGGTGTATATTCATCAAAGGGGAATACTCCCGATGATTGCACACCTTTTACAGAAGAACAACTAAAGGAAACCGTCTCCACAGAATTCAGACTTATGCTTGCTGGTCCTGACGGGCAGAATTACAAATACCGTCAGGGGTATAATACCAAAGGAGAATATCTTGAATTCAATCCTAAATGGAATCAATGGAACAAGGTGGAGTTTTCTTATACTGTAACAGAAGATTTCCTTGATGACGGAAGTATCGACAATCTTTCAAACCCATACATTGACTCTTTGAGACTTTATCAGAATGGTGTGGATTTCAGTATAAATCAGGGTATAGCAAATACCTACTATGTGGATAATTTCTCTGTTACTGCTTTGCAGACAATCAATTCCACTACTGTGGAAACAACTCGTGTTGATGATCTTGAGGACTACGAAACAGGTAAAACCCTCACATCATCTTCTGGTACATACAGAGCATTTGGCGGACATTCAAATGCACCGAAGATTACTGAGGCAAATGCTTATGACGGTAAAAAATCCATCCTTATGTCAGATATATGTTATACATCTGCATCACTAAAAGTGCTTAATTTCCTTCAGAGAGATATCACAACTGATGATGTGGGAAAGACCTTCAGGATTTCATTTATGATGTATCCTATAAAAAGTGAAGGAGTATATAGTTCTCTAGGGGAGACTACCGATGAATGCACGCCTTTTACTCAGGAAGAACTTGATGAATCGGTGGGCACAAGATACAATGTGGTTCTTACAGGACCTGACGGGCAGAACTATAAGTATCGTCAGTCCAGTACCGATGACAATCACAGTTATGAAGTGTTTTTGCCATGGGATGAGTGGACGGAAGTAGCCATATATTATACTGTGGATGATTTGTATCTTGATAACGGTTCAGAGGAAAATCTTTCAAATCCATATATAAATTCACTCCGTATTTATCAGTTGGGAAATAACTTTGGTGTAAATCAGGGCATATGCGACAGTTACTATTTTGATAAATTGTCTGTAACAGAAGTTGATGCAAAACTTGATTACGCAAGAGATGACAATAAAATTATCGTAAGAACAGAGTATCTGTATTCAATTCAGAATGATATTGCAAGAACAGTTGTTTCTGAATATGACAAAGAGGGAAAACTTTTAAGTGCTATGGTAGGCCCTAAGGTTAACACAGGATTCCAGACAAACAGTATGAATATATCACTTCTGGAATATGTGCCTGAAAGTGATGATTCTGAGATTTATGCAAGTGTGCTTACAGGTGTTGGCATTACTCCTGCCATTTCCAAGATGAAAATCGGCAAACGACTCCAGGGATACGGATTTGTCACAGAGTCGCAAGCCGTGGAGAGGGCAAAAGAAATGATCAGACTGTCCAAAGCCACTTACAAAGATGCTATAGAGTCAGATGTAGGTTTTGACAAGGAAAATGCATATTATTTCCCGACAGTTGATACATACTTCGATCCCGAAAGTAGTCAGATATCAAATTATAAGACTACAACATTGACTGTAAATCCCAACCGTCACGGTGCGTTGAAATTTGATATTTCAAAAGAAACAAATACTTCTGTCAGCCATTCTTATGTGGGACTTTATACATATAGTTTAACAACTCAGGGTGCATTTGATATATATTTGCTTTCGGGTAATAACTGGGATGAAAATTCTATATACACAGACCTTCCTTCTGTTGGAAATAAGATTGATTCTGTAAATGTGGAATACCCGGGTGTTACGTATTACTTCGATGTAACTGATACGGTAAATACTGCACTATCCAAAGGTGAGGATACACTAAGTTTTATAATAAAAACATCTGACGGAAATGCTAAGTTCCAGTCTCTTGAAGGCACACAGAAGTCATTCAAGCCTCAACTTATCCTTGAAGGGTTGGGACTTGATGCAAGAAGCAAAACTGTGTCAAGATATGACTATTCAAACTATATTGATGTTATGAAGAGAAAGAAGACACCTGCTGATGCCTTCGAAAAGACCCCTACACGTATCCTTTCTTCTGTGAAAGATTATACTCCTGTTGATAAGATGCCAAATCTTTCAAAATACGGCGGATGGATTGATGGCGGACAATATGAAGCCACAGGATTCTTCTATGTGAAAGAAATCGACGGAAGATGGTGGATTATAGATCCTCTTGGATACAAACTTATATTTATGGGCGTAACAGGAGTATCTATCGGAACTGCTACAGATATTACAAAGACTGCTTTTGAAAAGGTATATGGAACAAAGGAAAACTGGCAACTTAAAATCCACGATCAGTTAAGATCCTATGGATTCAACTCAGCAGGATCATGGTCAGGTGTTGAAAACCTTCTTACTTCTCCCGAATCTGTCACACCTTTAAATGTGGTTGGATTTAACAAATCATTCATACATACATACGATCCTGACAAAGATGACAATATGATGAATGTATTTGATCCGGAATTTAAGACAGCCTGTGAAGCATATGCAAAGAAGTTTGTAAAGCCCTATGCTGACAGTCCATATATAATCGGTTGGAACACAGACAACGAGCCTATTGCAAATAACAATATGCTTGTGGCATACTTAAACTCTGATCCCAATGATCAATGGAATATATATAACTACTATACTGCATGGGCGTGGCTTAAGGACCGTTATGGTGACACAGCAGGTGTTGAAGATATTACTGATAAGGACAAGAATGACTGGGTAGAATTTGTATATGACAGATATATGAAGGTGTGTACCGATGCCATAAGAAAATATGACAAAAACCATATGATCATAGGTCCGAAGATGGATAAGCACCATCAGGGTGCGTTCAGAGGTCTTCAGAACTGGTGTGATATAGTAGGATATGACTACTACGGCAACGCCTGGACAGGGGATGCTGCTCAGATTGAACAATGGTACAAGTGGGCAGGTAAGCCTCTTATGAATCAGGAATGGTATGCTAAAGGTATGGATGCCTGCACAGAAGAGTCTTCTCTTACAAATCAGGCAGGTGTGGGATATACCGTTCAGACTCAGGATGAGAGAGGATATTACTATCAGAGTTTCGTACTTTCTATGCTTGAATCAAAAATCTTTGTAGGATGGCAATGGTTTAAGTATATGGACAACGACCCGTCAAATCCCGGTCAGGATGTATCAAATATCGATGCAAATAAAGGTATTATCTCAAGAGAGTATGTATTCTATGAAACACTTCTTAATCATATGAATGACATTAATATGAATGCATATGGTCTTACTCAATATTTTGACAACTAGAAATATAAAAAAATTCCGTTGGGATTTTATAATCCCAACGGAATTTCTATATCACTCGTATAATTTAAACTATCAAATATATCACTTAATTTTGTGGCTTTTTTGATTCCTTTTATTGCTTTTTTATCATCAGGCAACATCCACATCACATATAGCATTATTTCTTTAAGTTTGCCCAGGGTGTAATGCTCACTTTTTAGTACTTCCATATAATTATCTGAAAGAATAGTGAGAAAATCTATGAGTTTTTCTTTGGTGATTCTTTCTCCCTTTGAAATTTCATTAAATATTCCCGGGTTCATTACAGCGCCTCTGCCTATCATTACAGAAGAGATACCTTCAAATCTTTCTACTATATATTCATAGTCTTCTTTTGAGTATATATTTCCGTTGTAGCACAATGGCATTTTTGCCACGGATAATACCTTTTCAAATATATCTGTTTCGGGAATCCCGTTGTAGAACTCTTCTCTGGTTCTTGGGTGGATGATAAGTTCTTTTATGGGGTATTTGTTGTATATGTCCATAAGTTCGTATATTTCCTCTGTATGGGAAAATCCAAGTCTTGTTTTAAGTGTGATATCAAGAGATGATTTTTCGAAAATCCCGTAAAGAAAGGCATCCAGTTTTTCTTTATCCTTAAGGAATCCTGCTCCTCTGCCTTTCTTGCAGACGGTATTTGATGGACAGCCTAAGTTGATATTTATTTCATTATATCCAAGGTACTTTATTTTTTCTTCGGTTGATAGAAAATGACTCACAGAATTTGTGAGAATCTGGACCCTTACAGGCTTGTTGTTATTATTCTCAGGCAGGATATCACGGAGTTCTTTCAATGATTTCTTTTCTGATTCGGTTGGATTTATGAAAGGTGTGAAGTATTCGCATGTTTCTCCGAAATATTCTCTGTGGGTGTTTCTGAATACATATCCCGTAATACCTTCCATTGGTGCGAAGTATAGTTTCATAAGTTTTCTCCCCTTATAGTATATAAAAATTTTACACGAAAAGGAGAAATATTGCAATAATTATCATTTATTTTTTTAATATTTAAAAAAAGCCATACAATACGAATTGTTATCAGAAGATATGTTATTAAATCTGTATAAAGAGGAAACATTTACAAGAGAAAATATGGTTTAGATTGTTTATAATGCACTTAATGCGAAAATGAGTGATGGAAAAGAATTTTCAGAGTATCTGGTTCAAAAGGGAGTTTTAACATACAATAATATAAATAGTATTAAATACAAATCTCATTAAATGAAAAAACTTACCAAAAGGGACCGTCCCTTTTGGTAAGTTTTGAATTTTTAAATGATAGTTATGTCCTGTTTATTCAGATTTCCATTTGCTTACCCAAAAACATCGCTGCCGCTTTTGCAAGTTTTTCTTCTGCTTCACCCACATTTTTGTCAGGGGTTTCTTTCATCATCACTACAGAGCCTATTGTGTCTCCGTCTGATATGATTGGCTCCACCACACCTGCACTATATACAGAGCCTTCCACTATCACCATATCTTTTTTTGATGATGGGGTAGAGATGAAGGAAGTTTTTTCTTCCATTATCTTTTCTATATCACTGCTTACCTTTCTTTCATAAAGTTCTCTTCTCGATGCTCCCGATACTGCAATGACAGAATCTTTGTCTGTGATGCAAATAGGCATTCCTGCAGTTTTGAAAAGAGTTTCTGCATACTGTGAAGCAAAGTCTCCAAGTTCTCCTATAGGTGAATATTTTTTGAATATCACTTCTCCGTCTTTGTCTGTAAATATCTCAAGTGGATCGCCCTCACGTATGCGAAGGACTCTGCGGATTTCTTTGGGGATTACTACTCTGCCTAAGTCGTCGATTCTGCGAACAATTCCCGTTGCTTTCATAAATAACTCCTTTATTCTTGCGGACCGTCTGAATGGTCGGTCCCTACATTTGATATTACAGTTCTATTTTCTGCAACTAAGGAATTTTTATGTAAGGAAAAAGGTGGGATTTACTTTTTTTATTTGTGTGGTATGATGAAAAAGATTTAAAACCCTGGTATTTTTATATATAAAAAGGATGGTAAAAGCCGTGAACCTTGAAGGCGGATATGCAGAATTGATTCTTTTTCCTGAACTGGCGCATAACTGCTGGGATGCAGTCTATAGTGACGTAAAGAACTATGACTGGCTACGCTCCTTTAGCGCCAGAAAGGAAGAAACATTGATTGAGGACCTTTCAGTTAAATGTTTTGGATAAATGAGCGAGGTGGTTTCACCTCGCTTTTAGTATGCTCATTTGTCATAAAAACAAACTATATCATATTTTTGTAATGGTAATGTGTCATACCTGTAATATTTAAAAAAATTTTATAAAGTGTGAACAGTCTCCGAAGTCGCATTTATAGGAGACTTCTGTTACTGTTTTTCCTTCTTTTAAAAGTTTTTTGCATAGTTTATTCTGTGAACAGTCAGGTATTCATATACGGTACAACCCATACATTTTTTAAATACCTTTGACAGATAAGTTACAGAACAATATGAATTTTCTGTCAGAGTTTTTAATGTGATTTTGTCAGAAAAATTGCCTGATATATAGTTAAGGGTTTTTGAAACACAGTATGAAATGTTACTTTTTATTACATATTTATCATTATTTGTGTAGATTTCTTCAAGAAGAAGTATTATATCAAGTGTTCTGATAAAAAATTCACTGTATCTGTATTATCTGATTTTGTTAATGGTTCTATTAGATAACCTATGATTTGGTATATTGTTTCCTTTTCTTTTTCATCAGATCTTATATAGTTTGGTTCGCTTCTGTGTTTGAGCATAGATTTGATTCTGTGTTACAAATGAAACTATATGATTCAGGAAAACCTCTGGCAACTTGAAAGAAAGAGAAACTCTACCGACCCTGTAAGAACATCGCTTTTTATACACGTCTGTATAGAGCGTGGTATGTCACATGATGCAGGGGAGCAAATGTAATTCCGGGGGCATTTTTCTACAGAGATCATGAACTTCATGGAAGAAATACACCTGCTTCACCTGACGGAAGATTGTCGGGAATGCCGCTGCAGTATCTGCTTCAGGATGCGGTGAGAAGATTCTTATTATAGAAAAAACCATTGACTTTGTCGGACTTGCCGCAATAGGACTTAGTAACTGGTATGAACCTCTTTGTAATACAAAAGGCAAAAAGATGATGGGTGGAATATGCGAAGAACTTATAAGACTTGCATGTTCAGAATCATTTAATTCACTTCCCGATGAATGGAGGGAGGACACAGATTTTGTGGAAGGGAAGATTTACACCGCCAAGTTTTTAAACAATATGTTTGTTTTGCTTTTGGATGAATATCTTAAGAAGAATAATGTGGATATTATCCTTGATACTCTTGCCACATTTCCTGTTATGGAGGGAAACAAAGTGACAGGGGTTTTGTGTGATGCAAAAAAGACGAGTACACTAGGGATGCAAAGTGATAATCGATGCTTCGGGAGATGCTGATATTATCAAGCGTGCAGGAGTTCCTACTGTGGAAGGTGATAACTGGCTGTCCTTCATGGCACAATGTATAAAAAAGGATTTTATCAAAGAATATTATGAAAAAAATGAAAATGCAAATGTACTTATCAAAAATCATGAAGCAGGCTCGGAAACATGGGGAAAAGGTCAGCCTGAAGGTCAGGCGAAACTCAAGGGCTTAAGTGCAGAAAATGTGACTGATATAACCCTAAAAGGAAGGGAACATTTTCTTAAGAAACTTCGTGAAATGGATCAGAAAGTCCATATTGTTACTCAACTTCCTTATAGAACATTATACAATAAAGACTTTCCCAATATCCTTTGCCCAGGAAGAATAGTTTCTGCATATGATGACGGTTGGGAGATAACAGGAGTTATCCCTGTGTGCGCACTTGCCGGAGAAGCGGCAGGGTATGTTGCATCAATCAGTATAGATGACAATGTTTCCTTAGGGTGCGTGGATGTTAGCGAACTTCAGGAATAACTTAAAGCAAATAACAATCTAATAATTTGATAGTGACAAATAATTTTTTTTGTGATACAATGAGTATGTGATAAACATACTCATTGTTTTTTAGAAAGGGATACTTATGAAAAGATTTTTAGCAGTAATTCTGATAATTGTACTTCTTGTTTCTTCAATGACTGCCTTTGCCGCTAAGAAACAAAAAACACGAATAGATATGACAGTAAACGGGACTCTGTGTTCCTTTGATCAGATGCCTGTTCTTCTTAATGAAAGAGTAATAGTGCCCATGAGGGGGCTATTTGAAATGCTTGGGGCAAATGTGTCATGGGATCCGTTAAAGAGTGAAGTTTCAGGAGAACTTGACGGGGTAACTGTAAGACTCAAAGTGGGTTTTTATGATGCATATGTAAATGGTCAGCATTACAAACTTGATGTGCCTTCACAGATAGTAAACGGAAGAACACTTATCCCCGTAAGATTTGTTGCAGAAGCATTTGGTGCAGAGGTGATATGGGATGAAGAAACCAAAACCGTACATATAAAAGGCGTAGGCAAAAAAAGTCAGGAAACAGAAGCAGCAGGGAAGTTTTTTGATAGATTTACAGACAAAAAACTTATTCTTGACGAACCGATAATGTTTGATAACGGCAAAAAAGAAGGACTTGAATACGGAGAAATCAGAGTTGTAAAGCCTGATGATATTATTTACGGTACTGCACTTTCCATGAAATGCAAAAAGACACCTTTCAATCCACGTGATTTTTCATTTGAGTATAATAAATTCCCCGAACTCGGATTATTGGACAATCTTTGCATCAAGGTGGTATTCCGTACCACAAAATGTGATTATGCTGTTGGATATGGCAAACTCGGGATAGAACTTTGTTCATCTGATGGAGGAATTATCCACTATGAAGAACTTAAAGCGGGTTCATCATGGACTACATACTATATACCTGTTGCATCATACGGCAAAATAAATAAAGTTTCTTTTGTTGGCGGATTTCCTGATCAGACTATAGAAATAGCACAGTTTAAGGTGCTTAATTTCAAGGAACTTCCCCTTGATATACTTCCTGATAATGTGACAGCATACAGAAACCAATAATTTATAAAAAACGACGCTTTTTTATAAGCGTCGTTTTTGTATTAATTAAGCAATGAATTTAGAATCTCTTTTCCATCCTGCCATATTTCATACAGTTTGAATCTTACTTTCACAGAGTCTTTTTCTGATGTGATAAGTTCAGAATCTTTTTTGTCAAGATTAGTTTTAAGTTTTTCTTTGTCTTCTTTTTTGATTTCTCCCGTCGCACAGTCTGCAAAGCATAATGGGGGAAACATCACACACCACCAGTTCTTACCTTCTGCCTTTCCGATTTCCACTCTCAATGCATCATAGTTTCCTTTGGGGAGAGTGATATCCTGATAAGATTTACGTGGAAAGAAGGTGTTTTCAAGAGATACTGTTACTGATTCGGTTATTCCTTCATCCAGAAGAGTTTTTTCTGCAATGGATTTTATTTTTCCGAGTTTTTTTGAGATGTCATATTTGGCATATACTGCATTGGAGTATGAGGACAATTCTTTCCCCATTTCATTTAATATATTGTCTCTTACTTTAAGTTTGAGATTCTGATCGGTAATAGAATCGCTGTTTGCAATTATATGCATTCTTAAGAGATTATCTGAAAGATTTTTTTCTGTATTGTGAAACTCCACACATAAATAAGTAATTATAATTATACATACAATAAATGTAAATGCAGATTTTTTCATTGCATACCTCCAAAGGTTAAGTATGCAATAATTATTTGCAAAAAGTAAAATTTTATACTTTATTTACTGTTTTTACTTTAAATGTATCGGGATAGATTTGTTTGAAATATTCGTATGCTTTGTTTATATCATCTTCACATTCAAAAATGCCAAACACCGTAGGTCCGCTTCCTGACATCATAGAGAATGATGCACCAAATGAATACATTTTATCTTTGATATGTGTTATTTGGGGATATTCTTTCTCGGTAACTGACTCAAGTAGATTTCCCGAGCAATCCTTAAGACCTGACACATCACATTCTTTAAGACATTTGATTACTTTTTCTGTATTGGGATGTGATGATATTTCATCAAGTTTCAAATTTTTGTAAACCCATGGAGTTGAAACGTCTATCGGAGGTTTCACAAGAAGGATGTGATCATACTCAAAGTCATCAGTTTTTGTAAGTATATCACCGATTCCTTCGCAAAGATATGTACCACCTTCAAGGCAATAGGGGATATCTGCACCGATAGTTGCTCCGATTCTTTTAAGTTCATCCATAGAAAATCCTAGTTCATATATGCGGTTGATTTCTTTAAGCACCTGTGCACCGTCGCTGCTTCCTCCCGCAAGACCTGCTGCCATCGGGATGTTTTTTTCTATATGTATCTTGAATCCATATGATTTGTCTTTTATGTCAAGAAGTTTTTTTGCACATTTATATACAATGTTTGTTTCATCGCATGGGACATTGGGGTTTGTACAGGTGATGGAGATATCATTAGACTTTTCTACAGTTATAATATCATATAGCGATACTGTCTGCATTATCATCTTTAAATTATGATATCCGTCATCTCTTTTGTTTACCACATCAAGCGACAGGTTAATTTTTGCGTAAGATTTCTTTGGCATAGTATTTCTCTGCCTCCTTTATAAGGTGTTCTTTTGTATTAACCAGGGGATCTTTTATAACTCTACAGAGGAGATGATCAAGACATTTGCCTGTTGTTTCCCCCCTAAATCCCATATCAAGCAAATCTTTTCCGTCTATTTTCAGATCCTTTATAAGATATGGTTCTTTGTTTCTTTCCGCATCTTCAAATTGAGCCTTTAAGAAAGTTATATCCGTATATAGGGAAAGTATGTCAAATGACGCTATAACTGCTTCTTTGGAGAAATTTTTCATTGCAAATTTCAAGGTGTATTTATCAATGAATCTGTCAGGTAACAAAAGGTATTCTTTTACAAAGGATGATATATTCAATATATCCTTTTTTTCTTTATTTGAGAATTTCAGTCTTATGAGAAAATCTTTTATATCTTCATATGAACCTGAATATACCTCATAGAGAAGATACGCCAGTCTTACAGTAGGTATCTTTGGAATTGATTTCATATTCGCAATAATTTTTTCATCTGTGTATTTAAAAAAATCGTTTTTAAATATATAGTCGAGAATTCTGCTGTTTTTAAACTGAAATATCTTTTGGGGATAATCTGAGAGAAAAGTTTTTATTATTTCTTCTCTTATTCTTTCTTTGCTTACATATTTTATAAGGTCTTCTTTTTTTATAAGTGCCAGGAGAGTTTTTTCTTCAGTATCAAATCCAAGTTTTGAAGAAAATCTTATAAGACGAAGCATTCTCAGGGCATCTTCTTCAAATCTTTTTTCTGCATCGCCTACACATCTTATTAATTTGTTCTCTATATCATCCATTCCACCGAATATATCGGTGATTCCTGTTTCAGGATTATATGCAAGAGCATTTATGGTGAAATCTCTCCTTGACAAATCATCTTCAAGTTTTTTCGAAAATGACACATCGTCGGGACGTCGATGGTCAGTATATTTGCCATCTTGTCTGAATGTGGTAATCTCCATATGAATATGATTTATTACTACGGTAACAGTTCCGTGACTTAAGCCTGTGTCGATACACTTTTCAAAGACAGAGTGAATTTCGTGGGGGGTTGCATCGGTAGTAATGTCAAAATCTGATATAGGGTTTCCCATTACAAAATCCCTTACAGCACCGCCAACGATATATGCTTTGAATTCCTTTTTATTCAGGGTATCAAGTGCAAGTGATATTTCAGGTGGAAGATGAAATATTTTTGTGTTCATTGACTATAAACTCTCCAAGTCTTTGCCCTGCATTCTTAGGTGCAAAGCATTTGATCATATTTAGTATCTGGTCTGTTCTTTCCTTGTTTGTCAACAGTTGATATATGGCTTCGTCAGCAGGAAACTTTTTGCTTGTGGATATTGCAAATCCTGCATTCAGAAGAAAATCCCTGTTTCTGTCTTCCTGCCCCGGAATAGGGTCTATAAGGATGAGAGGGAGATTCTTTGCAAGTGCCTCTGATACGGTGAGTCCACCGGGTTTTGTAAGGATACAGTCAGAAGCATCCATTATAAGGTCGATATTGTTCACAAAGCCATAAACCGTAAGATCCTTATCCACTTTCATTTCCATAAGGTCTTCCTTTAGTTTTTTGTTGTTTCCGCATACTACAACGATCTGAAAGTCTTCCTTTGACAAAGATAAGTTTCTGATATGCTTTTTTACAGCGCCAAATCCCATAGAACCGCCTATTACAAATACTGTGTATTTGTTTTTAAGTCCCAGTTGTTTTCTTGCTGTTTCCTTTGTCACAGATTGTTCAAATTTCTTTGCAACAGGTATTCCGAAGGGGAGAATCTTTTCTTCAGGGATACCTTTTTTTGCCATCATATTATGAAGTTGCTTTGATGCGGTTACGTAATAGTCAAGGTTTGTTTCTTCCCAGAAAGGATGCACGGTGAAGTCCGTGATTATGCCATACATTTTTGCATCGGTTACATTGTCCTCTTTAAGTATGGTCATAAACCCTGCAGGTGCAGTATGGGTGGCAATTATCACATCGAAGTTGTTCTCGGTTACATATTTGCGAAGTTTTCTATATACAAGAAGTTTACCCCATGTGCCAAATCTCGCATCAGTTTCAAGGTCGATTCTTTCTTCTGCAAGTGAGTATGCTTTGCCCCAGAGTTTGGGAGCATATTTTGTACTTAAGAGATACCCTTTGTCAATGGTGGTGCTCATCCCATGGGTGAAGTCTTTGTAGGTATCTTTTATCACAGTATCAACACCAAGACCCTCAAGGTGCTCTTTTAGTGCACGGGCGGCAATATTGTGTCCGTTTCCTGCGGTTATTGACAGTATTAATGCTTTCATAATAAATCTCTCCTGTAACACATTTTGTCTTATTTACATAGTATAACAGTGAAACAGCAATCCCACCAAGAATATGGAGGTGAATAGCTATGACAAGAAACTGTTGTTCAAACATTTTTAACGGCAATGATGGAATCCTTTTCTTCATTCTTGCATTCCTTTTACTCTTCGGTTGCTGCGGCGACTGATATGAAGCCACAATGTTATAAAAGGAGGTGTCTGTGAATGTTCGGATTATTTGGTAACAACTGCTGTGACAACAATAACAGCAGTACAATCTTATGGTTTTTGATTCTTATCCTTTTGATTTTTTCAACAAATGATACCGATTGCGGTTGTGCAACAAACAACTGTGAATGCGGTTGCCAGTAATGAATAAAGGAGGTAACAGAAATGGATCCATGCTGTGATAATGTCTGTGTAAAAAATCCGTGTTGTGATAATGGTATTTTTTCATCCTCAAATATATGGATTATCATCGGTGCAATAATTGTAATCTGGCTTATCTTTTCTTCTGATAACCAGGGTAATTGTTGCTGTTAGAAGTAAATATATGCCGAAGTACCTTTAAAGTACTTCGGCTTTTTTATTTATTTGAGTAAGTTTTTGTTTTTTTCATAATCAGGCACAAAGTATCTCTGGTTGTCCATCATCCTATATACACCCGATAGTGATTTGGTATTGATTTCACATCCTTTAAGCACTTTCAAAAGAGAAAGAAATCTCGGTAAATCTGAGATAGTGATATCCGATGTGACATATGGCAGGACTTTTGTGAACAAATCAGGGAATTTATATGTGATATCTCCATTTAGTTTCTGTGAGACAAATTCTTTGAAGAAGGTTTTCTGATTTGTTTCACGTGTAATGTTCTGCTCGTTGTTTTCGGGGATATATCTGATGAACATTTCTGCTTTTTTGCCGTCAAGATGCACAGGACCTTTTCTCAAACTGATTTTGTAATTTACCTTTGAGTCATAATAATTCATATCGAAAGGTACGTCTATATCCACTCCGCCTGCACAATCGACTATATGTCTGAATGCCTGAAAGTCCATTGCTGCATAATAGTCTATAGGTACGGGGATGATTTCGGTTACTTTTTCTATAAGAATCTGTATTCCTCCTGCACGATATACATTTGCAAGTGCAGTTTTTGTACCGTTAAGGCTTACCAGGGATGATGAGGGAACGGGAATCACATCTATCTTATCTTCCAGGGGATCCACAGACATAAGAAACAAAGCATCTGAGACTTGACTGTAACTGTCATTTCCCACAATCAGAAGATTGACTCTTTTTTCCACATCAGTTGGCTTTTCTCCCATTGTGACATTGAATGCGACTGTTCCGCAAATCACGCCTATAAGTACGGTAAGGAATATTCTGAGTATTAATTTTTTGTTTAGTGAATCAAGTAAATCTTTCATATAACCCTCAACAATGTGTTGTATTTTATGAAGATAGTATATCACTTTTTGTATTGCAAATCAATATTATTTTGAGTCTGATTTTTAAGTTATGCTTAAAGAAAGACTTTATTTTTTTTATCTTTTCTGTTATACTTATAAAGATTAATTAAGAACAGGAAGGAATTCCTTATGAAAATAGGCAATCTTGAACTTGAAAACAACATATTTCTTGCACCTATGGCAGGAATTACAGATTTAAGTTTCCGTATTATGTGCAAATCTTACGGTGCGGGACTTGTATATTCTGAAATGATAAGTGCAAAGGCTATCCACTACAAAGACAAAAAGACTTTCACTCTTCTTAAAACTACAGAAGAAGAAAGTCCTCTTGCAGTACAGATTTTCGGAAATGATCCGTATATTATGGCGGAAAGTGTAGAGGTAGTTCAGTCACTGGGAGCGAAACTTATCGATATCAATATGGGTTGCCCTGCACCAAAAGTGGCAAACAACGGAGACGGAAGTGCCATAATGAAAGATCCCTCTCTTGCAGAAAAAATTGTTGCGGCAGTAAAGAGAGAATCATCAGTTCCCGTTACCTGTAAGATAAGAAGCGGATTTTCTGATATAAATGCAGTAGAAGTGGCAAAAAGGGTAGAAGCAGGCGGTGCAGATGCCATAGCAGTCCATCCCCGTACAAGAGAAATGTATTATTCGGGTAAAGCACACTGGAATATTATAAAAGATGTAAAAAAAGCCCTGGCAATCCCTGTTATCGGAAACGGGGACATCCTTTCAGGATATGATGCAAAAAGGATGATTGAGGAAACGGGATGCGATGCTGTAATGATAGGAAGAGGTGCTCAGGGGAATCCATTTATATTCAGAGAGGTAAGAGAATATCTTTCAGGCGAAAAGATCACAGATGTAACCCTTTCTGAAAGATATGATACGATGATAAAGCATCTTGATATGATTATGGAAAATAAAGGAGAATATGTGGGAGTAAGAGAAGCGAGAAAGCATATTGCCTGGTATATAAAGGGGCTCAAAGATTCTGCATTTGTCCGAAACGAGATAAATACTACCGAAACATATGATGAAATGCATCAGAAAATACACCAATATTTCACAAAAATAGAATTATATTTTCCAATTAAGTGAGGATTAAAGCAGTTGTTGAGATTTCAAACCGGAGATTAAATTAAAATACTAAAATTGACAATAGGTGCAAGTGATGAAAACACATTTTTTATGCTGATGTCGGATTATAAACAAAGTATATTGTTTTATCATAAGTGTAAATATTTTTATAAATGAAGCATATTAAATTATAATCACTGCATATCTTTTTAGATGCAAAACAAAAAGAATTATAATCTATCCGTATATTTTTAGCACATATTTCAACTTTTTTATAACAGTTATCTATTCTTTTATAAAAAGAACGCAAAGTTTTATAAAAAAGTTAGATATTTTATAAAATGTATTAAAAGTTTTATGAAACCGATTGAAACTTTTATAAAAATAACGAAAGCTCCGCTGAATTATCAATCGGCGGAGCTTTCGTTTGTTATGGCAATGTCATTTTTAACAAAATTCATAATTTGCTGAATAATTTTTGGCAAATGTAGGTTTGTCAATGATGTGTTACAAAATCAATTAAAAATTTCACCATCTTCAAGGAAAGCCTTGATATAATCAATAGGAGCTTTCCAGTTGAGAGGGCGCATAGGAAACTTGTTGTAGTTATAGTTATGCACTTTT
>JAZSCT010000001.1:0-2654 GCA_045530725.1 Clostridia bacterium
GAAATGAGTGGTAATAGCCGAGCACAAATTCAGCGATATATTCGCCTTACCTACCTTATAACTGCTCTTCTTGATATGGTAGACGATGATAAAATAGGTTTTCGTCCTGCAGTTGAACTGTCGTATCTCTCGGGAGCAGAACAAGAGCTTCTTCTCGACACCATTAAATGTGAGGAAGCAACCCCTTCTCTTGCACAAGCACTTAAAATGAAGCAGTTTTCAAAGGACGGCAAACTTGATGCAGATAAGATTCTTGAAATTATGTGCGAGAGAAAACCAAATCAGGCAGAAAAGATTACATTCAAAGCCGAGTCTTTGAGAAAATACATTCCTCGAAGTATTATCTCCCCTAAAGAAATCGAGGAATACATTCTTAAAGCATTGGCACATTACACAGAGTATCTGAAAGGAGAAAAACATTGAGAAAAATATATGCATATACAAAAGATAGCCGTAGTCCTGTAGAAGAATTCATACAAACTACAAATGATAAAATTAGGGAAAAACTAATATTTCAACTTATCTACATAAAGGATGAATCAAACCCTTTTTGCGAGCCATACGTAAAACACTTTTCAATGGAAAGGTACAGAAAAATGTATGAGCTTCGCTTAAAGGCAGCAGAAACTATGATCAGAATAATCTTTTATGAGCATGATGGTGAAATTGTATTTCTCCATGCTTTTCATAAGAGAGACAGAAAGGATACGGACAGAGGTCTTGAAAGTGCTCTGAAGATACTGGAAAGCATAGTTGATAAAAATGGCAAAATCCCGAAAGAAAACAAAAAGGAGCTGATGCTGTATGATTAACGTTGTGATATGGCTTGGCAAGATAAAGTACAGTGCAGATCTTGCTATAGTTTTCGCAAGAAACAACATCCGCATTGTTGATGAGAACTTCGAAAACACCGATGATTTCATCGACAGGTTTGATTCCCTTGATGCAAATGTTGATGTACTTGTAATTGCCGATGCTTTGCTTTTAGGTACTGACAGAAAGAAACTGTTTCAGCGTATTCGGCAAATAGAGCCAAATATCAGAATCGTCATTGTATTCCCGGGTTATCGCAACCAGTATATCGAAGACCAGATATCCGAATACAAGAATGTGTACGGCATATCCGACATCATCTATGAGGGCAACCGACTTGATGAAGATTACTTCGCAGACGTTATCAAGAAAGGCTACATTTACGATTACGAGGTCAATGTATATGATGAACCCGGCGAAGAAACAAGGGTTATACTCCCCGAAAAGAAATGTATTTCAATAGGAATTCTCGGGTTTACTCACGGATGCGGTGTTACAAATGAAGTCATTAGTGCAGCAGGATTTATTGCTATTACACAAAATGGAAACGTCAAGGCAATTGACTTTTCTGGAACGGGCAATCTCAGATTTGCAAAGACAAAGGGTGTCACATATATCGTTCATTCTGATATTGACATTGCAAGGATAAGAAAGACAAGTAAAGCTATCGTATATGACTTTGGAACGCCATTTAACATTTCCTCAAAAGGCAAACTTCTGTCATATAACGAGTGCTATGACGAAGAGAAAATGAAAGTTTTTAGAGAATGTGACCTTAAGATATGCAAGTGTTTTTCCGACAGTTGGCATATAGGTAAAGTGAAGTATTTTTTGAACGATAAGTTCTGGAGCCGGGAAATAGACGATAGTTACATAATACTACTCGATAAAGTTCTAAGAGACTCACAGAACCTAAGTTCAAGAATAAATATATGCGGCAGAAATGATACGGTTCTTACAGACCGGCTTGCGGATCTTTTCGCCGTAAAGGATGGTGAATAGAAATGTTTCGTTAAATTACCCTTATCACAAAAACAAAATATCGAAAAGGAGCTGAAAGAAATGAAATCAGTAAAATCATTCGCAGTAATTCTTATGGCACTGCTTATGCTGACAGTAAACGTTCTTGCAAGTAATGCCCTCGTACCTAACGAGGTTATCATGGGTACCGCTGACGAATACAAAACAATCGAAAAGGTGTATGTTCTCCCGAAAGGTAGTGACGAAAGCCTCATTCCCAAAGAAACCTTTACAGAAAGTGATGTAGAGTATGTCTTTGAAGAAATGAAGGTTGTAGACAACTCCGAAGAAGATACTAAGGAATACGTGGAAAATATCAATTACCACACCTCAACAAATGATGCTGAGGCGGTAATTGCACTTTTCTCACCTACTATTGAAGTGTCGACTGAAGACGGCTACATCGGAGTTCTCGCATTCGATCATTCCACCCTTGAGCTTACCCCTGCAGGATATTCCAGCCGTAAGTTCACGGTAACGGAAGAAAGAAGCTACCCCAACCTTGCATCAGCAGATACTTCTCTTGTACCCAAGACTATTGACAAGGATGGCACAACTCTTACTCTTGCCAATATAGAATGGGTAACGGCAGCAGACGAAACCATAAGCGGAACAGACGTTGCAGTTAGATACACTGCGAATGCAATCTACACAGGAACAGAAACAAAGACCTATGTAAGCGGATATACCGCAAGTGCCGATTACAAAGGAACAGTTACGAAAGTCATAAACGATACCGTTACATATACAGCGGTATTTAAGGAAAACAAGGAGACAAACGAGCCTATGATTGACATAGACAAAACAAATGACAAAAAGGA
>JAZSCT010000004.1:0-54237 GCA_045530725.1 Clostridia bacterium
TCCCTCAAACTTAACGAAGATATCTGCGCTGTCTTTATCTACAAGACGGTTAAGTCTGATGATGGGAGTATTCCCGATTGCTTCTAGAATGTTATTATATACCATAAAAATCTTCCTAACAAATATGTAATAATATATTTAATAAAAAACTATCGTATTCTATTATATTCCAAAACAGGAATAAAAGCAACATTTTTTTCATCAGGTTACATTTTTCTTTCTTAAAAACACTTTTTATGGCCCCAATATATCAATATCCGTACAAATTGTCAGGCTCAAGATAACTTGTCTCTGTCCATTGATTCCAGCTGTTCACAATCAACAGCACTGTTGTATATTATACAATTCCCATCGTCGCTGTTTCACTTGTTCAAAAGATAATTTGCATCGTGGTTTACCCACATAATATAAAACTTCATCTTATCGCAGTTAGATGCTTTTAAGAATCCATCATTAAGGCAGTTTTCAATGAAAGATATGTTGTCATTCCAGTGCCAGTCGTATATAAATACATTTACACCATGATTAATGGCTGCATTGATCTGTATCTCCATCACATAGGGATCTGCATCGTTTACATATCCTCACAAAGGCTTTCTGCCCCAGTTGTATCCGTTATCTTTAGGTGCGGAATTCTTGACTGTCTGCCATTTACCGATTCTTTCTTTCCAGAACATTGTTGATCTTGGTTCATCTCCTGTATATGCAGACCATATATATGCAGCAACATCATATTTTTGTATAGAAAGACCCCCAGTATTGTAGTAATTATATTAAATGCATTCTATCAAAAATTAATTTTAATTCAAATACAAAAAAGATAGCAAATATGATATTTTATCACATTTGCTATCTTAAAAATCAATTGATTTTGTACTTACAAAAGATTATTCAACGGTTATCTCAAGAACATTTTCGTATCCTGAATGGAATGCTACCATATCAGTAACTGTTTTTCCGTTTGCGTTTACAGTTACATCGTAGTCACCATAGAATCCGTTGATAACTGCTTTACCATCTTTATCAGTCTTAGCCTTTGCATCTCTTGTCCACCACTTATTGTATACAAGATCCTGATAAACCTGACCGCCCATTCTTAAGGACCAGTCTTCTTTGAACAATGGTGAGAACTGTGCATATACTACCTTGTCCCAGAATCCCCAGAAAAGGAATCCGTCCATATTTTCTTCTGCAAAAGCTGCAATCATTGTATCTCTTAAGAAGTTTGCTGTAACAGCTTCACCTGATTTGTCACAAGAAAATTCTGTTATTTTAAGTCTCTTTCCATATCTTTCAGCAAGCTTGTCATAAAGAGCAATCTGTTCGGTAGGCATCTTCAGATCTCCGCCATAATGTGACTGAAGTCCAAGACCGTCGAAATCGGTACCAAGTTCAACAAGTCCGTCAACACGTTTGAGATATGCTTCTGTCCATACATCATCTGCTTCGTTGTAGTAGAGGTCAGCATCTTCTCCAAGTGATTCTCTTGTCCATTTAAACCACTTAGCAACAGCCTCGTCACCGTGTATAGATGTGAAATCATCATAAAGCATAAGTTCGTTTGCAACATCCCACTCTGTCACATAATCTTTAAGGTCCTGAGTAATTTTGAAAATATGTTCCTTACATTTCTGATCAAACACTTCAGGATTTTTAAGTACAGCATCTTCAAAGATTTCCGGTGGTGTCATATATGATGTTTTGTTTGTACCGAGAAGTTTTTCCCAGATAAGTACATGACCTCTGTAATATTTGATACCAAGGTCTTTTGCATTTGATGCCTCTGCTTTACCTCTGTTAGGATCCTTTACATAAGGAGCCCATTTCATATTGGTTTCACTTACTGCAGCATTGAAGTTTTCTGAAAGTATTCTACGGTAATCTTCATTTCCGGTAATTTGCGCATATCTGATACATGTACCAAATTCAAACTGGTGTTCAAACATATCAAGTTCTACGTCTGCATCAGGGATAACATTGCCATCTTTATCTTTGACTACAACGGTAAAGTCACCTTTTCTTATCTTTTCGATTCTGTCAAAAGCTTCCTGTCTCCATGGCGCACCTTCCTTGAGCTCTGAAAACTCTGCAGATGTCTGTGGAAGAAGTGATTTATCAAAGTTCGGTCCCATATTGAGAATTTCGATACCGCCAAGCTCTACAACCTGCTCATAGAATCCCGGTCTGATACCGATAGCTGTAGCATTTTCTCTTCCGCCGAAAGGAAGATATACAATCTGCCATTCATCTGTACAGAAAGCATTGTCGAAGAGTGATTTTTTATATGTTTGAGGATGTTCGATCTGGAACTGCACTCTGCCGCCGCCTGAACCATCTCCGCCTGAAACTGTACGCATACGGAATGTAAGAAGCATAACGTCTTCTGCTTTTACACCGTCACCGGGGTTTCTTTCAGGAGTTGCTTTTGTCTTTACGATAAAGTTTGAACTCTTTTCAGGAACTTCTGTACAGGTGATACGGAGTGCTTTTGTAAATGCTTCTCCTTCAACATCCACTACTTCATAAGAACCATACTTTTTGTATGTTTCATTCAATGGTATAAGTCCTTCAACAAACTCTTCAGTAGTACACACTACTTCACCGAGAGCCTTTATTTCTTCGTACTTTTTGTTCATTTCTTCCTTATCAACATTTGAGAAATAAAGAAGATCGTTCATATCTGATGACTTCTCAAACTGAGTAGGTACATTTCTGTGGAATGTAGATACCAAAGGAGCGAGTTTCTTTCCCGAAGAAATAACAACTGTCTTTGTATCTCCTATCCAGTCCACGCTACATCCCAATGACTCAGAAATAAATCTTACAGGCACCATTGTTCTTGAAGAAACGATAGAAGCAGGTACATCAAGAGTGATATCCTTGCCGTTAAGTTTAGCAACGGTATTTCCGATTTGTAATTCTACTATTACATCGCCCTTTTTACCTGTAACGGTTTTTGTTGCATCATCCCATGTGATTTCTGCACCAAGAGCCTCAAATATTCCTCTCATAGGAACAAGTGTTCTTGAGTCAACAATAACAGGCATAACATCGTAAGTTTGAGCCTTGCCATCGATTGTCACATTGATACCGTCATCAGCAAGAACTGATGAAAAAGTACACAGAGACATTACAAGAACAACTGTAAGGATAATAGAAACTAGTTTTTTCATTTGCTTTCCTCCATTTTACTTTTATTAAACCTTATATTTCAATTATAATTTACGAAGAATGGTGTCACAATACATTTTAGTGCTAAATATCTTTGAAAAAGTGCGATTTCAGTTAAATATATTTATTCGGTAATTTTTTTAAATGCCTATCAAAAAGTGCTTATTTATATAAAAACAGGAGATCTCACAAAATGTAAGTCTCCTGTTTTATTGTTAAAACAATTAAATCATCAGTCAAGCACAAGTGATGGTGCGGTATATACTCTTGCGGCATATTCTGCATCAAGTGAGTAAAGACCTTTTGCATCACCACCGAAAAGTTCCATCTTCTTAATCATATCGTCGGCGTTTTTCTCTTCTTCAAGTTGTTCTTTCACAAACCAGTCAAGAAACTGCATTGTTCTAAAGTCCTTTACATCGTATGCAGCACCGTAGATATCATTAATAAGGCTTGTAACATACTGTTCGTGCTCCAGGCCAGCCTTAAGAGGATCCATAAGGGTCTTAAGTTCTTTGTCAGGCTTATCTATTGCTCCAAGAGAAACCTTTTCACCACACATCTGAAGGTATTTGAGAAACAGCATAGCATGATCTCTTTCTTCCTGTGCCTGAATCATATACCAGTTTGCAAATCCATCAAGACCTTCTGCTTCATAAAAAACTGAAAAATCAAGATACAGATAAGCAGAGTATAACTCCTTTGTTATCTGTTCATTAAGAAGTTTTGTAACCTTTGAATCTAACATTTTTATCCTCTCCTTTTATAAAACAGGCGACCATTATACAAGGCCGCCTGAAACAATATCATTATTTGAAATATCTGTTAAGAAGACCTTCAAGACCTTTTCCATGTCGAGCTTCGTCGCGAGCCATTTCATGAACTGTATCATGGATAGCATCAAGACCGTTTTTCTTAGCACATACAGCAAGGTCAAATTTGCCTTTTGTTGCACCGTATTCGCAATCAACTCTCCATTTAAGGTTATCTTTTGTTGTTGCTTTCATATTTGGTTCGAGATCTTCGCCGAGAAGTTCTGCAAATTTTGCAGCGTGTTCTGCTTCTTCGTATGCAGCCTTTTCCCAATAGAGACCAACTTCAGGATAACCTTCTCTGTGAGCGATACGAGCCATACAGAGATACATACCTACTTCTGCACATTCGCCGTTGAAGTTAGCCATCAACTGATCGAAGATATATTTCTTATCTTCTTCGCTGATATCAGGGTTGTTCTTTACTGTTTTTGCATAAACACCGTATTCGTGTTCAGCAGCCAATGCTGCACCCTCTTCCATAATTGTGAACTTAGCACCAGGAACACCGCAAAGTGGGCATTTTTCCGGAGCAGATTCTCCTTCGTGAACATAACCGCAAACAGGGCAAACAAATTTTTTCATAATAAACATTCTCCTTTATAATTAATTTTTTTGGATACAATTTTTACAAACACCTGTATAATATACATCCTTTGTGTCAAAACGGAAACCTTCAAGATTGCTATCAGATATCTCAGATATCTCAAAATCAAAAAGATTGTGACAATGATTGCATCTGAAGTGTCCGTGATCGTCGATATATCCGTCATATCTTGTCTGAAAACCGTCGATGGTAACAGTTCTTGCCACCTTCTTGTCCACAAAGAGTTTCAATGTATTATACACTGTGGTCTTTGACAATGTGGGGGCATCTTTCAGAAGATGACTGTATATATCGTCTGCTGTGGGATGTGTTCTGTGAGACTTAAGATAATCGTATATCATCACTCTCAATACAGATGGCTTAATCGAGTGGTTCAATAAAATGTCAGCACTAGTCATATAAACCCTCCCATCACTCATTGTAATCAAATCATTTTTGTAATGATTACATTTTGATTATACACACAGTTTTTATATTTGTCAACAATTATTTAAAAAGATTTTTATATTTTCAAAATATTCTCGGAAACTCACAACAATGACTTTTCTTAAATATATAATCACAGAGGCACTCTACCACGCAATTTGTCTATATAAATTCAGGCAGCAAAACCAACACTATATGTATAGATTCCGCTGCCTTTTAATTTAAAAAATTATTATGCCTTTGATTCGGCAACCACTTTGTCCTTAATGTGTGGTGGTGCTTCTTCATATCTAACAAAGTCGTATGTAAATTCGCCTCTGCCGTTTGTGATTGCAGTAAGGTCAATAGCATATCTTGACATTTCTGACATAGGTACTTCTGCAACTACTTCAGTCATATTGTCGTCCATAGGATTCATTCCGAGGATTCTGCCTCTTCTCTTATTGATATCACCAACAATATCACCTGTATAATCATTTCTTGCAAGTACACTAAGCGCACCGATTGGTTCAAGAAGTACTGGGTTTGCCTGTTCCATAGCCGCTTTGTATGCAAGAGATGCTGCTGTCTTGAAGGCAAGTTCTGATGAGTCAACTGCATGATATGATCCATCTACCAATGTAGCCTTAAGGCTTGTCATCGGATATCCTGCAAGCACACCGTGTTCGATACTTTCTTTAAGACCTTTTTCTACTGCGGGGAAGAAGTTCTTCGGAACACTTCCGCCGAAAATCTTTTCTTCAAATGTAAGACCTTCTTCGTCACCCGGTTCAAACTCAATCCACACGTGACCATACTGACCATGACCACCTGACTGTTTCTTATGTTTACCTTCAGTTTTGACTTTTTTCTTGATTGCTTCTCTGTATGGAACCTTTGCTTCAATAAGATCTGCAGAAACTGAGAACTTACTCTGAAGTTTGCTCATAACAACGCTTAAGTGCTGTTCGCCCATACCTTCGATAATAGTCTGATGTGTTTCGTGATTTCTATATACATTGAAGGTAGGATCTTCTTCCATCAGTTTCTTAAGACCGTTACTGATCTTTTCGTCGTCACCCTTAGCCTTAGGCACGATAGCCATTTTCAGTACAGGTTTTGGGAATTTGAACTTAGGCATAATAACAGGTTCTTTTTCTGTGCAGAGACAGTCACATGTTTCTGTAACAGAAAGTTTTGTAACAGCACCGATATCTCCTGCATAGAGTTCAGGAACTTCGATAAGTTTCTTTCCTCTTACCACATAGAGTTTACCTATCTTTTCGTTTTTTTCTTTATCAGCATTATATACTGTAGAATCTGCCTTAAGTGTACCTGCCATTACCTTGAAGTATGACATCTTTCCGAAATATGGATCTACAACTGTCTTGAATATTCTTACTATGAGAGGATTATTCCTGTCACAGACAATTTCGATAGGAGTCTGAGAGAGTTTGAGTTCTGCTCTGTGAAGGAATACTTCATCAGGAGCAGGAAGATATTTAACAATACTGTCAAGCAGAAGTTCAATACCGATACCCTTATGTACAGAACCTGAGATAACAGGTGAAATAGTACCGTATTTGAGACCAAATTTAATAGCATAACTGATTTCTTCATCAGTAAATTCTTCGCCATTGAAGTACTTTTCCATCAGTTCTTCATTTACTTCTGCAACCGCTTCCATAAGCATTGCTCTTTGTTCGTTTGCAACGTCCATATATTCTGAAGGAATTTCCTTATATACTATCTTACCATCATCGGCAAACATCTTCGCCTGCATTTTTACCACGTCAACAAAACCTGTAAATTTGTCCCCTTCCTTGATAGGGAAGATAAGAGGAGCGACGGATTTGCCGAATGTGAAGTCAAGCTGACTTACTGTTCTCTGGAAATCTGCTTTCGGATCATCAAGTTTGTTTACAAAGAAAATAACAGGAATATCCTTTTCCTTTGCAAGTTTCCATGCCTTTTCCGTACCGGCGCTGACGCCAGACTTACCGCTGACTACGATAACTGCACCGCCTGATACTCTCACACCTTCGATCATTTCTCCAACAAAGTCGAAATATCCCGGTGTATCTATAATATTAATCTTCACATTTTTCCATTCTAGCGGAGCAACAGAAGTATTAATAGAAATCTGTCTCTTTACTTCCTCAGGATCATAGTCGGAAGTTGTGTTTCCGTCCAAGACCTTACCCAATCTGTCAATAGCGCCTGCTTTATACAGTAATGCTTCACAGAGAGAAGTCTTACCTGCTCCACCGTGTGAGATCAAACAAATGTTTCTCATATTTCTTGTTTCATAACTGTACATTTTGGTTACCTCCTTAAAAATGTTGGATTATCATTAAAAACTTAAATAAAGTCCTTATGATATATAAAATTCTATATTTTTATCAATATTCCTTTAATTTTTCAAAAATATATTTACCAATTTTTCGCCTCCTTTTTTGTGCAAAATTAACAAATTTGTGACAAAATATTTTTTTGTGTGTTATATTTTGACCAAAAAACTTTGCATTTTTATCAATGAAAACCATCACACTTTTAAATTTTTGAAAAAAACTCTTTACAAATCGATTTTTTTATTGTACCTTATTAAATAGTGAAATTTTTTGGAGTGATTACTGTTGACAAACATAGATATGTGGCTATGGCTCAGCCATACTCAACTTGCTTCATATAAACAATATAAACTGTATGAAATGTTTGAATCTATCGAAAATATTTACAACCTTTCAGAAAATACAATGAGAATGACAGGTTTTCTTACAAATGCTGATATTCAGAAACTGGCTGATAAATCTGTTGATAATATTGAAGAAACAAAAAGAAGTCTTGCTGACAGTAACATAAAAATTGTTACTATAGACTCCCCTGAATATCCTGAAAATCTTAAAAATCTTTCAGATCCACCCTGTGTACTATATATAAAAGGAAGATTTATTGATTTGAACAAATTTGCTTCCATCAGTGTGGTAGGCTCAAGACGTCCTACTCAGTACGGAGCATATGCGGCAGAATATATTTCAAGGGAAGTTGCAAAAAATGGCTATATTATCATAAGCGGTCTTGCAGACGGCATTGATTCTTTTGCACATTCAGGCGCACTTATGGCAGATATGCCTACTGTTGCTGTTATGGGATGCGGTATAGACAAAGTTTACCCTGCATCCAATACAAATCTTGCATCAAAAATAATAAAAGAAGGTATGATTATAAGTGAGTATCCACCGGGAACTCCGCCGGCAAAGCACCGTTTTCCTGAAAGAAACAGAATAATTGCCGCATTGTCACTTGCTACGGCAGTAATCGAAGCAAATGAAAACAGCGGCTCACTTATCACATCAAAACTTGCACTTGAACTTGGAAAAGATGTTTTCGCCCTTCCGGGAAATATCACAAGTCCCCGTTCAAAAGGTACAAACTGTCTAATAAGAGATGGTGCATATATCATAACAGAACCTGATGACATCTCTTCAATGTATGAAGAAAGATACAAAGACTTTCTGTACAAAAAGGAATTTAACATTGAATCTCATAACCCATCGGTAAAATTATCACAGAATGCTTTTGACTCCAACAATGTGGCATTGGAAATACTTGAACTTCTTGAGACAGGAAACAAGGATTTCGATACATTGTGTCAGGAATTGTCGCTTAGTTCAGCAGAACTTAGTGTAATACTTCTCGGGCTTGAAATAGAGGGAAAAGTAATTCAATATGCGCTGAATGTATATGGACTCAAAATGTAATTTCATCTTTTAAGATTTAAGATAAATATCGGAGGTAAAATTAATGCCAAAAACTTCTACACCCAAATCCCCAAAGGGAAAACTCGTAATAGTTGAGTCTCCTGCAAAAGCAGGAACTATAAAGAAATACCTTGGCAAAGACTACACAGTAATGGCAAGTAACGGTCATATTGTTGACTTGCCGAAAAGTCAACTTGGTATTGATACTGATAATAATTATGAGCCTAAATATATCACAATAAGAGGCAAGGCGGCACTTGTGAACAGTCTCAAAAAAGAAGCAAAAAATGCGGCAAAGATATTTCTTGCAACTGACCCTGACCGTGAAGGTGAGGCCATCAGTTGGCATCTTGCATCTCTTCTTGGAATTGATAAGAAATCAAAGTGCAGAATCACATTCAACGAGGTAACAAAAACTGCAGTAACAGAAGCAATTAAAAACCCACGGGAAATCAACGACGATCTTGTAGATGCACAGCAGGCACGTCGTATCCTTGACAGAATCGTTGGTTATAAAATAAGCCCTATTCTGTGGAAGAAAGTAAAAAAAGGCTTAAGTGCAGGAAGAGTTCAGTCTGTTGCAACAAGACTTATATGTGACAGAGAAGAAGAAATCAATGCATTTATTCCTGAAGAATACTGGACAATAGATGCTGCACTTATGAAGGATAAGAAGTCATTTAACGCAAAGTTCTACGGAAAAGGCAACAAAAAAATCGAGTTGACAAATCAGAAAGATACTGAAAAAATCCTTAAGGCTATTGACGGTGCAACATATACTGTTTCAGATGTAAAAAAAGCAGAAAAACAACGCACCCCTGCCCCACCTTTTACAACAAGTACACTTCAACAGGAAGCCTCTAGAAAACTTGGTTTCACCACAATGAGAACAATGCAGGCTGCTCAGCAGTTGTATGAAGGTGTAGATGTAAACAAAAAAGGCACAATCGGTCTTATAACCTATATGAGAACAGACTCATTAAGAATCTCTCAGGAGGCATCAGATGCCGCAAGAGAATTCATCGGAGAAAACTACGGAAAAGAATTTCTCACAAAAGAGGCACGTATATACAGGACAAAGAAGGCTGCACAGGATGCCCACGAAGCAATCCGTCCTACATTTTCTTCTCTTACCCCTGCAATGGTAAAAGACAGTCTTTCAAATGATCAGTACAAACTCTACAACCTTATCTGGTGCCGTTTCATTGCAAGTCAGATGTCAAATGCAATCTATGACACAGTAACCGTTACAATAGATGCCAACGGATACAGTTTCAAGGCAAACGGTTCATCAACAAAATTCCAGGGATTTACCCTTGTATATACAGAGGGTCAGGACAGAGAAGAAGAACAGACAAAGAAACTTCCTGAACTTAACGAAAACGATGAATTGAAACTTAAGAATATAGAATCAGAGCAGAGATTCACACAGCCACCCGCACGATATACCGAAGCAGGACTTATCAAGGCTATGGAAGAACTGGGAATCGGACGTCCGAGTACCTATGCTCCTACAATCACTACAATTCTTGCAAGAGGATACATCTTAAGAGAAAAGAAAATCCTCTCACCTACCGAACTTGGAATGATTGTGACAAACCTTATGAAAGAACATTTCGATCAGATTGTTGATACACAATTTACTGCTGAAATGGAAGAAAAACTGGACAAAATTGCCGAAGGGGAAATCAAATGGGCAGAAACTGTTGATGAATTCTACAAACCATTTACAAAAGTTCTCAAAACCGCAGAAGATGCTATTGGAAACATCGAAATCAAAGATGAAGTTTCTGATGTAAAATGTGACAAATGCGGCAGGCTTATGGTTTACAAAATGGGTAGATTCGGAAAGTTCCTTGCTTGTCCAGGATTTCCTGAGTGCAGAAATGCAAAGGCAATCATCAAAGAGATAGGCATCAAATGCCCTAAATGCGGCGGAAACGTAATCGAAAAGAAATCAAGAACCGGAAAAGTGTTTTTCGGTTGTGATAATTATCCAACATGTGACTTCACAAGTTGGGATAAACCTCTTGATGAAAAATGCAGCGAATGTGGAGAAATCATGTATCAGAGAATGGGCAGATTCAAAGGAAAATACTGTCCTAAGTGTAATCCGCCGAAAGTATATGAAAAAGCAAAAAAATAACCTAACACGGAGATAAATATGACAGTAAACGTAATTGGTGCAGGTCTTGCAGGATGTGAATCAGCATGGCAAATAGCAAACAGAGGAATAAATGTAAACTTATATGAAATGAAGCCAAAGAAATTCTCACCGGCTCACAAATCTCAAAACTTCAGCGAACTAGTCTGCTCAAACTCATTAAGAGCCGACGGTATAGAAAATGCAGTTGGTCTTCTCAAGGAAGAAATGAGAAACCTTAATTCCATCATTATGGAATGTGCCGACAACACAAGAGTCCCTGCAGGGGGTGCTCTGGCAGTTGACAGAGAAGGTTTTTCGGCTCTTGTCACAGAGAAAATCAAATCTCATCCTCTGATTACCGTATATGAGGAAGAAATCACAAAGATTGATATAGATCATTACACTATCATAGCAACAGGACCTCTTACAGACGGAGATTTATATGATGAAATAATCAATCTTTTCAAGGAAGAATCAGGCGACGATTGTCTCCACTTCTTTGATGCGGCTGCACCTATCGTTTCATACGAAAGCATCGATATGACAAAGGCTTACAGAGCCGCAAGATATGACAAAGGCGATGCGGACTATATAAACTGTCCTATGAACAAAGATGAATATGACAAATTCTATCAGGAACTTATTTCTGCAACAGAAGCAGAAGTTCACGGGTTTGAAAAAAAGATGGTATTCGAAGGATGTATGCCTGTGGAAGTAATGGCAAAAAGAGGCGAACAGACTCTCCTTTTCGGACCATTAAAGCCAGTCGGTCTTCCATATCCCGGAACTGACAAAATTCCTTATGCGGTAGTACAGTTGAGACAGGACAACAGCGATGGAACGCTATTTAATATAGTAGGATTTCAGACACATCTTAAATTCGGTGAACAAAAAAGAGTATTCTCTCTTATACCCGGACTTGAAAATGCAGAATTTGTACGTTACGGAGTAATGCACAGAAACTCATATATCAAATCCCCTATTGTACTTAATAAATTCTATCAGACAAAAAAATATCCAAAACTGTTCTTTGCAGGTCAGATCACAGGTGTGGAAGGTTATATAGAATCCGCCTCAAGCGGACTTGTGGCAGGAGTAAACATTTCAAACCTTATCCTTGGAAAAGAAATGATTGATTTCACAAGAATAACTGCAATAGGATCTCTCGCAAACTACGTTTCCGATTCTACAGTAACAAATTTTCAGCCTATGAACGTAAACTTCGGAATTATGGAAGGACTTAATGAAAGAATCCGAAACAAAAAAGAAAAAAATGCAAAAATAGCACAACGTGCACTTGATTATATTAAAACCACAGAGGTGTAATATGAAAGAGGTAAATATTTATACAGACGGGGCTTGCAGCGGCAATCCCGGTCCCGGAGGATTTGGTGCAATTCTTGTATATAATGGTGTAAAAAAAGAAATTTCCGAAGGTTATAAACTTACAACAAACAACAGAATGGAAATTCTCGGTGTGATAAAAGCACTTTCACTTCTCAAGGAGCAATGCACGGTAAACCTTTATTCCGACTCAAAATACGTAACAGATATGGTAAATCAGGGCTGGATAGAGAAATGGAAATCAAACAACTGGATGAGGACAAAAAAGGATAAAGCAAAAAACATAGATCTTCTCGAAAAGTTCTATTCCCTTATTCACTACCATAAAGTAAACTTCATATGGCTGAAGGGACATGCGGGACATCCGGAAAACGAGCGATGTGACCAACTTGCAGTATCTGCCTACAACGGAGAAAATCTTCTTGATGATACAGGGTTTGACGGAATATAAAACATCAGTTTTTAATAAGTATTATATAAGCACCTTTGCAGATAATAACTGCAAAGGTGCTTTTTCATAAAATAGGAGATTTAGTTTCAAAATGGAAAATTACTCAATTTTGCTATTGAAATCCTCTCAAAGATATGCTAAAATATACTTTGGTAATTTTTTAACATAGTTAGACACGACTAATCATAAGAAAGGAGTATTTCAACAATGAATAATACAATTTATCTTGATAATGCAGCCACAACTCCATTAAGAAAAGAAGTTCTCGACGAAATGATGCCATATCTTACTGATTATTACGGAAATGCATCATCTATATACAAAATAGGCCTCAAATCAAGAACCGCTATTGACGGTGCAAGAGAAAAGGTTGCAGGTATTCTTGGTTGCTCTTCAAAAGAAATATATTTCACATCATGCGGATCAGAATCTGACAACTGGGCAATCAAAGGCTATGTAATGGCAAGCCTTAAGAAAGGCAACCACATCATCACATCAAAAATCGAGCATCATGCTGTGCTTCATACATGCCAGTATCTTGAAAAGAACGGATTTGAAGTTACATATCTTCCCGTTGATGAAACAGGAATGATATCACTTGAAGATCTTAAAGCGGCTATCCGTCCTACCACAACCCTTATCACAATAATGTATGCAAATAACGAAATCGGAACTATCCAGCCCATAAGAGAAATTGCAAAGATTGCACACGAAAATGGTATTGTATTCCATACAGATGCAGTTCAGGCTATCGGTTCTGTAAAAGTAGATGTGAAGGAACTTGACGTGGATATGCTCTCACTTTCTGCACACAAGTTCAACGGTCCTAAGGGTATCGGTGCATTGTATATCAGAAGAGGTATTTATCCTCACAACTTTATGCACGGCGGTGCTCAGGAATCAGGCAAAAGAGCAGGCACAGAAAACACAGCAAACATCATCGGTCTTGCAAAAGCACTTGAACTTGCCACAGAAAACCTTGATGAAAAAATCAAAAAAATCTCTGACTTAAGGGATTATATAATAAATAAAATACAGTCAGATATCCCCTATTGCCGTCTTAATGGGCACAGGGATGAAAGACTTCCCGGGAATGTGAATTTCTCATTTGAGTTCATCGAAGGAGAATCACTTCTTCTGATGCTCAGCATGAACAATATTGCAGCATCATCAGGTTCTGCATGTACATCAGGGTCACTTGATCCTTCACATGTACTCCTCTCAATCGGACTTCCTCACGAACTTGCACACGGGTCATTAAGAGTTTCTCTCGGATATCAGAACACCAAGGAAGATGCGGACAAACTCCTGGAAGTTCTTCCGGGAATTGTTCAGAGACTCAGAGAGATGTCTCCTCTGTACGAAAACTAAGAAAGGATTTAGATACTATGTTATATTCAGAAAAAGTAATGGATCACTTTTCCAATCCAAGAAATGTTGGCGAAGTGGAAAATGCCAACGCCGTAGGTCAGGTAGGAAATGCAAAATGCGGCGATATAATGAAGATTTCCATGAGAATTGAAAATGATATAATCGAAGAAGTAAAATTCAAGACTTTCGGTTGCGGTGCGGCTGTTGCTACAAGTTCTATGGCTACAGAACTTGTAAAAGGAAAAACTATTGATGAAGCACTTAATCTTACAAACAAAGCAGTTATGGAGGCTCTCGATGGTCTTCCACCGGTAAAGGTACATTGCTCTGTCCTTGCAGAAGAAGCCATTGCCGCTTGTATTCAGGACTATTATGACAGACTTGGCATAGACAAGAAGGTGTCAAAAAGTTGTTCGGGATGTTGTGAAACATGTCACAATCACGAAGAGCATCAGTAATTTCAACAATTAGAACTCAGAAATTATAACAAATTATACAGGAAGTGCAAAGAAAAATATTTGCACTTCTTTTCTTTTTAGTTTTTAACTTTTTTGTAACTTTTTTGTTTGACTTTTTTAATAATTATGATATAATTAAATCTATGAGTATATTAACTCATTTTATACATTAAGCCGATTGACAAGGAGAAGAAAAATGAAAATTTTGATTGTTGACGACGAAAAGTTACTTGTGAAGGGAATCCGCTTCAATTTTGAACAGGACGGATACCAGGTAGAAACCGCATTTGACGGCGAAGAGGCTTTGCGTCTTGCTAAAGATAAAACCATTGATCTTATCATTCTTGACCTTATGCTTCCGAAAATTGACGGAATCAGCGTTTGTCAGAAGATAAGGGAGTTTTCTAATGTACCTATCATTATCCTTACTGCAAAATCCGAAGATATGGACAAGATTCTAGGACTTGAGTACGGTGCAGATGACTACATAACAAAGCCATTTAACATTCTGGAACTCAAAGCCAGGGTAAAAGCGATCATCAGAAGATCATCACAGGCTTTGCAGGATAAGTCGAAAGTAAGTTTCGGCGATATCTCTCTTGATTACAATCAGAGAAAAATCACCATAAACGGCGTATCCAAGGACCTTACAAGTAAGGAATTTGACCTTATGGATCTTTTTGTGTCCAATCCGAACAAGGTTTATTCCAGAGAAAGTCTTCTCGACCTTGTGTGGGGATATGACTATCCCGGTGATGCACGTACAGTAGATGTACATATAAGACGTCTCAGAGAAAAAATTGAGCCCAACAGCGCTGAGCCAATTTATATAATAACAAAATGGGGGGCTGGTTACTATTTTAAGCACTAATGCCCACCACTCAACAAAGAAAATTTCTCAGAAAAAGGCTCTTTTTCACATACCCAACTCATCAGAAGATAAAAAACAAAAGAAACCATTCAGACTGAAATTCAATACACTTACATCCAAACTTGTACCAACTTATTTTCTAGTGATGATAATAACATTTCTGATGTTCAGTTATTATATAACCAATTCTATAACTTCATATATGAATTCAAATGAAAAAAAGGAAGCAATTACTCAGGCTGAAGTGATAGCAAAAATTGCATCCGATACAGAAAAAGGTTTTATTTCTTCTGATTTCAAAACTATTTCTCCGGATTTTGATACATTTCTCACTGACACATTGAAAATCTCCACCGACTCCCGCGTGGTAATTACAAATGACAAAGCAGAATCAATATATGATTCATTGCACGACAAAGAAACTGTTGCATCAGTAAAAGATAATCAGGGACTGCTCAAATCCATTTCAACGGGCAAATCCGAGTTTGAAATCTCCAAATCACGTGATGGTGTGTCTGTTGTAAATGTTGCCGTTCCTATTGTAACAAGTTCAAGACCTACCCACCCTATAGGTGCGGTATATCTTACATACGAACTTTCATCAAATGATTTTGTAGCATCTCTTACAAAGGATATGATAATTATATTTATTGCCATAACTCTTGTAATGGGGCTGTTTATATTCATTGTGGCAAATCTTGTGACAAAACGTATTGCAGAATTTACCAACAAAATTACCAAAATGAGCAAAGACGGTATCATAGATGAGAAAATGGACGAAAAAGGCAATGATGAAGTGGCAAAACTAGGAAAAGCATTCAATAGAATGAATGAAAAACTTGCCCTTCTTGAAAAGAAACGTGTGGAGTTCGTTTCAGATGCATCACACGAATTAAAGACGCCCTTAAGTTCTATCAAACTTATGTGCGACTCCATTATACAGAATCCTGATCTTGATCAGGAAAGTATTCAGGAATTTCTCAATGATATAAATTCCGAGACAGGAAGACTGTCAAGAATAATCGAAAAACTTCTCTATCTTACGAAACTCGACCTGGCTCAGTCAGAAAAGAAACTCTTAAGCGTAGAATTTGTAGATATAAGAGAAATTGTTATGGATATTGTTAAAAACCTCGCCCCGATTGCAGAGCAGAAAAATATATCCATAAACACCGTGTACTGCGAATCAGTACATATTATGGCAGACCGTGACAGACTGTGGCAGGGTGTATATAATATAATTGACAACGCTATCAAATACACCAAAGAAAACGGTCAGGTCATTATAGGTATAACCAAAGACGGAAATGACGCCATCATTGCAGTAAAAGACAGCGGAATCGGTATCTCTGAAGAAAATCTGAAACTAATATTCGACAGATTTTATCGTGTAGATAAGGCTCGTTCCAGAGAAACGGGCGGAAGCGGTCTGGGACTTGCAATAGCAAACGAAAGCATAGAAATGATTGGAGGAACCATTGACGTTAAGTCAACAGAGGGAAAAGGAACCACATTTTCGGTATCCATTCCCCTTTTTACACACAACAACCCAAAATTAAAATCAAAAGATAAAGAACAGGAGATAAAAGTATGAAAAAGTTTTTAAATGAATTTAAAGATTTTGCAGTAAAAGGAAATGCTCTCAATCTTGCAGTCGGCGTACTTATAGGTGGTGCATTTCAGGGAATTGTAAACTCACTTGTACAGGATATCATCTCCCCTATTATCGGTCTTTTCGGTAAGAGCGACTTCTCTGCATATATCCTCACAGTAAACGGAGTGGAAATCAAGTACGGAGCATTTATTACTGCTGTAATCAATTTCCTTATCCTTGCATTTGTTATCTTTATGATTGTAAAAGGTATCAATTCTCTTACAAATCTTACTAAGAAAAAGGAAGAAGAAAAGGAAGAAGAACCTACTACAAAGGTTTGTCCTTTCTGTCAGTCTGAAATAGCGATAAAGGCTATAAAGTGTCCACATTGTACATCAGATGTTGAAGTGTAAAAATCTCCTGTATCGCAAAAATGCAAGAGTAATTATATATTTACATTCTTATATTTATAATCTTTTCATTATGTTGAAACTCATCTCATTGTCTGAGATGAGTTTCTTCTTTTTTATGCACTTTTGCTACGAACAAACATTCACCTTCGCAGTATCACATACAGCTTTGGCTCTGTTTGTCCGTTACAGAAAATTTTTTCATCTTCATCTTAATACACTTCAAAAGCAAAATTTTATCTGCACAGTATAAAGTACACAATGATGATGTTTATAAACATTATTCTTTTTACGTATTTTACTTAATGCTATTTATAATTTTTATAGCATCGTCTATACCTTCTGCAAGGTACTTAACGGAGTTTATCGCCTGTATCAGGCTGTTACCATTACTTCCTATTTCAAAGAGAATTGATCCTTTTGTAAGATGAAGATTGAATCTCTCTTTCCTGATATTCAAAGGTCTCATCAATCCAGGATAATGTTTTTCCATATAATTCTGGATCTTAAACGCAAATCTTAAGTTTTCCTCCCAATGATCAAACTTAAGATTATTTCTGTCTGTGCCGCAGACCATCATAATCTGTGCACATTCATCGCCCTTTTGTAAAGATTTAAGACCAACACTTTTTCCGTTTTTATCTATAATTGCGTCTCTGTGAAGGTCAAAGACAGCGACAATTGAAGGATAATTTTTAAGATGATTTTCTATGGTCTCTCCTGCTCTCCTGTATGAACTTGTATAGGATGGATAATCATGAATTGTTTCATCATGAAGCACACTATATCCCATATTCTCTAAATGCTTTTTTAATTCTTTTCCAACCTTTATCATATTATACTCTTTGTCCTGTGTTCTGTCTGTATCTGTAAGTGGATATGTCCTCTTATATCCATAGGATTCAGATGCATGTGTATGAACAATCAGGATTTCAGGTTGTTCACTCTTTTTAAAAGCCAGATTCGGTTTTTCTGCAAGCAAACTCTGATTATCTATTACATACTCGGTTTCATTATTAAAATCCAATCCGGAAGATTTTTGACTGTCAAACACAATGTTTTCATCGTCAGATGAATATATATCTGCATTTTCTAATGGTAAATTGTCTTTTTTTTCGGTTATGAATTCGGGAACATATGAAGAATTACCGCACAGGAAATAACTTTTCAGAGAATGTAAATATATATCTGAATTCTTACTTTCGTCATCGCATAAATAATACCTGTACATTATATCCCTATATGAATCATTTCCCGAAAAAACATTCAACACCGTAGATACGGAAAAAACTACAAGTGCATATATCACCATTTTACATTTAATGTATTTCATCTGATATTCCCTTACATAAATGAGTTTATTACAATTATATGTCTCTTATTTGTTACTCATTACCAAATGCTCTGTTTACAGATGAAGAAATTATTCCTGCAATATTATCAATAAGTGAGTCAATTTCCTTAGGTGTTACCATCAACCCTTCACCATAGGGCTTAAGAAGTTCTTTTACAAGAGAATATCTTCTGTTATCATCTATACGTTCTATAAAGCCTATGTTTTCACCTGATGAATAACTTTTCAGCGCATCACAAAGGAGTCTTATACTGTCGTTTGCTATTGTCGCTCCGTCAACTACTGTAGGAACACCTATGGCAATTACTGGTACCCCTATCGTTTCCTGATTTATAGTATGCCTTCTGTTGCCTACTCCTGCACCAGGGGTTATACCTGTATTTGTCAACTGCACAGATGAAGCAAGTCTTTTTATACTTCTTGTTGCAAGGGCATCTATACATATAACTGCACAAGGTTTAACTCTGTCTGCTATCCCCTTTATAACCTCCGCTGTTTCTATTCCTGTTATACCAAGGACACCTGGCGAAATCGCACATACACTTCGGTTATTATCAACAGTCAGTTCAGGTGCCTCATCAAATAGATGTCTGGTGATATTGAGCATAGATGTCACCTTCGGACCAAGGGCATCAGGAGTAATGTTTTCGTTTCCAAGTCCTACTACAAATACAGGCTTATCTTTTTTTACTTCAAGAATGCTCAGAAGCTGATCTGACAATATACTTATAAGGCGTTTTTCATTATCATCAAGTTTGTCAGTCATCGAATCCATATCAATAGTAATATATGTGCCTATAGGTTTTCCGATGGTTTCAGCCCCTGTTTCATTATCCACACATACTCTTGTGATATGAATACCATCTGAATTTTCATTAATCACTCTTACTCCTTTTATTTTGTCCAGATCAGCCTTACTCTTATTAAAAATTGCTGCAGATTCTATTGCTAAATCCGTTCGTACAAGATTCATATTATCAACTCCGTTATTATAATCTGCAGGAAATAAGAATTTTTATACACAAAAAAGGAGATGCAATTTCTTACATCTCCTTTAAGTCTGGATAAATAATGTTTATCTGTCAAATTTCTTTACAATAGCATCAACAATTCTCTGTGAAGCGAAACCGTCACCGTATGGATTTGCAGTCTTTGCCATTGAATCATAAAATTCTTTATCATTAAGAATCTTTGTGGCAATTTCCACAATATTTTCTTTGTGAATACCACCCATAATAACTGTACCTGCCTCTACTGCTTCAGGTCTTTCTGTTTCGTTTCTGAGTACCACAACAGGTTTGCCAAGGCTTGGTGCTTCTTCCTGAAGTCCGCCTGAATCAGTCATTACCATATAACAACGGTTCATAGCATTGTGGAGTTCCTGAACATCAAGAGGTTTGATAAGATGAACACGGTCAAGATGTCCGAGAATTCTTTCTGCAGTTTCTCTTACAACAGGATTTAAGTGAACCGGATAAACAACCACAACATCAGAATGACTTTCTACAACTTCCTTAACTGCTGTACAGATATTTTCCAACGGTTCACCAAGGTTTTCTCTTCTGTGGGCTGTCATAAGAATAACTCTGTTTGATTTAAAGTCGATTGACTTGAGGGTATCATCTTCAAATACATAATCATCACGAACAGTAGTCTTCAATGCATCTATAACAGTATTGCCTGTGATATAAATGTCGTCATCACATACAGATTCCTTAAGAAGATTTGCTCTGTTTGATTCTGTAGGGCTGAAATGCATATCAGCAATAGTTCCTGTAAGTTTTCTGTTCATTTCTTCTGGAAATGGAGAATACTTGTCGTATGTTCTTAGTCCTGCCTCAACATGTCCAACAGGAATCTGATTGTAAAATGCTGCAAGGCTACCTGCAAAAGTTGTGCTTGTATCACCGTGTACCAGAACTATATCCGGCTGTGAATCTTTCATTGCCTTATCAAGACCTTCAACAGCATTTGTAGTAATAGAAACCAGTGTTTGTCTGTCTTTCATTATATTCAGATCATAATCAGGCTTTATATCAAAAATTTCAAGCACCTGATCAAGCATTTCTCTATGCTGAGCAGTAACTGCAACGATTGACTGAATCTTATCGTTTTTCTCCAATTCTTTAACCAAGGGGGCCATTTTGATTGCTTCAGGTCGTGTACCGAAAACTGTCATTACTTTAATCATTTGTCGTCACCTTTCTTTATATCATTAACAACTTCATCATCTGTCTGATTGTCAGTATTCGAGAGAACTTTAGATAATACGAATCCAATAACAACAAGAATAATAACCGAAAAACCTATCCATAATATCTGATCAGTGCCTGTCTGTGCAACAAGTACAGCAATTACGCTCAAAAGAATACTTATCACATATAATATGGCAACTGTCTGCTTCTGAGAAAAACCTTTGTCCATAAGTTTGTGATGGAGATGTCCTCTGTCTGCCTCCATAATCGGTCTTCTCTGAATAATTCTTCTGAGTATTGCAAAAGAAGTATCAAAAAGCGGTAACCCGAGTATAACAAAAGGAACTAGAAAAGATATGATTACAACTCCTTTTGAAAGCCCGAGAACGCTTATAATGGCAAGCATAAACCCTAAAAACTGAGAACCTGTATCCCCCATAAAAATCCTAGCAGGATTCATATTGTATGGAAGAAATCCCAGACATCCTCCTGCAAGTGCTGCAGATATAACTGCCGCTTCAACATTGTCCTGAATAACCGAAATAAAGAAAAGCGAGAAAGTGGCAATGGAAGAAACTCCCGCAGCCAATCCGTCAAGTCCGTCAATGAGATTAACTGCATTTGTCACTGCAACAATCCAGAGAATCGTAATCGGATACTTAATCCAGTTGAGATTAAATATTCCGCCATGTGCAATAAATGAAGGTACGCTGATGTAATCTACAGTAACACCACCGAAAACAACTATTGCCGCAGCAATAATCTGAATCAGGAGTTTTTTCTTTGCAGCAAGATCTCTGGCATCATCAACAACTCCCATGGCTACTATGATCAATGCCCCGGTAATAATACAAATCAATGAAACAATCGAATCGGTATATTTGCAAAACATCAGAACACTTATAAAAAACCCTGCAAAAATCCCCAACCCGCCAATAAGTGGTGTGGTCTTCTTGTGAATATGTCTTCCACCGTCGGGAATGTCAACAGCATTAAGTTTGTACGCTAATTTCATAACAAATGGAGTTGAACCAAAAGATGCAATAAATGATATTGCAAAACATATTAAAATCTCAAGTACAGTTATATCATTAAAAAATACCATTTGTAACCTACTTTCACACTATTACATATAACCAATTATACATACCGTATAATTCTTTTCTAAACGTCTTACATATTCTACCATATTTACAACTAAAAATCAATCCTTTTATATTGCGATATTTATTTATTAAATTTGAATATCACAATGTCGGAAAATCTGCATAAAATACACTAAAAACCATATAATCGTGATTTTTTTATCAAAGTTATAAAGCATTATTTACAAATTTTAACTTTTAATTTGTGCATTATGAACAAATAAACACAGTATATATACAAAACTATTGACAATTTTATACAATTAAAGCTATAATAATAATATATCTTTTTATGATTTACAAAAAAAGGAGAATTATTATGGAAATCACAAGCATCAAAATCAAGAAATTCGCTTCAGAAAGCAAAATGCGTGCTATCGCATCAATTACATTTGACGATTGGTTTGCAATCCATGATGTGAAAGTAATTGAAAACAATGGCAAAATTTTTGTTGCAATGCCTAACAAAAGACTGAAAGACGGCACATTCAAAGATGTGGCTCATCCTATCAATCCTGAAGCAAGACAGTACATAGAATCTGCGGTGATTGAGGCATATAATAACGCTGAGATCGAGGAATAGAAATGTAAAAATGCTCCGTAACGTAAAAGTGATAGAGTTTTTATAAAAAATTTTTCTAATGAAGAAAACCATCCAAAAGGATGGTTTTCTTTGATTTTATTCACTTTTACTTTGAACAAAGTTACACTCTCGGCGTATCACATACGCCTTCGGTTTACTTTGTCCAATACAAACCATTTTTCCTATTTCTATTCTGCCGTGTAAAAATGCTCCGTAACGTAAAAGTGAATGAGTTTTTATAAAAATTTTTCTAATGAAGAAAACCATCCAAAAGGATGGTTTTCTTTTTTTAAAACAGAACTTTAATCCTGAATAATAGTTTAAATAAAGCAGTATAAAATCAAGAATCTTTATGAGATGTTTCGCCTTCGCATTCGCTCCGCTCAACATAACATATATCCTAATTTAACATAGACAGAAAAAATCGGCGTGAAAGAATTTTCACACCGATTTGAATTAATTTTATTAACCTTTGATTGAACCAACCATAACACCCTGTACAAAGAATTTCTGTACAAATGGATATACACACCATACAGGAACAGATGCAACCATAATAAGTGCATACTTGATAAGATCCTGGAAGTTAGCTCTTTCAGCATCACCGTCACCGGTAAGTGCTTCAGCATTCTGCTGGTTTGAAATAAGGATATTCTTAAGTACAACCTGAAGTGGCTGAAGTTCCATCTTTGTAAGATAGATTGTAGCATTGAAGTATGTGTTCCAGAGACTTACTGCGTAGAACAATGAAATAACCGCGATAATAGCCTTTGAAAGCGGAAGAACCATTGTAGCAAAGAATCTGAAATCAGAACATCCGTCAATCTTAGCAGCTTCAAGAAGTTCCTTTGGAATCTGCTGGAAGTTTGTTCTTGTAACAATCATATTATATACAGAGATAGATCCTGGAATAAGGATAGCCCATCTTGTATTAACGATGTTGAGGCTTTCCATAAGGAGGTATGTAGGAATGATACCACCGCCGAAAAGCATTGTAAATGAGAACAGGAACATAAATCTGTCTCTGTATGGCAAGTCTGCTCTTGAAAGCGGATATGCACATATAACTGTCATAACAACGTGAATGATTGTTCCGAAAACTGTATATATAACAGAGTTTTTGAAACCTGTCATAATATCACGATATTTAAATACCGCTTTGTAACCTTCTAATGTAGGCTCTATAGGCCAGATGCCTACTCTACCTGCTGATACCGCTGCACCTGATGAAAAGGATGAAGCGATAACATTTAGAATCGGTATAAGAACAATAAGGAGAATCACAAACATAATAACATTTACAACTGCGTAAAACACCTTATCACTTGCACAATCCTTGATTGCTGTACTTTTCTTTTTTGATAATGCCATAATATTGTCCTCTCCTTTCTACCAAAGACTTGTTTCACTAACCTTGCTTGAAATCTTATTAACTGTAACAATAAGAACAAGGTTAATTATTGAGTTAAATAAACTGATTGCTGTTGAATAGTCATATCGTCTGTATCCATCACCTGTTGTACCGAAACCTAACTTGTATGAATAAGTTGTGATAACTTCGGATGTTTCGATATTAAGGTTGTTCTGAAGAAGAAGAACCTTTTCAAAACCGATACTCATAATCTTACCGAAGTCCATAATCAGAATGATGATGGCTGTAGGTACGATTGTAGGGAAATCGATATAACGCAATCTCTGGAATCTTGTAGCACCGTCAATAAGCGCTGCTTCAGTTGTTTCAACGTCTGCAGAAGAAAGTGCTGCAAGATAGATGATAGTTGACCATCCCATATTCTGCCATACACCTGACCACACATAGAGATGTGGAAAAGCTGCAGCCTTTGCCATAGGAGTATCTGTATATGTAATACCCAATGATTTACAGATGTTTGCAAACAAACCAACATGTGGGTTAAAGAACTGTGTAAGAATAGATACCAATACAACCACAGAAATAAAGTGAGGCATATATGTGAGCATCTGTACAGTCTTTTTGTATGCTTTGCATCTCATAACATTAAGTCCCAAAGCAAGAATAATCGGGATTGGGAATGATGCACAAAGAGAATAAACTGAAATTCTGATTGTATTTAAGAAATACTGCCAGAACTGTGGATATGATGTAAATTCTACGAAGTGATCAAATCCAATGAAAGGACTTCCCCAGATACCTTTACGTGGAAGGAAGTTCTTAAATGCAATCTGTACACCCAACATAGGGATGTAGTTAAAAATTATTATATAGATAACAGGAAGGGCAATAAGTACATACAACTGCCATGCTTCCAACATTTTTTTCCAAGTAGATTTACGAATAACAACTGCACCCTCATTAATGACAGTGTCATTATTCTTTTTATTCTTTTTCATATTGCTATCTCCAAACTCATTTAAAATGTGCTTACAATATTGATTAATCCCCTGCCGGCACAAAAGCCGGCAGGAAATTAAATTAAATACAAGAGTCAGATAATCAAATTATCTTTCCATATAGTCATAGCCTATCTGAGCTAATTCAAGACACTCATCTAGTTTAAGGTTCTTAAGTTCTGCCTGGAAGTTATCCCAGTCTTTTTCAACATCAAGATCTCCTGCGATGAACTTAGCCTGCTGCTGATCAAAGTATGTCTTCAAACTTGAAGAAAGTGTAGAATAGTTCTTCTGATCTTCGAGGTTTTCAAACTTAAGTGCTCTTACAATGTGTTTCTGAACTTCAGATCTTTCAGGTTCATCAAGATAGTACGCTGTGATAGCCTGAGCCTTTACATACTCACCGTTAAGTGGGTTGCCATCCCAAACCATACCATCAGCAATCTTGGAAGATCTGTACTGTGGATTCTGTGCCTGCCAATGTGAGTTAGAGATTTCACCATAACCGAGGATTGTAACAATGTCACCTTCAAGACCAATGTGCTTAAAGAGTGCTCTGTCTTTTTCTTCATCAGTTGTAGCTCTGTACCAGTCTTTTACGATTTCAGGATCGTTCTTACCGGATGGATCTCTCTTACCTTCAATACCGTAACGAGCAAATGTTGTTGCTTCTTCACTCATCATAAAATCGAAGAGTGCATATCCAGCCAATGGGTGTTCACACTTACGTGACATCCAGCCCATAAATGTAGGTTTCATCATCTGCATGTATGAATAGTGGATACCTTTTGGTCCCTTCGGAACAGGAAGTGGAACATAGTCAAGCATTCTTTCGAGTTTAGCACTGAATACGTTGTCAGGGCTACCGCCGATGAGAACACCAATTCTGTTTACATCTGCACATGAAATAGCCTTAAGTTCAGCATTTTTCTGTACGATTGCCTGTTTATCAAGAAGACCGTCTTTACAAAGATCAGCAATGTACTTGAGACCTTCTTTGTAATCGTCAGATGTGTAAATGTAACTTACTTTACCATTATCATCTACCCACATGTAGTTTGAACGGTCACAGTAAACAAATGCATTCAAAAGGAATTCATGTGGTTTAGCTTTGTAACCGTCTGTTGAACCTGTCATAGGGATTTCATCTTTCTGGCCGTTACCGTTAGGGTCCTTGTCTCTGAATGCTTCAAGAACAGTTCTGAGTTCTTCAGTTGTTGTTGGAACTTCGAGACCAAGTTTGTCAAGCCAAACTTTGTTGATGAAAGCTTTACCTGAGAATACGTTACCCATCTGTTCGCAGATGTATGGAACAGTATATCTGTGTCCGTCAGCAGCGATAAGGAAGTTATTGATCTTAGGAATAAGAGTCTGTTCTACTGCCTGTTTGTAGTAGTAACCGTAGTTCTCATAGTAATAATCCCAAGGAACAAGTGCGCCTGTACCAAAGTCGCCTACACCATACTGAATGAAGTCTGCGTCAGAAAGCGCAGGAGATACTGCGATATCAGGAAGGTCCTCAGAGTTTGCAGCAAGCATTGTCTTAACTGAGTTAGAGTTTGCATATACTTCAAAATCAAGTTCCAAACCTGTCTTTTCTTCAAGGTACAATGAAAAAGCATTTGTCTCAAAATCAGGTACACATGCATCATGTGTTTTACCAATTTTAAGTCTTGTGCCCGGTTCTGCATATGGATACTGCTGGTTTTTAACCTTAGCTTCGATCAATTTGTCATTTTCGGTGAGTTCACCATAAACTGATGAAGATGAACCGCCACCGCAAGCTGACATCAATACAGCTGTTGCCAAAACCATAGCACCGATTACGCGTTTTTTGTTAAGCATTTTCAATTCTCTCCTTTTCTTTAATTTAATATTATTTAGTATAAAATAATATTCAGTTTAACTGTATATTCAGCCCGATTCACTCGGGCTGAATATGCCTTGTGATTAAAATATGTAATCGTTTGTATTTCTTTAGATACATTTTAACACTTTTGCACAATGTTGTCAACAATCTTTTGTGCATTTTGAATAAAATTCATAAGCGAAATTAAAATCAAATTATATTATTTGAATACAAAAAGCAACTGAATATTGTCGATATTTGCAATAGTAAACATTACTGTTGCATCATCATGTGCATGTGCAGAGTATCTGTCCAGAGGGAATTTCTTATCAACTGTGATAATTTCATCGATAGTTCCCGGTCTTACTTCTTTCTTTCTGGAATCGATAATAAATACTTTTTCTAATCCTACAGCATAACTCCTAGTTGCATCAAATTTTGTAGAAGTGCCATCGATGGCTGCATCTGTGTAATGGCCAAGATAAAGCATTCCATCAGCAATCTCAATAGGATATGCTAGACCTGCCCATAAACCACTATTAACCATCATGTCAGAACTGTCAGTTCTTACGAATGATAATCTGGATGATGCATTTCCCTGTGTAGTTGCTTTAACAACTCTTAAGATTGGAATACCATTATCTCTGACTTGGGTTGAGTTGTATTTAACATCCATCTTAGTAACAGCGTCATTTGTACGGAATGTACAGAATCCGTCACTACCTTTTCTTACCATAAGGATATCACCAAAATTGAAGTCAAGAGGAACACTCGCAATATCTGAAGAAGTTCTTACATCTCTAATAAGAACAGTATCTTCTTTGCCAGACCCGTTGATACCAGTAAGTTTGACAACAGTTTCAAGCATACCGTCAATTTCCTTTTGTGCACTAGAAACCTTTGATACTACAAATGAATTAGCAGGTTTATTATAGTTAATTATTTGTTCACCTAACTCCTGATAGGTAACAGCAACAAGTTCTCTTTCCATCTCGCCATATGTATAGAACTGACCACCATGGATTTTGTACGATGAATATCCGCTGGAATCTGTATCATATTTTTTCATCCAGTCTTTAAGGTCAGAACTTACAGAATAAAGATTGTCATCATCAACGCCTGTAGGCGGTGTTGAAAATACAGTAGCACCATCTGCAAGTCTATATAGTTTACCAGTTGTCAATCTGGTTGAATTTTCAAAAAATGCATTCTGATAAACTCTGTATTGTGTTGTACCTGTGTTTTGCACAAGTGACAATCTGTTTTTATCAAGAAGTGATTTATTTGTAGTAGCATCTGTTGCAAGTTCCATTTCTGAAATTTTGCCTTCTGCATCAAGTTCGTATCTGAATACAACTCTGTTTGAACTGAAACATGCAGTCAATGCATCAATAACCTGCTGGAATTCTGATGCTTCTTTGATCCGGATTTTATCATCAATAACAACTGAAGAATCAGCATATTTGAATTTGAACTCAGATGCAAGTTGAGTATCTACCTTCGCAGCAGTATCATCAATAAACTCAATATAATACTCTCTTCTCTTGTTTGAAACAAAACCATGATCTTCCAATATGCCGAGTTTGCCACTGAACTTTGAATCCTTTTTGATTGTTACGGCAGATCCTGAATCAGAAAGAATAAGTGAAATTTCTTCACCAAGTCTGAAATCTGGAATATCTCCGTTAACAATAAGTGCATTCATAGTGTTTGATACCTTATAAGAAGCATCATTGATCATTACATAATCATAATTACCTGTATTACCGGAAACGCCTGTAACAACACCACTTATAACATTTGATGAAACTTTGATCTTAACTACTTTATCTGTTCCGATTGTAGCTGATACAACAGAAAGCACATCCCATTCTTTAATCTTTGAGATGTCATAAGGAGCGTCATTAGCATCCACAATAGTGTACTTAACATCAACTAAATCATCTTCAAGTTTGATAACATTGTCCCCCGTTACACGTGTATATTTTCCGTATAAAACATTATTATACGTGTCAACACTTTTCACAACAAAATATTTCACATCATTAACAAACAACACGTCATATCTGCCATCGCCGTTGTTGTCAAGGAACTTAAGATTTCCTTCTTCCATATTGTTGATCTTATCTCTGTCAAAAGCAGCAGCAGTTCCATTATAAACAGTAACTGTACCAATCTGGATTCTTGCTTTATGCATTTTGCTGCTACCATTTACATAATATGTAAGATCATTGCCTTCAAAAATTCCCTTATCTGCTACATCAATAACAAGTTCTTCATTGACTTCTGATTTAGATATAGCAATAAGATCAGAAAGACCGGATTTGTTCAACTCATAATAGTATTCAACATCATAACCGAAATATGGCACTACATTTATACCATTGGTATAAAGAATGCTATTACCGATCTTCACTTTGTCTTTTGTCAATACACTTGACATATCAAGCATTGACTCATATGTACCACTTACAATACCGTTTCCTTTATATACATTGAAGTTCTTGGAAAGAATAGTGACTTCCTCAACAGCCTGAAACTTTGATTCGTCGCCAAATGTAACCTGCTCAAGAACACCAATTTCAATAAAGTTTGAAAGAAGATTAAGGATATCTTTGTGTGTAATAGCCTGACCACTTACAGGTGTAACGCCTTTGAGAAGTCCCTGCTGTGCTGCAACAGCAAGATATCCCATAGGATAACCCCCCTTACTTTCAGCAGGAAGAGTGTATCCAAGCATATTTACCATAACAGTAATTGCATCTTCATATGTAACTTGTTCATCCGGTCTGAATGTATTGTCATCAAAACCGTACATAAAGCCAAGTTCTGTCATTGTTCTGAGTATTGCAATGTCAGGGTCATAGTCCATAACATCATCAAACGGTATGAGATTTGTTGTAGAACCAAAGGATTTGCCGAGGAAATCCTTCATATATATACAAAACTGTCTTCTTGTCATTGTTGCAGTTTCGTTATATGATGATAAGAAACCGTTAGCAATGCCAAGAGTTTTCATGATTTCTATTGTCTGTTGATTCTTAAGGCTTAGTGCTGTATCTTCCCCTTCTGCATTTACAGATAGAACATTAAAAGAAAATACTGAAACCAACATAGCAAGCACAAGAATCAACGATGTAATTTTTTTCATATATTATTCATCCTTTCTGAAACTATACTTACCCCGGAGACTTATATCAAGCCTCCGAAGTATTTAATTCATTATGCCTACTTAACGAAAAATGCTATCATTTTCGCAGCCTGTGCACGATTTGCATATCCCATAGGATCAAATCTGTAATCACCAACACCGCTGATTACACCTGCCTGATAAAGGGCATTTACTGCTTCTTTTGCATAATCGCTGATCATTTCATCATCAGCAAATGCAACAGGTCTGTTTACTACAGGAAGTTTGATACCAAGTTTATTTACAAGTCTATATACAAGCACTGCAACATCCTGTCTTGAAATGTGATCATTTGCACCGAATGAGCCATCAGGTTTACCTTTGATAACTTCTAGATTTGCAAGTGAACCTACATAAACTGCTCCCCAGTTGTCAGAAGGAATGTCTGAATAATCACATACAGCATCTTCATCATAAACATCAAGGGCTACAGAAAGAATTTTTGCAAATTCTGTTCTTGTAATATTGTTTGCAGGTCTGAATGTACCATCCTCATATCCTGCTATAGCACCTGTTGAAATCAAAGCATCGATATGATCCTTAGCCCAGTCAAATCCTGAAAGATCGTTAAATTCAACTGCAGGTTTCGGACTATATTCGTTGTCATCTGTTGTTACAGTGATTTCTGTGTTTACAATCGGTGGTATTATGATGTTAGAGGAACCACCTCCGCCACCGCCACCGCCGCCGGACGGACCGTTGTAGTTGGAATTTATAAAGTCAACTGCATCAATAGCATCCTGAACAAGGTTTGCAATATTATCATCGATTGTATGAATATCAAATACACTCTTTGCAAAATCTGCAATCTTGACCTGTGCCTCGGTATAATATCCAGTATTTACAAGTGCCTCTAAAGGAGCCCACTCTGTGTTATCTATACCAAGGAATGTTTTGTAATTAGTGATATATACCATTACATCAGAATAAGTAATGCTGTTATTAAGTTTATTCTTGAAAATACCATCAAGGAAAACTTTCTTGTATTCTGTTTCTGAGAAACAGTTATCAGCAAAAGCATATTCCTTAAGTAATGACATAACATTGTTTCTGCCATTTGCATCTAATGTAAGATATAGATTCACATATACAGATTCATCTTCAATATCAATTCTTTCTTTGATTCTGCCTGAAAAATCTGCAAGAAGAGAACTTGACAAATTCTTAGTATTAGCACCTGCAAGTGTAGCAGCAAAGAGATATTCGTTGTGAAGAAGTTCTGTATCTGAATTATTGTCCGGATTGAGAACAGCATTTTTATATACATACAAAACTTTCGCAACATCATTTACGAAACTCTTTGTTGCAGTATAATAATCAAGTTCATCAAGATTAAGAATCACATCATTATTGATCTGATCAAGACCTGATTTTCCTGATATTACTGCAGCAATATCAGCACTATTCGAAGCATTTGTGATACTTCTTATAAGATCCGCTCTCAGTTTTGCACTTTCATAATATACACTCTTTGCAACGTATGGAATTCCGTCAATACCTACAAGTACAACATTGATGTTGTTATAATAATAATCATCAAATATATCACCTGTATTGTCAAACAACACTTCATATGTTCTGTCAGGATTCAAAACCACATCAGCCTGTGCTTTTACAACTGATGCATCTGTATAATCATAGGAATTCAGGATCAAGTAAGCTTTAGGAGCATTGACTGTATAATCTTTTAAATCACCTGTTACAAGGATAGAATTTTCATCACTTGTATCAAGTTCGATAACTTCATTAACAAGACTGAACTTCAAATCAGAAATTGTTAATTCTTTGTCTGTAGCAGCAATTTTCACAATTACAGGATAAAGTTCTTTATCTGCATAATTACCATCTATTTTGAATGTATCTGAATATTCTTTTTCAGTACCTGTGAGAACTTTTGTAATTTCATGGACAGATTCTCTTGTAACACCATCGAGAATCTGAATTTTCAATGTTTCTCCATCAGTTGATGCTGCTTTGTAATTCACCTGATATTCTGCGCCCTTAAACAAAGGGACAAAAGATGAAATACTCTGTTCTGTACCACTCAAATTAGCATTAATATTAAGTTTTCCTTCACTATATACAAAGTTTGGAGCAACCACACGCATATGTGAACCACCCCAGTTGTCAAACTCTGCATTCAATGCATAAAGAGGGGAAACCATATTTACCTTTGATACTGTAATATCATAGATATAAGCATCCTGATCAGATGACATATTTTCAAAGTTTATACTTCGGAAAACATCGGCATTCTTTCCACCAAAGGAAACACCATCTTTGCATCCCAGATCAGAATATAATGTAACACCTTCTGAATAAAAATCTGGTGTTGACAAATTCTTTACCATAACAAAATCATCTTTCAGAATGGTCTTATAGTCGGTCCCGTCAAGTTTACTTCTGTCTATATAAGCACTTGTACCGGTAATCTTAATATTTGCAGCATTTTTTGTCTTGAAATTAATTCTGTATATTCCGCCTTTATCAGCAATAAATCTGTTTGCATATTCGGCAGGTGAATACTTCAATGTACCACCCGGTGCAACTTTGAGCACCTGTTGACCGAGACTTTCATCAATTTCAGAAGTAACGTCTGACTTTACATAGAATGAAGAATCAAGAGGCTGCATATCTGATGCATCTACTGAGTAAGAAGATACCTTTTCTGTTCTGACAACTTCAAGGTCGTCAATATACAAAGTTGTAAATGCCATTCTGGATGAAATACCCAACTGGTTCACAATAAGGCTTCCCGGAACAAGACCTGCTCCGCTATTATTCCAGAATACGTCAACCCATTCCCCTGTGGGAACGATAAATGTATTTTCCTGCTTAGCAGTTGTTGTATAAACTGTCGGTGTTGCAGATGGGTATGTACCATCGCCGTTATAAAGCATTGGTGAATATGTACCAAGTTTGATCTGAACTCTGTCACGTGTAAGTCCATCAACACGTGGAATGAAAAGTCTGAATCTCAAAGCATATTTATCACTCTTATCAGCATGAGTCAAACCATCTCTGTTGAACACATCAAAGAACTTGAAGATGCTTTCAGCATCTGCCTGACGATTTGTCCACATAAGGAATGAACCGTCCTGAGTGCCGGTAGTATAATCATTGATACCAACTTCTGTTTCTTCATCCCCGTATTTTGCTTCACTTCCCTTAATAACTGATACATCATTTTTGTAATCAATCTGTCCGGATACGTCAATATCCACACCTAGTGAAGTTACATTGAATCCATCTTCAAAATCCTGTGAGAAAACCTTAGGGTTTGCTTCGAATGATTCAGAATCATAATAATCGCTGCCCAATGAAAGCAAGTCGATTACATCATTGCTGAAATCCCAACCCTCACCAAACAAATCGGCATCAGAAATTTCAGATGAATCACCAGATCCTGAAACTACATCTTCATCAGAATCCACATCAGAATCGCCCGATTCATCACCAGACTGAATTTCCAAATTTTCATTGGAAACCTCGTTTTCCTGCTCTTCGGGTAAATCAAACAGGGCTTCGTCCCCCGTTTCAACAATATTACCAATTTCCAAGTCTGCAATTTCATCTGCAAATGCAGGAATTGAGACAGAAGAAATTATGAAGATAACAGTTAAGAATACAGTCAATACTCTTTTCACAATTAATCCTCCCTTTGTAAGTAAAAATAAAATGCAAGTGTGAAAAAGTCAAAAAATTATATATTTTGACAAATACACACAATATCCTTTCATAATTATAATGCATATTTAACAAAATTTCACTATATTTATTCTATATCGAACTATATTTTTTCTATATATTTATGGTTTTTAAATATAATTTTTTGTTTTGAATTTTTTTGTTTGTAAATTATGCACAAAACTAAGTTTTTTAGCGCCAAAACAATGAAATTTTCCACTTTAATGCGCATAATCAACATATAGATTTTATCATACAAATCCTACATAAAAACATATCATTCTCCATCTGCACCCTTTTTAGTAGAGTAAATTAGTAAATTTCTGTCACACAAAAAACAACCATACTCATCATAAGATGAATATGGTTGTTTGAAATATCTGTCATAGGTTAATGACAATCAGTTGATAAAATCAACATTTTTGTAACATACGATACATTTTATTGTGCCGCTGCCGATTCTGTACATATAAACCCTGGATGCAGAATCCACACCATGGTTGACAACTGACTGAACCGATCCCGGATTTACAAACTTAAGTCTGTTAACACTATCTGCTTTTCCATCAAAAATATAAACATATGTTCCTGTTGCACTTATAGTATAACTTTCTGTGTTATCAGGTTCTATTACAGGTGTCTCTTCAGAATCGCTATCCCCTTCTGAACCTTCACCATCACCTGATTCTGTTCCATCGCCGTTTTCAGTTCCGTCACCATTTTCAGTTCCGTCACCTGATTCAGTTCCTTCGCCTGAACCGCTTCCCGGCACAAGTGATGATGTATCAAATCCAGGTATCAACTGAAGAACAGACTCATTGTCGGTCATATATACAGTTCCTGCCATTGATATATAATACCTGACAGTTTCGCCAGATTTTTCATAAGTTTTGAAATCTGATCCCTGATAGATGCTTTGTGATCCTTCAACGTCAGCGCCATTAAACGGTTCATACAAATCACCATTCACAAATATCTTTTCTATGGCACCTATTGATTCGCCACGTTTTGCAAATTTAATGATATCTCCTGCCTCTATATCTGCTCCTATACTATCATTGAGAGTAATCTCGATAGTAGGTTCAGGATTCTTTTTGCCAAGTTCATACATTGTTAACTGGAATGCTTCTCTGTTATTTTCAAATTCATTTCTCATTTCTATCTTGGAATGTACAATGTATGCAGGGGATTTACCGTCTATGGTAAGAGGAGTAGCGCCATATACAACTATGATTCCTGCAATCTTTGATGTTACATCAAAACCTTCCACAAGATATGTGTTTCCTGTAGTAAAGTACTTTGACACCTCTGATGATTTGGTATATACAGCATAATCTTCCTCATCGTTTCTGTCGTTTGGAACAACAAACACTTTGGTTGAATCAGTGGAACTGAATCTCATCTGAAGATATGTTGTACTTGAACTTGATGCTGTTTTTCTGAATATATTAGATGAATAATATCTTCTTGTTTCTTCATTGTCAGGATCAATTTTTCCGTTGCCATACTCCATAGGATCACTTTCACCTGAAATCAACTGTCCTGTAGAAGAATCCACAACTCCAACAGTAGTAATATCTCTTATTACTGTACCGCCATCAATTGTAGTCTTGAATATAATCGGCTGAGAGTATTCAGCATTAACACTTGTTACAGTTCTTCTTGGATCATTAATAACATCCGCAGACGCTTTAAGTCTCGGGAGCACCTGTTCAAAACCGTAACTTTTACCGTTGATGGTTACATTGTCCTTCAATGTGAATGCACTTGGAATCTGACCACCGCTGGCTGAATTGGTAACCATATTGATAATATATTCATTCTTATTTGCTCTGACTGGTTCTTCTACAGATGTTATATATCCGTATCTGGAAGAATCGATAAGAGAAACATATACGATTCTGTTAAGATGATCAAGATAATAAGTAGCATTATCCCCTACGGATATCTTCTGTCCCGGTTGCTTACTTGCTACATTGATGTAATAAGGAGATGCTTCATATTCTTTAGCACCTGAAGTAGTCCTTATGGTGTATGAATCCTGAGTAGAGTCAATACCTTCAACAATACCTTTTACAGTCTTTTTGGATATGATTACATTAGTAAATGTATCAATTCCTGAATATGTATATCCATTTTTTGCATATGGGCCAAATACACAAATTGTTGTCTTGTCCTTGACCAATGCAGAAATAGAAGAATCCACTCCCTTATCAGTCTTGAATGTAACGTTATTATCTTCATCAAGAACAACATTATCACTTGTGCCATCTGCCTTCTTGCGGAATTTATCTGTTATTATACATGTATCAAGGGCTATAGCACCTACAAAGTATGTCTCAAATCCTTCTACAAAAGCAACATCTGCAGTTCTGTTGCCGCCATTATCAAGGAACTTAACAGAATTGTTCTGAGGATTGATAAGTTCAAGTTTGTCAGCAGAAGAAATTCCGTCAACTCCATATCCATTGTAAATTACTCTTACATTGGAAAGATTGAGTTTGGTTGTTCTGCTGTCTGTTTCACTTTTATAAAACTCTATCTGATCGGCTGATATAGTCTCCACATTGGAATCATCTTTAAATTCATATATTACATAGTCATTTCTGATTGTAATCTTCTTGATAACATTCTTTCTGTTTTCTTCTTTATACTCGAAATCACATTCATAGCCAAGATATGGAACAAATGTTTCGTAACTGAGAGTATCATCCAAAGTATATTTCACAGCGCCAATCATAATTTCTTTTCTGTTAAGACCTTCAAGTCTTCCGGAAAGAGTTGTATTGAACACCGCAGTAATCTGTCCGTAACCATCAATTACTTCGTCATCCTCGTCAGGCAATACAATAGTTGCACCGCCTGCTTCCCCTTCCATTCCGGGAACAATTACAGGAAGACTGGCATTTCTGTCCTGAACTTTGTTGAGGTTCATAATAAGCTGAGCAACCAGACCTCTTTTCGAAGCGGTATTTGCATCAGACAATGCATTGTCAAGAACCCCCACATTTCTAGCCATTTTGAGGTAACCATCATACCAGGGTTCTGTAACTTCTATCTGTGAACCGTATCCCAATGCACAAACAACCATTTTAACTGCTTCTGCATAAGTAACTTCTTTAAATGGCTGGAAAGTACCATCAGGATATCCGTTAACTATCTTCTGTTGAACAGCATATGCAATATAAGGAATAGCCCAGCTGATCTTTTCATCTTTATCAACATCTGCAAAACCTGTAGGTGTGGCTGCAAGTGTTACCTGTGCAGGAACAAGGCTTACAGCAAGAAGTTTTGCAAATTCCGCTCTTGTAATTGTATTGTCAGGCATAAATGTTCTTGTGCCGTCCTCTGCAAGATATCCGTCAACAATCTTGTCATCATACAACTTCTGAATTGCCTCAGCATACTGATGTGACGGATCCACATCAGAAAATGTGCCTGCCGCACTTACACTGAATGTATATGTAGTAAATACAAATAACAACAATGTGACCAAAGCAATCAATTTTTTCATTTTGCTCATGTTATTTTCCTCCTTAATCATTGATGTATAATATCTAATACTAACCTTATGTTAATCCTAACACCAAAGAGTTTAATAGTCAATTCATTTAACTTAATTGAAATCACAATGTAATAATTCTTAAATTTATCTTTTATAAAGTTTATTATAATATCTGAATTTGTTTTTGTCTATTGAATCAAGTTGTGCTTTTGTAACTCTGTACTGCCAGTTCCCGTCTGCCTTACCGGGGATATTAAGTCTTGTATCGGAACCGTAGCCGAGAAGATCCTGTATAGGCAATATACAAATAGAAGATGAACTTCTGAAAATAGTTTTGATGATGGAATCCATCCCTCTTTCCCAGTCAGAACTTTCATATCCGCAGTAATCAAGCATTCTTTTTCTTGTGTTGTCATCAAGTTCCCACAGATAACCAAGAAGAGTATTGTTATCATGAGTGCCTGAATATGCAACAGAATTGGGAATATAATTGTGAGGAAGATGTGTACTGTTGTCATCCCCAAGGAACCCGAACTGAAACACCCTCATTCCGGGAAGCCCGCTTTCTTCAACCATCTTTATTACCTCAGGGCTGAGATCTCCCAGATCCTCCGCAATAATAAGTTTATCTCCTGCAATCTGCTTAAACTTATTGATTATATCCATTCCCGGCCCCTCTACCCATTTGCCGTTTCGGGCAGTTGTTTCCTTTGCATCAACAGACCAGTATGATTCAAATGCTCTGAAATGGTCAATACGCACCCCGTCAAAGAGTGTAAACATATGGGTAAGTCTGTCACACCACCATCTGTAACCGTCGGACTTCATTTTGTCCCAGTCATAAAGAGGGTTTCCCCATAGTTGCCCGTCAGCGCTGAAATAATCAGGAGGAACACCTGCAACAGATACGGGATAGCCTTTTTCGTTGAGCAAAAACTGTTCTTTGTTGCTCCATACATCGCAACTGTCAAATGATACATAAATAGGTATGTCCCCTATTATCTTAATTCCCTTTGAATTCGCATAAAGTTTTATTTCTTTCCATTGATTGAAAAATTCGTACTGAATAAATTTCCACATGAAAAGAACAGACTCGTCATATGAATCATTCGTCCACTCTGTCCAAATTTTCTGATCGTTGGCTTCTTTATGTGCCATAAACTTACAAAACTGTTCTATGTATTTATTCTCAGATATGAATTTTTCTATTTCTTCTTTGTCTCCTGCTCTTTCGGATGCAATCTTAAGGATTTCATTTCTTGTATGATAAAGCCTTACATATTCTGAACTGTAGGGAGTGGTCTGAATTTGTGACTGAACCTCTTCTTCTGTAAGAAGACCTTTGTTTTTCAGAATATCAAGATCTACAAAATAGGGATTGCCGCCAAAGGCAGAATATGACTTATAAGGTGAATTACATTCATCAACCATACAGAAAGGCAAAACCTGCCAGTATGAGAATCCGCAATCTGAAAGAAAATCCACAAATTCCTTTGCTGATTTGCCGAAACTTCCTGTAGAATATTCTCCCCACAATGAGGATATGTGCATCAGCACACCGCTTTTTCTTTCCATAATCTAATCTTCCTTTATAATAAAAATCTTTATATATGATATCACATAATGTTAAACATTGCAAATGTATATTATGGAAGTAACAAAAAAGAGGAATGTAAAAAGCATTTTTTACATTCCCCCTGTATTAACTTATTACTTAACAACTATATTTACAAGTCTTCCTTTGACAACAATAACTTTCACAACAGTTTTGCCTTCAGTAAGTTCTTTTACCTTTTCATTATCCAAAGCAACTGCCTTGATTTCATCATCAGAAAGTCCTGCCGCAATCATTATCTTGTCTTTTACTTTGCCATTGATCTGAATAACGATTTCAATTTCATCATCAACCATTTTGGATTCATCATATTCAGGCCATTTTGCAAGTGAAAGATATCCTTCCATACCAAACTTCTCCCAGAGTTCTTCTGTCATATGAGGAGCAACCGGATTAAGAAGTGTGATAAGAACAAGATAGTCATCTTTTGTAATGGAATCAAGTTTCTGATAATCATTTACAAGACTCATAAGTGCTGCGATTGCAGTATTGAATTTCATTCTGTCATAATCGTCTGAAACTTTTTTGATTGTTTTGTGGATAGTTTTTTCAAGTTCTTTGGAATATCCCGACTTATCATTAACTGCTTCCTGGAGATTCCATACTCTTTCCATAAACTTGTAACATCCCTTAAGTCCCTTCTGAGACCATGGAGTTGTCTGATCAAATGCACCGATGAACATTTCATATGTTCTGAATGCATCTGCACCAAACTCATCAACTACATCATCAGGGTTTACAACATTTCCTCTGGATTTTGACATTTTCTGATTGTCTTCACCAAGAATCATACCGTGTGATGTTCTCATCTGATATGGTTCTTTTGTAGGTACAACACCAATGTCAAAGAGGAACTTATGCCAGAAACGTGAATACAGAAGATGAAGTGTTGTATGTTCCATACCACCGTTATACCAGTCAACAGGTGCCCAGTAATCAAGTGCTTCTTTTGAAGCGAGAGCATCGCTATTGTGTGGATCCATATATCTTAAGAAGTACCAGCTTGAACCTGCCCATTGAGGCATTGTATCAGTTTCTCTCTGTGCCTTACCGCCACAATGAGGACAAGTGGTATCTATCCAGTCATATGCTTTTGCAAGAGGTGATTCCCCGTTTTCGCCCGGCTCAAATGTGTCAAGTTCAGGAAGTTCAAGAGGAAGTTCACTTTCAGGAATCGGAACCCATCCGCACTTTTCGCAATATACCAATGGAATAGGTTCACCCCAGTAACGCTGACGTGAAAATACCCAGTCACGGAGTTTGAAGTTGACTTTTCTTTCGCCAAGACCTTTTTCTTCAAGCCAGTTGATCATTGCAGGGATTGCTTCCTTAACACTAAGTCCGTCAAGGAATCCTGAATTAACCATATTGCCGCTTGAAACATCTGTATATGCTTCTTTCTGAACATCTTCCCCACCTGCAACAACCTCAATAATAGGAAGATCAAACTTCTTCGCAAATTCCCAGTCACGGCTGTCGTGTGCAGGTACTGCCATAATAGCACCGGTACCATATGTTACAAGCACATAGTCTGAAATCCATACAGGAAGTTCTTTGCCGTTTGCAGGGTTTATGGCACATACACCTTCAAGGCAAACACCTGTCTTATCCTTTGCAAGTTCTGTTCTTTCAAATTCGGATTTCTTACTTGCCTGTACGATATATTCTTCCACCTGATCATAGTTTTTGATCATTGGTTTAAGTTTTTTGATAAAGTCGTGTTCTGGGCTCATTACAACATAAGTAGCACCGAAAAGTGTGTCACAACGTGTAGTATATACAACAAGTTCATCGCCTGATGTAAGTCTGAACTTAACATTGGCACCTTCACTTCTTCCAATCCAGTTTTTTTGCTGAATCTTAACTTTTTCGATATAATCCACATCATCAAGATCGTCTATAAGACGCTGTGCATATTCGGTAATTTTGAGCATCCATTGGCTCTTTCTTCTCTGAACTACTTCACTTCCGCATCTTTCACAAACGCCGTTGACAACTTCTTCATTTGAAAGACCAACCTTGCAACCTGTACACCAGTTGATAGGCATTTCCTGTTTGTAAGCAAGGCCTTTTTTGAACATCTGCATAAATATCCATTGAGTCCATTTGTAGTATGAAGGATCTGTGGTATTTACTTCTCTTGACCAGTCAAAAGAGAAACCAAGCATCTTTAACTGTCTTGTAAAATTGTCAACGTTTTTCTTTGTAACAATCTTTGGATGAATCTTATTTTTGATAGCAAAGTTTTCTGTAGGAAGGCCGAATGCATCCCAACCGATAGGATAAAGCACATTGTACCCTTCCATTCTGCGCTTTCTTGCAATTATATCAAGAGCAGTATAACTTCTTGGATGACCTACATGAAGTCCCTGTCCTGATGGGTATGGGAATTCAATAAGATTGTAAAACTTCGGCTTGTCACTGCCTGTCACAGCCACAAAGCAACCATCTTCTTCCCATTTTTTCTGCCATTTCTTTTCTATGGAAGTAAAATCGTATTTCATTTGTATTCCTCCTGTACTACATTTTACTGTTTTGTTCTATAATGTCAGATACATCAACTTCATCTGCATCTGACCATAAACTTTCGATGGAATAAAAATCCCTCTGCTCAGGATTGAAAATATGGACAACAACTGTGGAATAATCAAGAAGTATCCAACTCGCATCACTAAAGCCTTCTTTTGAATATAAATCTATGTTCTCTTCTTTCATCTTTTCTTCAACTTCATCTGCAAGAGACTTGATCTGTGTTGAAGAATTACCATTACATATTACAAAATAATCTGCAATGGTTGTAAGAGAAGAAATATTCAGAACTTTGATATTCTCTGTCTTTCTTTTTGAAAGAACAGAGACAATTTTTCGCATTAATTCTTCAGAATTCATTTTGCACCTCTGATTAAAATCTATTTTGTAAAATACTCACTTATAATCTGATCGTTAAGATTCTGATTTGCAATATAATAAGACAAACCGTTTCTGTATTCGGCAACACCTTCAAGTGTGAGTATGTTTATATTTTCTCTTTTTACCCCCATAACTACAAAGCCGAATTTGTACATTTCATCCCCTGAAAAACTTGTCTCACAGGATTTCGAGAAGATATCTACCAGATCAGGAAGATTAAACACACTTGATGCGCTGAAAACCTTATCAAGTGTAGCACCGATAAATTCTTTCTGTACTTTCACTCTGCCTATATCCCCATCGGCATACTTTCTGAAACGAACAAGTTGTTCTGCTCTGTCTCCGTTAAGAAACTGTGGTCCCGGATAAAGGTCTATATAGAGATCCTGCTCAGGGTCTTCATACTGCATTCTTTCAGGAACATCGAAATAAACTCCGCCCATAGCGTCGATTATTTTTTTGAATCCGGCAGTATCTACAAGAATATAGTTATCCGCCTTAAGTCCGGTGAGCATTTCCACCTCTTTGTAAACATTCTCTATATCACGTTGCATTATACCGTCTTTATATATAAAATATGAAGCATTGATTTTCTTATTGGCTCTGGCAACACCGCTTACATATGTATCTCGTGGTATCTGGAGCATACTTAACGTTCCTTTTGCAACATCAAGTTGTGCAAAGATGATAACGTCTGTCCTGTAGCCTTCTTTATCTACACCCAGAAGCAAACTGTTGATGCAAAGATTCTCAACTGCCTGTTCTTCATTTGACTGAACTCTCTGCTCGTAAACATTCATTGTCCACAAAGATCCGCCAATACCTGCAACAATCAGCGCTACAAGTAAAATATATGAAATAATATATCTTGAAAATCCCTGATTTTTGTTCAAGTCCTCACCTACTTAAATAAAAGTTTCTTGTATCGATAGTATTTGTATGAAGAAGTGTACCTTTTTTCAGAACAGACTTGATAGTCATATCAATCTGATAAACCAATGCCTTGTCAATATTGTCATAAGCAAGTTTTCTCAGAATATCAAGTCCTTCATAATGTCTGGAAGGTTCTATAAGATCTGCTATATAAATAATCTTTGTAAGAAGCGGCATATCAGGCTTGCCTACAGTATGATAAAATATAGCATCATATATCTCTTCATCATCTATACAAAAAATATCCTTCGCTACCTCTGCACCGAGAAATCCGTGTATAAGACCTGTCTGTTTTCTGGTTATGTAATCCAGTTTAAGATTGTACTTATCACAAAGTTCAAACATTTCCTGAGTAGAATAGTTTTTTGCACAGTCATGAAGAAGTCCCGCTATGCGTGCCTTCTCCACATCGGCACCATGAAATCTTGCAAGTTCTACTGCTGTTTCCATTACGCCGATGGAATGATTGTATCTCTTCTCAATAAGCATCTGTGAAAGTTTGGATTTCATCTCGTCAACAGTCATTGGTCTTCTTCCTTATCTGTATAAATTATTATCTGCAATATATTCAGAAACGATATGCGGAATTATCTCCGACACATCCTCATTATTCAAAAGTCTTTCTCTTACGGTGGTAGATGAAATATCTATCACCGGCATCCGACAAAGAGTAATATGAGCGTTGTATTTCTCATTGAAACTTACTATATCCTCTTCAAGAGTGGTATAGCCGTTGTATTCTCTGTCAAGAACAACAAATTCATTCTCACATACAAGTTCGCGGAACCTGTACCATAAATCAAGTTGATAAAAAGAATCAGCACCTATAATAATCACATACTTATCATCGGCCATTTCCCTAAAATGCCTCATTGTCTCCACAGTGTATGAGTGCTCCTGTCTCATAATCTCATAATCTGATACAAAGAAATCCTCATATGACAAAAGTGCAAGTCTTAACATATTGTATCTGTGGATCTTATCTGTGATAATTCTGTCTTTTTTGTGAGGGGGATTACCATTTGGCAAAAACATAATTTTGTCAAGTGATAGATTGTCCATACAATGACGTGCCATATATATATGGCCATTGTGCACAGGATCAAAAGTTCCTCCCAGAATCCCGATTTTCATATGAATATTCTGTCCTTTTTATAAAAAATAACATACCACAACTTCAACCTACATTATACTAAATATGGCAAATTAAGTCAACTATTTAATATAATCAAATTCAAGTTCATATATTCTTACTGTGTCACCTTCTGAACAACCCATTTTTTCAAGTTCTTTGATAACGCCCTTCTTCTTAAGTGACATCTGGAAAAACTGCAATGATTCAGAGTCAGCAAGATTTGTAGAGCCAAGAACTCTCTTTATCCACGGGCCCTCCACCACATAAATATCATCTTCTACAGTAACTGTAAATGGTTCTTCCTCTTCAAATACGATAACTTCTTCCTCTTGTCCCTCTTCAAACAGAACAGGCATAGGGATAGAATCAAGCATGCCCGATACATGAAGCATAAGTTCACGGATACCGCTATTTTGTGCAGCGGAAATCTCAAACACCTTGTATCCTCTGTTTCGCATTTCTTCACAAAAGCCCTCATAAACTGCAGTATCAAATACAATATCCTTCTTGTTGGCAGCGACTATCTGAGTCTTTTCTGCCAGCATCGGATTGTACATTTCTATTTCTTTGTTTATAAGATCAAAATCCTCTACAGGATTTCTTCCTTCAATTCCTGAAGCATCTACCACATGTATAAGAAGTCTTGTTCTCTCAACATGCTTAAGAAACTCATGTCCAAGACCTATCCCCTCGCTTGCACCTTCGATAATACCGGGGATATCTGCCATAACAAAACTGTTTCCTTCGCCAAGATCCACCACACCAAGATTCGGTTCAAGTGTAGTGAAATGATAATTGGCTATCTTTGGTCTTGCATCACTTACAACAGACAAAAGTGTGGATTTGCCCACATTAGGAAAGCCAACCAATCCTACATCTGCAAGAAGTTTAAGTTCCAACACAACTTCTTTTTTCTCTCCGTCTGTGCCTGATTTGGCAAATTTGGGTGTCTGACGGGTCGCTGTGGCAAAATGGTTGTTTCCCCATCCGCCGCTTCCGCCTTTGCATATAACAACTCTCTGCCCCATTTTGTTTAAATCACAGAGAATCTTACCATTTGTTGCATCTTTAATAACTGTACCTACAGGCACAGTAACAATAAGGTCCTGTCCGTTTCTGCCTGAACATTTGGCAGCACGTCCGTCCTCACCGTTTTGCGCTTTATATACTTTCTTGTATCGGAAATCAGCCAATGTGCTGACCTTGTCATCAGTAACAAATATTACACTTCCGCCGTTACCGCCATCCCCACCGTCAGGACCGCCTGCAGCCACATATTTTTCTCTGTGAAAAGACACAAGACCGTTTCCGCCTTTTCCTGCTTCTATGCTGATTGCCGCTGTATCTGCCAGCATCATAATCCCTCTTTTCCATAAAGTTTTTTCTATATTACATAAAAAAGGGTTGAACTAATAATTAGTCAACCCCCAAAATGCGGTAATAAATAATTACTGAGCGATTTCGTACACGCTAACCTGTTTCTTATCTTTACCCAATCTTTCAAATTTTACCTTGCCGTCAACAACTGCAAAAAGTGTATCATCGCTACCCTTCTTTACATTGATGCCGGGATGTATTTTTGTACCACGCTGTCTAACAAGGATATTACCAGCAAGAACGTGCTGACCGTCAGCCTTCTTAACACCAAGTCTCTTGGATTCGCTGTCACGTCCGTTCTTTGTAGAACCAACACCCTTCTTATGCGCGAATAATTGAAGATTTAATTTAATCATATCTACACCTCCAGTTCGGATATCGAAATATTATCTTTATAATCTGTTTCCAGTATGTGAAGATACATACAGAAACTGTCAAGTAAAATGTTTACATCGTTTCTTATAGATGAAGACAAATCATCAGGAAGTACAAAAAATACCTCGCCATCATTCACTTCATAACCAAAATCAACCCCAACGACCTCTTCCAGACCGTTAAGTACCATATTGACCGTAGCCGACAATGCTGCACAAACAACATCATTCTCTTCTGAATAATCAGCATGGCCTGTCATTGTAAATTTTACTATATTGCGATTTTCATCGCGGTAAAAATCAATCTTTGTCATAGTAATTATGCATTGATCTTTTCAATCTTAACCTTTGTGTAAGGCTGTCTGTGACCCTGTTTGGTCTTAGAGCCTTTTTTTGGTTTGTACTTGAAAACAATGATCTTTTTTGCTTTACCGTTTTCCAGAACAGTAGCGCTTACAGAAGCACCTTCAACTACAGGAGTACCGATAACCATGCCATCGCCGGCTACTGCAAGAACTTTGTCGAACTTAACAGTTTCTCCTTCGTTTACATCAAGTTTCTCGATGAACAAAACATCACCTTCGGAAACCTTGTACTGCTTTCCACCTGTTTCAATAATTGCGTACATCAAAATGCACCTCCTTTGTTAATCTCGCTAAAATCAGGGTACTTTTACAAAGTTTAAAACCCTTTTTACGCGGTTACTGCACAATTATAGCACCTGTCAAGGTGTTTGTCAATGGTTTTTTGACATTTTTTCAAAGAAATTTATTATATTATTTACTGCTATCCTGAATACTGTTGTCCCTGGCATAATAGAACAAATACTGCTGTGCAAGACCTGCATTTTTGCCGAAAAGCCTTTCACTTTCTGCCCGTATATCCTTTATGGAAGCATTCTCGGAAAGATAGAGATTTCTCATTATTCTTCCAACCCATACATCTATGGGGAAAGCCTCTGTTTTGCCATAAGAGAAAAGAAGAACACAGTCGGCTACTTTTTCCCCTACTCCTTTTATCTTCATAAGTTCTTTTTTGGCTGAAAGGTAATCCATATCAAAAATTTTCTCAAGGTCTATTTCCCCTGAAGTAATCTTATTTACTGCATCTATGATATATCCTGCTCTGTACCCTGCCTTAAGAAACATAAGTTCCTCTTCGCTTATTCCTTTAAGAGACTCTGCATCAGGAAATGAATAATATACTCTGTCTTCGATTTGTATCTTTTCACCGTAACGTTCTGAAAGAGCATTGACGATTTTTTTGATTCTGGGTATCTGATTTTGTGTGGAAATTATAAATGAAACAAGGCATTCCCATGGCTCCTGATTGAGAATTCTTATTCCGTAGCCGTATTCTATGGCTTTTTTTAAGTTTTCATCAACAGAAAGTATCTCTTTCAAAGGTGCATAATCCCTGTCAAGATCAAGATAATGCCTCCATATATTGTTGTAATCTTCTTCGGATGTATTCTTAATGATAAGAGTTCCCTTTGTCAGACTTACATTCACCGCTTTTTTGTATGCTATGCCGTCAAATGACCCGTCGGGATTTTCAACCCATCTGAAACATTGACCGCACAAAAAAGTATGAACGGGATGGAAGTCCTTCACTCCATCTATCTTTAAAATTCCATTTTCTTTGTAATATTCCATATTCTATAATCCTTTGTAAAAATCATCTATCAGTTTTTTGTACTCATCAAATGTGTATAGAGAGTTAAGGATATCCAGAAACATATTTGTAGAAAGTCTTTTGGGAAGAGATAATTCGCCAATAAGAAAATCTCTCAATCTGTGACTGTTTTCTCCGCCCGAAAGTCCATCTTTGAACAAATCTGCCTTTGTAATAATCTCTCTGTCACCTTCATCCACAGTCTGTGTACAGTTTTTTATCGCATCAATGATGATTTCATCACTCATTCCTTCCACGCCGAGAAAACCTTCTTTTGATGCCTGAGTTTTTCTTTTTTCTTTGCCATATACATCAGGAATATAGGCATGTTTTACACTTCCGTCTGCGGCAATTTTTTTCACATAATTTCTTATAAGAAAACCTGCTCTGTCGCTGTCGGTAAATATGATTATGCCTTTTTGCTTACTGATTTTTCTTATAAATTCACAGATAGATTCGTTTTTAAAAATCCCGAATCCTTCGGTTGTTATAATAAGAGTATCAAAAATTCCCGACAGTTTGATCTTGTCATATTTACCTTCAACAACAATAGCCTCTTTTATTTTAATCATCATATCAACCCTCAGTTCTGACGAAAAGATCTGTTATACCGTTGTATATCCAACTGTGGGCAGGTGAAGGTGTTCCGTTGACGGTCTTTTTGATAAAGAGAGCAGATGTTTCGAAGAATAATGGTATATGTGGATATTCCGAAAGAAACATTTCACAAAGATTATCAATTTCTGTCTTAAATTCTTCTTCTGTCTTCAACAAACACATTTTATCAATCTGTTTATTCATATTATCACTTAAAACGCCCGGCATATTCTTAAGGAAACTTCCTGTATCCATATATGTTTTGGCAAGTATCAGGTCATATTTTCCGTTGCGATAGGCATCATCATAGTCATCCGCTTCCATAGGTACAATTTCTGCATACATCTTATATTCAGAAAGTGACACAGCGATACTTTCTGCAATAGCCATTGCGTAGATGTCGTCTTTGTTTACGAGCATAGTGAAAGAAAGTTCATACCTTTCGTCACCAACCTTCTTTTCGTATATATCATCCCCATCTACATCTACCCAACCGTCGCTGTCAAGCAAAGACTTGATTATCTCTTTGTCAGGCTGCTTTGAGATCATGTTTGCAGGATAAAAATATGAACCCTTCTGCACAGGGATATATGAAGGCTCTGCATGAGAGCGGAGAATTTCTTCCGCAATGTATTCCCTGTTCAGAGCAGTATAGATTGCTTTCTTTACATTCCCACCTGAAAATACGGGGTTTGACTGATTGATACCGATATATCCATATACATTGTTTTCATACTCATATGTTTTGTAATTGTCTGTAAGAGGAAAATCTCCCCATCTGTGCTCATTTGTAGTGATTATGTCTATAAGATTTGCATTGAATGAGTGATTTGCACTCTGAATATTATCCACAAACAATACATCTACAGAATCTATATAGCCCGTCTTTTCGTGCCAGTCGGGATTTCTTTTAAGTCTGATTTCCTTTCTGTTGATCGGTCCGTCAAACATAAACTCTCCCGTGCCTATAGGAACATAACTTACATCAAAATCTTCAAATGCAGACAATGGTGTAAATTCGCTGAGGATAGGGAATGTGAGACTGCTTATAAAATTCATAACGGGGTTTAAAAGTTTTATAACCACCTTATCATTTCCCAGGGAATAAAATATGTCTATATTCTTAAATACCGCATTATACTTGGGGCAGTATTTATTGATATTGTTCATTGTATATACAACATCTTTCGATGTAAGAAGTTTATCATCGTGAAATCTGATATTATTTTTGATATCGATCACATACTCAAGTCCATCATCAGACATTGTATATCCTTCAGCAAGGACAGGTACAACTCTCTGATCATTCTGCAGCAAAAATAACCCCTCATAAACAAGCATCAGCATATTGTAATTGGACTGAACCTGTGTTTTAAGGGGATTAAGTGTATCGGGATGTTCCGAAGATATTCTTATGATTCCGCCTTTTGCGGCATCTCCAAGTTTTGAAACAATGTCAGCATTTTTGGGAGAATATGCACAGGATGACAAAAGAAGAGCACATAGAATCAAAGATACTGACACTATTAAAAATCTGTATCTCATATTTACACCTATTTTCATTATATCAGACAGAAATTCTCTCTGCCTTTATACATTTATTCGTAGTATCATCAAATTCAAATATAACCCCTGAAAGAGTAATGTTTCCCTCAGCAAGTTCGAATTTCTGTGGCATAAGATCCACAAATCTTCTGATGATAATTTCTTTCTTCACTCCAAGAACAGAATTCATAACTCCTGTCATACCGATGTCGGATATATATCCGGTACCTCCGGGAAGTATTCTTTCGTCTGCAGTAGGTACATGGGTATGTGTTCCGAAAACTGCAGAAATCTTCCCATTAAGGTAAAACCCCATACTGAGTTTTTCACTTGTTGTCTCTGCATGGAAATCAAGTATGGAAATATCACATTTGCCCTTGAGGTGATGTAGTTCCTTCTCTACTGTCCTGAACGGACAGTCACAGTTTACAAGATTGATTCTTCCCAGAGCGTTTATTACTGCGATTCTTTTGTTGCACTTTTCTACTACAACAGAACCTTTGCCCACAGTCTTTTCCGGAAAGTTGATGGGTCTTATTACTCTTGAATTATTCAAAAGTACATTTACAGCATCTTTTTTTGTAAAAGTATGATTGCCAAGTGTAATTACATCTATGCCGTTTTTCTGCATATCTTTTGCAATCTGCATTGTTATTCCGTTGCCTGCGGCGGAGTTTTCTCCGTTGGCTATAACAAAGTCAATCGAATAATCTTTTTTTATCTGAGGGAGTTTTCTGAATGTATAATCCAGCGCTCTTTCCCCTACTATATCTCCTATAGCAAGAATTCTCATTTGATTTCCTCACTTACATTCAAAGGTTTCTCTACGTCTTTCTTTTTGTTTGCTTTTTTCGGAGTAATGCCCGAAATGTATTTCATCCACAAAAACATTCCTGCAGAAAATGCAGTACAGAATATATTGAGTCCTGATACCAGCATACCCATATAATGCATATACGGAATATTAACTGTGTAGTCAAATGACACAGCACCCATCATCTTATTGTAAGACATAATGCTTACCACAATAAATGCGATTGTAGAAATCATAAGCAGATCTGCTCCGAATTTCACTCTCTTAAGCATAAGAATAGCAGAAATCGCACTCACTACCATGACAGCACACAATTGGATAAGACATACACTTATCACGGGACCGCCAACCATATCAGGCACAAGTATTGCAAACACTCCCACAAAAAGAATCACAAGTATATTTACAGCAAGAAGAATGTATGTAAATGCATCAAACCATGTGTTGATTTTTCTTACAGAAGAACTTCTGTCTGTACGGATACCTGTCAGCGATACAACAATAATCAGCCCGCTTAATACAAGATAAACTATACCTTTGAAACCACCTGATGAAAATGAAAACATAAATACCATATATGCAAAAGCAAATATAATACTTAAAAGCAACGAATATATAAACTTTCTGATATACTGTTTTTCTTTGATACACAAAACAAATCCAACTACGAAAGGTATCACAGATATAACTGCAAATATCTGTACACTCTGACCTGATGAAAAACCGCCTATACGTGTGGATGGCAAAAACATACACACAACAGTAATAAGCATCAGTATCATAAGTGAAAATCTGCATATGTTGAGGACTTTGTTAAATCCGGTATCTATTTCCATAACTTTGTCATCTATAACTTGATCACAAGGTGTCTGCTCTTCTTTTGGTGATTTTTTGATTCGTTTTTCTTTCACAATGGTTTTTTCGGAATGTTCCCATACAGGAGGAGCAAACAAATCCACTTCATCATCGTCATTTTTGTTTGTCAGTTCTTCTTTTTCGATTTTTTCACTTACCTTCTGTGAAATCCTTTCTACAAGAGAAATTTTTTCGTCAGAAGCAGGTTCTGCATCGTTGTCTGAAAGAATATCATCTGTTTCTTCTGCTATTTCCTCTGTCACATCATCACTGCCCTTTTCTTCGGGTTCAACAGGGGATTCTTCATATGAAGGTATCTCTTCCTCATTCTCAACAGCAATTTCTTCATTTACTTCTTCAGGGATTTTCTCCTCTTCATAAGATGTATTATCTTCTGATATATCGGATGGATTTTCTGTTGTATCTTCCACAACAGGAAGAGATTCTTCCTTGATTTCTTCAGAAACAATTTCCTCAGGAATAATTTTTTCTGCAACAGTTTCTTCCACAACAGTTTCTTCCACAACAGTTTCCTCTGCAACAGTTTCCTCTGCAACAGTTTCTTCAGATATGATTTCTTCTGTTGCTTCTTCAGCCACTACTTCATCCGTGGCATTTTTACCCTCATCCGAAGCCTCCTGATCATGATCATATCCCATTTCACGTGCAAGATCGGCAAATGACTTGTCGGCAACAATACTATTGATATCTTCTATACTACCTTCCTTTGATTCGTCATCAATGTAGGCAATCTTCTCAAAAGGAGAAGATTTCACATTAGCAGATTCTAGAATCTCCTGTATAATACTCTCGGTAGTTTTCGGTTCCTTTTTTTGTGGAGCAGAAGGATTGACAGTCTTTCCGTCATCTCCCATAAACAAAAGCATAGCACCGCAATTATTACAGGTAATACCGTTTATATCTGTACTCTGACAAACCGGACATTTTGATATACTCATAAAAACCGTCCTTTCAAAATTTAAAAACTAAGTGTATAATAATTTATTTCATATTTCTTAATATTCTGACTCTTTCTGCAATCGGCGGATGAGTGGAAAAGAGATTTGCAACATCTTTACCATTCAGAGGATTTGATATATACATACCTTCTGTTGCCTTTGTGGCTCCTGTAACAGGAATATTGGCTCCGCTTATTATTTCAAGAGCGTCTGCAAGATGATGGGGTTTGCCCGTGAACTTAGCAGCAGTAGCATCAGCAAGGTATTCTCTGTTTCTGCTTAAGGAAAATCTTAACAGTTGTCCTGCTATAGGGGCAATTATCATAAATATAAGTCCGACTATAAACAAAATAAGATTTGCTCCGCCGTTGTCATCATCACGTCTTCTCGCTCTTCCCCAGAACATCATTCTTGAACACATGTCCGCAGCGATTATTGCCGCACCTATCATAACAGATGCTACAGTCTGCAAGAGAATGTCATAGTTTCTGATATGAGCCATTTCGTGTGCAAGTACACCCTCTATCTGGTCATTATTAAGTCTTTCCAGAAGTCCTGTAGTAACACATACCGCAGAATGATTATGGTTTCTGCCTGTGGCAAAAGCATTTGGTGAAGGATCCACCGATACATAGTATTTTGGCATAGGCAACCCGGATGCTTCACAAAGTCTCTCCAGTATAGGTTTGATAATTCTTTCCTGATCCGGTGTAGGATTTTTCGCACCGTTCATCTTTATAACAATTTTGTCAGAGAACCAATAACTGAAAAAAGATGTAAGACCTGAAAACAACAGAGCAATCATTGCTGCACTCTGAGGATCAGAGCCAAGCATATATGCAACTGTGTATATTACAACCGAAAAAAATGCAAATATAAGCCCTATAATAAGTGCTGTTTTTAGTTTATTCTTACCAATAGTTAAATGCATAATATCACCTGTTCATAATTTATCAAAATATAGTTTACCACAAATTCATAAAAACTTCAATAACAAATTATTCATATAAAAAGGGATGTAAAAGTTATATTTACATCCCCAAGCATATCCCGTTATTAGATTACAAACAATGCCTTTGCAATAGTATCAAGATTAGCCTCAATATTAGAAGATATTGTATATAAAACGGTAACATTGCCAACATTCTTTATAAGCAAAAGTTGACAAATATTCACGCCCTGATATTCACTATTAATAGATAAACCTTTAAGTGAACAGCCTGTAATTTCTTTTTCTACAACGCTGATAGATTTGATTATCATACCATAAGATACCAGTTCATCAGGCAATGTATCTTTAAGATTGTTGCAGTATTCCTCTTCTGAGAGTCCGGTGGCTTTGTTCACAGATACCTGAATGTTTTCACCAAAAGGATTTGAAGCCATCATATCAATATATGAACCGCTCTGCTCCATCACATTAATGTAATCCTCAATATTCATCATATCTCCGACAACACCATATAATTCATTTATCTTCTCTCTTGTAGTGAAGGTCATTCCTCCCGGAAGTCTGAATCCGATACCAAGTGATTCGTTTTTATACTCATTGTTTTCCATTTCGCCAAGAGATAAATCTTTGTCAGTATTGTCTTTATTTCCTTTAACTGTACCTGTAATAATCACCGTTTGAGAACTTCCGTCCCAGTTAACCTCGCATCCTAGTGCTTCTGCCACAAATCTGACAGGCACCATAGTTCTTCCGTTGATAATCATCGGCGGAACATCAAGTGTAACATCTTTTCCATTCACATCGCCACGTGGATAGTTTACAACAAGAGTAACTGTTGTATCCCCTGCAGTTGCCTTTACTGTACGGGTTTTATCATCCCATTGGATATCTGCTCCGAATTCTTCAAAAATAGCACGCATAGGAACAAGAGTTCTTCCCTCGATAATCTGCGGCATAACATCAAATTCTTTGTTTTGTCCGTTGATCTGAATCTTTATTCCCGATGCAAAAACAGAAAATGTGCATATAGATGATATAACCAACGCAAGCACAAGTAATAATGAAATCAGTTTTTTCATTTGACATTCCTCCTGTAGATATATTATATGTACATTATACCATTAAAAATAATATATGTAAACAAATAAATATCCACCCGCATAGCGGGTGGTTTTTCATTTTCGGGCATAGCCCTACCCTTTACTGGCGACGCACAAG
>JAZSCT010000047.1:0-1635 GCA_045530725.1 Clostridia bacterium
CTATGACACTTCTGCTGTTTTAGAACTGAAACAGGATTTTCTACAGACGCAGAAAGATTGTCAGTTAATCACTCTAAAAGATTGCCATTCCAATATTTTCATGAAATTTTTTCAGGATATTTTACGTTTATTTGCACCACTTATGTAGGACTTTTTTTAACATTTTATATCAAAAAACAGCACCTCTCAATTTGAGAAGTGCTGTCATTATTTAGATTAGAATGTAAATTTATCAGCAAAATAAGCATCTAAATCTGCAATTTTAACTCTTTCCTGTTCCATAGTATCACGGAAACGAACTGTTACACTCTGATCTTCTTCAGATTCAAAGTCATATGTGATACAGAATGGTGTACCGATTTCGTCCTGACGACGATATCTCTTACCAATGTTTCCTCTATCGTCAAATTCACAATTGTATTTTTTGCTTAATTCTGTGAAGATCTTTTCTGCACCTTCATTTAATTTCTTAGATAAAGGTAATACACCAATCTTAACAGGTGCTAATGCAGGATGGAAATGAAGAACGGTACGTACATCACCTTCACCGATTTCTTCTTCATCATAAGCTGCACAAAGGAATGCAAGAACAACACGGTCTGCACCTAAGGATGGTTCAATAACGTAAGGAACATATCTCTTACCCTGCTGATCGTCAAAATATGTCATATCCTGTCCGGATACGTTCTGATGCTGTGTTAAGTCGTAGTCTGTTCTGTCTGCGATTCCCCAAAGTTCGCCCCAACCGAATGGGAATAAGAATTCGATATCAGTTGTAGCTTTGGAGTAGAAGGATAATTCTTCTGCATCATGGTCTCTTACTCTCATTTCTTCATCTTTGATACCAAGAGTCTTTAACCAGTTAATACAGAAGGATTTCCAATATGCGAACCATTCAAGGTCTGTATCAGGTTCACAGAAGAATTCTAATTCCATCTGTTCAAATTCTCTTGTTCTGAAAGTAAAGTTACCCGGTGTGATTTCGTTACGGAAGGATTTACCAATCTGTCCGATACCGAAAGGAATTTTCTTACGGGATGTTCTCTGAACATTTTTAAAGTTAACGAAAATACCCTGAGCTGTTTCAGGTCTTAAATATACTGTGTTTTTTGCATCTTCAGTTACACCCTGGAATGTTTTGAACATTAAGTTGAACTGACGGATGTCTGTAAAGTTATGTTTTCCACATGTAGGACATGGTACATTGTTGTCATCGATGAATGCTTTCATCTGTTCCTGACTCCAGCCATCAATGCTGCTTTCTAATGTAATGCCGTTTTCTTTTGCAAAATCTTCGATGATCTTATCTGCACGGAAACGTTCATGACATTCTTTACAGTCCATTAAAGGATCTGAGAATCCGCCTAAATGTCCGCTGGCTACCCATGTCTGAGGATTCATTAAAATCGCACAGTCAACACCTACGTTGTAAGGGTTTTCCATGATAAATTTCTGCCACCAAGCTTTTTTTACGTTATTTTTTAATTCTACACCAAGGTTACCGTAATCCCATGTATTTGCAAGTCCGCCATAGATTTCGGAACCCGGATAAACAAAACCTCTGGATTTTGCTAATGCTACGATTTTCTCCATTGTTTTTTCCATAATTACTCTCCTCTCATCTGAAGCTCGTAT
>JAZSCT010000049.1:0-3137 GCA_045530725.1 Clostridia bacterium
GCTGTCTATGGTATTATCCGTGGCGGTAATGCATACTTACCGATAGACCCTAACTATCCACAGGACAGAATAGAATACATACTCCTTAATAGTAAGGCAAAAGCAGTAATTGCACAGGAAAAATTCTGTCACCTTGCAGGAAATACACCTTGTATCAATGCAACTGAAGTTCTTAACGAAAACACAATAACAGAAACAACTCCAATTCTTGCAAATGAAAATGATACTGCTTATGTAATCTATACATCAGGTAGTACAGGTAATCCAAAGGGAGCAAAGATAAGCCACAAGTCTGCAGTTAACAGAATACTCTGGATGCATGACTTCTATCCGTTAGAAGAAAATGATGTAATCTTGCAGAAAACTCCATATACATTTGACGTTTCTGTATGGGAACTCTTCTGGTGGGGTATGACAGGAAGAACTCTTTGTGCATCAAAACCTGATGAACATTTCTTACCTGCAAAGATACTCTATGAAACAGAAAAGAATAAGGTAACACATTTACACTTTGTTCCATCTGTATTTGACTTGTTCTTGACATATCTTGAAAACAACCCGGAAGAACAAAGCAAATTCAACACAGTAAAATATGTGTTCTTGTCAGGTGAAGCATTAACAGCAAACCATATTAACAGATTTTACAATATCTATGACTACAACAAGGTAAGTCTTCACAACCTTTATGGTCCTACTGAATGTGCTGTTGACGTAAGCTACTATCCTTGTGTACCAACAGACACAGACCCAGTACCAATCGGTAAACCAATATACAATACACAGCTTCATATTGTGGATAAGTATATAAAGCCTACTCCAATAGGTGTAATAGGTGAACTCTGTATTGCAGGTGTGAACGTAGGACAAGGTTACCTTAACAACGAAACACTTACAAATGAAAAGTTCATAGACAACCCATTCGGTGAAGGAAAACTCTACAAAACAGGTGACTTGGCATACTGGAGAGAAGACGGTCAAATCTGTTATGTAGGTCGAAACGACTTCCAGGTTAAAATCAACGGACAAAGAATTGAATTAGGAGAAATAGAAAAGGTTATTGGTGAAGTTGATGAGGTTGATTCTGTTGCTATTATGGTGAAGCAGAACAATGGCAAAGATGTTCTTGTAGCATATTGTTGTGGAAAAAATATCGACAAGACAAAGATAAAAGAATATTGTAACAATAAACTTCCTCGTTATATGGTGCCAAGTGCCTTTGTTACACTTGAATCAATGCCTCTTAACGCAAGTGGTAAGCTTGACCGTAAACAGCTTAAAGCAATTGAAGTTGTTTTTGAAGATGACTTTGTCAAGGAAAAACCTATAACGGAAACTGAAAAAATTGTTTGTCATCTGTTTGAAAAAACACTTCATATTGAAGAAATTGGCAGAAATGAGAATTTCTTCTCTCTTGGCGGAACAAGTATTGATATGATTGCGGTATTGTCGGAAAATGCAATGCAAAACATTTCTGCATCACAATTTATTGCTAATCCGACGGCTGAAAAACTTGCAACACTTATGACAACAGGTGAAAAACCAGCTTATGAAAACTTCGATTTGCTCAAAGAAGTGAAAGCATCACAAAAAGCAATGATTCTTGTGCCTTATGCCGGTGGTGATGCAACAGCTTATGCCAAATTTGTGGAATCAATGTCAAGGAAGAACAACGATATGTCAATTTACAATGTGAACTATCTTCGTTCTTATGAGGAATGTGAATATGTTGCAGAAATTATAGCTGAAATCGGAGAAACACAAGAGTTGTACATATATTCTCATTGTGCAGGTGCGGCTGTTGCATTACAGCTCATCAATATTCTTGAGGATAAAGGGGTAAATGTTTCTCACTATGTGGCAGGTGGATATATACCACCGAAAAAAGCACCAAATAAGAATGGCTGGAACAAGGTTTCTGATAAGCAAATCAAAAAACGTCTTATTTCAGCAGGTGCACCACTTGATAATTTCACAGATGAGCAAAACCTTAATATGATTGACAATTTCCGCAAGGATACGGATTTTATGACTTGGTATCATTACAGTAAACCAAATAAAATCAAGGTGCAGACGGATGTTATAATTAGCAAAACCGACGCTTTCACAAAGAATTATAAGGAGGCTGAAAAGCTCTGGAGATTAAGTGCCGACAACCTCAATAAGATTCATTTTATTGAAACGGATTCTCACTATTTCCAGTCTGATGAAAGTGAAACACTTGTTGATATGATTCTTAAAATTATACAATAAAAAAACGCCGAAGGACTATAAAAAATCCTTCGGTGTTTTTTTATTAATATTAAATTATTTTCCGCGTCGTGCCTTTGCTTTTTCTCTTGCGATTCTTATTTTTTCTATTCTTTCCATTTCGGCACTTTCGGCCTGTGCTTTTTCTTCTTGTGCTTGGGATATTCGCTCATTAAGTTTTTTCTGTGGCTTCTCAAAGAAAGCAGAAATTTTATCGCCATTTTTTCTGATAATAAAGAAAGCTATAAGACCAATTAAAACTGATATTGCACACAAAACTTGATACATATTAAATGGTCCTATAATATCAGGATAAGCGGCAGTGAAAAATTCACTGAAAAATCTTGTTCCGCCATATAAAATCATAAACATCGGATATATTGTTCCTGTTTTTGCTTTTCTTCTGTAGAATAACAAGAAAATGAAAATTATAACGGCAAAAAGCACCTCAATAGCTTGTACTGGAACTTGCTTTCCCGGGTGGTCATAATGATGATTATATAATCCGTATTCCCACGGGATTCCCCAACAGCATCCATTAAGGAAGCAGGCGATTTTCAAAAATACCAATTGTATTGGTATCAATAAAGTTGCAATATCGATTTGTTTCAACGGGTCAGCCAGGAGAATCATTGATAATATACTCCAGAAAATGGGAACTAAAAAGATAACGGCAAAATAGTTTGCTCCAGTACCAACAATTTGACCAAACATACGATTGAAATTGCCGGCAGTTTTGTCAAGAAGAAAAGCCATCGGAATCATTTCCAAAGCACCTAATATAAATTCTATAATAGCGATTAACTTAGCGTTTGAAAATGCCAAAAGTCCGGTTATGCATTTTGAAAATCCGCCTAACTGTTTCTTTTTCCATACTGCAAGAAAAACAC
>JAZSCT010000038.1:0-104544 GCA_045530725.1 Clostridia bacterium
TATTTTTTTCATAGTTAAATCCTCCTAATGTTTTTATTTTGACTGGCAGGTCTTTTTTATTATATCACATTAGGAGGATTTTTCTCATCGGTTAACCTATATTGAACCACGCGACTATCGCGTGGTTTTCGTTATACAAAAAAGGATGAACATATGATTGTTCATCCTTTTTTATCAGTTTTGTTTTCTTACAATTTTGTACTCATCATATATGTGAAAAAACGGGCAATTTGAATGAGGACTTGACATAAATCTCATCATATCATCCTCGTCCATATTCATATTGCACATATACATATCCTCTTCATCATCGTAATAATAATAGGCACATATATCACATTGAGAAACTTTGTCTGCCATATTATGCCTCCTATTTCAATGAGAAGAATTCCACAGTTTCGTTTGCAGGACCTACAAAAAATCCAAGCCTTACAGGATAATCTCCCCCAAGATTTGCATCTTTTGGCTCGATTGTAATCTTATATCCTTCTTTTCTTACCTTCTCTATCATAGAGTCAACATCATCGGTAAGAATAGCAAAGTGATTTCTTGAGCCGCCAATATCTGATCCGTCAGAATTGCCCACTATTTCAAGAATGGTATTTCCAAGATCAAGCATACAGCAGTTGCCCCATGTACGAAGCATCTTCATACCAAGTATATCTCTGTAGAATGTCATTGTCTTCTGGTATTCATCTTCTCTTATCTTAAGAGCGATATGGTGTAAGCCTAATATATTTGCCATATTTAATACCTCCATTACTTATACGGATAGAAAAAACTGTTCATAATGCACAACCCGAAACCGAACTGATGTGAGGTTTTCCCGACGGTGTACGTGTGTACGTCGAGAGGTGAGGCTTGTGCATAACAAAAAGGCACAAAAAGCAGAAAAATCTCAATTTTATGAGATTTTTCCACCCTATATAAAATTTTAAAAATCTAAAATTTCCAGATACTAATTTATATCTTTACTCGCCTTTTTGTGATATGGGCTGTTTTTACATCCGTAATTACTTACGTTCAATAAGATGGAACCCGAATCCACCAATTGTATCCTTTGCATATACAAACTTCATTGTGCCGTCTGCATTGTATGTAGCAGTTTCCATATCGAATTCAACACCGCGTTTTTCAAGGTGATATACTGCTCTGTCAACAGTATTTGTAAGGATTGCAATATGTCCGTTTGTGCCTTTGCCGAAGGATGCAGATTTCATCACTTCAAATTCTGATCCTACAAAGAGGCTCTTGTCTGTATCTCTTTCCATTGGAAGTCCAATAAAGTTAGAGATAAGAGCGCCAACTTTCTTTGCTTCTTCGTCGCCTTCACAGTTGATGCCGATATGACCGATAGAGAGACCAAGCATTGTATTTACAGACTGCTTACAAAGGTCTGTAATTTTTTCCCATTCTTCATTGTTGATGAAGTCTTCTTTTACCATGAAACTTCCGCCGCAGGCGAGAATCTTTTTGTTTTTGATATAACTTACAAGATTTGTAAGATCAATTCCGCCTGTAGGCATAAACTTAAGACTTGAATATGGAGCAGAAAGTGCTTTGATCTTCGGAAGTCCGCCACTCTGTTCTGCAGGGAAGAATTTAACTACGTCAAGACCAAGTTCCAGAGCCTGTTCGATTTCTGAAGGAGATGTGATACCGGGTGTCACAAGGATACCATTGTCAACACACCATTTAACTACCTTTGGATTGAATCCGGGGCTTACGATAAACTTAGCACCTGCATTTTTTGCTTTTTCTGCCTGTTCGATTGTAAGAACTGTACCTGCACCAACAAGCATTTCAGGGCATTCATTTGCTACTCTTCTGATTGCTTCTTCCGCTGCTGCTGTTCTGAATGTGATTTCAGCAACAGGAAGTCCGCCTGCAATAAGTGCCTTTGCCAATGGAACTGCCTTTTCCACATCATTGATTTTGATAACAGGAACAATACCGATTTTTTCTATTTCTTTTGCGTAATTCATCTTTCACATATCCTTTCTTATAATGTAACACCGTCTTTGAAGATAGAGATTTCTTCATAGCCGTTTTCTTCATTTTTGCTGAGTCTGCCGTTTGCAACTTCCACACAGTAGTCGAAAAGTTCCTGAGTAAGGTCTTTTCCTTCTAAGATTTCACCTGCATCGAAGTCTATCCAGCCTGATTTTCTCTTGGCAAGGTCAGAGTTTGTGGAAATCTTGATTGTAGGTACACAAGAGCCTACCGGTGTGCCTCTGCCTGTGGTAAAGAGTATCATATGTACTCCCGAAGCCATAAGGTTTGTGATTGCCACAATATCATTTCCGGGACCGTTTAGAAGGTTGAGACCGTTCTTTGAGAGAATGTCGCCATAGTCAAGTACGTCAACCACCTCACTCTTGCCGCCCTTCTGTACACAACCGAGGGACTTTTCTTCAAGAGTTGTGATACCGCCTGCTTTGTTTCCCGGTGAAGGATTTTCATAAACCACCTGATTGTGTCTTATGAAGTATTCCTTGAAGTTGTTTATAAGTTTCACAGATTTGTCAAAGATTTCTTCATTGATACATCTTTCCATCAGAAGATGCTCTGCACCAAACATTTCGGGAACTTCAGTAAGAACTGTACTTCCGCCATAAGAGATAAGTTTGTCGGAAAATCTTCCTACAAGTGGATTTCCTGTGATACCGCTGTATCCGTCAGAGCCACCGCATTTAAGTCCTACTCTTAATTTTGAAATATGTACAGGCTGTCTTTCAAACTTAGAGGCATATGCCTTAAGTTCTTCGATAACCTTAACCGCATCTTCAATATCATCATCGTGATCCTGACAGTTGAAGAATTTCACTCTGTCGGGATTTACTTCGCCAAGGACCTCCTTGAACACTTCAAGGTTGTTGTTTTCACATCCCAGGCCAAGTACAAGCACACCGCCTGCATTAGGATGGTTTACCATCCCCTTAAGGATAGTCTGTGTAATTTTTTGGTCATCGCCAAGCTGTGAACATCCGAAAGGATGTGGGAATGCCTTTGCACCTGTAATTTTTGCAAGGCGTTCTGCAATCTTGTTTACACAACCAACTGTGTTTACAATCCAGATGTCATTTCTGATACCAACGTCGCCGTTTTCTCTTACATATCCCATGAAGGCGTAATTTGTATCAACTTTTTCTATAGGAGTGAAATTCGGTTTGTAGGTATATTCTATAATGTCTGAAAGGTTTGTCTTGGTATTATGTGTGTGCACATGGTCCCCTGCCTTGATATCTTCTGTTGCGTGGCCAATGGGGAAACCGTATTTAATGATATCCTCACCTTTTTTTATATCACAGATTGCACTTTTGTGTCCTGTGGAAAGACTTACTTCCACATTATCAAGAGGATTAATCTTCATAGTATTTAGCCACCTCGTCATAGAGATATGTAAGGTCTTCGCCCCAGAATTCTACCTTTGCAAGGATCTCTTTAAGTGAAGCCTCTTTCATAAATGCCATTACATCCTTATCGTCATTTGGCTCGCCTGCTTTGTAGAACTTGATAAGGTTTGCAAAGGATTCGAGAAGTGTTTCAGGCATTTTGTTGTAACGCTTGATATATTCTGTAATAGATGGAAGTACTCTTACTTTGAACTTACTTACAGAGTTAAGAGAAATATCCTTGATGAAATGTTTGATATAAGGATTTTCAAATCTTGTAAGAACGTTATTTGCATAGTCGATGAGTTCTTCCTTCGGAAGATCTAGTGTAGGAATAATTTCTTCAAATACACACTTATCTACAAACTTTCTGATATCAGGGTTTGTAACACATTCTCTTACTGTTGTGAAACCTCTAAGCATACAGTAAGGAACCATGGCTGTGTGTGCACCGTTTAAGATTCTTACTTTTCTGGTTCTGTACATACTCATATCTTCTGTCCAGATAACATTAAGACCGATATCTGTGAAAGGAAGTTCCTTTGTGAAATCCTTAGGAGATTCGATTACCCAAAGATGGAAGTATTCAGATGTATTTACCATATTGTCTTCGTATCCAAGACCAAGGTCTTCGCCCTTAGGATAGCCTGTGTTGATTCTGTCAACCAAGGTTGAACAGAAGTAGTTCTTTTCTTCTACAAACTTCACAAAATCTTCACCGAGATTCCAGTCGTAAGCATACTGAAGAACGATTTTCTTTAAGTTGTCGCCGTTCTTTTCGATAAGTTCGCAAGGAAGGAATATAAATCCGTCAAGTCCTGCCTTGAATCTTTCATAAAGAAGAACTGTTACCTTTGCAGGGAAAGATTTGGGAGGAGCATCTGTAAGTTTGTCCTCTGCTACATATGTAATACCTGCTTCTGTTGTGTTTGATACAACAACTCTGAAGTCAGGGTTCTTTGCAAGATCGAGAAATGCCTGATAATCTTCATAAGGCTTAACACAACGTGAGATAGAATCTACGATAGTCTTCTCTACCCCTTCAACGCCTCTGATTACATGGGTGTAGTTGCAATCCTGTGCGGTAAGCATATCGCACATTCCTTTATCGATAGGCTGTACCACAACGATATTTCCGTTGTACTTTCCGCTGTCGTTAAGTTTCTGAATCATCCAGTCAACAAAGCCTCTTAAGAATCCGCCTTCGCCAAACTGAATAATTGTTTCAGGTCTGATAGGTTTTTTGATGTCCATAATTAATCCTCCTATATAGATTCATAGTTGTCCATTGTGAGTGAATTATATCATAAATATACCAAAAATGCAATAATTATCATATATTTTACAAAGATTCATTTTGGTTTATGACTTTAACATAGATAAATTGTATTTTGCTTGAATTACTTTAGGAAATATGTTATACTCATACAATCGTCTCTAAGAAAGGAAAACAACATATGAAAAAATATATCGGTTCCTGGAGTTTCTACAAAAAAACTCTCCTTATAGCCATTCCCATAATGGTACAAAACCTTATAACAAACTTTGTGGCTCTTATAGACAATATAATGATAGGAAGTGTAGGCACCGAGCAAATGTCAGGTGTTGCCATTGCAAATCAACTGTTTTTTGTATTCAATCTTGCAATATTCGGTGCAGTATCAGGTGCAGGGATATTTTGTGCACAGTTTTTCGGAAAAAAAGATTACAAAGGTGTAAGGAATACCTTTCGTTTCAAATTTATAACCGCAGCAGTTATCACTATAATCGGTTGTGTATTGTTTATAGTTTTCGGAGATGAACTGATAAGGTTTTATCTTCACGATGCAGACAAAGGTATAGCCCTTGAAAAGACATTCCTTTATTCAAAAGAATATATGTTGATAATGCTCACAGGCTTTGTGCCATTTGCACTTGAACAGGTGTATTCAAGTACACTCCGTGAAGGTGGGGTTGCCACACCGCCTATGGTGGCAGGGATAGTGGCGGTTATTACAAACATAGTATTTAACTCTCTTCTTATCTTCGGGATAGGTTTTTTCCCGAAACTTGGAGTAGCAGGTGCCGCAATAGCAACGGTTATTTCAAGATATGTTCAGGTGGCTATAGTAATGATATGGTCACACTCTCACAAAGATGATCTTCCATACATTGAGGGGATTTACAAAACAATGAAAATCCCTGCTAATCTTGCAAAGAGAATCTTTACAAAAGGACTTCTTCCTCTTACCACAAATGAATGTCTGTGGGGGGCAAGTGTTGCCATGCTTGCACAATGCTATTCTGTAAGAGGGATAGATGTTGTGGCAGGGCAGAACATAGCAAATACTGCAATAAATCTCTTTAACGTACTGTTTATCGCATTTGGCTCAGGTGTTGCCGTTGTTATGGGACAATTACTTGGTGCAAATGACATTGAAGGAGCCAAAAAAGCCGCACCGAAACTTATATTCTTCGCAGGGGCAATGTGTGTGGTTATTGGGGGAGTTATGGCAATGGTCTCAGGCATTTTCCCAGAACTTTATAACACATCAGAAGAGGTTAAAAACCTTGCAAGTTCATTTATGTTTATAAGTGCGGTGCTTATGCCTGTACATTCGGTTCTTCACTCGACATATTTTATCCTTCGTTCAGGTGGAAAAACGGGAATCACCTTTCTCTTTGACTGTGTATTTGCCTGGGTGGTAAGTGTGCCTGTTGCATTTTGCCTTTCCAACTACACAGGACTTAATATTATAACAGTCTATCTGTGTACTCAACTTGTGGAAGGTGCTAAATGCATACTGGGACTGTATCTTATCAAAAAGGGTGTATGGATATCCAATATAGTCAATAAATTATAGACAAGTTTTTGTTACATTCGGGGACAGGGCAGTTTTTGTAACATTTACATTATAAATGTGTTTTAAAACTATTCAACAATTCAAAAAAAGAGTACGGTTTGTATTTACCGTACTCTTTTTTGAATTACTTATTAGTTAAATATTCATCTATTGCTTTTGCTGCAGTTTTTCCTGCTCCCATAGCAAGAATAACAGTAGCCGCACCTGTCACCGCATCTCCGCCTGCATATACACCTTTTCTTGATGTAAGACCTGTTTCGTCTGCGATGATACCGCCCCACTTCTGTGTCTCAAGACCTTCTGTGGTAGAACGAATAAGGGGATTAGGACTTGTGCCGATACTCATAATAACAGAATCAACATCAATGGTGAATTCAGAATCCGCTTTTACCTGTGGTCTTCTTCTGCCTGATTCATCAGGCTCGCCAAGTTCCATTTCCACACATTTGATACCTTTTACAAATTTGTTTTCATCAGGGAGAATTTCCACAGGATTTGTAAGAAGTTTAAAGATGATACCTTCTTCTTTTGCATGCTCTACTTCTTCTTTTCTTGCAGGGAGTTCTTCTTCCCCTCTTCTATATACTATATATACATTCTCTGCACCAAGTCTCTTGGCGCATCTTGCAGCATCCATAGCAACATTACCGCCACCTACAACAGCCACATTCTTTGCATGCTGGATAGGTGTGTTGGAATCCTCTTTGTATGCTTTCATAAGATTTACTCTTGTAAGAAATTCATTTGCAGAATATACACCCTTAAGGTTTTCACCCGGGATATTCATAAATCTCGGAAGTCCTGCGCCTGAACCGATAAATACTGATTCAAATCCGTAATCTTTCATAAGTTCGTCAATGGAGAGAACTTTTCCGATAACCATATTTGTTTCGAACTTAACACCAAGTGCTTTAAGTCCGTCGATTTCCTTCTGTACTATAGCCTTTGGAAGTCTGAATTCAGGGATACCGTACACAAGCACACCGCCTGCAAGGTGGAATGCTTCAAATACTGTCACATCATATCCCATCTTTGCAAGGTCACCTGCACAGGTAAGTCCTGAAGGGCCTGAACCGATGATTGCTACCTTGTGTCCGTTACATTCAGGCTTGTTAACTGTTACATTTTCTTTTGCGTTGTGATAGTCTGCAACAAATCTTTCAAGTCTGCCGATTGCAACAGGTTCACCCTTAAGACCTCTTACACACTTTCCTTCACATTGATTTTCCTGAGGACAAACTCTGCCGCATACTGCAGGAAGTGAACTAGATCTTGCAATCACTTCATATGCCCCATCGAAATTGCCTTCTGCAACTTCCTTTATAAATGCAGGGATATCTATCTGCACAGGGCATCCTGTCACACAGGGCTTGTGCTTACAGTTTAAGCATCTCTGGGCTTCGTCTATTGCCTGTTCTTGGGTGTATCCCAGAGCAACCTCCAAAAAGTTTTTGTTCCTTACATCAGGTGCCTGACTTGGCATCTCGTTCTTTTTCGGTGACATATTAGGCATATTACTTTACCTCCTTACTGAACAGATTACAGGTTGATTCATGAGCGTGTCTTTCAAAGGGCTTATACATTGAAGAACGCTCAATGGCTTCATCAAAGTCCACAAGATGTCCGTCGAAATCAGGACCGTCAACACAGGCAAACTTTGTCTCGCCGCCAACTGTAAGTCGGCATCCGCCACACATTCCTGTACCGTCTATCATAATAGGATTCATACTTACAACTGTTTTGACTCCGAATTCTTTGGTAAGAAGGCAGACAAATTTCATCATAATAAGTGGACCGATAACAATAACTTCGTCATACTTGTTGCCTGATTCGATAAGTTTTCTCAGGGCATCTGTCACAAGTCCCTTTTCCCCATAACTTCCGTCATCTGTCATCATATAAAGTTCATTTGAAGCATTTTTGAATTCATCTTCAAGGATAACAAGGTCTTTGTTTCTGAAACCTACTACAGAATGAACTTCGCATCCCATATCGTGAAGTTTCTTTGCGATAGGATATGCAATGGCACAACCAACACCACCGCCAACTACTGCAACTTTTTTGAGTCCTTCTGTGTGAGTAGCCACACCAAGAGGTCCTACAAAGTCCTGAATAAATTCGCCTTCGTTTTTGTGATTGAGTTTCTCTGTGGTTGCACCTACAATCTGAAATATGATTGTAACTGTACCCCTTTCTCTGTCAAAATCAGCGATAGTAAGAGGAATTCTCTCCCCTTCTTCATCTACACGAAGTATTATGAACTGTCCCGGTTCTGCCTTCTTCGCTACAAAAGGCGCTTCAATTTCCATAAGGGTAACTGTAGGGTTCAGTTCCTTTTTCTTAACAATTTTATACATAGGATTTCCTCCTTAAAAAATATCAAAACATAAAATTTAACAGATAAAGGTTATTTTATCACAAAATTCCCTCAATTGCAACAAAAAATTGCTATATACTAAAAATTCAAAGACAAAAAGCACTTTTACAAAGAATTTTTCAGAGACCATGCCGACAAGGGAATAGAACCTGTCCCCTACATATATTGTGTTCACGTTATATTTATGATGCAATTTGCAGGGGGCGGTTTTCACGCCAAACCATTTCTCATTTTTCTATAGTGACTTTCTTCATAAAGACTTATTATATTTTCCAATTATACCACCCTGTTGTACCTTTCGCCATTAAGAAATGCTTTTATATTCTTTACAGTTTCATCAAGGCACAGATTTCTTGCTTCGCTTGATGCCCAGGCAATGTGAGGAGTAAGGATTACATTGGGATAATTTCTCACTTCATAAAGGGGATTATCCTCACTTAAGGGCTCTTTTGAAAACACGTCTATTCCTATTCCGCCGATTTTGCCGTGCTTTATGGCATGGGCAAGGGCATCCTCATCTGCCACAAGCCCTCTTGCAACATTTATAAGGATTGCATTCTTTTTCATCTTTGATATTCTTTCTTTATTTATAAGATTTTTTGTCTCATCTGTAAGAGGTGTGTGGATGGATATAATGTCTGATCTTTCCACAAGGGTGTCTATATCCACACATTCTATTCCGTCTATGGGTGTGCGTTTGTTTACTATTGTCTTGCAACCAAGGGCTTCTGCAATGAGTTTTACCTTCATACCGATATTACCACATCCTACAATCCCCCACACCTTTCCTTCCATCTGATGATATACGGGATCAAGGAAATTATGAAGACCGCTTTTTGTATAACTGCCGTCACTTACATAATGAGTATATTCTTTCATTCGTCCCATAAGATTAAGAGCAAGGGTAATCGTCAGTTGTGCTACGGAATTTGTGGAATAGCCCACCACATTACATACTGCGATATTTTTCGTTTTGCAGTATTCTGTATCTATGTTGTCATAACCTGTGGCAAATTCACATATGAGTTTAAGATTTTTCGCTGACTTAAGATTATCAGGAGTAAGTTTTACCTTGTTTAAAAGGACAATGTCGCTATATTTAATTCTCTCTTCCACCATATCATCTTCTGTCATATCATATACTTCTACTTGGCCAAAACATTTAAGTACATCAAGATCAAGATCGTAACCGAAAGTTTTGTAGTCAAGAAGGGTAAGTTTCATTTATATCACGTCCGTTTATAGATTATGTGTCAATTCTATCATTTTTTGTAATTATTTTCAATACAAAGTAAAACATATTTGTATTGAAAAATTATACTTTTGGATATATAATATCTATATAAATTCTTATTTTTGGAGATAAAAATGTCAAAGAAAGCATTAATAGCAATGAGTGGCGGAGTAGATAGTTCTGTAGCCGCACTTATTATGAAAAACAATCAATATGAATGTATCGGTGCAACAATGATACTTGCCGACGAAAAGATAATGAATAACGATGCTGCCTGCTGCAACGAGGAGAATATTGCTGATGCAAAGAAAGTCTGCGAGAGACTTAGTATGGAGCATTTCGTATATGACTTTTCATCAGATTTCCAGACTGAAGTAATAGACAGATTTGCATGTGCATACAAATGCGGTGAAACCCCCAATCCCTGTGTAGATTGCAACAGATATATCAAGTGGGGACTTCTTTTTGAAAAGTGTGAAGAACTTGGTTGCGAAAAGATAGTCACAGGGCATTATGCACAGGTAGTATATGATGAAGACAGCGGAAAGTGGCTTTTAAAGAAAGGCCTTGATCATTCCAAGGATCAAAGTTATGTACTGTACTCACTTACACAGAAGCAACTTGAAAAGATATCTCTCCCACTTGGGGGTATGAGTAAGGATGAAGTGAGAAAAATTGCGGAAGAAAGCGGCTTTGTGAATTCTCACAAAAAGGACAGTCAGGATATCTGCTTTGTACCTGACGGTGATTATGCAAAGTTTATAGAAGATTATACAAATGAAACATTCCCACAGGGTGATTATGTGGATAAATCAGGAAATCCCCTGGGCAAACATCAGGGAATCATCCGATATACAAGAGGACAGAGGAAAGGACTTGGTATAGCCCTTGGTAAGAGAACATTTGTCCTTGATGTGAATGTAGAAGAAAATAAGGTGGTACTTGGAGAAAATGAGGATTTGTTTTCAAGAGAACTTATTGCAGAGAATATAAATCTTATATCAATAGACAAAATTACTGACGGTATGAAAGTAAAGGCAAAAATAAGATACAATCATACAGAAGCATATGCATCGGTTTATTATATAGACGATAATTCATTTAAGGTGATATTTGACGAACCCCAAAGAGCAATTACAAAAGGTCAGGCAGTAGTGCTCTATGATGGGGATACAGTTATTGGTGGCGGAAAAATAATAAAATATTGAAAAAAACTTACCAAAAGGGACCGTCCCTTTTGGTAAGTTTTTTAGTATCGGTTCTTAAGACACATACCAAGTTCATACATATATTTCATTCCGCTGGCAAATCTTTTTTTCTTCACATATTCATCATACATCTGCATTGCGCCAAGAAGTCTATCCATTTTTGATTTCTGTTCAGGGGTGATGGTTTCTCTTAAGTCTTCGATACATTTCATAAGGTGTTTTTCACGTTTGGAATATTCTTTATCAAAAAATTTTTCTCTCTCAAATTTTTTTACCTGACTGTCGTATATGTCCATAACCATATCTGTATTCATATCAAACATATTCATTCCCTCTTTCCATAAAAAAAGCGCACCGAAACCGATGCGCTAAAAACACCGATCTCAATTAGTGCGACCTAATTCTCTCAATATCAAGAAAAGAGACCAATGTTTTTTACAGACATTGTTCTTGATATTGAGCAAAATTATTCAATTAGGTCGCAGAAATATTATAACACAAAATAAAAAAATTACAATAGTTTTTGGATAAAAGCATCGAAAGAAAACGATAAAAACAGGTCAATATCACAAAGCGGAAGAATACGAAAAATTAGTTCAGAATGTTCAAACTGAACCGAAGGCGAGTGTGATGAAGGAGAAAAAATCTTTTGGAACAGACAAATCGAGTCAAAGTTGTATGTGATACTACGAAGACGATGATTTGTCTGTAGCATAAGGCACAAAATAAAAAGGGATTTGCTTTTTTGCAAATCCCTACCTTGAAATTATAATTAATTATTAACCCCGCCTTATGCGTTCCGAATGATTTTTACCCTTCATCACAGGCGGTTCTTTTGTTTAAGAATATATGCCTCGTATATGGCTTTTATCTCTTTTAGCCTTCGTTTCGGTATAGAAATAATCTCATTATCATCCATCACAAATGAATCATTCTCGATTTTTTCTACCCTGTCCATATTTATAATACAGTTTTTGTAACTTCTTAAGAATCTTGTGTGTTTCATAAGCACTCTCGCCACATCATTGAATGCCACTGAGAAGAAACTTGTCTTTTTGCCATCGGTATATATATCTACGCTATGATTGCCATAGTCCACATATAGTATATCCTTAAGATATACAGTCACCGGTTTTTTGTTGAGCATAAGAGTGATAGCGTCTTCCTTTTTGTCTATCTCTCTCACGGTTACAAGCACTTTTTCCTGATCTTTCTGAGGATAGAATGAAAGTTCGTACCACCTGATGATGTTGTGCTCTCTCTCTATGGAAAAACAAAAAGTCTTCCCTCTTATGCCATCATTATACATTTCACGTATAGTATCCACGGTGAGGCTTTCCACGCCGTCGATATCTGATACAAGAACGCCATGAAGCATAGATATGAGATTTTTTACACCATAGGTGTTTCCTACCCTTGAATCATCCCCGTTGAAAGAACGAATAACAACCTTATCATCACTTAAGAAAAGTTCCCCTGTGATATCATAGATTGTCCTGATAAGATTCTTTTCAAAATCATTATTTGTGCCTGTGCTCATAAAACACCACCCTTGTCAGTTTGCATTTTTTGAATCGTTTTCTCTGATTTCGCTTCTGCGAATTTTTCCGTTGAAGGTCTTGGGAAGTTCCTTCACATATTCCACAATTCTCGGATACTTATAAGGAGCAGTATTTGTCTTTACATAATTCTGAAGTTCCTTTGTAAGTTCCGGTGTACCTTCATATCCTTCGGAAAGAACGATTGTAGCCTTAACTGCAAATCCTCTTACCGGATCGGGAACACCTGTTACTGCAACCTCGTGAACCGCATCATGCTCAACCAGTACACTTTCGATTTCGAAAGGTCCGATTCTGTATCCTGAAGACTTGATAACATCGTCATTTCTTCCTACGTATCTGTACATACCCTTTTCGTCACGGTATGCAGTATCGCCTGTGTGATAGAAACCATTGTACATTGCTCTTTGGGTATCTTCCTTTGAGAAATTGTATGTATCGAGAAGTCCGCAGGACTTTCTCTTCTGACTAAGCACTCTGATACAGATTTCTCCTGTAGCACCACGCTGTGCTTCCTGTCCGTCATCAGATAAAACGTGCACATCAAATCCAGGTACGGGAAGTCCGATTGCACCGGGCACAGGTTCTGTCCAGGGCTTGATTGTACCAAGGCAGAGACATGTTTCTGTCTGACCGAAACCTTCGTATATCTTAAGTCCTGTGGCGTCATACCACTTATTAAATATTTCAGGATTCAGCGCTTCTCCTGCTGTACAACAATGTGTAAGAGATGAAAGGTCATACTTTTTCACATCGTTCTGTAGAAGCATTCTGTACATTGTAGGTGGTACACAGAAGGTAGTTACCTTATACTTTTCCATCTTTGAGAGGATATCTGCACCGTCAAACTTGTCAAAGTCATATACAAGTACTGCACTTTCTCCCATCCATTGTCCGTAGAGTTTCCCCCAGAGGGATTTGAGCCATCCGGTATCGGAAATAGTGAAATGAACACCGCCATCCACTACTCTGTGCCAGAACACACCTGTCATAATATGACCAAGGGGGTATTTGAAGTTATGTGTAATGATTTTGGGATATCCGCTTGTACCTGAAGAAAACGCCATAAGCATCATATCGTCTGCTTTGATAGCCGCTTTTCCTGTAGGTCTCTGCCATTCGGTACTTGCCATTTCAAAGCCTGCTTCGAAGTCTATCCAGCCTTCTCCTGCATCTTTGTGTCCCAAAACAAATTTCTTTTCTACAGATTGGTACTGTCCTTCGCCCTCGTCAAAATAACTTGTTTCATCACCGTCGCCTGTAAGGATAACCGCTTTGATATTTCCTGCATTACAACGGTAAACATAGTCTTTTGCCTTAAGCATATTTGTCGCCTGAACGGCAACTGCACCGATTTTGTGAAGTGCAAGGATTACAAACCAGAAGTAGTAACTTCTTTTCATAGCAAGAAGTACCTTATCGCCCTTCTTTATACCCATATAGTTAAGATAGTTTGCCGCTTTGTTTGAATAGAGCATCATATCTTCAAAAGTAAAGAACTTTTCTTCACCGTTTTTTGACACCCATATCATAGCAAGTTTTTCCGGTTTGTTTTTTCCAAGGTTATCTACAACATCGTATGCAAAATTAAAATCATCATTATAAGATAAATTATAGTTGGTTCTTGCGTCTTCAAGTGAGATAAAATCATCTCTAGACGCTCCTACGAATTTTTCGTATATAGCCATTATGTAGCCCTCCATATTTTAGATAAATCAGTAAAAATAATAATGTTCTGAGTCACCGAGGCTAAGAAAAGTCTCCGAACAAAACTCTTCCATCGGCTATTTAATGACTACTGCAATAAACTGTGCTTCTTTGTCGCCCATTGCTACCTCTGCATGAGGCACACTTGAGTCAAAGTACACGCTGTCACCTTTGGATAATTCGTAGGAAATATCCCCGATATATAATTTCATCTTGCCTGAAATCACGTAATTGAATTCCTGTCCCTCGTGTCCGTGCATAACGGGTGGGGTATCTTCGGGAGTGATTGTCACAAGGAAAGGTTCTGCCTTTTTGTTTCTGAAAGTGTATGCAAGGTGTTTGTAGTCATATTCGTCTTCTCTTTTTACAGAATATCCTTCGCCCTTTTTTACCATACAGCACATAGAAAGTGTAGGTGCATTTCCGCTTATAAGGTCAGATACATCAATACCTAGCACTTCTGCGGCATTGTACATAAAACTGAAAGAAAAATCCATTTCGCCTCTTTCGTAAGCACAGTATGTATCAACATCCACACCAAGTTTTGATGCCATTTCTTCTACAGAAAGTTCAACCTCTTCTCTCATAAAAGACAATCTCATACCGATATCCTTTATCTGAGTATTCATCTTACTTTCACCTATCCCTCATAGTTGTATCCGATTTCAACAGCCTTCATATTAAGGTCAAAAAGGTTCTGTTTCTTTTGAGATACTACTTTACTCATTGCTTTTTCTACATTTTCAAAGGGAATGATGCCACTCTTTTTGATCATCATACCGATCATAATCATATTTGCAAGACCGGGGAGATTTTCATCAGATGCAATCTTTGTTGCAGGGATGTAATGAACCTCCACATCATCTCTTGCCACTTTTCTTTCGATAAGAGAAGAATCAACAAAAATCTGTCCGCCCTTTACGGTAGCATTTTCGTATTTGTCAAGTGACGGTCCGTTCATAGCAATAAGGATGTCAGGCTTGTCAACGATAGGAGAACCTACCTTTGAGTCAGAAATAATGATAGAGCAGTTTGCTGTACCGCCTCTCATTTCAGGACCGTAAGAAGGAAGCCAACTTACTTCTTTTCCGTCTATAAGACCTTCATAAGCAAGGAATTTACCTGAGAACAAAATTCCCTGTCCGCCGAATCCGGCAATAAGAATTTGTTTGTTCATCTTATTTTTCCTCCTTTGTTTTGTCCTTATATACTCCAAGAGGATAATAAGGAATCATATTTTCTTCAAGCCATCCGAGAGCATCAACAGGAGATTTGCCCCAGTTTGTAGGGCAGGTAGAGAGAACTTCTACAAGTGAAAATCCCTTACCATCAATCTGATTCTGGAATGCTTTTTTGATTGCTTCTTTTGCTTTTTTGATATTCTTTACGTTGTTTACTGCAACTCTTTCAAGATATGTTGCACCGTCAACCTGTGAAAGCATTTCACATACCTTTACAGGATAACCAACTGTATTTACATCTCTGCCGTAAGGAGATGTCTGTGTGATCTGACCGGGAAGAGTGGTAGGAGCCATCTGTCCGCCTGTCATACCGTAGATTGCATTGTTTACGAAGATTACGGTGATATTTTCGCCTCTTGCTGCTGCATGAACTGTCTCTGCAGTACCGATAGCCGCAAGGTCACCGTCACCCTGATATGTGAAAACTATGTTATTTGCATCAGATCTCTTAACACCTGTAGCAACTGCAGGAGCACGTCCGTGAGCCGCCTGAACCATATCCACATTGAAATAGTTGTAAGAGAATACGGAACAACCAACAGATGCAACACCGATGGTTCTGCCCTGAACACCAAGTTCGTCAATAACTTCTGCTACAAGTCTGTGAATGATACCGTGAGTACATCCCGGGCAATAATGAAGTACGTTATTTGTAAGTGCTTTTGGTTTGTCAAATACTTTCATTAGTTTTCACCTCTTTCTTTTGCTGCTTCTTCAATGGACTTAAGCACATCGTCTGTAGTAGTAATCATACCGCCTACTCTGTTGCACAGATATACAGGCTTCTTACATCCAATGCTTAATTTCACATCTTCAATCATCTGTCCCATACTGAGTTCTACAGAAATAAAAGATTTTACTTTGTCTGCTGCCTTGTTGAGTACATCCTTAGGGAATGGCCAGAGAGTGATAGGTCTGATCATACCCACCTTGATGCCTTTCTTTCTTGCTTCGTCGATAGCATTTTTGGATACACGTGCTGCAACACCGAATGCTACGATACAGATTTCTGCATCATCCATAAGGTATTCTTCATACATTACTTCGTTTTCTTCGACCATTTTGTATCTTTCGTATCTGTCGAAGTTGATTTTTTCAAGTTCTGCAGGATCGATATAAAGAGAGTTTACGATATTTGGCTCTCTTTCGCACTTTGTACCTGTAAGTGCCCATGGCTTGTCATACTTTGTCACTTCGCCCATATCAAGTGATACAGGTTCCATCATCTGTCCCATTGTACCGTCTGCAAGAATCATAGCAGGCATTCTGTACTTTTCTGCAAGGTCAAAACCTTTGAATGTAAGGTTTACCATTTCCTGAACAGAATCAGGTGCAAGTACCAGCATATGATAGTCGCCGTGACCGCCGCCACGTGTAGCCTGGAAATAATCAGACTGTGAAGGCTGAATGCCGCCAAGACCCGGGCCGCCTCTCTGTACGTTTATTACAAGTGCAGGAAGGTCACATCCTGCAAGGTATGAAAGACCTTCGCTCTTCAAAGAAATTCCGGGGCTTGAAGATGAAGTCATAACTCTCTTGCCTGTTGAAGCAACACCGATAACCATATTGATGGCTGCTACTTCACTTTCTGCCTGCAAGAATACTCCACCCTCTACCTTAGGGAGTCTCTTTGACATATATGCCGCAACTTCTGTCTGCGGTGTAATAGGATAACCGAAATAATGCTTACATCCTGCCATAATAGCAGCTTCAGCCATTGCTTCGTTACCTTTCATCAATACTTTTTCGCTCATATATATACCCTCCTTATTTCTCAACTGTGATTACGCAGTCAGGACACATTGTTGCACAGAATGCACATCCGATACAGTCATCAGGTGATACAACTGTTGCAGGATGATATCCTTTTGCGTTAAGATCATCTTTAAGTGCTACGATTTTTTTCGGACATGCTGTCACACAAAGACCGCAACCCTTACACAAATTTTCGTTGAAAGTAACTTTTGCCATTTGTAATCTTCCTTTCTTAAATCAAAGAAATGTGGGAAACCATATATAATCACACATATGATTTCTATAACTTTCTGTATTTTGTTAGTTTTCTTTTGCCCAACTTTGTCTCACATAGAGAGTGATGGGGAAAAGATTATCAACCTTATTCTTTAGTATATCATAAAGACTATCCTTAACACAAGTCATTTTTATCTTAAGACCTGTAATAGATGCAATTTTGTCTGCATACTCAAGTGAATTAATCACATTTTCGGCTGTGGTTTCATCTCCAAGGTTTGAATTGTTTACAATTCCTGTAAACTTCATCCCTGCCGCATCCTCAATCTCCCTCATTACTTCAATTGTAGATTCAGCATCTGATGTAAGGTAACGGTATTTGTTTATTACAAACAAAAACTCATAGTCACCTTCCTTTAAGATATAGTCAGAATATCTTCCAAGTGCCAGAGCACCTCTGTCATCTCCGCCCACGTCTATGATTCCTATCTGATTCAAATCGTGAAATATTGAATAGGTTTCTGCAGGAAGTGCAGGGGTATCCACATTTGTATTGGCATAAGGAGATGAGATAAGTTTGACAGAATTTTCTTCAAGGATATCTCTCGAATCCTTTGTTCTGAAATATGGATTTACTATGTCAAGATCGGCGATAGTCACTTTGTCAAATGACTTTTTTAAATTAAGTGCATAATTTATCGCAATATTGGTCTTTCCCGAACCATAATGTCCGGCAAAAACAGTAATTCGCTTTAGATTTCTACTGTCCATCCGAATGTATCCTCAACTTTTCCCCACTGAATGCCTGTAAGGATATTGTAGAGTTTCTGTGTTACTTCGCCGATTTCCATATTGTTAATTGTGTATTTTTTGTCATCATAGAAGAGTTCGCCGATAGGTGATACAACGGCTGCAGTACCGCAACCCCATGCTTCTTCAAGTGTACCGTTTTCCATAGCGGCTGTAAGTTCGTCAATAGAAAGAAGTCTTTCTGTAACTGTGTAGCCTTCTTTTCTCAATACTTCGATACAGGACTTTCTTGTGATACCGGGAAGAATTGAACCTGTAAGTGCAGGTGTGATGATTTCGCCGTTGATCTTGAACATTACGTTCATAGCGCCAACTTCTTCGATGTACTTTCTTTCTACACCGTCAAGCCAGAGAACCTGAGTGAAGCCCTTCTTTTCTGCGTTTTCGCCTGCTCTGTTTGCTGCTGCATAGTTACCGCCGCATTTTGCAAAGCCTGTACCGCCTCTTACTGCTCTTACGTCATCTTTTTCAATCATAATCTTAACAGGGTTGATTCCTTCCGGATAGTAACTTCCTGATGGTGATGCGATGATAACAAAAGTAGAATGGTTGATTGAGTGTACGCCAAGTGTTTCGTCATTTCCAAAGAGGAATGGTCTGATATAGAGGGATTCACCTTCGTTTGAAGGTACCCAGTCTTTTTCCACTTCTACAAATGTCTTGATAGCATTGAGCATATCTTCTTCAGGCATAATAGGAAGTCTCAATCTTTCTGCAGAGTTGTTCATTCTCTTCACATTTTCCAATGGTCTGAAAAGTTGAACCTTACCGTCTGCTCTTCTGTAAGCCTTCATACCTTCAAAGATTTCTGCACCATAGTGGAATACTGTTGCTGCAGGGTGCATAGAAAGATTTCCGAAAGGAATAATCTTTGCATCATGCCAGCCCTTGTCTCTTGTGTATTCTGCTACAAACATATGATCCGTGAAAGTCTTTCCGAAGCCAAGGTTTTCGGTAGGTTTAGTCTTAGGTGTTGTTGTTTTTGTAATTTTAATTTCCATATTTTTATCTCCTTATCAGTCTTCGGTAACGATACCATCGACTTTTTTGATTTTTAATCTTTCTACTGCTTCTTCTCTCATTTTGTATTTGAGAATCTTTCCTGCGGCATTCATAGGGAATGCATCCACAAAGTCTATATATTTAGGACATTTGTGCTTAGCCATATGTGAACGGATATATTCTTTCATCTCATCCACAGTCATTTCTTCGTTTTCCTTAAGAATGATACAAGCCATAATTTCTTCGCCATACTGTTCATCGGGAATACCTATTACCTGTACATCCTTTACCTTATCGTGAGTATAGATAAATTCTTCTATTTCCTTAGGATAGATATTTTCACCGCCACGGATAATCATATCCTTAAGTCTTCCTGTGATACGATAGTTTCCTTCAGGAGTTCTTAATGCAAGGTCACCTGTGTGAAGCCATCCGTCCTTGTCGATAGCGGCCTGAGTTGCAGCAGGCATCTTGTAATAGCCCTTCATAATGTTGTATCCTCTTGCAACAAACTCACCTGTCACATTGTCAGGCAAATCCTCGCCTGTTTCAGGATCTACTATCTTACATTCTATTTCAGGAAGCGCTCTTCCTACTGTGGAAACTCTCACTTCGATAGAATCATCTGTTGAACTCATTGTACATCCGGGGCTTGCCTCTGTCTGTCCATATACGATAGTGATTTCTTTCATATTCATTTCTTCCACTACCTGCTTCATTACAGGTTCGGGACAAGGAGAACCTGCCATAATACCTGTTCTCATATGAGAGAAGTCAGTCTTTTTAAAGTCAGGATGCTCAAGCATTGCTATAAACATTGTAGGCACACCGTGAAAGGCTGTGATACGCTCCTGATGAACACAGGCAAGTGCCGGCTTCGGCGTGAAGTATGGAAGAGGATAAAGTGTACCGCCGTGAGTCATGGTGGCTGTCATTGCAAGTACCATTCCGAAACAATGGAACATAGGTACCTGAATCATCATACGGTCTGCAGTAGATAAGTCCATTCTGTCGCCGATACATTTACCGTTGTTTACCACATTGTAATGGGTAAGCATTACACCTTTAGGGAATCCTGTGGTTCCCGATGTGTACTGCATATTACATACATCGTGTACGTTTACCTTGTCTGCCATTCTTCTTATTTCGTCTATATGCACCTTATCGCCTTTTGAAAGTGCCTTCTCCCATGTGAGACATCCCTTTTGCTTATATCCGATTGTGATGATGTTTCTTAAGAACGGAAGTCTCTTTGAGTGAAGAGGAGCATCTTCAGGCTTGGTTTCAAGTTCGGGACAAAGTTCTGCCATAATGCCTGCATAGTCGGAATCACGATACCCCTCAACCTGAATAAGAGTATGTGTGTCTGACTGTTTTAAAAGGTACTCTGCTTCGTGAATCTTGTAGGCAGTATTTACTGTTACAAGTACGGCACCGATCTTTGTGGTTGCCCAGAATGCTATGTACCATTCAGGAACATTGGTTGCCCACAGCGCTACGTGGCTTCCTGCCTTTACGCCAAGTGCCACAAGTGCTTTGGCAAAATTGTCAACGTCGTCTCTGAACTGAGAATATGTTCTTGTATAATCAAGTGTGGTGTATTTGAAAGCATACTGGTCAGGGAATTCCTCAACCATTTTGTCAAGAACCTGAGAGAAGGTCTTTTCTATAAGAGCTTCTTTTTTCCACACAAATTTACCTGTCTTTCTGTTGTTGTCATAAAGTGTACTCTGTGCTCTTGAAAGATTGTTGTAACGGGACATAAAACTTACGAAATGAGGGAAGATAATGTCATAGTCACTTATTTCATCCACCCATTGAGGATCCCATTCTATAGAAACAAATCCGTCAAAATTGATGCTTCTGAGAGCGTTGATGAAATCATCTATAGGAAGTGAACCTTCGCCGATGATTGAGTGCACATTTTCACTCTCTGAGTCTTTGATATGAACGTGCTTAATGGATGCACCCAGATTTGTGATTGTCTGTTCTGCAGTCTCTCCGTTTATTCTGTATGGATAGTGAAGATCCCAGAGTGTACCCAGATTGTCGTGGGCAAATTCCACGATAAGTTCTCTTAACCTGGATGTGTCTGCATAATATCCTACAGTTTCCACAAGGATGGTTATTCCTTCTGTTTCTGCCAGGGGCAATGCTTTTCTGACAAAATCCTTTGCATCGGTTGAAGATTTGAGTCTTAAATATGGTGTGTGAAGTTTCTTTGCAACGGGGATAGCCGCCTCAAATTCTTCAAATGCTTTCTCTTCATCTGACATATCTGTCACAATGTCAATACATGGAACTTTTACATTGTATTCTATAAGTCTGTGATAAACACTTGAAAGATTTTCGTCTTTTAATTCCTTTACTGAGTGAATTTCAATTCCGTTGAACTTATACTCGGACGCGATATTTAAAAAGTCTGTGAAAGTGAAATCAGACCATTTATTTGTTGAAAATGATAAGTTCATTAAAATTCCTCCTCAAAACAAATTTTGTTCAATGCGCTGATATATGCCTTGATACTTGCACCTACAACGTCGGTGGAAATACCCTTGCCTGAATATACCTTGCCTTCGTGGCGAAGTTTCACGATACTTTCACCCATGGCTTCATGGCCTCTTGTCACCGACTGAATCTGGAAGTCATCAAGTTCGAAGTGGTGTCCTGTAATCTGTTCTATAGCCATAAATGATGCATCAATAGGTCCGTTTCCTGCGGATATTCCATGGATGACTTTTTCATCTTTGATAAGTTCGATATTTGCAGTAGGGGTAATGATATCGCCTGAGTTGATAACATAACTCTTAAGAACATATGTGGGGCTTACCTGCATTGCAACACTTGCGATGATTGCATCAAGTTCTTTGACACCCACATTTTTCTTATTTGCTGTTTTTACAAATTCATTATATACGTTGTTTACATCTTCGTCAGAAAGATCGTAACCGATTTTTGCTATTGTTTCTGCAATAGTTCTTATATCTGTGTCTTTTGAGAATACTGCATCTTCAACAATAACACCGCCTGTGCCGTAATCAAATGATGTATTTTCGTTTGATTTGTCACCTGATACAAAACTCATACTTCTTACTGCATTGTCAAGAACTGTCATGTTGATTTTTGTATCTATTCCAAGTGAATCTGATTTCTGTCTGAATACGTCTGCAATGGATTTAAGTTTCGGGCATCTTTCTGAAGCCATTGTGGTCTTTATCTGTGTAACACCTGCTCTCACACATGAGATTGCACAGGCTGCTGCCATATGAAGATCGTTTGAACATTCAACAGAAAGTGTAACGCTTTTAAGTTCTTCAACATCATTATAGAGTCCTTTGATATATTCTGCAAATTCTGTAGGAAGCATTGTTCCAGCAGAATCACATACAGTAATTGTCTTTGCTCCTGATGCGATGGCTGTTCTGATAGCCTTTATAAGAAAATCCCTTTCTGCTCTTGTGGAGTCTGCCATAGAAACTTCCACATCATCTGTAAGAGATGCTGCCTTCTTTGTAAGATTTTCTATCATTTCGATAATCTTGTCAGGCTTTTTGTGGCAGATGTATTCCATCTGTACTGTTGAAACAGGAACTATAATATGGAGTCTTGACTTAAGGGCACCCTTGATTGCTTCATATGCTTCTTCAACACCCTTTTCTGTAAGTTCCACAGGACAGGAAATAATACTGTTTTTTACAATTGGTGAAATTGTGTGAAGGAAAAGTACGTCTGACTTGCCGCTTGTAATAGGGGCAGTTTCTATAACATCTACATTAAGTTTGTCAAGTTGTTTTGCTACTTCTGTCTTCTCTTTGAAACTTAACATATTTGTTTCTCTCTGTGCTACTTCTCTCAATGTAATATCTGAGATTTTTATATTCATAATGATCTCTCCTATAATTTTAAAATATGTTGTGCATTCTTATAAAGAATCAGTTCATTCTGTGAATCATCAAGCCCGATATCAAAAAACTTCTTTAGTTCATCCTTTGGTGTCCACATAGGAAAATCTGTTCCGTAAAGGATTCTTTCTGCACCGTATATATTGATAAGTTCTTTTGCTCTTTTGAGCCCTATATAATCAAGAGAACTTGATGTATCCAGATAACAGTTTGTATCTTTGAGATATTCAAGTGCCAGATCGTATAAGGACCATCCGCCGAAATGTGCTCCAATCGCTATCAGACGAGGGAAATCGCCTAATAGCTTACGTAGTCGTGAAGGATGGGAATAGGTGTATCTGTAATCTCCTGTATGTATCAGAAGAGGTATCTCTTCTGACTGAAGATAGTCGTATAGTTCATACATACGCTTATCATCCATATTATATTTCTGTGTATCAGGGTGAATCTTGACACCCTTAAGTCCCAGTTTCTTTGCACGTTCTGCCTCTTCAAGTTTGTTTTCAAAATCTGCATGCATTGTCATAAACCCGATAAATTCTTTGTGCTCTTCACATTCAGAAGCGATATAATTGTTGATTGTCTGAACATGGTCTTTGTCAACTGCAACTGAATGTACAACATAGTTTGTGATTCCACACTCTGAACCAATTTCCACAAGATGTTTGCTTGTGCCTTTGGCATCCATTTCTATATTGTAAAACTCGCCTACACTTTTCACAGCTTTTTCTGCAATTTTTTCAGGATATATATGACAATGAAAATCTATTATCTTCATTTCGAGCCTCCAACAAAAAGCGGTTTTGCAAAAAAGCAAAACCGCATAAATTCATTTCTTACACCTTACGGTGCCACCTTATACAAGGTATGAAAAATTCATAGTTTGCTTTTTTAGTATATTTGTGATTCCGATTAGTAGTGCTATAATAATGGCATTTAGTAGTAGGCCTGAAATCAATATAATGCTAATAATGGCAAACAACAAAATAGACACTGCAACAACAGTGTCCATAATGATTTCGTTATTTTTTGCAGAAGAACAAGAAGGTGCAAATGAATCTGCATCTTTTGATGAATTATTAGTGTTAAAGAACTTAAACACTTTCATCTCTGAGTCCTCCTAAAAAAGTAATTTTACGGCTTAACCACCGAAAAAAATTATGCAATAATAATAACACTTTACACACAAATAGTCAAGGAACTATACTATTTTGTAGAGAAACTATACTTTTTTGTGTATCGTTATAGGGGAATATAGCAAATTTACCGTATTTTGTGCAAAATTTGTCACTTATTCAGTATAATCTATATTGTCTGCCCTTTTGATTTTTTTGGTAGTGGTTCTTATGAAATCCGTCTTTCTGACAATTAACTTCTTGATTGATTTATAAGATACCATTTCTGAATTAAGTTTCTTGATAATTTCTTCTATACGTGCTCTTATATCAGCGAATGAAGCCTTTTCGCCAAGATTTTCCTTAACGTATGCTTCATCAGGGAAAATCTGTGCGGTGATAACTTTCTTTCCGCCCTCTTCTGATTCATACACAAAAGCGTCGGACACAATGCCGCTTTCACAAAGTCTGCCCTCGATTTCTTCGGGGAAAACATTTTTTCCGTTTTCGGTGATAATCACATTTTTGAGTCTGCCGGTAATATATACAAAACCATCCTTTATATATCCAAGATCTCCCGTATGAAAAAATCCGTCTCTTATGACGCTTTTTGTAAGTTCTTCGTCCTTGTAGTAGCCTACCATTACATTTTCGCCTTTTACTGCTATTTCTCCAATACCTTCCTCATCAGGATTTACAATTTTTACTTCATCTTCAGGCACAGGAAGACCAACAGAATCATGTCTGAAATATGTCTGTCTGTTTGCAGTAATAAGAGGTGCACACTCGGTAAGACCATATCCCTGGATAGTCTTGATACCAAGGTCGTTTAAGGCTATGGATGTCTCAGGATTTACAGGTGCTGCGCCAACAAGCAGATCTCTTAATCTCCCGCCGAACTTTGCATGAATCTCTCCGAAAAGTTTCTTTCTTATATCTATACCGAATATATCCATAAACTTTGCAAGTTTCACACCGAATTTAAGTGTCTTTTCTTTGCCCTGCTTCCTCACTTCCCTCATAATACCCTTATGAAACATTTCCATAATAAGAGGTACTGCTACTATGATGGTAGGTTTTGCTTCCTTTACTTCCTTTAAGATATACTTAAGTCCCGAGCAATGTGCCACAGATGATCCTGCAAACATAGGACAAAGGAATCCGCAGGTACATTCATATGTGTGATGTATGGGAAGAATGGAAAACATTCTGTCAAATTCTTTGATTGTATAAACAGTACATATATTAATTACATTGGATGCAACATTTCTGTGAGAAAGCATAACTCCCTTGGAATAACCTGTTGTTCCTGATGTAAAAAGTATGATGTTCACATCATCAGGCTCAACCTTTGCATCCTCAAAGGATGTATCCCCGTTCTCTATAAGTTCTGCGCCTTTCTTCATAAGAGAAGGCATAGAATATGCATTTTCTTTTTCTGTCATTGAGATTGTTGTAATACCTTCAAGTCGGTCAAAATATCCATCAAGGCCTTTGTTTACCTTTTGGGAATAAATGATGGCATCAAGTTCTGCCACAGAAGAAAGGTTTTCTATATCTGACTGAGGCAATTCTCTGTCCAATGGTACGATTGTACCCACACCGCACACAACGGATATATATCCTACTGCCCACATATAGGATGCATCGCCTATGATACCTATTCTCTTGCCTTTAAGCCCCATATCTATAAGGGCTGTTGCAAAATTAAACACATCCTGTCTGAATTCTTTGTATTTTATTTCTCTGTAATCTTCTTTTGGATCAAATTTTGTAAGATATATTATATTTTCGCTGAATAACTCTGTACTTGACAAAAACAAGTCTCTGATAGTGGAAATGTATCTTACATCTTCCAGGGGAGTCTTTCCGTAGATTCCCTTATTCACTACATTTTTTAACGCCTCGTACATAGACATCGCCTCCAAATGATATAGTATGCAATACCATATTATCACATACCATAAACTTTGTCAACGCTTTTGAAAATATATTTAATTGTATCAAAAAATATATTTTGTTGCATCAATGCCGTAAGACTTGATTTTTTTGAAAGATAATATTATAATACTGTATATATGATATCAAAAAGGATGTGCTTAAATGTATTATAACAGAGAGGCTCTTACAGAATGCTTTGATATATGGAACGAAATTTCAAAAACTCAGGTATTGCCTGACTGGGACAAACTTCCCGGTATCGATCTTTATATGGATCAGGTAATCACTCTTGTGACAGAATATATAACACCATTGATTCCTTCAAATGGTGAAAATACTCCTGTCACCCAGTCTATGATCAACAACTATGTAAAATTCAAGACGATGCCCGCACCTGTGAAGAAAAAATATTCAAGAACTCACCTTGCATATATTATTATGATCTGTATCTTAAAACAAACCTTAAGTATGGATGCCATTCACAAAATCCTCCCTGCAGGAATTGAAGAAGATGAAGTCAAATCCATATATAATTCCTTTGTGAAAAATCAGAACAAGGCTTTTCAGTATGTAACAGAACAGACATCTGTCATCGCTGAGCCTATCCTAAAAAACGAAGGGGATAATCAGGAAAGACTCAATGACCTTGTAATGCAGGTAGCATCAAGTGCAAACATATTTAAGTCACTTATAGAAAAGATTATCGCTTCACAGTCGGAGTAAGATAATACGGAAATTTTACAAAAAGCCTTACAAACCAGTAGGGCTTTTTTATTATATCACATTAGGAGGATTTTTCTCATCGGTTAACCTATATTGAACCACGCGACTATCGCGTGGTTTTCGTTATACAAAAAAATGGATTGCAATAAATCGCAATCCATTTTATATCAGTATGAGCCGCCTCGACGACCGCTTCCGCGTTTTGAATCCATGTTCTTCTTAAGGTCATGCATTTTCTCTTCGCTTGCCTGCTTGAATTTGTTAAGCATATCGTCAAATGACACTTCGCCCTCGCTTTTCTTACTTGACCAGTCAATAACTTCAGGCCTGCTTGTAGAAGGCTTCTTAGGTGCTTCTGCCCTCTTCGGGGAAGGTGCTATAGCCTTTTTGATAGACAGTCCGATTTTGCCTTTTTCATCAATGGACACAACTTTTACCTTCACCTTGTCATTTACAGAAATATGTTCATTGATATCCTTCACATACTCACTTGCAACTTCTGAAATGTGAACAAGACCTGTAACGGAATCTCCGATATCTACAAATGCACCAAAAGCCGTAATACCGGTAACCTTACCGTCAAAAATCATACCTATCTCTACCTGCATACCCTTAAATTGCCTCCCTCATCTTATGTAAAAGACTATGTAAATATTATTTGCTGTTTGCATCAACAAAGACTTTCTCATCTGCCATAACTAACCCCAGTTCGTCACGAGCAACTTTTTCGATATAATCGTCAGATGAATAAAGTTCATCCTTTTCCTGAAGTTCTTTTCTGTGTTTCTCCTCATAAGTAATCTGAGAATTTATTTCGTCAATTTTATCATTATAGTCATTTATCTCGCCCTGTTGTCTGATAAAGGTTATTGCGACAATAACAAAAACAACCAATAAAAGTTTTTTCATAATTATCTCCTTTTGTTCAGAATACATTTTTCCTCATATATTATATTACAAAATATTCAACTTGTAAAGTTATATTTTACGAAAAATATACTTAATTTTGCTAAAATCAAAGATTTTTTTGCATTTTAATGATAATCGTTTCCGATTCACAGCCGAAATTCTTTTTTTCATTGCAGCAATCAGTCTTAAGGGGATTTTTATCAATGGAGATAAAATCTTCCTCATAGTAAGGAGTACGTTTCCGAAAACTTTCTCAAAAAATATCAGTATCTTTATGACGTAGGGACTCAAAGCAGACATATACATAAAGAATCCTGAAAAAATCCCAAATATCTCATACCATCGTACTTTGCCGTCGTTGATTATATATACCGAACAATATGCGCACCCAGAAAGAATGACAAAGACTATTACATCCCCTATATCAACAAGCAGAGAATTGAACCCGAAAAGCCGCTTTATCCGTCGCAACATATCACATATTACTCCCATAACGACCCCTGCAAGCAAACTCGAAGAAAGAATTACGACCTCTCTTAATGGTGATATTGTCATATCTTATTTAAACAACCTTTTTAAGAATCCGCCTGCATTTTCACTTTCGTATGTATATCTGACGCTGTTAAGTTCTCCATCTATGAGCACTTCGCCATTGTCGATGGTGAGTTTGTTGATGTGGAGTTTGTCCCCTTCCACAATAAGCACTCCCATATTTGTATGAAGGACAATCTCAGATTCATTGAAACTCTCCACATCATCAACACCAGACACAGAAAGTTTTTTTCTGCCTTCCATTATAAGATTGTGTACATTTGTTTCCACCCTTGAATTTCTCATTGTTCTTCTTTCTTCCATATGACTCTTCCTTTCTTTTTTAAAAAACTTGTACAACCTTATTATATTCCCGCCATATCCCAATTATGACAATCAATGAATAAAAAGAAAAATTTATCAAATCATATAATCAATCCAAAAAAACTTATATAACCCCATACAGAAAACTAATATGCATGAAAGGAATGGTTATAATTATGAAAAAGAAACATTTTTTCATCCTGTGCTTATGCCTTATGGTGGTATCGTTCTTAACATTTTTTGTTATTTCTGACAAAAAAGATAAGCCTGCCTATGCACAGACAAACTCATATGAGAGGAATGTAGAACTTCTTGCAAGAGCAGTAAATGGCGAGGCAAGAGGAGAAGTGTATGAAGGTCAGGTGGCGGTGGCGGCGGTGATTCTCAACCGCGTGGATCATCCCTCATTTCCAAACACAATAGCAGGAGTGATATATCAGCCGGGAGCATTCACAGCGGTATCTGACGGACAGATAGATGTACCCATAAGCCACAACTCAACAGTATATAAAGCCTGTCAGGATGCAATGAACGGATGGGATCCCTCGGGCGGTGCCATATACTACTATAACCCCAGAACCGCCACAAGCAAGTGGATATATTCAAGACCTGTAATCACCACAATAGGCAATCATATATTTGCAAAATAGGAGGGCAAAATGGATAAGGAAATCAATTCATCAAATCTTAACAAAGACAACAATCAGAATAACAACCGAAGAGAGTTTAATTTCCCCAAATCATACTATCTGATAGCCGTACTCTCCATAGTGGGCTTACTTCTGGGTGGAAATGCTATAGTAAAAAACAATCAACTTAACGAGGCAACTAGTATGATAAACTCAATATACTCAAAATCTTTTCTGGAACTTGCAGACAGCGTCCGTGAAATAGATAACTGCCTTTCCAAAGGGGCGGTGTCACACTCCCCTGAGTATCTTACTGAACTATCTGACAAAATATATGTACAGTCATACTCTGCCATGAGCAATCTGGGGCAGTTGCCTGTAAATCACATAGAACTTGACAATACTTCAAAATTTTTGTCTCAGGTGGGAGATTTTACCTACAATTTGTCAAAAAGAGTAAGCGAAGGCCATACTATCACAGATGATGAACAGAAAAACCTTGCACGTCTTTCAAAATATGCATCATCTCTCGCAGATAAACTATATAAACTGGAAGACAGTATGTTTAAAGATGGTATGAACTTTGATTCACAAAATACACAAAAAGTCTTTGCGAATGCAAAAAAATCTGTGGATATGGGGGAAAGTTTTCAGTCTGTTGAAGAAAACTTTCAGGACTACCCTTCCCTTATTTACGACGGTCCATTCTCTGACCACATAGCCCGTATGGAAGCACTTCACATAAAGGGAGAAAAAGAAATAACAAGAGTTCAGGCAGAAGAAAAGATAAAGGAATTTATCCCGCATAATAAAATCAAAAAGATATCCTACTCAGGCTCAACCAACGGAACAATTCCCTCATATAAATATACAGTCACAGACAATGACAACGTAAGAACATCCATGGAAATATCAAGGCATGGCGGTTTTGTGGTAAATATGCTTAAAAATCGTGACGTAAAAGAAAACAACATAGATTTAAAATCCGCCATCATAAAAGGCGGCGAATATCTTACAAAAATGGGAATACATTCCATGACGGAAAGTTATTATGAAATAAAAGACAACGTAATCACAGTAAACTATGCTTACAGAGAAAACGGCATCACAATGTATCCCGACCTTGTCAAACTAAAAATTGCTCTGGATAACGGAGAAATGCTCGGGTTTGAATCCAAAGGATACCTTATGGCACATACAGAAGAAAGAAACTTAAACCCTGTCACACTTACAATAGAAGAAGCGAAAAACAAGGTGTCTTCTGCAGTAGAAATAGTATCTATGAATATGGCTGTAATACCAAAAAACGGTGGCAAAGAAGTATTGTGCTATGAATTCGTAGCAAAACTCAATGACAATAAATTTATAATCTATATAAATGCAACCGATGGAAAAGAAGAACAGATTCTGATGCTTATGGAAAGTGAAACCGGTGTGCTTACAGTATAAAATTGTCACAGATTGACATTTAATATACAAAATACAAGTTATAATAGAAAAAATACCGACAATAATATTATAGAAGAAAGTTTGTGGTTTCTTCTGCAAATCATAGTCGCATAAGAACTATGTTTATATATATAAAAAAACTATACCAAAAGGGACCGTCCCTTTTGGTATAGTTTTTTAATAATCATTTTTGAGACACATACAAAGGTCATACATATACTTCATACCATTTCCGAATCTTTTGAACTCGTTATAGTCATTGAATATCTGCATTGCTCCCAGGAGTTTTTGCATTGTTAAATCCTGCTCGGGAGTAAGTTTCTGTCTTAAATCTTCAATACATTCATCAAGATAATGAAGTCTTTTTTTGTACTCATTATCATTCATTTTGTGTTTTTTTGCTGCCTTAAGTTGACCAAAGTATATCTCCGTTACCTTATCGCTTTTGAATTCATACATATAAATTCCCCATTTCATTAAAAAAGTGCGCCAACCGAAGTTAACGCACCGAAAAACGCAAACTCCGATTGTTGTCACACAAACTTAATAAGAATGGAACATACTTTCACATATCCTAGTAAGCGGAATTTACGCTTTTGCTAAATACAACACCAGAATACGTAAAATAGGTATAGTTATACCTTGTGAATGTCCATTATTCCATTTCATCTATTAAATTAAGTTTATGTGACAGTAATATAATACCACATTTTCAATTAATTATCAATAGATTTGTTAAAGGATTTATTATATATAAAATAAAAAGACAAAAACTATAGCAAATAACAATAGTTTTTGTCTTTTATCTGACTAATATTTAATTACATATCAGACAGGATATACTTTGTTGTCCATATCAGCAAGACTGCCATCTACTTTATACTTAGCAGCACGTCTCTGCTCAAAGTACTTCTCTGCTACCTGTTCAAAGAGAGCATATGAAAGTACATCTTCGTCCTGTTCAATATACTGATTGCATTTTTCTTTGATAATATCAAGTTCAGGTGCGATGTTGTCTGCAGGTCTGCATGTGATCTGCTTTTCATCGCCGATAATCTTTGTCTTGATTTCGTCAGAAATCTTAACAGGTGTGCTACCGTATTCGCCTCTTACGATACCCTTAACTTCCTTTGTAATCATCTTGTATCTTTCGCCCATAAGAACGTTAAGAACTGCCTGAGTACCTACGATCTGGCTTGAAGGTGTTACAAGTGGAGGGAATCCAAGGTCTTCTCTTACCTTTGGCACTTCCTTAAGCACTTCTTCAAGTTTGTCTTCCTTACCCTGCTGTTTAAGTTGAGAAACAAGGTTTGAAAGCATACCACCGGGAACCTGATACTTGAGAGTATTGATATCAACACCAAGCACCTTTGTATCCATAAGACCTGAAGAGAGGTATTTTTCTCTCAATGGCTTGAAGTAATCAGCGATATCAGAAAGGAGATTAAGGTCAAGTCCTGTATCTCTGTCTGTACCCTGAAGTGATGCAACCAAAGGTTCTGTAGCAGGCTGACTTGTACCGAGAGCCATTGGTGATATAGCACAGTCAACGATATCTACACCTGCTTCTATAGCCTTAAGGTATGTCATTGAACCAACACCACTTGTATAGTGAGTGTGAAGTTCGATTGGAACTTTTACATTTGATTTGAGAGATTTCACAAGTTCTTCTGCAGCATATGGAAGAAGGAGACCTGACATATCCTTGATACAGATACTGTCTGCACCCATTCCTTCAAGCTCTTTTGCAAGACCTGTGAAGTATTCTGTGTTATGTACAGGGCTGATTGTATAACAAAGAGTTGCCTGAACATGACCTTTTTCTTTCTTTGTTGCATTGATTGCAGTCTTTAAGTTTCTTACATCATTAAGTGCATCAAAGATTCTGATGATATCGATACCGTTTGCAATAGATTTCTGTACGAAATATTCTACAACATCATCTGCATAATGACGGTATCCATGGAAATTCTGTCCACGGAACAGCATCTGAAGTTTTGTATTCTTTGCCATATCTTTGATCTTTCTGAGTCTTTCCCATGGATCTTCATTAAGAAATCTCAGACAAGCATCAAATGTAGCACCACCCCATGCTTCCAAAGCATTGTATCCGACTTTATCAAGCATTTCCACAACAGGAAGCATTTCCTCTGTGGTCATTCTTGTAGCAATAAGTGACTGGTGGGAGTCTCTTAATACGGTTTCGGTAATTTTAACCGGATTTGCCATTTCTATCACTCCTTACGAATTTTTATATATTATTTAAACATAGCCAAAAATACACCTGCAGCAACTGCAGAACCGATTACACCTGCAACGTTTGGTCCCATTGCATGCATAAGAAGGTAGTTTGTAGGATCTTCTTTCTGTCCTACGGTCTGTGCTACTCTGGCTGCCATCGGAACGGCAGATACACCTGCAGAACCGATAAGTGGATTGATCTTTCCTTTTGTAACAAAGCACATCAACTTACCGAACATAAGTCCGCCAAATGTGGAGAAGCAGAACGCTGTAAGACCAAGTACAATAATCTTAAGTGTCTGAACATTCAAAAATGATGATGCAGAGGCTGTAGCACCTACTGTTACGCCAAGGAATATTGTAACGATATTGATAAGTTCGTTCTGTGCAGTCTTTGAAAGTCTGTCGGTAACTCCGCTTTCTTTGAAAATGTTACCAAGCATAAGACATCCAACAAGCGGAATAGCATCAGGAACGATAAGTGATACTACAATTGTAACTACAACAGGGAAAAGAATCTTTTCGAGTTTTGAAACAGGTCTTAACTGTTCCATTCTGATTGCTCTTTCCTTCTTTGTTGTACAAAGTTTCATAATAGGCGGCTGAATCATAGGGATAAGTGCCATATATGAATAAGCAGCAATAGCAATAGCAGGAAGAAGATGTGCTGCAAGTGTCTTTGTAACAAGAATGGCTGTAGGGCCGTCAGCACCACCGATAATACCGATAGATGCCGCTTCCTTTGGAGTAAATCCCAATGCAATAGCACCGAAGAATGCCGCAAACACACCGAACTGTGCTGCAGCACCCAAAAGAAGACTCTTAGGGTTTGCAATAAGTGAACCAAAGTCTGTCATAGCACCGATACCCATAAAGATGAGTGATGGGTATATACCGAGTTTAACACCAAGGTACAAAAGATCCAGAAGACCGCCTTCATATATAACCTTTGCGTAATCCACATGTTCTACCGTAAACCACTCTGTATGCATCAAACCGCCTCCGGGGAAGTTTGCAAGAAGCATACCGAATGCCATAGGAAGAAGCAATAAAGGCTCAAAGCCTTTGCCGATTGCAAGATAAACAAGTACACAGGCAACGCCAATCATAATAAGTGCGCCCCAGTTTATACCGCCAACACAGAACCACTGGTCTGCAATGGATGGATCAGGGGTGAACAGTTTAGCAATACCTGTTGTATTCATAAAACTTGCAATTCCTGATAAAAACATATCTAAAAAATTCAAGTTTTTTCACTCCTTTTCTGTGTACTCTTAAAACCCATTTTAGTTAAGAGTAATAAGAAGTGCTCCGGTGTCAACACTTGCGCCCTGTGATACATTTACACTTGCTACAACACCGTCTGAAGGAGCAGCGATTTCATTTTCCATCTTCATTGCTTCAAGGATAACAACTGCATCCCCTGCAGATACCTTGTCACCAACTTTTACATTTACTTTAAGAACTGTACCGGGCATCGGTGCTTCGATCTTAACACTTCCTTCGCTGCCTGATGCTGCAGGTGCTGCAGGTGCAGGAGCCGCTGCAGGTGCAGGTGCTGCCGCAGGTGCGGATGGAGCAGGAGCCGCTACAGGAGCCGCTACAGGAGCCGCAACTGGTGCGCCGTTTACAATTTCTTCTACATCTACTTCATAAACATTTCCGTTAACTGTAATGTTAAACTTTCTCATAATTAATTCTCCTTTACTTTTTAAGGTTATTATAAATTATTGTATATATTTTCCTGTCTTGAGGCTTCAGTCCATCCTTTGCCAACTCTCTTGAAAGACTTGATCTTAAGACTTCTCTGAGGCACTCCCAGGCTTGCCGCGATTGCTGCAGTAATAACTGCCACAAGTTCTGCGTCATCAGCCTTCTTCACAGGTACAACTTCTGCCTTGACTTCAGGTTTTACTTCTGGCGTTTTCTCTTTTACTTCAGTCTTTTTAGGCAAAGAATTCTTAGCGAAGATTCTTTCCATAATCATAAGTACCATCATTATTATGATAAGTACTGCAAAAACTGTAAGCATACCGAGAATTGCCACAAGCACACCTGTATCCCAGGCGTATAATCCCATATTCAATTCCATATGTACTCCTCCTTAAATAGCAGAATGCTTTTTGCTTGGTTTACATTCTCTCTTTGATGAGAAGATTTCCAGAGCACAGATAAGTCTCGGACGGGTTGTAGCAGGCTCGATAATGTCATCGATATAGCCTCTCTTTGCCGCCGCAAATGTGCTTGAAACATTTTCTTTGTATTCTTTGATCATTTCTTCTCTTGCCTTTACAGGATCTTCTGCTTTTGCAATTTCGTCCTGATAAAGGATGTTTGCTGCACCTTCTGCAGCCATAACACCGATTTCTGCATCTGCCCACGCAAGATATGCATCACATCCGATGTGCTTTGAACCCATCACAAGGTAAGCACCGCCGCAGGCACGGTTGATTGCAACTGTAATCTTTGGTGATGTCATAGAAGCATAAGCGTTTACAAGTTTTGCACAAGCGGTAAGAATGCCGCCGTTTTCTTCACTTGCTGATGCTTTGAATCCTGCAACATCCACGAATGTCACTACAGGAATATTGAAACTGTCCATTCTCTTTATGAATGATTCAATCTTATAAACTGCTTTTCTGTCAAGTTCGTCGCTGTTTGCTACGATACCAACAGTTTCGCCATTGAGTCTTGCAATAAATGTTGAAGCATTTGTTGCATACTGTTCTTTGATTTCTATTACAGAACCAAGGTCACATACATTTTCCACAATAGTCTTTACAGAATAGTTTCCGCCTGATACTACAGAGTTGAGACCATCTTCCATTCTGTTGATATCATCTGTTGAGTTGTATGCAGGTGATTCAGAAAGGTTGTTGTCAGGAAGATATGTAAGAAGGTTCTTTACCTTGGATATCATATCCTCTTCGTTACTGCATACGAAATCTGCCTCACCGCTCTTTGCATGTGCATTTGCACCGCCAAGTTCATCAAGTGACAAATCGTTGTTTGTGCTGCCTTTGATTACCTGAGGTCCGTTAAGATACATTTCTGATGTCTTTTCCACCATAAATGTAAAATCTGCCATAGATGCCATACAAGCGGCTACACCTGCAAGTTTGCCGCATACGATATTGATCATAGGAACAACACCTGATGCATCAGACATATTGGAAAGGATCTTTCCCATTCCTTCCAGAGCGTCAAGACCTTCCTGAAGTCTCACACCTGAGCAATCGGTAAATCCTATTACAGGAACCCCTGTTTTGAGAGCATTTTCGATTGTCTTTGCAATCTTTTCTGCATGCATTTCACCCATAGATCCGCCCATAACTGTTGCATCCTGACTGAATACTGCAACAGGTCTGCCGCAAATTGCACCATAGCCTGTCACAACGCCGTCTGCATAAGCGTTTTCCATGTCATATTCAGAACACTTTTTGCTGACAAAAGCATTTGTTTCCACAAATGTGCCTTCGTCAATGAGAGCAGCAATTCTTTCTCTGGCAGTTTTTTTGCCCAGTTTATGCTGTTCTTCAACCTTTTCCTTTCCTCCGCCCATTTCGATGGAAGCACGAAGGTTAAGAAGTTCGGTCAATTTTTCCATTATATAAAACCTCCTCTTTAAGCCTGATATAAGCGGTATTACACTTATCTTATATCAAACACAATTTATATTATCCGGTGGAAAAGATATGCTAAATATTTAACAAATCCAATCTTACCCTTATTTGATATTATTCTACATAACTCTATTTTTTCCTCTTTTTTTCAAAAAATTTTTTTATAATTTTTAAAGGGTGTAAAAATATAACTTTTTACACCCTTTATATCACGAATATTTATTTGTTTTTGAGTCTTTATTTTCTGTTTTTTGCTTTCTCACCTTTTAAAAGATTATTTATTTCGGCTTCCCTTAAGTGTCTCCACTTACCGAGAGGAAGGTTTCCTATCACAACAGATGATATGGCAACTCTTCTTAATTCAAGCACTCTGTGACCTACTGATTCGAACATACGTCTCACCTGACGGTTTTTTCCTTCGTGGATTATAATCTCTACTACCGATGCATTCTTTTCTGCTTCCAGGACTTTTACTTTTGCAGGGGATGTCACAACACCCTTTTCTATTCTGATACCTGACTTAAGAGCATTTATTTCTTCACGGCTGAGAGTCCCTGAGATAACTGCGTGGTATGTTTTCTCTGTCTGATGGGAAGGATGGGAAATCTTCTGAGTGAAGTCACCGTCGTTTGTAAGGATAAGAAGGCCCTCTGTATCATAATCAAGTCTTCCCACGCTGAAAAGTCTGCCATCTATATCCTTTACAAGATCAAACACGGTAGGTCTTTGAAACTGATCTTTGGCGGTAGTCACATATCCCACAGGTTTGTTAAGCATTATATAATATTTTTTCTTTGCAAGATGTACTGTTACTCCATCCACTTTTATCTCATCGGTATCACTCACCTTTGTACCCAGTTCACAAACTGTCTCTCCGTTTACCTTTACTCTTCCGTCAAGGATAAGTTTTTCCGATGCACGTCTTGATGCCACATTTGCCATGGCAAGATATTTCTGTAATCTGATGTCTTTTTCCATAGTATTCTCCATTGTCTGAATTTATATATTTAATTTATATTATTTATCCTTTGTTGTCAACATTTATCTTCTCATCTCCCAGGATAAATCCCTTAAATACCCTGAAGATATTTTCCCACATATGAGGTGGTTGGGCTTTTGATACTACACGGTTTGTCACAAGAGATGTTTCTCCGATAATCACGCCTCCTTCATATACGGTTAGTTTTCCCACTTCATCTTCGAAGCCCACGGGGGCATCAAGAAATGCGGGTATTTGTGACTGTATATCAAGTGTCGGCATCTTATTGTCAATCAATACTGTATATATGTCTTCCTTTGCGATAAGACCCACGCTGTTTTCCTCAGAGTCTTTCACAGATACTGTGGCTATATAATCGCCTTTTGAAAAAATCTTTTTTCTTTGTAGTCTTTCAAATGATTTATCCATAAGGCTTATATGGTCATTCCAGTCGTCGGGAGCATTAAGTGTCACGCAGATCACTTCCACATCATTTCTCTTTGCACAAGTTACAAGACATCTGCCTGCCTTTTTTGTAAATCCTGTTTTCACTCCCGTTGCTCCCTCATACATCTTAAGAAATTTGTTGTGGTTTCTGAGAGTTCTGTCATATTCTCTGGTGGACCAGGGAATAGTTTTTTCATAAGTGGAGACAATCTTTCTCAGTTCATCATATCTCATAGCATAACGGCAAATAAGACTAAGGTCATATGCGGTGGTATAATGATTGTCATGGGGGAGTCCGTTGGGATTGGTAAAATGTGTATCTTTTGCTCCGATTTTTAATGCAGTTTCATTCATACACTTAACAAACTCTTCCACATCTCCTGATATGTGCAAAGCCACAGCAACTGCCGCATCATTTCCCGAACTTAACATAAGCCCGTAAAGGAGATTTCTCAAAGAGATTTTTTCGCCTTTTTCAAGGTACATACTGGAGCCTTCCACCCCTACCGCCTTATCACTTATTTCCACTATACTGTCAAGGTCTCCATTTTCTATGGCACAGAGCGCTGTCATTATCTTGGTGGTACTTGCCATAGGAAGAGGTGTGCGGGAATTTCTCTCATAAAGGACCTTTCCCGTTGCACTTTCCATAACAATATAACTCTTTGCCGATATGGCATATACAGAATGTGAAAAAAATATGGATACTGCAATAAAGATAAGTATAAATGTGAATCTTCGCATAATATCACCATATAAAATATATGCACCTTACACACAAAAAATACAGATGCCTTTTTTAAAAAGCATCTGCATTGTGATTATTCTTCTATAATAACTGTTTCGCTTGTTTCAGTCTCGGTTTTTTTCGCTTCTTTTTTCTTATCCACTAAAGAAGTGATAAATCCGTTTGCTTTTGTAAGAAGTTCAGGTACGGAATCTATGATTCTATCTACTGCAGATACAGATTCAGAAACAGGAACAAGTCTTACGTGTCCGTTTTCGATAACAAGAAATGCCACAGGATTGATGGTAACACCGCCACCTGCACCCCCGCCGAAAGCGTTTGGCTCTGTTACATTTCCCGAAATATACTCAGATCCCCCTGAAGCAAATCCGAATGCCACTTTTGATACAGGGATTACAATCACATTGTCCCCTGCGCTTACAGCATTGCCCACGATAGTATTAACGTCGATCATTTCTTTGAGATTTTCCATAGTTGAAGAGATTACCTTATCAATTCCTGCCATATATTACACTCCTTTTTTCTCTTTTGGGAAGCCTTTGTCCCCTGATAGTACTTTTTTGTAATTAATATAAAAAATTATCAATGTATAAATAATATGCACACATCTTACTCTCAGTATTCCCTCTGCATCAAAAGAAAATATCTTCTGATTGAACTTTGGTTCAACTGTTTCTCTGTGGTCTCTCAACACAGAAGTCTTAGTGACAAAACTTAAGATATTATAAAGAAATCCCCACATAGTGCCTGTGGCAACTGCCGTGGTATGGGCATTTCCGTCGCCGTAAGCAATAGAAAGATTAAGAGATTTGAATACAAATTTTTTTCTTATTCTGTCCCTTGTCATAAGATAAGCATCTTTGTAGTTAAGATACTTCTTTACTTTCTTTTTCAGATCAGATACAAATTCCCTGAGAGTTTTTTTGTCTTCGCTTTCTTCACGGGATATATCTTCCGTTGTTTCTTCCGAAAGAGTTTTATCTTCTTTTTCTTTGAATTTTATATCTTTTCCAAAGAGAGAATTCAGTATATATACTCTCAGTCTTAAATGAAATTTCCTGTCCTTATATCCTATCTTAAAAGAAATATTTATGCCCACAAACAACAAAAACAGTATAAGGAATATAAGAATCAGAGATAAAATCCATAACCATTTCATAAGCACACAAACCACCTTTCCTTTGTATTCTGAAGGTAATTATGTACACAACTTAATTTAAGTTTCATCAGACTGGTCCTCAGTACCAAATTCAGGAACTTCTGTTTCATCTTCAGTAGGATGGATATAGAGTTTGCCCTCTTCTCCTTCTCCAGTGATATCCATTGCATACTGATCCTGATTTTTGTCCGCCATTTCATCAAGACTTAGTGTCTTTTCCACCTTTGGAAGATCTGTGAGATCACTAAGCGCAAAGCAACGAAGGAATTCTTCTGTAGTGCCGAAGAGTACAGGCCTTCCCGGAGCATCAAGTCTGCCCACTTCCTGAACAAGTCCGAACTCAAGAAGTCTTGCAAGAGAACCGTCGCTGTTTACTCCTCTGATGTATTCGATGCTTGAACGTGTCACAGGCTGATTGTATGCCACGATACTGAGAACTTCCAACGCAGCATTGGAAAGGCTGTTTCTTGTACGCTTTTCCGCCATTACCCTTACATATTCATAAAGGTCTGTCTTGGTACAGAGTTGATAACTGTCATCAAGTCTTATAATGGTGATACCTCTTGAATCATCGTTATTATATATTTCTGTAAGTTCTTCTATACAGGTTTTGAGTGTGTCTTTTTCTTCCCCTGTGGTTTCTGCAAGTTTGTCCAATGAAACCGAATCCCCCATTGCAAAAAGCACACCTTCAATTATTCCGTAAAGATTTTTATTTTCCACGGTTTTCTCCTTTAGTTATACTCATTTTCATCCACATCTATTATATCCATTTCCAGTTCAGTTCTTTCTATGTAAAGTTCTTCTCCTTCTTCCTTCACAATGAGAACCCCCGATCTTAACAGTTCCAGAATGGCAAGAAACATACTTACCGCTTCACTTTTGTCGGTGATTCCGTCGAAACTTTCTTTGAAAGATACCTTTTTGCCTTTTTTGAAATTTCTTAAGATATGGTCTGTCTTTTGTTTGACTGTGACAATTTCCCTACCGATAATCCCGTCAAACTTGTTTACGGGAGGTGGGGCTTTTCTCTCAGTCTTTTCTATAAGAAGCATAAAAGCGTTTGTAAGTTTTTCTATACTTTCCATATCCAGTCTTCGCTGAGTCTCTATACCTACGATTTTCTGCGGCTCTTTGTAATAAGAAAAGTACCCCATATTCTGCATAGGCTTGAGTTTTTCTCTTGCTTCCTTGACCTTCTGATATTCCACAAGTCTATCTACAAGGTCTTTCTTAGGATCTTCTTCCTCTTCATCCTCATGTTTTGGAAGAAGCATTCTGGATTTGATATAGAGAAGTTGCGCCGCCATAACGGTGAACTCGCTTGAAATCTCAAGATTCATCTCTTCCATCTTCTCAAGATATTCAAGATACTGCCCCGTAATCTCCACGATGGGTATATCATATATACTTACTTTATTCTTTTTTATAAGGTGTAAGAGCAGATCCAGAGGACCCTCAAACATTTCCAGTCGGAAAGAAAGTTCTTTTTCTTCCAAAACCTTTCACCCCATTTTGTAAGGTTATAAAATCAGTCTTAATATAGCATTTGCCACACTTATCATAGCAGAGTTCAGCACAAGAAGAATCCTCTGCATAAATGATGTGTTCATAAGAAGTATAAGTATAAGGAATGAATACCTCTCTATCTCATACATCACGTTTCTTGCTTTATACGGCAGAAACTCCATCAATACCTTGGATCCGTCAAGTGGCGGAAGTGGGATAAGATTGAATATCATAAGACCAATGTTTAACAGGATACAGTTTTTTATCATCTCGCCGATATAGTATATCCATTCATACTCAAAAAAGTATGTGTATTTCACAAAAAATCCGTATATTACGGTGCTTACAAGTGCTGTTATCAAATTGGAAAAAGGACCTGCAAGACTCACAATGATAATTCCCTTTTTTCTGTCTCTGAAATTGTTGGGATTGATCGGTACAGGCTTTGCCCATCCGAAGTGAAAAAACAAAAGACACAGTGAACCTATAAGGTCAAAATGCGCCATGGGACTAAGGCTCAGTCGTCCATAATTTTTTGCTGTGGGATCTCCCATTTTGTATGCCGCATAGCCGTGAGAAAACTCATGAATGCTTATGGCAAGAAACAGAGCAGGCAGGCTTAATAGCATATTTATAATAAATGTTTTCATATTGTTCACTTCCTGATGTGATTATTATTTCAAAAAACTTTCTTTTATACAAACATATACAGATTTATTATACATCATTCAGCCAAAAATTACAAGTGTTGAATATTTATTTTGTTTTTTCCAATAATATTAAAAAAATCAACCGGAGGAAAGATATGTTCAGTCGTCTTTTTAAATACAATCCCCCGAAAGAATCTTACCATACGGATATATCCTATTATCCAGAAGAACCGCCCCATTATCCACCTCAGAAAGTAGATAAAAATATAGAAAAGAATTTGCATTTTGCAAAAGAACTTTTTTCTTATCCTGATAACGGAGATATTGTAATCAGGGAATTCACCATAAGCGTAAAAGAAAAAACCTACAGGGCTTTTATTATATTCTGCGACGGACTTACTAACTCTGACAGTATAAACAAATCACTCCTCGCCCCTTTTATGTATATGAGAAAAATCATTCCCGACGAATCTAATACCCTTACAGAAATCATTGTGCATCAGATACTTACAGAGAATCAGGTGACAGTAACAGATGATATATTAAAAATTCTGGAGGGTGTAAATTTCGGTATGTGTGCCCTCTTTGTAGATAGTATAAAAAATGGCTTTTCCATAGACCTTAAAAGTTGGGAACACAGAGGAATCCAGCCACCCCAAAACGAAGCGGTAATACTCGGTCCTCACGAAGCATTCAACGAGATTCTCCGTACAAATACAGGCCTTATAAGAAAAACCTTAAACACATCCCGACTTGTAATGGAAAGTATGACCATAGGAAAAACATCCAAAACTCCCGTAAGTGTGGGGTATATCAAAGGAATAGCAAACCCCGATATAATACGTGAAGTCAAAAAAAGAATATCGGGACTTGAGGCAGAGTATCTTTTCACCGCAATGGAACTTCAACAGATGATAGAAGATCACCCCTATGCAAGAATGCCTCAGATGATAGTGACGGAAAGACCTGACAAGGCGGCAAAGGAACTTACCTTAGGAAAAATAGTCATCCTTGTAAGCGGCTCACCAAATGCATTGATACTTCCCGCCACAGTATTTGACTTTACAAAATCCCCAGAAGATGAATATCTAAGGTTTCCCTTTGCGGTATTTATAAGTATCATAAGGACAGTTGCTCTTGTTCTTTCGCTTTTTACTTCAGCAGTATTCATCGCTCTTACAAACTTTCATCAGGACCTGATACTTACAAACATTCTCTTCCCCATTATATCCTCAAGACAACTTGTACCATTCCCCTCAATCGTGGAAATTCTTCTGCTTGAAACCGCCTTTGAACTTATAAAAGAGGCAGGAGTGAGAGTGCCGAATCCTATGGGTCCCACCATCGGCATAGTGGGAGGGTTGATACTTGGTCAGGCGGCAGTCACGGCAAAAATCGTAAGCCCTCTTATGATTATAATGGTTGCCATATCAGGACTTGCCTCTTTTGCAATACCGAACTATTCTCTCTCCTTTGCATTCAGGCTTTCAAGGTTTATATATATTTTCTCTGCAAGTATAGCAGGGATACCGGGGATACTTGCCGCAGCATTTGTAAACACAATATCGGTATTTTCTCTTTCATCATTTGGTGTGCCTTTCGGATCGCCTCTTGCACCAAGAGCAAGACACGGCATAAGGGAGGCTCTTTTTTCAGTACCTTTGTGGAAAAAGGAAATGCGTCCTGAATATTTAAAACCGAAGGACAATATGAAACAGAAAAAAATAAGCCGTTCCTGGCGATACAACTCAAAGAAAGGGTGACTTTATTGCATACTGACAGACGGGAAGCATCCTGGCTTTTTATACTTGTGATATGTGCAAAGATTTTTTTCACAGATATTATGATATTTGTCCACAATTCAGGAACTGCAGCACATCTTCAGGCTTTGTGGTGCATAGTGATTGAATGGGTTTTGTTCTTTATAATATATGGGCTTTTCAAAAAATGTAGGGGAAGAGATATATTTGAATGTGTGAAAAATTCCTTTGGTAAAACAGGGCTTATAATATGTGGTGCATTATTATTTATACTGCAGATTATAAATCTGGGAACCGTTCTCAAAATATATTCGGAAACCCTGTCTTCTCTCACACTTACCACATCACCAATATGGTTTCTTACAGGAGTTATAATAATTTGTATGGTGTTTTCGGCATATTCCAATCCAAGTGGTCTTTTGGGAGTGTGCACAGCATTCGGCATCTTCATTATTGCACTTTTCCTTCTGATACTGTCCCTTGATGTATTCCATTATGATCCCACAAACATATTTCCCATACTGGGAAACGGGTGGGGTGATATACTTATGGGAATAAAGGGTGTGTCTTTGTTTAACGATATATTTTTTATATATTATCTGTCAGGAAATTTCAGCGACAAAAATTCTGTAAAAAAAGTGGGAGTAACTGTTCTTTCTGTGACTTCGTTTATAACATTTGTTTCCACTCTTTGCTACACACTTGCAGTACCATACCCATTAAGCAAAAACTTCTATATGCCCATATTTCAGATATCAAGTGATATCACCGCAGACGTGGTAATACAAAGAGCAGAGGCACTTTTTCTTATAATGTGGATTTTAAGTATATTTGTATATATGAGCGCACACTTTTATTTCCTTACTGTCACTTTCAAAAAATCCTTTCTATCCTCTGACAGAAGGGGGATTGTACCCATAAGCATTGTGATAATCGCACTTATCGGCTCAATGTATCAGAATATAAATCAGGCATCTCCCGTCTTAAGTGTGATAAAGGATATTTCATCAACTGCTTTCTTCCTTATTCCGCTTATCTCCTTTGGAATAGGTGCTGTAAAGAAAAAAAGGGAGGATATCCGTGATTAAAAAACTGATGGCGATTACCATTTCTCTGTCTCTTATTATCCCCCTTTGTGCCTGTGAGGACAGAGTGGATACTGATGATTATGCCTATGTTATAGCAATAGGTGTGGATGAAGGGGAAGACAAGGATATAAAAATCACATTTTCCTTTGCAAACTCCATAAAAATCGGAGGAGGTTCATCAGGCGGAGGTGGCGGAGAAGAAGGCGAAGAAGGAAATCTCATAAACTTCACCATAAGTTCCACAAGTATGTTTACAGGGCTTGATATATTAAGAAACAACATTTCAAAAAAGGTAAATCTCTCCCATGTGAAACTGATTGTATTTTCAAAAGCCATTGCAAAGAAGGGGCTTTCGGAATATACCGACGGATTCATACGGGAATTCAAAATCCGTCCCATTACCTTTATGGCAGTAGCAGAGAAATCAAGCGAGGATTATCTCAATGCCCTGTCTCCCCTTATGGCGGTAAATCCCGAAAAGTATATAAAAAATCTCTTCTCAAGAGGAAAAAGTGATTTCGGGGCGAAGATAGACATCTATACATTCTATATAAACTCTCAGGTAGATGACAAAGATGTGGTACTTCCCATGGTGGGAGTTATAAGTGAAAAAGAAGACAAAAATGAAATAACCAACGAAAAAATCGAATCAGATTCCATGGATATAAGTGCAATCCCCTTAAAAAGCAAAAACAAAGCAACAATTATCGGAAATGCAATATTCAAAGGAGACAAAATGGTGGATGCAGGGGAAAACTCCGAGCAGTTGTTCTTAAACATCTTAAGAGGTGTGGCAGGGACATTTGACTATACTGTGGGAAAGGATTCTCCAAATCAGATTGTCCTTACCATTATCCAGAGACAAAAACCAAAGGTATTCGCTACCCTGTCGGGTGCTTCTCCGGAAATATCCACCACAATCCCCCTCGAATGCGAAATCACATCCCTTGGAGAGGGAAGTCTTTCGGAAAAGGATTTCAAGAGAATTGAAAAAATGCTGTCCGCAGAACTTGAAGCAGACCTTAAAAAATACTTTGCAAAAATCAGCAAAGAAGCAGAATGTGATGCGGTTGGATACGGACGATATGCAAAAATGCACTTTGACACATGGGATAGTTGGAAAAAATATGACTGGCAGAAAAGAATCCCCTACATTCAGTATGATGTAAAGGTGGAAGGGGAAATTGTCAAATTCGGTATTATTGATGAGGGGTTTAAACCATGAGAAATATAGTGTGGATATCAGCAATAACATTATGCTCTGTATATACAGTAAGTTTCGCCTTGTATGAAATGAAAAACAAGCGGTATTCATCGGGGATATTTTCATTTTTTCTGATATTTTGTGCAGTCTGTATGGCAGTCATAAAAGCATTTATCTGAATAATTCAAACAACCCCATCCTGTTTGGATGGGGTTGGTGACTGTTTTTTGATTATTTGATTATTCTTGCCTTAAGTACATTATCGATTGCTTCAATTTCTGCAACTACTGATGCATCAACATCTTCATCAATATCAATGATTGTATAAGCGTAATCCTTCTTACTCTTATTGATCATATTTGAGATATTGATATTGTCATCACTCATAAGTTTTGAGAATGTTGAAAGCATATTCGGCACATTCTTATGTGCGATTGTGATTCTGCACTTAGATTCTCTTGGGAGTTCACAGTTAGGGAAGTTAACAGAGTTTATGATATTTCCGTCAACGAGGAAATTGTCGATTTCTTTACTTGCCATAACTGCACAGTTATCTTCTGATTCAGGAGTAGAAGCACCAAGGTGAGGGATACAGATTGTATTCTTCATGCCGATAACTTCTTCTGACGGGAAGTCTGTTACATAGCATGATACTACGCCTTCTTCCAGCGCCTTCTTCATATCAGCATTGTTTACGAGTTCGCCTCTTGCAAAGTTGAGCACTCTTACACCCTTCTTTGCATGGTTTAGGAGTTCTTCATCTATCATTCCTCTTGTAGAATCCATCAGAGGAACATGTACAGTAATATAGTCACAATCTTCTACCATCTTTTCAAGATTGTCTGCTTTCTTTACGTGACGTGAAAGTCCCCATGCAGCACTTACTGAAATATATGGGTCATAACCGATAACTTCCATACCCAGATGATATGCGGCATTTGCAACCATAACACCGATAGCACCGAGACCGATGATACCGAGAGTCTTGCCTTCAAGTTCAGGACCTACAAATTCTTTTTTGCCTTTTTCTACCTGTTTTGCAACATCATCCCCTGAAAGTGTATTTGCCCAGTTGATACCGTCTGTAATCTTTCTTGAAGAAAGAAGAAGGCCGGTAAGTACAAGTTCCTTTACGGCATTTGCATTAGCACCGGGAGTATTGAATACTACGATACCCTTTTCTGAACATTTGTCAACAGGGATATTGTTTGTACCTGCACCTGCTCTTGCGATAGCCTTAAGGTTGTCACCCAGTTCCATTTCGTGCATATTGAAACTACGAAGGATAATTCCGTCAGGATTGTCAAAATCATCGCTTACTGCAAACATTCTCTTGTCGAGAAGATTAAGACCGCAACTTGCGATTTTGTTTAATGTCTTGATATTATACATTGTAACTATCTCCTATTACTTATTTTCCATTTCAAATTTCTTAAGGAATTCTACCAAAGACTTAACACCTTCAACAGGCATAGCATTGTAGATACTTGCTCTCATACCGCCAACACTTCTGTGACCTTTGAGGTTTACAAGGCCTGCTTGAGTAGATTCTTTTACAAATTTTGCATCAAGGTCATTGTCGCCTGTTACAAAAGGCACATTCATAAGAGATCTGTCCGCACCTTCAACAGTAGCGTTGAAAAGTGAAGAATTGTCAAGGTAATCATAAAGGATAGATGCCTTTTCTTCATTGATCTTCTGAATAGCAGCCACACCGCCAAGATCTCTTAACCATTCTGCAACAAGTTTGCAGATATAGATAGCATATGTGGGTGGTGTATTGAACATTGAGCCGTTTTCTGAATGTGTTTCGTAGTTTAACATTGTAGGGCAGATGTCCATTGCTTTTCCGATAAGGTCTTCTCTTACTACTGCAAGAGTAACACCTGCAGGTCCCATATTCTTCTGTGCACCTGCATAGATCATACCGAATTTGTTTACATCAACTACTTCAGAAAGAATACTTGATGACATATCTGTGATAAGAGGAACATTGCCTACATCAGGAAGTGATGTAAATCTTGTTCCATAGATTGTGTTGTTGTGTGTGAAGTGAACATAGTCTGCATCCTTTGAGAACATAGATGCATCTGTATGTGGAATATAACTGAAAGTCTTGTCTTCAGAAGATGCAACGATATTTACTTGGCCGTATCTTGATGCTTCTTTTGCGGCTTTCTTAGCCCATACACCTGTAAGGATGTAGTCTGCTTTTTTGTTTTCTGTAAAGAAGTTAAGCGGAATCATACCAAACTGTGTGCTTGCGCCACCCTGCAAAAAAAGCACTTTATAATTGTCGCCGATACCCATCAAAGAACGAAGTAAGGCTTCGCATTCATCAATAATTTCCTGATATGCGGAGGAACGATGACTCATCTCCATTACTGACATTCCTGTGTTGCCGTAAGCAACCAATTCTTTCTGTGCTTTCTCAAGAACTTCAAATGGCAACATTGAAGGGCCTGCTGAGAAATTGTACACTCTGTTCATTAATTATCATTCCTTCCCATATTATATAATAAATTTGAATAATATTATACATCCCATAAAACTCACTGTCAACGAAAATGTTTATTCTTTGTCAAATTAACCAATATATCTTGCTTCAAGGTAAAATCTTTTGTCATGTGATTCACCCATTGAGAAGGTTTTTCTTGGAAGAGCGCCATCAAGGATGACTGTAGGGAAAAGATCTGTCTTTTTCATACAGTTAAGAATTATACCGAAGTTTCCGTCTTTTGAAAGTTTTTTTACCACATCTTCACCGTGGATATAGTCAACCACAGCACCTGTATCTTTTATAAATGTGTCAATTACACTCTGGATACATCCTACAGTAAGATTGAAGTCGGGATTTTCGATGACATAAGACTCTTCAACCCCATCAGAGATGATGGTGAAACTGTCAACGTCCACACCTTCCTTAAGTATATACTTATCCTTAAGCACCTTTAAAAATTCATCCTTAGACGCAGAAAATACCACTCTGTGAATTGCCTCAAAGATAAGTGTTTCGTCGTGAAGATTGCCAAGTTCGCAAAGGGCATATCTCTGTGGCATTTCCTTTGCCTTATCGCCGATTTTCTGCTTTAGGTTTTCATAGCAGGTCTTGGCTGTTGCAAGAGAATGATTTCCGTCGCCTACTGCAATATGAAGTACACCCTTGTCTGTGTGGTATTTATTTTGGAATACATCTTTTTTTCCAAGATTGGAAAAAGCATCTTCAAATTCCCTTGCAGTATCTTCATCTACAAGGTATCCCTTGATTGAACCTGAATTCTCCATAAGATCAAAGTCATAGAGTTTCTTGAAGTTATCTTTCTTTTTTGCCACATTTTCTATTACCTGTTTCTTTTCATCGTCTATAAGAAGCATAATATGAGGAAGTTCCAAGGAGGCATTTTCCCTAACTTTTACACGGGGAGGGATTCTCTCTATAACTGTGCCTTCTGTTGCTCTTATCTTTGACTGTGAACCCTTTGAGAAGTCATATTCTTCAAGGTCTGCACATCCCATGATTCCCTTTCTTACAGAACCGTCCTTTAAGGTTCTTTCTGTATATATGTAACAGGGAGAAAGTTCTTTTAAAACACCTTCATCCACGTATTTTTTCATAGTGGAATTGATTGTTCTTATTCTCTCTTCTCCTCCCTCATCCTCAAGATATACTTCAGGAAATATTATATTGAGAGTTGAAGGTGCATCACCTACAGTTTCTTTCACTCTTTCCCAGTAATCCCTTTCGGAAGTATATTGATCACATGCAACCACGCTCCATTTGGTCATATCAGCATTTTCGGGGAGCATAATTTTTGCTTTCTTAAATATTGACATTTGTTTCTTTCCTTTCTGTATGTTATTTATGATATTCTTCATTTGCATTTATTTTAAAACTTCTGTACACCTGTTCAAGAAGAATAACCCTCATAAGTTGATGAGGAAATGTCATCTTCGAAAAACTGAGTTTCAGTTTACTTAAGTTCTTGATATCTTCTCTTATGCCAAGGGATCCGCCTATCACAAAAGTAATGGTACTGTTTCCCATAAGGCATATATCACTTATCTTATGTGCAAGTTCTTCGCTGGATAGGGTTTTTCCTTCCACACAAAGTGTGATAAGATAATCTGAAGCACCTATCTTTTCGAGTATTTTGTCTCCCTCTTTCTTAAGCACAATATCCATCTGGGCTTTTGACGGATTGTCGGGGATTTTTTCGTCACTAAGTTCTGTGATTTCCACCGTGGCAAATCTCGAAAGACGTTTTTTGTATTCGTCTATTGCATCTTTTAAGTATTTTTCTTTGATTTTTCCTACACAAATAATTTTAATCTTCATTATCATTATCCTTTTTGTAATTTCTCACTATATCAGTATCCACATTTGAGCCGAATGATATGGAATCCATACCAAAGCGGTCTCTGATTACGTCTATTGATTTTTCCATACGAAAAGCCTTTTCGTTTGATTTCTTTACCGTTTCAAAAAGGCTTAATTGTTGTGGTCTCTCCTCGTCTTCAAACCCTGACACAGTAACCGTTATATGTCTTATGGGCGTTCCCGTTTTCCAGTTTGCCTTAAGAAGTCTGAGACTTTCTTCAGCAATTTCACTTTTGAGATATGTAGAATAGTCAAGTTTTTTCTGTCTGGTGATTTTTTTAAGATTTGTATCCTTGACATCTATCTTTATCACATTTCCCTTAAGTGCTCTTTTTCTCAATTTCATTGACAGTGAATCCGAAAGCATCACTATAGCCGCCCTGATATCTTCTTCTGTTGTAAGATCACGTCTGAAAGTGATTCCGTTTCCCATAGACTTCTCTTCTCTCTGATAGTCTATTCTCATAACGGGAGTTTCGTCAAGCCCGTTTGCATTTCCCCAAAGGGATTCTCCCGATTTGCCGATGGCTTTCTTAAGAATCTCCACATGGGTTTTTGCAAGATCTCCAATGGTATATATGCCGAGAAGGTTCAGTCTTTCCAAAGTGGATTTGCCCACAAATATCATATCTCCCACAGGAAGGGGGTAGAGGATATCTTTGTAATTGTCCCTTGTAATCACGGTGATTGCATCAGGCTTTTTGTAGTCAGAACCCATCTTTGCAAAAAATTTATTAAATGATACCCCGATAGACATTGTAAGTCCCGTTTCTTTCTTCGTTACATCCGAAATCTTTTTTGCGATTTCTTCTCCGCTTCCGAAAAGTAGCCTGCTTCCCGTTACATCAAGCCATGATTCGTCTATGGAAAATGGCTCTACCATATCGGTGAAACGGGAATATATCTCATTTATGACTTTTGAATAATATGAGTACCTTTCGTGATGGGGAGGCACAAGCACAAGGTCAGGGCATTTCTTCTTTGCCTGCCATACCGTTTCTGCAGTTAAGATTCCATACTTTTTGGCAATATTATTCTTTGCAAGGATAATTCCGTGTCTGTCATCTTCACTTCCCGCCACCGCCATGGGAACATCTTTAAGTTCAGGACGGGAAAGACACTCAACAGATGCAAAAAAGTTATTCATATCACAATGAAGTATAACTCTGTCACCCATCTTAATTATCCTTTCATAAGTTTTCATTCATCATTTTCTGCATCTTTAAGAATTTCTGTAAGTTCTTCATACTTTTCCATAAGGGAAAACTGAAGTTCTTCTGCTTTCTCTATTTTTGTATAGAGTTCCTGTGCTTTTTCAAAATCCGAACCGCAGTTCTCAAGTTCTTTATTATATGATTCAATTTCTTCATCTATTCTTTCTATTTCCTGCTCGGTTTCGACAATTTTTTTCTGAGTATTTTTTATTAATGCTGCCTTTCTTTTTTCTTCCTGATAAGAATTTACTTTCTTTTCTTTAATCTCTGTTTTTTCTTCAGATTTAAAAAATACATCCTTCTTTTCAAGATAATAGTCATAGTTGCCATTATACACGTTTATCCCCTTCGGGGTAAGTTCTAGGATCTTTGTAGCAACTTTATTAAGAAAGTATCTGTCATGGGAAACAAGAAATATTGTACCGTCAAAACCTTCAAGGGAGTCATCAAGTTCTTCTTTGGTAGAAAGGTCAAGATGGTTGGTAGGTTCGTCAAGGATAAGTGTGTTGTTGTGATTGAGCATCAGACACAAAAGGCAAAGTTTCGCCTTTTCTCCTCCAGAGAGTGACGATACCCTCTTTAGCACATCTTCTCCCGAAAAATTGATTCCTCCAAGATATGTGCGGATTTCTGTCTGATCCATAAGGGGAAATCTGTCATACACTTCGTCAAATACAGTCTTATTTTCGCTTAATCCTTTAAGTTCCTGGTCATAGTATCCAAAATCCACGTTTCTCCCTGTCTCAAACTCTCCCATGTATCCTTTGTGAAATCCCAGGATGGTCTTAAGAAGAGTGGATTTGCCCACACCGTTGTCACCTATAAGTGCCACCTTTTCTCCACGGAGAATATCAAAGGATATATTTTCGGCAATTCTTTTTATACCCTTGTCGGTATTATACATAAGAGACATATTTTCTGCTGTAATTACTTCTTTGTATGATTTATAACTTTGAGTGAAATTAAACTTTGCAACTCTTTCTTCGCCCAACGGCTTATCAAGTAGTTCCATCTTCTCAAGAGTTTTTCTTCTTGACTGAGCCATTTTGGTAGTGGATGCTCTTACCAGGTTTTTTGCCACGTATTCCTCAAGACGCTTTATCTCGTCCTGTTGTCTGTCATAAGCCTTTTCCTGTTGTTCTTTCATTGCTTTTTTAAGTTCAAGATACCTGGAATAATTACCTGTAAATTTCACCGCTTTTGTATGCTCTATCTCATATATGGTATCTACAGATGAATCAAGGAAATATCTGTCATGGCTTACAGAGATTACTGCACCGGAATAGGATTTCAAGTGGTTTTCAAGCCATTGCATAGTCTTGAAATCAAGATGGTTGGTAGGTTCGTCCAGAAGAAGGATTTCCGGTTGTGACAAAAGGAGTTTCGCCATAGCAAGTTTGGTTCTTTCTCCCCCTGAAAGACTTGATATACGTGTATTCACATCAAAGGACTCAAATCCCATACCGTTGATAACACCCTGAACTTTTGCCTTAAGGGAAAAACCGTCATTTTTTTCAAACATTTCGGTCTTTCTTGCATATTCCTTTAACAGGCTTTCTCTTTCATCCTCAGGCATATCATCTGAAAGGGCTTCTTCAAGTCTTCTCATATCCTTTTCAAGTGCACATACATCATCAAATACACCCATAAGTTCGCCCCAGATGGTATTTTCTGACTCAAGGGCATCTGTCTGCTTAAGAAAACCTATGCGTGCTCCCTTTGACACATTTATACTGCCCGAATCATATGACAATTCTTTTGCAATAATCTTAAGAAGGGTGGTTTTGCCTGTTCCATTGCGACCTATTATACCTATTCTGTCTCTTTCATTTACGCTCATTGACACATCAGTAAGTATCACATCCGTGCCAAAAGCCTTGGTTATATTCTGTAACTGTAATATCATAATCTGAAATCCTCTTTGGAATATTTGGAAAAGTCTATTTTCTTTTCAGGTAATATTTTTTTCTTGAATATATCGTATTTATACTTTCTGCATTTATCATCTTCTGATACTTCTTTGTTTTTTTTGGAACAAAAAAACTTTCCCGAAGAATCCTCAGAAGAAAATTCGCACAAACAACACATAGGGTTTGGTTTGTTTTTGAAAATCATTTTTATCACCGTATATTTTATAAGTTTTTTCAAACAATAACTCATATTATTCTATCACAAAAAATTATCTTTTGCAAATTTTTAATCTAAGGAGTGCTGAATTTATGAAATGCAATGAATCTGACGAAAAAGAAAGGGAAGAAAACACGTCACAAACCCCTTCAGATGATATAAAAGACTTTGGGATATCTTTGATAAAAACAAAAAGAGGAACCATCCATTGTCTGTCCATAATCGGTCAGATAGAAGGACATTCTCTGTTGTCCTCACAGATAAAATCCACCAAGTATGAGCACATTCTCCCTCTTCTTGTGACAATAGATGAAAGTGAATCTGTTGACGGACTGCTTGTGATATTAAATACCGTGGGAGGGGACGTGGAGGCAGGTCTTGCCATAGCAGAAATGATATCCACTATGAAAAAGCCTGTTGTATCACTTGTGCTTGGCGGAGGTCACAGTATAGGAGTGCCACTGGCTGTGGCAAGTGACTATTCATTCATAGCAAAATCCGCCACAATGACTGTGCACCCTCTTCGCTTAAACGGTCAGGTGATAGCGGTATCCCAGACATATGAACAGTTCAACAAAATCCAGGACAGGATTGTAGATTTTGTGGTAAGAAATTCTCACATCTCGAAAGAATCCTTCGAAGAGATAATGACAAATACAAAGGCCCTTGCAAATGACGTGGGGACGGTACTATTTGGTGAAGATGCGGTGAAATGCGGCATAATCGATGAAGTTGGCGGACTTAAATGTGCTACAGAAAAACTCTATATGCTTATCGACAATTACCGACAAAACGGATTTAACTCTTGATTGACAAAAAAACCTCCCGATGGTATCATATATATAAACAATCAGGAGGTATCGTTATATGAATTATATGGAAAGATACAATATGTGGCTTTCATCTGACAAAGTGGATGAAGAAACAAAAAAAGAATTACTATCTATAAAAGATAATGATAATGAAATAAAAGAAAGATTCATAAAAGAACTTGAGTTTGGTACAGCAGGCTTAAGAGGCATCATTGGTGCAGGTGACAACAGAATGAACATCTACACCGTAAGAAAGGCTACTCAGGGACTTAGCGAAGACATCAAAAACAAAGGCGCAGAATATATGAACCGCGGTGTGGTAATCGCATACGACTCAAGAATCAAGTCGGATGTATTTGCTCTTGATACTGCAAGGGTACTTTGTGCAAACGGAATCAAAGTGTATCTCTTTGAATCCTTAAGACCTGTACCTATGCTCTCTTTCGCTATAAGATATCTAAAGACTGCCGCAGGTGTGGTAATCACAGCAAGTCACAATCCCAAGGAATACAACGGATATAAGGCATACGGCGAAGACGGAAGTCAGTTGCCGCCTGAATCAAGTGATTATGTAACAGAAATCATTCAGAAACTTGACACATTTGAAGATGTGAAGATTATTTCAAAAGAAGAGGCTATGGAAAAGGGACTTCTTGAAATAGTCGGTGAAGAAATCGACATTGCATACCTTAACAAAGTAAGAGAACAGTCTGTAAACGAAGAGGCTGCAAAAGAACTTGGGGATAATTTCAGAATGGTATATACACCATTCCACGGTGCAGGATATATGCCCGTAAAGAGAATTCTTGAAATGACAGGAATCAAAAATCTCCATATCGTAGAAGAACAGGCTATGCCTGACGGAAACTTCCCTACACTAAGATCTCCAAACCCTGAAGAAAAAGACGGCTTTGAGATGGCAATCAACCTTGCAAAAAAGGTGGATGCAGATGTTATCGTGGCAACTGATCCTGACTCTGACAGAGCAGGTGTTACAATCAAAGCATCCAACGGGGAATATATCACACTTACAGGAAATCAGATAGGTGTACTCCTTTGTGAATTTATCCTAAGAAACAAAAAGAAAAACGGTACTCTTCCCGCAAACGGTGCAGTAATAAAAACTATAGTTACAACTGATATGGTAGTACCTATCGCAAAAGAATACGGTGTGACAGTAATGAATGTTCTCACAGGGTTTAAATTTATCGGTGAAAAGATAAAAGAATTTGAACAGTCAGGCTTACACGAATATCTCTTTGGATTTGAAGAAAGTTACGGATACCTTGCAGGAACACACGCAAGAGACAAAGATGCGGTTGTGGCTACAATGCTTATCTCACAGATGGCGGCAGACTATAAGACAAAGGGTATGACTCTTTATGAAGGGCTTATATCCCTTTATGAAAAATACGGCTACTACAAAGAAGGACTTTATAACCTTGTGCTTAAAGGTCTTGACGGTGCAGAAAAAATCTCACAGATTATGAAAACTGTAAGAGAGAATCCGCCAACAGAAGTAGCCGGTGTAAAAGTAACTACCATTATGGACGTACTTAACGACACAATCCTTGATCTTAAGACAAATGAAGTCACAAAGTGCGGATATCCTAAGTCAAATGCAATGAGATTTGACCTTGAGGACGGTTCATTCTTTGCAGTACGCCCTTCAGGTACAGAACCAAAAATTAAATTCTACTTCGGAATCAGAGACACAAGCGATGATAAAGCGCAGAAAAAACTTGATGCTTTTTCAAAGGATGTAATGTCACTTATAGAGTGCTGATTTAAAAGGCAATTACCACGCGGAAGTGGTGAAAATCACTTCCGCAATTTTTTTAAAAATTTTTCAAAAAATTGTTGACAAAACGTATTTTATCGTATATAATTATTTTTGTTGTTTTATGGCGGCATAGCTCAGTTGGCTAGAGCATACGGTTCATACCCGTAGTGTCACTGGTTCAAATCCAGTTGCCGCTACCAGCACGGCCCCTTGGTCAAGTGGTTAAGACACCGCCCTTTCACGGCGATAACATGGGTTCGAATCCCGTAGGGGTCACCAGAAAAAACGACTTGTCAACGCAAGTCGTTTTTTCAGTTATATTTGCCTAAAGGCAAGTTGTATTGCTGCGCAGTTATATTCAGCATACGCTGAGTGATAGTGTCACAGGTTAAGGCAAATATAATATAACTGCAAAGAGTATTTGCAATATCACTTTTGCTTTTCAAAAATATCACTTCATAATATATGCAGAGATACCCAAGAGGCTTAAGGGGCCGCATTGGAAATGCGGTAGGCGGGTAACTCCCGTGCAAGGGTTCAAATCCCTTTCTCTGCGCCAAATAAAAAAGGACAATACCGCAAGGTAATTGTTCTTTTTTATTTCGTATAATAGAGAGGGATTTTAACACCGTAACATAGTGTTACGTGACAAAATGGCACGTCCCTATGTCATGTGTCTTGTATCTCTTTCTCCCACCCTAAATCTCTTTTATTCTATCGTCTCCCGATACTCATATCCCTTTTTAAAATTATAAAACTGCATATATGCTTCAACGCCTGACTCGGCTTCTTCATATTTCAAAAATGCTTTTTTCCCTTCATCTGTAAGCACATTCATCAGATTTTCTATACACTCATTAAGATACTCTTTTCTTTCAATAAATTCTTCATCTTCAATTTTGTCTAATTGGAATCCCTGAAGTTTTCTGTAATACAGTTCTTCAAATTCAGTAAGTATCGGCATTCCCTTTTCATCAAGTTTTCTTCCCATTTAATCACCTTCTTCTTATTTTTTGCATTAAAAAGGCGCCTACCGAAGCAGACGCATAAAAAACATCGGCCTCTTCAGACGCTAATCAACTTATCACACTATCACAGAATGACAAATAGAAGCCTATGCTTTTTTCATAGCATGGCCATTCTGCGATAATAATATTTCGTTGATTAGCATATTCATTATATCACATAATTTTTATATTGTCAAAATTTTTACATTCCCTTTTCATCAAGTTTTCTTCCCATTTAACCACCCTCACATTATTTTTTGCATTAAAAAAGCGCCTACCGAAGCAGACGCTAAAAACGCAAACTCCGATAGTCGCCAAACTAATCTACGCATAATGAGCATAATACTCGCATAAAAGGAATTTGCATTTTCGTGACATAGGGACGCGGGAGTGACATAGGGACGTGCCATTTTGTCACACTATAGTGACATAGGGACGTGCCATTTTGTCACACTATTTAACCCTGCTTATCATTCCCCTCGATATTCCTGTTAGCCTTTCTAATTGTCGAATTGTTATTTGAGTTTTTTCTTTTATTAATGATATGTATTTATCTCTTTCCTCTTTCTTCATAGTTGATAGTTCACAGATATCATTGTTTTTTAAAATCATTTTTATTTTCTTCTTCGCTTGTTCGTCTGTCAATCGTTTTCTTTCAGGGATAGAAAAATAATCTTCATCATCTATTTTGTGAAAATCTATAAATTCTTTTATTGCTTTATTTTTTTCTTCAAAAAACTTTTCAAGCAAAAAATTTATATCCGTTATTCCTTTTCTATTTTGCTGAATATAATCACAATAACTACTCCATTGATAGTCTTTAAGTTTTTCTACTAACCCTGCTTTAACGGGATTTTTATGTATATATCTTATAAGTGAAAAATAATATTTTTCATCTTCAATTGGTTCACTTTTGTATCTGTTTCCAATTAATGTGCCACTTCTTTGATATTTATAATTAAACCATTGAACATACCTTGTTAGGATGCTATGCATTATCTTTTTTATATCTCCACTTTCTTTTTCTTTTATAAATAAATGCACATGATTTGTCATTAAGCAATATGCATAGATTTCAAAGGTTTTACTTTCTTTCACAATTTCTATTATATTTATCATTTTTTTATAGTCGTTAGATTCTTCAAAGATATTTTGTCTGTTTATCCCTCTGAAAATAATATGGTATAACCCTGTTTGGCTTATTATCCTTGGTGGTCTGCTCATATTAATCACCCCAATAGTGTTATACCATATCCTATTTTATTTGTCAATTAATTTTTGTGACATAATGGCACGTCCCTATGTCACCGCCTATGTCACACTATGTCACATAACTAACTGCACCGGAGGCTTTAATAAACTTTTCAATTTTTAATACTATGTCATTTGGATATGCCACAACAAAACAAAGAAATATACCTCCTTCCTTTTGCATACAAAAAAGAAACCCACTTTTTAAAAAAGTGGGTTTCTTAATAAATTTACCTATTATTGATTTTCAGTAATATCAGTCTGAACTATAGGTGTAACAACTTCGATGTTCTGATACTCTTTCATACCGGTACCTGCAGGAATAAGTTTACCGATAATAACATTTTCCTTAAGACCGATAAGCGGATCCTTCTTACCTTTGATTGCTGCTTCTGTAAGAACTCTTGTTGTTTCCTGGAAAGAAGCGGCTGAAAGGAATGAATCTGTAGCAAGAGCAGTCTTTGTGATACCGAGAAGGATAGGTGTACATTGTGGCAATTCGCCGCCCTTATCCTGAATCTTTTTGCATACATCAACATACTCTGACTTATCCACCATAGATCCGATGATAAGATTACTGTCACCCGGTTCTTCAACTCTTAGTTTTCTCATCATCTGTCTTACGATGATTTCGATATGCTTATCGTTGATATCGATACCCTGGAGACGGTAAACTCTCTGTACTTCCTGGATGAGATACTGCTGAACTGCATCAGGTCCTTTGATTCTAAGTAAATCATGTGGATAGATGGAACCTTCAGTAAGTTCATCACCGGCAGAAAGTGTAACCCCGTTTGAAATCTTGATTCTTGAACCGTATGGGATGAGATATGTCATTGATTCGCCTGTTTCCTGGTTTGTAACAACGATTTCTCTCTTTGTCTTTGTTTCAACAATCTCTGCAACACCGTCAATATCGGTAATAATTGCAAGACCCTTTGGTCTTCTTGCTTCGAAAAGTTCTTCAACTCTTGGAAGACCCTGTGTGATGTCATCGCCGGCGATACCACCGGAGTGGAATGTTCTCATTGTAAGCTGTGTACCCGGTTCACCGATGGACTGTGCAGCGATAATACCAACTGCTTCACCAACGTTAACAAGTGTACCTGATGAAAGGTTTGAACCGTAACACTTAGCACAAACACCGATCTTTGAATCACAGGTGAGAATAGATCTGATTTTGGCTTCTTTGATACCTGCTTTCACAACCAGATTTGCTTCTGCTTCACCCATAAGTTGATCCTTCTTAACGATAACTTCGCCTGTTTCAGGATGAATGATATCTTCAAAGGAGGTTCTTCCTACAAGTCTATCCTTGAATCCTTCGATTACTTCGTTGCCGTCCTTGATATCTTTGACAACAAGATAATTGTTTGTACAACAGTCATCTTCTCTGATGATAAGATCCTGTGATACGTCAACAAGTCTTCTTGTAAGGTAACCTGAATCGGCAGTTCTCAAGGCTGTATCGGTAAGACCTTTACGTGCACCGTGAGATGAAATAAAGTATTCCTGAACGTTAAGACCTTCACGGAAGTTGGCCTTGATAGGCACTTCCACAGTTTTACCCTGTGTATCCGCCATAAGTCCACGCATACCTGCAAGCTGTCTGATCTGGTCGATACTACCACGGGCACCTGATGTAGCCATCATGTTGATTGGGTTAAATTCATCAAGGTTTGCCTTAAGTGCATCAGTAACAGAATCTGTAGCCTTTGCCCATTCTTTGACAACTGCTGTGTATCTTTCTTCTTCAGAAAGGAGACCTCTTCTGTAAAGAGCAGTAATCTTGTCAATTTGTTTCTGTGCGTCATTAAGAATCTGTGGTTTTGCTTCAGGGATTTCCATATCGGATACACTGATTGTAAGAGCACCCTTTGTAGAATACTTAAATCCCATTGCTTTGATATAGTCAAGAACTGTAGCAGTTTCGGTTGCACCGTGGAACTTGATACAGTTGTCGATGATTTTCCCAAGACCTTTTTTGTCTGCAACAAATGAGATTTCAAGGTCAAATTCGTTACCCGGAATGCTACGATCTACAAATCCCAGATCCTGAGGAATCTTTTCGTTGAAGATCATTCTTCCTACTGTGGTTTCTACAAGGCCTTCCTTCATTTCGCCATTGATTTCTTTCTTGATAAGAACCTTGACCGGCGCATGGAGACCTACTGCACCTGCATTGTATGCCTGAATTGCTTCATTGTAGTCCACAAATGCTTTGCCTTCACCCACTTCACCTGCGAAACATCCTTCTTCGGTAAACTGAGCGGCTTTTTTGCCCTGTGCTTCAAGTTCTTCATTGATGAACTTAAGTCCCTTATGACCGTTTTCATTTGACAGGTAAGTTACTTTGTCACCAACATTGAATCCTGTATCACCGGGGTCTGTGATTTTTACTTTCTTTGCTTTTACTATAGTAAGATAGTAACTACCAAGTACCATATCCTGTGTAGGAACGGTCACAGGTTTACCATCCTGAGGTTTTAAGAGGTTGTTTGCAGAAAGCATAAGGAATCTTGCTTCTGCCTGTGCTTCAGGTGAAAGTGGCACGTGAATAGCCATCTGGTCACCGTCGAAGTCAGCGTTGAATGCACTACATACCAACGGATGGAGTTTAAGCGCTCTTCCTTCTACAAGGATTGGTTCAAATGCCTGAATACCAAGTCTGTGAAGTGTAGGAGCACGGTTGAGAAGAACAGGATGATCCTTGATTACTTCTTCAAGCATATCCCATACTTCAGGACGAACTCTTTCTACCATTCTCTTTGCGCTCTTGATGTTGTGACAGAATCCGTCACCAACAAGTTTTTTCATTACAAATGGTTTGAAAAGTTCAAGAGCCATTTCCTTAGGCAAACCGCACTGATAGATCTTAAGTTCAGGTCCTACAACGATAACGGAACGTCCTGAATAGTCAACACGCTTACCGAGAAGGTTCTGTCTGAATCTACCCTGCTTACCTTTGAGAAGATCGGAAAGAGACTTAAGAGGTCTGTTTCCAGGTCCTGTAACAGGTCTGCCACGTCTGCCGTTGTCAATAAGAGCATCTACTGCTTCCTGAAGCATTCTCTTTTCGTTTCTTACGATGATGTCAGGTGCTTCAAGTTCCAGAAGACGTTTGAGACGGTTGTTTCTGTTGATAACACGTCTGTAAAGGTCGTTAAGGTCACTTGTAGCAAATCTTCCGCCATCAAGCTGAACCATAGGACGAAGATCAGGTGGAATAACCGGAACAACATCCATTATCATCCATTCAGGTTTGTTCTTGGAGATTCTGAAGGCTTCAACAACTTCCAGTCTTTTTGCAATTTTTAATTTCTTCTGTCCCTGTGACTCATTGAGTTCTTCTTTGAGTTCTGCAGAGAGTTTCTCAAGGTCAATTTTCTGCAGAAGTTTCTTGATTGCTTCTGCACCCATACCTGCATCAAATCTGTTTTCACCGTATTTTTCTACAGTATCTCTGTATTCCTTTTCGGTAAGAACCTGTTTTTCCATAAGGTTTGTCTTACCCGGATCTACAACAACATATGCTGCAAAGTAAAGGATTCTTTCCAATGATCTTGGAGACATATCAAGGATAAGACCCATTCTTGAAGGGATACCCTTGAAGTACCAGATGTGAGATACAGGTGCTGCGAGTTCGATGTGGCCCATTCTTTCTCTTCTTACCTTTGCACGGGTAACTTCTACACCACAACGGTCACAGACAATACCTTTGTATCTGATTCTCTTATATTTTCCGCAGAAACACTCCCAGTCCTTCTGTGGTCCGAATATCTTTTCACAGAAGAGACCGTCTCTTTCAGGCTTAAGTGTTCTGTAGTTGATGGTTTCAGGCTTTCTTACTTCGCCTCTGGACCATTCTCTGATTTTTTCCGGAGAAGCCAATCCGATTCTTATTGATTCATATTCATTCATTACCGGTCACTCCCCTTTCTAAAACATATCACTATCGTCAAAGTCGTCGCCGCTTATAGCGTCATCAAGGCTTGACAATTCATCGATATCCAACAAATCCAAATCTTCGCTTACTTCTTTTGCAAATCCTGATTCTGAAAGTTCATTGAAGAGACTGTCAGTAATATCGTCCATTTCTTCTTCAGAAACATCTTCGAAATCTTCAGTTTCTTCAGTTTCTTCTATTTCAGGTTCTTCCTTAGGCTCTGCTTCCAATGCATCGATGATATCATCATCGTCAGCAATGTTGATTCTTAATGTTGATGTATCGTCATCGTCATCAATTTCCTTGAGTTCGATTTCATTATCAAATCCGTCAAGAACCTTAACATCAAGTGCCAGACTCTGGAGTTCTTTGATAAGAACCTTAAATGATTCAGGCACACCCGGCTTTGGAACATTTTCGCCTTTGACGATTGCTTCGTAAGTCTTCACTCTGCCTGCAACATCGTCAGATTTTACAGTAAGGATTTCCTGAAGTGTATAGGCTGAACCATACGCTTCAAGTGCCCAAACTTCCATTTCACCGAATCTCTGTCCACCAAACTGTGCTTTACCACCGAGAGGCTGCTGAGTTACAAGTGAGTATGGGCCTGTGCTTCTTGCATGAATCTTATCATCAACAAGGTGATGGAGTTTAAGATAATGCATATATCCGACTGTTACCGGACTGTCAAAAGGTTCACCGGTTCTGCCGTCGTAGAGGATAGTCTTACCGTCTTCGCTCTTACCTGCAAGACGAAGTGTTTCCTGAATATCTTCTTCAGTTGCACCGTCAAATACAGGTGTAGCAATCTTCCAGCCAAGTGCTTTTGCCGCATAACCAAGATGCACTTCAAGTACCTGACCGATATTCATACGTGAAGGTACGCCCAGAGGGTTAAGAACGATCTGAAGCGGTGTACCGTCAGGAAGGAATGGCATATCTTCTTCAGGAAGAATTCTTGATACGACACCCTTGTTACCGTGACGACCCGCCATCTTGTCACCTACAGAGATCTTTCTCTTCTGTGCGATATAACATCTTACAAGTTGATTTACTCCCGGAGGAAGTTCGTCGCCGTTTTCTCTTGTGAATACTTTTACATCAACAATGATACCGTTTTCACCGTGAGGAACTCTTAAGGAAGTATCTCTTACTTCTCTTGCCTTCTCACCGAAGATTGCACGAAGGAGTCTTTCTTCTGCACTGAGTTCTGTTTCACCCTTAGGTGTAACTTTACCTACAAGGATATCCCCTGCTCTTACTTCAGCACCGATTCTTACGATACCTCTTTCATCAAGGTCTTTAAGCGCATCTTCACCGACATTCGGAATGTCTCTTGTGATTTCTTCTGCACCCAGTTTTGTATCTCTTGCTTCTGATTCATATTCTTCAATATGAACAGATGTAAATACGTCTTCTTTTACAAGTCTTTCGTTAATGAGAACAGCATCCTCGTAGTTGTAACCTTCCCATGTCATAAAGCCGATGAGAATATTTCTTCCAAGAGCGATTTCACCGTTTGAAGTAGATGGACCGTCTGCGATGATGTCACCTTTTGAAATCTTTTCGCCCACCTTTACGATAGGTTTCTGATTGATACATGTTCCCTGGTTTGAACGGAGGAACTTAATGAGTTTGTATGTCTTTAAGTCTCCTGATTTACCTTTGATTACAATTCTGTCCGCATCAACAGAGTGAACAACACCGTCTTCCGTAGCCAGTACACAGACACCTGAATCCTTGGCTGCCTTATACTCCATACCTGTACCAACGATTGGTGATTCAGGGTTAAGAAGAGGCACTGCCTGACGCTGCATGTTTGATCCCATGAGGGCACGAACGGCGTCATCGTTTTCAAGGAACGGAATCATGGCTGTAGCAACTGAAACAAGCTGTTTCGGTGATACGTCCATGAAATCTACCTGTGACTTGTCGATTTCGATGAATTCGTCTCTGTCACGAACGATAATCTTGTCGTTTACAAATTTATTGTCCTTTGTCAGAGGTTCATTTGCCTGAGCAATCTTGTATGTGTCTTCCACATCTGCTGTCATATAGACAATTTCGTCTGTTACAACACCTGTCTCTTTATCCACTCTTCTGTATGCCGCTTCAATGAAACCGTATTCATTGATTCTTGCATAAGTAGAAAGTGAGTTGATAAGACCGATGTTCGGACCTTCAGGAGTTTCGATAGGACACATTCTGCCGTAGTGTGAATAGTGAACGTCTCGAACTTCGAATCCGGCTCTTTCTCTTGAAAGACCACCAGGTCCCAATGCTGAAAGTCTTCTCTTATGTGTAAGTTCTGCAAGTGGGTTATTCTGATCCATAAACTGTGAAAGCTGTGATGAACCGAAAAATTCCTTGATAGCAGAAACAACAGGACGTGAGTTGATGAGCACCTGAGGTGTCACACCGTCAATATCCTGAATAGTCATTCTTTCTTTGACAACTCTTTCAAGTCTTGCAAGACCGATTCTGAACTGGTTCTGCAAAAGTTCGCCAACGGCTCTGATTCTTCTGTTACCAAGATGGTCGATATCATCTGTGGTACCCATGCCGTAGGAAAGGTTGTTGTGGTAGTTGATGGAAGCAAGGATATCATCGATGATGATATGCTTTGGAATAAGGTCATCAATTCTCTTCAAGATTTCTGCCTTGATTTCTTCTTCCGATTCAAACTGTGTAAGGATTTCGTTCAATACTCCGTATCTTACCTTTTCTTTTATCTTAAGATCAGATACATCAAATGGTACATGGTCACAAAGGTTGACCATACCGTTTGAAAATACTTTGATTTCTTTGTCTTCATACTGAAGGAATACTACATTGATACCTGCTTTTTCGATATTCATAGCAGCATCTGAAGAAATCATTTCGCCTTTTTTCACGAATATTTCCCCTGTTTCTGCATCTACGATATCTCTTGCAGCAATACAGTTTTTGATTCTTGCACCGATAGCAAGTTTTAAGTTGAATTTATATCTGCCTACTTTTGAAATGTCATATCTCTTGGCATCATAGAACATGGAATTAAGAAGAGATGTAGCACTTTCTACTGTAGGAGGTTCGCCCGGACGAAGTCTCTTATATACTTCGATCAATGCTTCTTCCTGACTCTGTGTGCTGTCCTTTTCAAGAGTAGCGATAAGTTTTTCGTCTTCGCCAAAAAGTTCAAGAATCTGTGCATTTGTTCCGATACCAAGTGCTCTTATAAGTACAGTAACAGGAATCTTTCTTGTTCTATCTACTCTTACGCTGAATATATCGTTTGAGTCATTTTCGTATTCAAGCCATGCGCCACGGTTTGGGATAACCTGTGCACTGTAAAGTTTCTTCCCAAGTTTATCAAACTGCATAGAGTAGTATATGCCCGGGCTTCTTACAACCTGGCTGACAATAACTCTCTCTGCACCGTTGATGATAAAAGTACCCTGATCTGTCATAAGAGGGAATTCTCCCATGAAGATTTCCTGTTCTTTTACTTCTTCGGTTTCTTTGTTGATAAGTTTAACCTTCATTTTCAAAGGTTTTGAATATGTGGCATCCCTTTCTTTACACTCTGCAATAGTGTATTTGGGGTTGTCCTCTAAATAATAGTCTGTGAACTCAAGTGAAAGTGTTCCTGAAAAGTCTGTGATAGGACTTACATCGTGAAGTACCTCTCTCAAGCCTTCTTTTAAGAACCAGTCATATGAATCCTTCTGCACTTCGATAAGGTTTGGCATTTCGGAAACGTCACCGATTTTTGAATAACTCATACGTTCATTCTTGCCGTACATAACCGGATGCAAAGTGCTGCTGCCTAATTTGACAGGTTTAAGCATAAAACAATTCACCTCATTTTTTTATTGTCGGAAGTCAAACAAATACGATTACGAGGTAGATAATCCAACTAAATATCCCCCTCCGTATTCCCCAAGATGAAATATTGCTTCAAAGAATAATCCGCAACATCAAACTAATAAGTGATAACTGTTTCGACTCTGCTTATCGGGAAGCCTGAAAACCCCAGATATTGTGCCCAAAATCACGCATAAATACCAAAAAAGGGCATAGCTATCCCAGATAAGGGTTCAATTTTAAACTATAACATAAAATTTCCAAGATGTCAATAATTTTTTCAAAAAGTATTGTTATAGCATAAAAATGATGGCAAATACTTTTTAGTATCTACCATCATTTTATCACTTCAGTAAAAAATCGCCTTTTTATTTCCCCGAGGTAACCCGTATATTGACTGCCACTATTCCCGTGCACACAAGAATCAAACTTACTATATATTTAATGTCTAATATATTCTCCTTAAGTAATATTCCCGAAAATATCGCCCCTGACACAGGGATAAGGAAATTGAATATACTTAAGTCCCCTATATTATATTTCTTAAGAAGTGTACTCCAGAGAGTTGTGGCAAAGGATGATACAAATATAAGATATATAAGTGCTATACATCCCCAAAGCGTGACTTCTATGTCACCTTTGTATCCGAACATCCCCACTATTAGAAGAAGAAAACCGCCTATAAGAAAGTTGTAGGATGTGGCAACGAAACTGGAAATATCCTTTGACACCTTTTTGTGTATCATAGAGCCGATAACAAACATAAAAGATGAAACAAGCAAAAATCCTTCGCCTGATACTGTAAATCCTTTAGCACTAAGTCCCGAAACACAAACTGTAAACACACCAAAAAAGCCGATTATACTTCCCATGGTTTTTCTCAGGGTGATTTTGTCATCTTTATATACAAAATGTGCAAGTAATATAGATATAAATACCGAAGAAGATGTGAGAAGGGTGCTTACAGTACCGGGTACATCTGATACTCCGATATAGAAAAACAGATACTGAAGAAATATATATACTATCCCAAGAAGAACTACATCAGGGGCGTTTTGCTTTTTAAATGAAGGAAGTTTCTTTTCATAAATGAAAGTAAATATAAATACTAACATCCCTGATGAAAAGAATCTTATCCCTGCATATAATATGGAAGAAAATATGTCTCCATCCATACTAAAAAGATCATACCCCAGTTTGATTGCAGGTATGGCACTTCCGAAAAGTATGTTGCAGAGTGCAGCAAGAAGTATTGCTGATATGGGTAATCTTTTCATAATAGTCCTCCCTTCTTAACACCATAGCATCCTGCCTATAATATCACAAAAAGTCATATTAATCAAATATCAATATGTAAAAAATGATTGATTTTTGATTGTTTACGTGATACAATCACCTTAAGAAACATTGTAAACAGTATAATAGCAAGGAAACAAATCACTATTTGATTGTATTTTGAGCGATTATTGATTGGATGTGAAAAATATGCCATTTTATGAAAGAGAAGAAAAATTATTGTCTCTTCTGTCTGCAGAGCGTCTTACCACAGTTGACGAAATCTGCGAGAAACTCTACATAAGCAAACCTACCGTAAGGCGTGACCTTGATAAACTTGCAAAAAAAGGTCTTATAAAGAGATCACACGGCGGTGCTTATCTTACAAAACCTCATAATATCAAAAATGAGCCTTTCAGAATGAGAGAGCAGATGTCCAATGATGCAGGTTCTGTCATTGCAAAAAAGGCAACGGAACACATCCGGGACGGATATGTGATTATGCTTGACGGCTCGGACTGTGCATTCTCTATGATTCCGTATCTTGCAGATTTCAAAGACCTTCTTATAATCACAAACAATGCAAAAATATCATTTATTCTGGGACAGATGAGCATAGAAAACATCTCATCAGGGGGAAGAATGAATACAGATACTTTGTCATTTTGCGGTGACACAGCCATAAACTGCATAAATAAATACAATGCGGATATATGCTTCTTATCACCGAATGGTATATCCCCCGATGGATACCTTACTGACAACTCCGATGAAGAAAACGCCGTAAAATGTGCTATGATGCAAAAATCACGAAAAAAAGTTATCCTTTGTGAATCAAATAAATTCGACCAGACATATATAAACAATCTCTGTCACATATCAGATGCAGATGAAATAATCAGCGAATATAAGATTCCTGAAAAATTTAAAGAACTAAAAAATATGTAGTCTGTCAAGAGTTCATTCCCCGTCTGAACTCAAGCGGTGTCACTCCTTTTGGGATATCACATCATCAAAAAGATATGAAAGTAAGAATTACATATTTTCTGACAACTTATACATACACCTTTTGCCTTGGGAAGTGATATCATCAAATCGAGAGGTGATTAATTATGGCAAATGTATAGGATTTATTTAAAGACAAAGAAGAACTGAACGTAAATATTCCCTACTCGGATGATGATTCAATACCTAAAACTTCATTGAAGATAAAGGGCTAAACTATCCCCAACAGACTTGACTGTCAGCCAATGTAAGGCTGTGACGGAACAGCAAACGGAAGACCGGGCGAACTTACCTTAAGAAGATATGACCGTTTCGCAAAAGGCGGTGCAGGTCTTATATGGTATGAAGCAACTGCGGTAATGAAGGAGGCAAGAGCCAACCCAAGACAAATCTGGCTTACTACTGACAATATCTCTTCATTTGAAAAACAGATTTATGGCATAAAGAACACCTGTAGAAAGACTTGATAAAATGAACGCACCTGCAATAGAATTGTATCTTAAAAAAGGTGTGGATATCACAAAAGAACTATATGAAACCGTCACCGTTACAAATAAGGAAGTAACCATAGAGGTATCAGGCGATGAAAATCTTATCCTCATGCTACCTGCCATAAAAACTGACGGAAAGTATGATTCGGAAATATCACTTGAAGAAAATAATCTCTCCCTTACCTTTATAGAACATAAACTAACATATAACACAAAGGGGAAAATCTCATATACAGATAATACCATAGCAAACAGAAACGTAATATATTATGTGTATGAACTTAAAGGAAATAATAAACTTAAAATCAATATTGCCATTGCTAAAAGAAAAAACCATTTTGGGAAAATTCCCAAAATGGTTTTTCTTCTTTAAACTACTTCACCTAATGTTCCAAAACATTTCTTCAAGTATTCCATCTTATATTCTTTGACCTTTGGCGAACACTTTCTCTCTCCGCCAAGTTCCATATTATATAGCCCGTCGTAGCCTATTTCGTTAAGTGCTTCCACTACTTCAACTATATTCACACTTCCTCTGCAAAAAGGCATCATGTGAAGATCTCCCTCTCCAATATTATCTGCAATATGAAGTGCTTTGAGATGTTTGCCTGCCTTAAGGATAAACTCTCTCTGAGTTGAAGCCTTGGAAATATTAAGATGTCCTGTATCAAGACATATTCCAAGGTTGTCACTTCCGATTTCATTTATGTACCAAAGGAACTCTTCTGCAGACTGATGGTATTCGTATCTCTCTTCTGTTTCATTTTGCATAGCAATTCCGCTTCTTAAGTTCTCAAGACAGATTGTGATAGGCTTGCCCTTGATATAGTCTGTCAGACGAATGAGTGCTTTTTTGTTCTTTTCTTTTATATCTTCTTGTGTAAGTCCTCTTTCGTGAAGGTTCTGACAATGAAGGACCGCATTCTTTATACCTATGGCAAGGAACAAATCAAGCCAGGTTTTTAAGATGTCAAATGAATCTTCATCACAGATCTTCACTCCAAGGAGCAGATGTCCCTGAGACACTTCTACATTGTGTGCTCTTGCGAACTCACCAAATTTCTTTCCTACTGCTATTGCATCGCCCTCTTCAAGAAGCATATCCGCATGCTCTGTAGAAAGTTCTGTATAATGATAACCTGCCTTTTCAAATTCGAGAATCATATCATATGGAGATAACTCTCTGTAAAAACTTGACCACATACTTAATTTCATTTCTATTACCTCTTTCTAGTCTAATGTGATATAAAGTGTATTTTCGTATCCTTTGCCGAATGCTACGGATACTTTCTTTTCCTGTCCGTTTGCTTTTACGGTTACATCATAGTCACCGTAGAAGCCATTGATGGTTGCTTTGCCTTCTGCATCCGTATTTGCTTTGGCATCTCTTGTCCACCATTTATTATACATAAGATCGACTATTATTTCTCCGCACTTATTTAAGTTCCATTCTTTGTCATACATAGGAGAATATGATGCATAGTAGTTGCCATCATAGAATCCCCACATAATGATACCTGTGATGTATGGTCTTGAGAATGCAGCAATGAAGAAATCTCTTGTGAAGTTTGCCTGAAGTTCAGGGTCAGAATTTGAGCAACTGTACTCTGTAATCTTCACTTCTTTGCCATAAGTTGCCACCTTTTCGAATGCTTTGATGATTTCCTCCATATCTTCTTCTGCCATATCGTGATGTGACTGAAGTCCGATACCGTCATAATCGAAATTAAGTTCTTTCATTTCATCAAGGATATCAAAGAACTGCTTTGCTTTGTTTCCGTCATATTTTTCTATATAGAGTGTACCTTCGTTGTAGAAAAGGTCAACTCCCGGTTCTGTCTTTCTTGCAACATCAAACCATTCTTTTCTTAAAGCCGCTCCGCCGTTATTTGTTTCAAGCTGCTTGTTGTTCACCACTTCATTTGTAACATCCCACTCGGTAAGCTTACCCTTGAAATCCGTCATCATGGTTTCTATGAAGGTGTTGATTCTTGCTCTTAGTGCATCAGTCTGTTTGTTGTTAGCCATTTCCACAGCATCTTCAGGTACCATTCTGGCGTTGATGCCTGTAATAGGAATCTGCCATACAAGTGTATGTCCTCTGTAGTATTTGATACCGTGTTTATCCAAAGCACCAAGGATTTTCATTGCTTTTTCATTTGCACCTCTTTCATAAGGCGACCATTTCATAGCATTTTCGGAAACACCTGCATTAAATACAGATGATGCCACCTGACCGTACTTTTCACTAGAAGCAAGGGCGGTTGTGAATGCTGAACCAAATTCAAATTCGTGTTCAAACATATCAAGCTCAACCTCTGCATCCTTTACAGGGTTTCCGTCTTTATCAAGAACTACCACATTGAAGTCACCTTTGCGGTGCTTTTCGATATCTTCAAGTGCCTGTTTTCTCCACTCTGCTCCTTCTGAAAGACTTGCTGTATCCATTGTAAGTCCCGGCATTTCTTCATATATTACCTGACTTCCGAAATTAAGAAGAGAAAATTCCTTTATCTCTACGTTCTGCACATGATAAGGCACTCTCAGGCCTACCTGACCATTACCTCCGGTTTTCATCTTTGGTTTATATGAGTAATAATATGTCTTCCATTGTCCTGATGACTCAAATTCTCTGAATATATCCTTTGTGTAACGCTCGGGATTTTCTACCTGTACACAGATTTTGCCAAGTCCCTGATCGTTTCCACCGTCAACTGTACGGAGAGTAATCTTAAGCATACATACATCTCCGTTATGAAGCATTGACTCTATTGTCTTTTCACATTTATAGATACATTTCGCCGGATCATCTGACTTCTTTGTTACACTGATCTTAAAAATCTTGTTGCCTTCTTCATCTGCAGTCATTTCTTTTGTAGCATAACCATTTGTTGAAAATTCTCCATTTTCAAGATCAGATAAATTGAACATTTCCACAGGTGTGGCTTTCTTTAAGATTTCTTCATAAATTTTTGCAGGATCACTTGTATCAACTTCATAATAAATCAGATCATCAAGTTTGTTTGACTTTGTAAACTCTGTTGGAACAGGTCTGTGAAAATCAGATATGAGTCTCTTTAAGCCTGCATTTTTGTTGTGAGTAATGATAACTGTCTTTGTAGCATCATCCCATGCTACATCTTCGCCCATAGCCTCTGATACAAATCTTACAGGCACCATAGTTCTACCTTCTATAATAGTAGCAGGTACATCCATAGTAACAGGCTGACCATCGATCCTTGCATATGTAGAATCAATTGTAACAACTACTTTTTTTGCGCCTTTATTCGCATATACAGTCTTGATATCATCTCTCCATTGGATCTCTGCACCAAGCTTTTCAAATATGCCTCTTAAAGGCACAAGGACTCTGCCTGAAATATTTACAGGCATCACATCATAAGTTTGTGTTTCACCGTCAATAGTCACATTTATTCCGCCATCTGCGCTTACTGTAAAGCCAAAAAACACAGACATAATCAATGCAAAAATCAAAACGCAAGAAACAGTTTTTTTCATTTAATCCCTCCCGATTTATATATCTTTAATTAAATGATATCTTATCCATATTTCTCTGACTATATAAAATAGTGCCAAAAAGTTTTTAAATAGTGCTATTGACAAATTTGTATTTAATGTTAAAATACAAGTAGGACACATTAGCGGAGAGGTGCATATGATATATAAAGCATTTATTAACGCAGCCAGAGACAGCATAAAAACAAACGACTATATAACTTTTAGAAATTGCGGTTGGAATGAGAAACTTCACATAGGCACAAGGACATACCGTCCTGAAGGAAGAAGTGATTATCTCATACTGTACCTGTCAAAGGGAAAGCTTGTTTGCAACGGACAAAACCTTATGCCGGGGCAACTTGTCATATACAGGCCATATGAACCACAGGAATACATCTGCACAGAGGAAGACTCCTGCAGTTACTGGCTTCACTGCTATGGCGATGCGGTGGAGAATCTCCTTGGACAAGCAGACAAATTGATATATACTGTGGGAGAATTTAAAGAATTTACTGACTACTGCATAAAAACCCTTAAATATTGTCACTCACAACGTGAACCAAACAGAATAAAAATCCACGGGGATCTTCTCTTAATTCTCTGCAAAATAGAAGAAAAAATCAACAAAAAACTCGTACTTGGCAAAGAAGAGCAAATCGCACTTGTGGCAGAGCATATGGCATCCAACTTCAGTCAGAGGCTATCCAACGAAGAATATGCAAAAATGTGCAATATGAGTAAATTTCACTTTATTAGAAAATTTACCGAATACTATAAATCCACTCCGAAAAATTATCTCAATTCCATACTTATGAATCAGGCAGGGCTTCTTCTTTCTTCTACCAATATGAGAGTATCACAGATAGCAGAAGAGTTAGGCTTTACAAGTGATATGTACTTCAGTACCGTATTCAAAAAATACTACGGAATGTCACCCTTGGAATATAGAAAAAATAAAACTTTATAAAAAATGCTACGACATCTGGTGTCGTAGCATTTTTTCTATTCAAAAACAATTTCTAAAACATTTTCATATCCCTTATGGAATGCAACCATTTTTGTTACTGTCTTTCCATTGACTGTAACAGTCACATCATAATCACCATAGTGGCCTTTGATTGTTGCCTTGCCATCTGCATTTGTAGTTGCTTTTTCATCACGGGTCCACCATTTGTTGTAGAGAAGATCCTGATATACCTTCCCACCGGATTTTAAATTCCATTCCTTGTCATAAACAGGACTGTGAGGTTTGAAGTTTGCTCCGTTCCAGTATCCTCAGAAAAGGAACCCATCCATGTTTTCTTCTGCAAATGCGGCATTTTCGTTGTAATAAAGATTTGCACCGGGGTCAAGGTCCCTTTCAAGAGTATAGAAATCCTTATATATCTCTTTGCCGAAATGTTTTGTAAAGGCAGTATTTAAGATAGATTTGTTGGTCACTTCCCAGTCCACAAGTGTACAAAAAATCTTTCCCAGGAACTTATTCTTGAAGGAAATTTCATCACGGGAAAAGTGGCAGAAGAAGGGGACTACAAGTGACTTTCATCGCAGAAAACAAACTTGGCATATGTGAAAAGGAAGTCACATTTGAAATAAAAGAAAATAATGATCACGCAAGGCGATCCCCTACGATGATGGTAGTAGGTTGTTCAAAGGAAAAACGCATTGAACAGAAATAGGAAAATTCTGTTGAGAACGGACAACACGAAACCGAACAAAGTGAGGTCCTCCCGAAGGCATATGTGATACGCCGAGAGGTGAGGCTTGTTCGTAGTAAAATCGCATAATAACAAAGGAAATCATCGGATTTCTCCGATGATTTCCTACATAATTAAAAAACAAAACCTGTTTAATATATTCTGCTTTTCAATTTATCCGCCATTTTACGCTCCGGACGAATTTTACATTTCGATTGCTTTGAGAATGAGTTCTACACACTTATCTATTCCCAATACACTGGTATCAAGACAAAGATGATAGTTCGCTGCCTTCCCCCAGTCCTTAGATGTATATCTCTTATAATTTGCAGCACGGGTTTTGTCCTTTTTGACAATTTCTTTTTCTGTAGCAGGTGTTCCGTTTGCTTCAAGAAGTTTCTTTCTGTATTCCATATCTGATGCATACACAAACACATTAAGCACGTCGTCTCTTTCTCTCAATATGTAATCAGCACTTCTGCCCAGAATGATACAAGGTCCTTTGTCTGCAATATCCTTTATTATGTTATTCTGCAGAATATAGATTTTGTCAGGTGCAGAAATATTGTTGTGAGTAAATGTCGGCACACCAAAACTTGAAATAGCGATATTATACAGTAAACTGTTGTTGCCGTATTCACCGTTTTCCTTAATGAAGTCAAGGGCATAGCCGCTTTCTTTAGCCGCAAGTGCTATAAGTTCTTTATCATAACAGGGAATGCCCAGTTTCTCTGAAAGTTTCTTTCCGATATCAAGTCCGCCGGAACCGAATGCTCTTGAAATAGTAATTATTTTTTTTGACATATTATTTCCCTCCGGTATTATTTAATCTTTGTAATATCATATGGAGTAGTCTGATATACATAATAGTTGAGCCAGTTTGAATAAAGAAGGTTTGCATGGCTTCTCCATGATACCACAGGTTTCTTTGTATCATCATCATTTGGAAAATAGTTCTTGGGTATATCTATAGGAAGACCTGCATCTTTGTCTCTTAAGTATTCAAGCATAAGTGTCTCTGCATCATACTCTGAATGGCCCGTGATAAATATCTGCCTGCCTTTGCTTGTAGCAAGAGCATATATGCCCGCTTCTTTTGAAGTAGAAAGGATTTTCAGTTCCTTTATATTTTCTATATCTTCTCTCTTAACAGTTGTATGTCTTGAATGAGGCACCATAAATGTATCATCAAATCCTCTGAAAAGCATAGAAGACTTTCTTTCCACCTTGTGAGGGAATACACCGAAAAGTTTCTTATCCAAGGGATACTTTTTGATACCATAATGATAATACAATCCCGCCTGAGCACCCCAGCAGATATGAAATGTGCTTGTAACGTGAGTCTTGCTCCATTCCATTATAGTACAAAGTTCATCCCAGTATGACACTTCTTCAAATTCCATATTTTCCACAGGGGCACCTGTGATAATCATACCGTCATACTTATTGTCCTTGATATCATCAAAGACTTTGTAGAAGTTTGTCATATGGGTATGAGAAGTATGGGTTGCCTTATGTGTGGCAGTCTGAAGAAACTCAAGTTCCACCTGAAGAGGGGTATTGCCGAGAAGTCTTGACAGTTGTGTTTCTGTCACAATCTTGGTAGGCATAAGATTTAAGAGAAGAATCTTAAGCGGTCTTATGTCCTGAGTGAGGGCTCTTGTTTCTGTAATTACAAAAATGTTTTCCTGATTGAGTATCTTGGTAGCAGGAAGTTCATTCGGAATTTTGATAGGCATCGGATCACTCTCCTAAAGCTTGTTTAATATCTGAGATAATATCGTCTGCATTTTCTATACCAATGCTCATTCTTACAAGTTCAGGTCCTATACCTGCATCTACAAGTTGCTTGTCGGTAAGTTGACGGTGTGTGGTGGAAGCAGGATGGAGAACACATGTCCTTGCATCGGCAACGTGTACCACGATTGATGCAAGTTTGAGTGAATCCATAAACTTAACCGCTGCCTCTCTGCCGCCTTTAGGTCCGAAAGATATTACTCCCGGTGCACCATTCGGCATATATTTCTTACAGAGTTCATAGTCCGGGCTTGATTCAAGCATCGGATAATTTACCCACTCTACCTTGTCGGATGATTCAAGGAATTTAGCAACCTTAAGGGCATTTTCACTATGCTGTTTCATTCTTAAGTGAAGTGTTTCAAGGTTCATATTAAGAAGGAACATAGCAAGAGGTGAAGGGGATGAGCCAAGGTCACGCATAAGTTGTACTCTTGCTTTGGTTATATATGCAAGTTTGCCAAAGTTTTCGGTATATACAACGCCGTGATATGATTCGTCAGGAGTTGTGAGTTCAGGGTACTTGCCGTCTTTTGTCCAGTCGAAATTACCTGAGTCAACCACTACGCCACCTACTACTGTAGCATGTCCGTCCATATATTTGGTGGTGGAATGAACTACGATGTCCGCACCGAATTCAAATGGTCTTGTAAGAATTGGTGTAGGGAATGTGTTATCTACAACAAGCGGCACTCCGTGAGAATGGGCGATATTTGCATATTTTTCTATATCAAGTACTGTGAGAGCAGGATTTGCAACAGTTTCACCGAACATAAGTCTGGTGTTTTCATCAAATAAAGCATCCACTTCTTCGTCTGTCATATCAGGAGTTGCAAATCTTACTTCAATTCCCATCTTTTTTAAAGTAACGGCAAAGAGGTTTACTGTACCGCCATAGATGGCAGAAAGACTTACAAAGTTCTGTCCTGCACTTGTGATATTAAGGATTGCCATAAGGTTTGCCGCCTGACCTGAAGATGTAAGCATAGCACCTACTCCGCCTTCAAGGTCTGCAATCTTGTTTTCTACATGTTCAACTGTAGGATTGGAAATTCTTGTGTACATATGACCTGCAGCCTTAAGGTCGAAAAGATCACCGAGAAACTCCGAAGAATCATACTTATATGTGGTGCTCTGATATATAGGAAGCACTCTTGGTTCGCCGTTTTTTGGCTGATATCCGCTCTGGATACATTTGGTTTCTATTTTGTAATCTGACATAAAAAATCCTCCGATTCTTATAAGATACGGAGGCTTCTATACTGATATATGTGGTTCAGCATAAAAGCCTCACCACTCTCTGAGTTTATTTATGAGGCTAAAAAATCATGGATGGCATAAGGGTATCGTACATTTTGCACATGACAAAAGTGTTTACCATCAATGTTTCCTCCTCATCATTTATTAATAGAATAATATCACGAAAAGTGCCTATTGTCAAGGTATCAGGCAGTTTTTCCGTCCATTGCATTGAGAGAAAATGATTTAAGGATTTCTACTGCTTTTTTCACTTCTTCCTCTGTGGGAAGAGTTTCGGAAAGTGTAGCACCACCGCCTGAATTGTCATAGAAAGCACCTCAATAATATTTTTTGAAGTATATCACCAAAACAATACAAAGTAAATGCACTAATCATTCTTTTTGACTGTTTCGAAACTTAAATTAATCCGTTTTTTAATACAAGTTCTTCTTTTTCCTTTTTGGAAAGATGCTTTATGGTGTATTCGGTCTTTAATGCCTCGCCTTTTGAATCAAACTCCATAAGAAACACCATCTTCACAGGAAGTCTGGCACGGGTGTATCTGGATGCCACACCTTTGTTGTGTAAAAGGACTCTTTTCTGAGGGTCGGGAGTATATCCGCAGTATAGCGAACCGTCATTACACCGAAGCATATATACATAATATTTTTGCACAAACAATCCCTCCTCTTTTCTAGATTTTATCACAAAAAGAGGAGGGATTGCAAGTGTCGGATTATTTCAGATACTGTAAAATGTCACCTGTTTCGTAAAGTACGGACATAATGATATAAAGTCTCGGAATATGGAAAGATCCTTTGAAGATGTTGCCTTTGAGAGTGGTTGATGGTGTATTGTCATAGTGAAGATATCTCATTCATCCGAGTCTTCAATGCTGACTACATCATCTGATACTTTTATATAATATTCTTCAGGATGAGAAAATATATAGGAGGAATTGCCCTTTATGTAAGTATTGCTATCCTTTGTGCCGATATGAGATGCTTCTTCAATAACATAATGCACTTCTATTTCGTTATGTATGTAATGATTCGTCTTAATATGAGTATCTGTCTCACTAATGACCATGGGTGCATATGAGTATCTTTCTTTAAACGAATCATCATACATAGGATTTCACCATCCGTACAGTTTCAGCGATATTATATTTGTTCCTTTAACTCGTTACAGGCGAATATCACTGCCCAAAGGGCAATATAACTTACGAAGTAATTAGCACATGTTGCGCAGGAACAAATATAACTGAAAAAAGACTTGTCTATTGACAAGTCTTTTTTCTGGTGGGGAGGGGTGGATTCGAACCACCGAAGCAATAAGCAGCAGATTTACAGTCTGTCCCCTTTGGCCACTCGGGAACCTCCCCTTATTTAATTAAAAAATGGAGCTGGTGATAGGACTTGAACCTACAACCTGCTGATTACAAATCAGCTGCTCTGCCAATTGAGCTACACCAGCGAACAAAAAATATATTATCACAAAATGAAGTAGTTGTCAACATCTTTTTGATAAAATTTTATCTTTTTTAAAGGTCGGGCAGATTTAATCATCTGCCCGAAATCTCATTTAATAAGTTCTATACCTCTTTCAAGTGTCTCTCCGTCGATGGCACCCTTGGCATATGTGACAATATTTCCCTCTTTGTCCACAAAAATCGTGGTAGGAAGAGATGAAACAGAATACTCAATCGCCGCAGAAAACTCCGTATCATAATACACAGGGAAGATATATCCCTTCTCTGTAATATGGCTTTTGGCATCTTCTACAGTCTCCTGATAGCCGTCAGTCATATCCACCATCATAAATGTAACCTGATCTTTATACTTTTTGTACATTTCTTCGAAGTGCGGCATTTCTGCCTTACATGGCGGACACCAACTTGCCCAGAAGTTTATCACTACAGGCTTTCCCTTCATCTGAGATAAATTCACCTTATTGCCATCATCGTCAGTCACAACAAAGTCAGGTGCCACATAAACTTCAGGGTTAGTCTCTTCTCCCGTATCGGATTTTTCCTCATCCGTTGTCACGTCAGAAAAGTATTCAGGTTTATAATCAAGAACCAGACGGTCATACAATATACTTGAGCCTGCTATTATCAGTATAAGTGCAACAACACCAAGTATCCAAAGTACATTCTTTTTCATATCATATCCTCTTTCATATTAATAATCCAAGATACTTCCCCATAAGTCCCGTTGCCATAAGAAGCCCTATTATCACAAGAAAAATCCCACAGACAGTATTGATGATTCCATAGTGACTTTTGATAAAGCCAAATGCCGTCTTTAGTTTGTCAATAAGGATTGCACTTAATATAAAGGGGATTCCAAGTCCCAGAGAATACAAAAGAAGCATCATGATTCCTGTCGTGACCTTACCCTGCTGAGATGCCATCATAAGTGCCGAACCGAGAAATGCTCCCACACAAGGCGTCCAACCTACAGAAAACACAAGTCCGAATACCAACGAAGAGAAGAATCCAAGTTCTTTGCCTGACATATCCCCCTTCATCCCTTTGAAAATATTAAGTCTTATAACCCCCAGAAAATACAGTCCGAAAAATGCCACCACTACACCCGAAACAATATTGAGAACCATCTTGTATCGGGTGAGAAATCCGCCGATAAGCCCTGCAAAAGCGCCCATAGAAACAAATACCAATGTAAAGCCAAAAACAAAACCAAGGGCATTTCTTAAGGTGTGTTTTGATGAAATATCTCTTCCTCCTGCAAAATATGAAATGTATATGGGAAGCATAGGAAGCATACATGGAGATATAAACGTGATTATCCCTTCAAGAAAGGAAATAAAATATAACATAATCATTACTCCCAAATAGATTTTATACTGTAATTTTAAACTATTTTTAAAAGGAAATCAATAGGGGGAAATTGGGGGATGTGTATGAAGATGAACGGTGTGCTTCATAGGAAAATTCTGACTACTTTTTGACTACCGTATTTATACATTTTCGGAAGATAACAAGAACAAACCACTCCTGATTTACAGAGGTTATTCACTAAAAGCATGAAATCATCATTTACACCGAATGTGTAACATCATTGATGTGAAGCATCATTGATGTGAAGCATCACATCATTTGTCAAAGACAACACCTCTTTGTGTCCGTTAAAATAGCATAATGTTGACCGTAAGCGGTCAAATGATGTTCTCGCTTTGCTCGTAATGATGTTGTGTCAAAAAGGACACAAACACAAAAAAGACATCCTGACGGATGTCTTTTTTGATGGTGAGCCATCGGAGATTCGAACTCCGGACACCTTGATTAAAAGTCAAGTGCTCTGCCGACTGAGCTAATGGCCCGTATTTGGCTGGACTGGCTGGACTCGAACCAGCGGAATGCAGGAATCAAAATCCTGTGCCTTACCGACTTGGCTACAGTCCAATGTAAGTTAACAATGGGGTGGATAGACGGATTCGAACCGTCGGCCTCCAGAGCCACAATCTGGCGCTCTAACCAACTGAGCTATACCCACCATACAGAGTTATGCCAGGCCAACCCGCGGTTGAACTGTAACATAAAGCCAAAATGGCGCGCCAGAAGAGACTCGAACTCCTGACCCTCTGCTTAGAAGGCAGATGCTCTATCCAGCTGAGCTACTGGCGCTTATGTATTTGGCTTCTATGCACTTTCATAAGAAAATGCTGGAGCGGGTGATGGGAATCGAACCCACACGACCAGCTTGGAAGGCTGGGATTCTAGCCGTTGAACTACACCCGCATACATCAATCGTCACACGTAGTCTCGCGGCTCCCATTTGACGACTTGATTATTATAACAGTTTTGTGTCCGCTTGTCAACAGTTTTTTTATATTTTCAAGCGACTTTGCTATTATAACAATATAAAATGCATTTGTCAACAGTTTTTTTCAAAATTTTTGTCTTTATAAAAGGAAGACGCTTATATTATAAACATCTTCCCTTTATATTATACCTTATTTGATTTCTACAGAGATTTTGTCATTTTTCACTTTGACAGAAATTGTCTTTGACTGAATGTCATCTTCTCTGAACAACATATAGGTAACAGGATCTTCCACCGATTTCTGAATCTCTCTTCTGATAGGTCTTGCACCATACTTGGGATTGTAGGAATTGTCGATGATTTTTTTCTTTGCATCTTCTGTAATGGTAAACTTCATTCCCATATACTCAAGTTCTTCTATAAGATCTTTGAGCATAAGATCTACAATCTTTATAAGTTCTTCTTTTGTAAGTTCGCTAAACTCTATTATTTCGTCAATTCTGTTTAAGAATTCAGGTCGGAATATCTCTTTGATTGCGGTATCAATTTTGGCATTAAGTCCGGAAACTGTACTCTGATTAAAGCCCATACTGTTGGCACCCACACTTGTACCTGCATTTGATGTCATTATAATAATTGTGTTTTCAAAGTTTATGAGCCTTCCCTGACTGTCTGTTATCCTTCCGTCATCAAGAATCTGCAAAAGGATATTGAATATATCGTGGTGCGCCTTTTCTATCTCATCAAGAAGGATTACGGAATAGGGCTTGTTTCTCACCTTTTCGGTAAGTTGTCCCGCTTCGTCATATCCCACATATCCCGGGGGAGAACCGATAATTTTTGAAACAGCGTGTTTCTCCATATATTCACTCATATCAAGACGGATAAGCGATGATTCATCATCAAAAAGGCTTTCTGCAAGGGCTTTTACAAGTTCGGTCTTACCTACACCTGTAGGCCCGATAAACATAAAGGAAACAGGTCTTTTTTTGCTACGCTTTAGCATTCTGTTTCTTCTTACTGCCTTGGAAACTGCCTCAACCGCCTTATCCTGACCAATCACTCTTTCATGAAGTTTCGCTTCTAAGTTTAAGAGTTTTTCTTTGTCAGACTGCTTAATACTATCTACAGGAATTGAAGTCCACAGTTCTATTACCTTTGCCACATCGTTAAGGGTTACTGTCTGTTGTTTCTGAAGCCCTCTTAACTCTTCTATCTCAGAATCCTTACGGCATTTTTCACTTTTGAGTCTGGCAATTTCTTCAAACTGTGTGTTTTCTGTATCTTCTTCCAGTTTTTCTATTTCAAATCCAAGTTCTTTGGTTTCTTTTGCAAGATTTATAATCTTTTCTGAATAAGGGTTTTCGATATTTATCTTTGAGGCAGCCTCGTCGATAATATCTATCGCCTTGTCAGGAAGAAATCTGTTTGCAATATATTTGCAGGAAAGATCTATTACATCTTTGAGTACATCTTCGGATATGGTCACATTGTGATAGTTTTCATAGTATTCCTTGATGCCTGTAAGGATTCTCAATGTATCCTTTCTGGAAGGTTCATCCACAGTAACCGACTGAAAACGTCTCTCAAGGGCTGCATCTTTCTGTATATACTTTCTGTATTCGTCGGGAGTAGTTGCTCCTATTACCTGAATTTCGCCCTTGGAAAGTGCAGGTTTTAAGATATTGCCCGCATTCATGGCACCGTCTGCATCTCCTGCTTTGGTGATGGAATGGATTTCGTCTATTACAAGAATGATATTACCGCTTTTTGCTTCTTCGATAATATTTTTCATTCTGCTTTCAAACTGACCTCTGTATTGTGTGCCTGCCACAACGCTTGACATATCAAGAAGATATACTTCTGCATCAATGAGTCTCTCAGGGACTTTGCCCGAAACGATTCTCTGTGCGATACCTTCTGCAATGGCGGTCTTACCCACACCGGGAGCACCGAGAAGGACAGGGTTGTTCTTTGTACGGCGGTTGAGAATCTGAATGGTTCTTTCTATCTCGCGTTCTCTTCCTATGACCTTATCAAGAAGTTCTTTCTTCGCCTTTTCGGTAAGATTTACACCGAAGTTTGAAAGACATTTTCTTTTGTTCTTCTCGTTTTTGATGTTTTTCTTTGCTTTTTTGTCATTTAAGGGAATGCTTCCGTTATCTTCTTCTTCATTCTCCGTATCTTCTGCTTCTCCAGCCATCTCCATAAGATTTGACCCCTGCAAAAACTCCTGGAAACTGTCCATAAGTTCCCCCGGATCAAATCCGCCAAGGTTTAAGGCACCGCCTTCAAGCATTTCATCAAGCATATCAGGTGTCATACCTATCTGCTCTGCAAGTTGGTCTTTGGTGGTGATACCTTTTTCAAGTGCACACTTAAGGCAATAACCTTCGTTTATTCTGTTTGTTCCTTCCATCTTTGTGACAAAAACAACCGCAGGGTTTTTCTGACACACAGTACACATTTTCATAATCTCTTTCTATATCCTTTCACTACGATGAAATAAATTTAAGAGAGTCTTTCTTCCATAACTTTGGCAAGTTCTTTTGCCTTCTGTTCAATAACCGCCTGATCTTCCCCTTCTATCATTATTCTGATAAGAGGTTCTGTACCTGAAGGTCTTATGAGGACTCTTCCGTTTGAATCAAATTCTTTTTCTATATCTTCTATTGCTTTCTTTATCACTTCGTCATCCATATAAGTCAGTTTGTACTCATTTTTTACCTTGATATTCACAAGTGTCTGAGGCAGAATCTTAACAGTTTCTGCAAGAAAAGAAAGTTTCTTTCCTGATTTCTTTACAATCTGTGCCACCTGAAGGCTGGATACAAGTCCGTCTCCTGTGGAATTAATTTCTGTAAGGATGATATGACCTGACTGTTCTCCGCCGATGATATGGCCGTTTTTGAGCATATTTTCAAGCACATATCTGTCGCCGACTTTTGTCATTTCGTAGTTTATACCGTGAGCATCAAGTGCTTTGAAAAATCCCAAGTTACTCATAACGGTTGCAACTACGGTATTGTTTTTGAGTTTGCCTGCTTCCTTAAATGCAATGGCACATATAGCCATCATCTTGTCACCATCTACAAGTTCGCCATTTTCGTCAACAGCCAACACTCTGTCAGCATCCCCGTCATAAGCAAATCCAAAGTCGCACTTCTGCTCAACAACAAATTTCTGCAGTCCTTCTATGTGAGTAGATCCACAGTCTTTGTTGATATTTACTCCGTTTGGTACATTGTTTATCATAACAACTTCTGCACCAAGTTCTTTGAATGCAAGTTTGGATGATTCATAACTTGCCCCGTTTGCACAGTCAAGGGCAACCTTCATTCCTTCAAAAGTACATCCCACAGTTTTTTTCGCAAAATTCACATAATCCCTTAATCCTGTCTGACAGGTGATGATTCTGCCAAGTCCTTCTCCTTCGGGAAGTGGTGGAAGTTCTTTTCCGTCCAGAATATATTCTTCGATTTCGTTCTCTATTTCATCACTTAATTTGTATCCTTCGTTTGAGAAAAACTTGATTCCGTTAAACTCAAACGAATTGTGTGATGCAGAAATCACAACACCTGCATCCATACCGTACTCTCTTGTAAGATATGCAATTGCCGGAGTAGGGATATATCCTGCAATATAAGCATATGCACCTACAGACAAAAATCCTGCAACCAATGCATTCTCAAGCATATCTCCCGATACTCTTGTATCTTTTCCCACGATAATTTTGGGATGTTTGTTGTTTGTTGATTTTGTAAGGACTATTGCTCCTGCCTGTCCGAGTTTGAAAGCAAGTTCTGCTGTAAGTTCCTTGTTTGCAATTCCTCTTACACCATCTGTACCAAATAATCTACCCATATAAATTCCGCCTTTCCGAAAATCAGAATGGATTTTTATTCAAAACCAATTCTGGCTATTTCTTCAGATTAAATCTGATTTTGACTCTTTTCATATCATAATCTGTCTCTATGCCGTCAGGTATAATCACTCTCAGTTCAAGTTCCTTTCCGTCTGATAAGTTAGATATGTTTACCGGTTCGGTATAGATCTTATCAATGTTCTTAACCACATTTGCAGGTCCCCAGATAGTGAGTTTTTTGTCTGAAAGTACATTCCATTTCACATTGGAAATGCTGTCTTCCAGATTTCCTCTGATATCAGGGACGATTTCTATTTCTTTTTTGTTGGTCACAGCATAGTGAACATTTACTTCGCTTATATCGATTCCCACATTGGGAAGGTCTGAATTTTTGTCACCAAATGTAAGTTTTCTTCCTGCAACATCTACAAGGGTTATCTGTGCATTTGTTATTATGTCAGCATCTTTGCCCGAAAGGTCAACAATCGCCTCTGCTCTGGAAATTTTGTTCACATAACTCTTGGGACCTGTGATTTTCACCTTATCGGGAGTTATTTCTGCCTCGCCGTTGATATAAAATCCATCGCTTAAATTACCCTCTGTCCTGACGCTTATTTCCTTTTCTTCCACAACCACGTCGTCAACTACGATCTCACATCTCTGGGGATCCTTTTGCAGAACAGATACACCGTCTTCGCCAAAGGTCACAGATATCTGCAAAGAATAGTTGCCTGACTTTGTGACGCTGATCATATCCACGTTTGCCACGATCTCATCTTTTCTGATAGAAGCGATATCACTTCTGTCGCCTTTTATCTCCACAGAAACCGAGTCACAGTTGGACTCTATGATTCTTAGTTTCCCGCTTTCGAAATCTGACGAAAGGTTGTTATATACGATAGGTACATCGTTGATTCTCTTCACATAAGCAGGGCTCACCACATATGATACATATATCCATATAGCGATTGATACAAGCAGTGAAATCAATAGCAAAAACCAGTTCTTTCTTACTATTTCGTTCATCTTTTTTTCACCAGCCAATCCAGGAGTTTGTCCTTGGTTGATTTGTCAACCTCGTTTTTGTCAACCTCGTTTTCCAGAAGAATATCCTTAAGTTCTTCGGGAGTATAATCGGAAACAAGGGTTCCCTCTTTTGCCACAGAAATCTTACCTGTTTCTTCCGAAACCACTACTGCAATACAGTCGGATATCTCGGATATACCTATAGCTGCTCTGTGTCTGGTGCCGTATTTGGATGATATCTCTGTAGTAGTGGAAAGAGGCAATACGCATGCCGCCGACCTTATCTTGCCTTCGCTTATTATCACCGCACCATCGTGGAGGGGAGAATTGGGCACAAAGATGTTTTCAAGAAGTTCTCTTGTGATTTCTGCATTCATCTCTATGCCTGAATCTATTGCAGCAGAAAGTTTGACCTCTTTTTCTATTACAATAAGAGCGCCTGTCTTGGCAAGAGAAAGGTTCTTACTTGCTTCGCTTACCGCATCTGAATAAGGGGTATAATCAGAATCCGAGTCGTGAATGATTCTTGATATAGAACTGTTTCCCATCTTCTCAAGTGCACGTCTCAGTTCAGGCTGAAACACGATTATGATAGCGATAAGTCCTACTTCAAGAGTCCTTGCAAGGATGAAGTTTACGGAATTTAATTTAAGCCATCCCGAGATATACATTATCACAACCAGGAATACGAGACCTTTGATAAGGTTTACTGCTCTGGTTTCTCTCACAAACTTAATTACGCTGAACACAAGGAGTGTGACTATAAGGATATCAAGAATATCCGCAAGTCCTATTGTCTGTAAATTTCTGAGAAAAACTGCAAAAAAATCTACCACTTGTTTTTCCTCCTGTATATATTATCGATAAGTTTACTTTTTGAAAGTTTCTGCTTTTATCAATTATACTACACATTATTTCTATTTGCAAACATTTTTTAAGTGACGGACCACCGTCACTTAAGAATATCCGACAAAGCCTTTGAAACATAGTCGATTTCCGACAGAGTATTGAAACATCCCAGACTTATTCTTACAGTACCTGTATCATATGTGCCAAGTATTCTGTGACAGAGAGGCGCACAATGATATCCTGCCCTTACCGCAACAGAATACTCTCTGTCAAGTATCGATGCTATTTCTTCAGGGGGCATCTTATCTGATGTAAAAGATATGACTCCCAGACGAGATATGGTGGACATATATCCTGATATACTCAGATTTCTTATGACAGACAGATTCGAAAGAAGCCTGCCCGTAAGTTCTCTCTCGTATGCTGATATATTATTTATCCCCTGTGTTTTTATAAATTTTATTCCTTCCTTAAGTCCCATTATGCCCCATCCGTTAAGGGTGCCTGATTCAAGATGGTCAGGGTATTCTTCAGGCTGTGTCAGAAAAAGTGAATAACTTCCCGTTCCTCCGAATCTCAAAGGGCACACATCGATTCCCTTCCTTATATACAATCCTCCCGTACCCTGCGGTCCCATAAGCGCCTTGTGTCCCGAAAAGGCAAGTATATCCACAAAGTCTCTCTCCACGTCTATAGGGACGACTCCTGCACTCTGAGATGCATCTACCATAAAGGTAACATTTCTCTTCTTAAGATTCTCGCCAATTTCCCTTATATCATTTACAGTTCCGCATACATTGGAGGCGTGAATAACTATGCAAAGTGCAGTTTCAGGACGTATGCACTTCTCTATATCCTCCCACCGCACCCTGCCATATACATCTGCATTGCATACTGTATAATCTATGCCCTTATCCTTCATATGATGCAGGGGTCTATATACAGAATTATGCTCCATTGGTGTGGTGATTACGTGATCCCCTTCTGACAAAACTCCGAGAATCGCAGTAGAAATGGCATCTGTTGCATTGAATGTAAATACAAGACGCTCAGGATTTAAAATACCGAAAAAAGAACTTATCTCTTCTCTCGCCTCATATACCTTCTCCTGAAGATATCTTGCCATTTTGTGTGAGGCTCTCCCGGGATTTGCTCCGTAATTCATCATACAGTCATTTACCGCTTTATATACCTCCAGGGGCTTTTTTAATGTGGTGGCGGAATTGTCAAGATATACCATCTTTCATTCCCCCTTTTATTACAGACTCTTCATATACACCGATTAAATTCACATCAAGATCCTTTATAATCTCATATACCCTGTCCCTGTATGCATCGGCTACAAACAGACCGTAACTGCATCCCGGGACAACTTGTGACGAGGAAACTTTGTTTATATCAAAAGAAACACCTGTTTTATTCTTTATAATAAATCTCACCCTGTTTGCTGTGGTGAGAGACGCAAAAACAAAAACATACATCCACTTTACTTCCTTTCGTATTTTAGTTAATATTTTTCTACTGATATTTTATGTATTGCGTCAAAATATGTTACTTTGTGACAAATTACGATGCAAAGATATGGCAAAAGACTTGATTTTGTCATCAAAAATTTATATAATAATCCTATACAAAAAAGGGGAGGTGGATTTATGTCACTTATCAGATCCTATGATATCGCAATCGATTTCGGCACAAGCACGACACAGGTGCATATAAAGGGTAAAGGCGTCACTTACAATCAACCCTCATGCATCGCCGTAAGCAAAGAAACAGGCAAAGTGGTGGCAATAGGAACAAGGGCAAAAAATATGATAGGAAAGGTGAATGACAAGATAACCATAATTCACCCTGTGAAAAACGGAACAATAGAAAATATCGAAGCGGCACGCCTTCTTATGAAACATATACTTGATTCCATAGGATTCGGCACAATCAAAGGCTCTGTAGTGATGTTAAGTATCCACTCCAACCACTCCGAAATAGAAAAAAGATGTCTTCTGGATATGGTGCTGCATGCCGGTGCAAGAAAGGCTTATATCATAAAAAAACCCGTTGCCGTAGCAATTGGAAACGGAATAAATGTATCAAACCCTTCTGCATGGATGATAGTGACCATCGGCGCAGGTATGTGCGAAGCCGCCGTGGTAACACTTGGAACTACACCTGTATTTTCCACACTAAAAACAGGTACAGACGAACTTGATATGAAGATAATTAAATATATGAAGGAAAAGCACGGTCTTCTCATTGGCAAAAATACCGCAGAAAAAGCAAAAATTGAAGTGGGAAATGTGTTCAGTTTGGAAACAGAACTGTCTATGGAACTGTCAGGAAGAAGTCTTCACACCTGTCTCCCTTCAAAAGAAACAATCACAGGAGAAGAACTGAAAGATCTTTTCAAAGAATCTGTAGATAATATAATAAATATGATAAAAGACCTTATCTCCGACACTCCGCCTGAACTTATGCTTGACATCAGACAAAACGGCATAATCCTGGATGGCGGCGGGGCAAATCTCAAAGGTCTTGGGGAACTGATTGTATATGAAACAGGGCTTAAAGTAACCAAATCACAAGGACCTGAACTATCTACCGTTATGGGAACGGCAAAGGCTCTTAATCAACTAAAGATACTTATAAAGACTGGGATTGTGTAAATGAAATATCGACAGCGTGATATTCCATCTTCGATGGAGTTATATTTTTGCAAAGCAAAAGTGATATTGCATCTCTTTTTGCAGTGATATTATATTTGCCTTTTATCTGTGCGAAGCACAATATCACTCGGCATAAGCCGAATATATCTGCGTAGCAATATAACTTGACGTAAGGCAAATATAACTGAAAAAAGACATCCATCTCTTTTCCCTATTCTCTTTTATCTCTTATCCGGAAACGACATTTGAGTGAAGAGTGAATAGAGAAGAGTTAAAAGTTAATAGTACAAAAAGAAACGACATTTCACCGTCGCAAAATGTCGTTTCTTTTTGGTGACCCGTACGAGAATCGAACTCGTGATTGAGCCTTGAGAGGGCTCCGTCTTAACCGCTTGACCAACGGGCCGTATTCACTTTTTATACGGTGGATATTATATCACAATGATTTATTAATTGCAAGAGTTTTTGAAATAAATATTTCAATATCCCAAAGGAAATTATACTATGAAAAATATACTTGTAGTAGGCAGTATAAATATGGATATGGTTATGAACACACCATATCTCCCGAAACTCGGCGAAACAATCAATGGTCTGGAATTTATGACTGTATGCGGCGGAAAAGGTGCAAATCAGGCTTGTGCCATAGCACGTCTTTAACTTGTAATCAAATTATAGAATTTATTATCAGGAGGGAAAAATTATGAAAAAAGTAATCAGCTTGGTACTTTCTGTTGTAATGGTATTGTCTATGGTATCAGTTTTCGCTGATGCATCAATCAACGTTACAATCGACGGAAAAGTACAAAACTATGATGTGATGCCCGTAATTGAGAACGGAAGAACATTGGTACCTATGAGAGGCATCTTTGAAGCATTGGGTGCAGAGATTAACTGGGACGATGCTTCAAAGACAGTTACAGGTACAAAAGGTGAAACAAAAATCATCTTACAGATCGGAAACACAGTTGCCAAGGTAAACGACGAGGATACAACACTTGACGTTGCCGCTACTATCGTAGAAGGCAGAACAATGGTTCCTGCAAGGTTTATCTCAGAAAGTCTCGGATGCAAGGTGGGATGGGATGATGCAACAAAAACAGTTATCATTTCAACATCAACCGAATCAAAGGGAAATCTTGCTGAACTTAAATCAGATTTTCACAGACCAATCCCTACACAGTTTGAAAAGTCTTCTTCATATGATGATATTATCCACTTTGAAAGTATCTCTATCGAAGACCAGGAAGCAGCATATGCTGAACTTAAGAAAGACGGTACTCTTGTATGTTCTACAGAGGATTTCTTCAATGAACTTAAACCTGTCAAAAAGGATGCCGTGCAGTATGGCTCATACAAGGTAATCGATGTAGAAGGTCAGGCATTCCAAAAAGCACTCCAGATTACATGTGATGAAGTCCCTGAAAAGGATTCAACATTTATCGTATATACAGATGCAACACCTGAAAAGGAAAAGGGTGCAGGTATATCTGCAAAAGAAAAAATGCTCATGGCATTCAGATTAAGACTTGTAGAAGGCGGAGACGGAAACGGAAACGGAAAAATCAAAATCCAGGTTCAGCATCCCGAAACCTACAAAAAAGCAATATTCAAAGAAATCCCTGCAACAAAAGACTGGACTATCATATATCTTCCATTCTACGGAAAAGAAGATGCTACAGACATCGGTATCAGACCAGGATATTACAAACAGGTAATAGAAATCGGTGGTATAGAAATCCTCAACTTCGGCGAAGATTATGATGTAACCAAATTCCCTGACAGCACAAAGGTGGATTTCGAAGACCTTAAGCCTGATGCCAAGTGGAGAAAAGAAGCATTTAAGAGAATTGATGAAATAAGAAAAGGCGACTTCACAGTAATCGCAAAGGATGAAAACGGAAATGTAATTCCTGATGCTGAAGTCAAACTTGATATGTTTGAACATGAATTCCTCTTCGGCACAGCAGTAGCAGGTACCTTCACAAATACCAGTGACGAAAAGTACTCATCACTCAGAGAGAAATTCTCCGAAAACTTCAACTCTGTTGTAAATACTACAAACTTCAAATGGCAGAACCTTATCAAACGTCCGGGCTATGCTCAGAACGAACTCAAAACTGCTCAGGAACTTGGTGCAAAATACATTAGAGGACATATGCTGTTTTGTGAACAGGGCATAGGCGGAAATGAAGCAAACAGATTCCCTGACTATATGTGTGAAGATAATGTTATGGCAGACAAGGAACTCTTCCTTAAACTCTGTGAAGAACATGTAGCGGATGTTGCAGAAAAATTCAAAGACTTTGACATTGAATATATTGACGTACTTAACGAAATCCTTATGCATGCAATACAGAGTGATCACTTCGGTGACGACATCTGGGTAAACTTCTACAACTATGCAAGAAAGTATTTCCCTGATGCAAAACTCTTCTACAACGAAAACGACGGTGTTCTTACAGAAAAGTATATCGAACTTATGGACAGATTCGTAGAACTGGGTATTGACTTCGACGGTCTCGGTATCCAGTCACACTATGACGGAGACTTCTACGTTCCATCAGAACAGGTTAAACTCTACGAAACCCTCCGCAACAGATACGGAAAAGAACTTCAGGTAACAGAATACTCATGTTCTGTAACAGACACCGCACTTCAGGGTAACTACACAAGAGATACAATGATTGCTGCTTTTGCAGAACCAAGTATGACATCATTCGTTATGTGGGGATTCGCTGACGGACTTGCTACTGCTCCACATTCTATCCTCTACGATGACAAGTGGCAGTTAAAACCTGCAGGTAAAGTATATCAGGATCTTGTATATAACAAATGGTGGACAAGAGACGCCAAGGCAACAACAAATGCCGAAGGTAAAGCAACAATCAACGGTTTCTACGGTGACTACGATGTAGAAGTAACTGCAAACGGAAAGACCGTTAAGACAATGGTGGCATTCCATAAGGGATATGACAATGTACTTGAAGTTACAGTTAAATAAAATGTAAAAATACTTATCTCTGCAAAAATGTAAGAGGTTGAATAAAATTTTCTAATACAGAACACCGAATTAATTGCAATTCGGTGTTCTTTTATGTGCTATACACCGAGAGGTCGAACTCGCGAAATAAGAAAAATTTCTCAGATTAAATAAACAGAATCCAAAGTTGTATGCGATACTACGAAGGCGTATGTTTGTTCAAGGTAAAATGACATATTGTAATCCGATAGAAAAAACTTCCCGTATTGGACAAATTAAGCCGAAGCCGTATGCGATACTGCGAGAGCGTAAATTTGTCCAAAGCAAAACGGAATATAAAAAAGGAAATCTTGCAAAACAAGATTTCCTTCCTTAATTATTTTAACTATATATCCCCTCTCCGTTTTGCATTACGGGGAGTTTTTGCATCGGATTTAGTCGTTGAAACCTACACGTGGGCTGTATGTTGTGTGTAAAAGTTCGTGAGCCTTGTGTGAATTTGGTTCACCAAGATACTCATCATAAAGAGCCTTGATCTGTGGGTTATTATGAGACTGACGAAGTGTAAGTCTTTCGTCTTCACTATAAAGAGCATTTGCTCTCTTTTCCTTATATGTGTCAAGGATATCGTCATCTTCATTTGGCATAAAGCATGAACGAACGATTGGCTGTCCGCCACCTGCAATACATCCGCCAGGGCAACCCATGATTTCGATGAAGTGATATTTAGATTTACCTTCTCTGATTTCATCCAGAAGAACCTTAGCATTCTTCATACCGTGTGCAATAGCAACGTTAACAACTGTGCCGTTGATGTCGATAGAAGCCTCTTTGATTCCGTCAAAGCCACGTGCCTGTTCAAACTTGATTGCTTCGTGTTCCTTGCCTGTAAGAACAAAATATACTGTTCTTAACGCTGCTTCCATAACACCGCCTGTTACACCGAAGATAACGCCTGCACCTGTGTAATCACCCATAAGATCCTGATCAAATTCTTCGTCAGGAAGACGATTAAAGAGGATACCTGCTCTCTTTATCATACGAGCAAGTTCTCTTGTTGTAAGAACTGCATCTACGTCCTTGATGCCGTTTTTCTGCATCTGATCTCTTTCTTTTTCATCTTTCTTTGCAGTACATGGCATAATTGATACAACAAAGATATCCTTAGGATCAATGCCGTTCTTTTCTGCATAGTAGGATTTGATGATAGCACCCTGCATCTGATGAGGTGATTTACATGATGAAAGGTGTGGCAAAAGATCGCCATAGTTATATTCAGCGTAGTTAATCCAACCCGGTGAACATGATGTAATCATTGGAAGCGTTCCGCCATTTTTTATTCTACCGAGAAGTTCTGTGCCTTCTTCCATAATTGTAAGGTCAGCAGCAAAGTTTGTATCATAAACTTTGTGGAATCCAAGACGCTTAAGTGCTGCTACCATCTTGCCTGTAACTGCTGTTCCAACAGGCATACCGAATTCTTCGCCCAATGCTGCTCTTACTGCAGGAGCAGTCTGAACAACAACGTGTTTACCTGCTTTAAACGCTTCATCAACTTTTGCGATTTCGGATTTTTCCATCAATGCACCTGTAGGACATACGCTTACACATTGTCCGCAAAGGATACATGGTGAGTTAGCCATTGAACGATTTTCTGCAGGAGCGACGATTGTTGAGAATCCTCTGTTTTCAAATCCGAGGATACCAAGGCCGTGAGCATTTTCACATCTTGCAACACAACGTCCGCAAAGGATACACTTAGATGTATCTCTTACGATTGAAGGTGTAAGTTCGTCAACTGTTACAGGAGTCTTCTCACCCTGGTAACGGCCTTCACGAGCACCTGTAATATATGCAACATTGAGAAGTTCACATTGTCCGTTTTTGTCACACTGCTGACAGTTCTGATTGTGGTTTGAAAGCAAAAGTTCTACAGATGCACGACGTGCTTCTGAAGCCTTTGCGCTGGAAATGATGATTTCCATACCTTCGTTAACCGGATATACACAAGAAGCAACAAGGCCTCTTGCGCCGACAACTTCTACCAAACATACACGGCATGAACCGTTTGAGCATTCGCCGTGGTTAAATGCACACAAAGAAGGAATCTCGTAGCCGCATTTCTTTGCTGCTTCAAGAATGGTCAAGCCTTCTTCAACCTGGTAGGAGATGCCTTCAATTTTGATATTTACTTTAGCCATTATATTCTCCTCCTATTCCTTACTTCTGCACAATTGCTTTGAATTTACATGTAGAAATACATGCACCACACTTAACACATTTGTTTGAATCAATCTGGAATGACGCAAGTTTCTTACCCGGTGCTGTATAATCTGTACGCTGGATACATCCAACAGGACAAGCCTTGGCACAAAGTCCGCAACCAAAACAGTCATCCTGATTGATTGTATAACGGATAAGGCTCTTACATACACCTGCAGGACAAGTCTTATCTACAATATGAGCGATGTATTCATCCTTGAAGTGTGTGATAGTTGAGATAATCGGGTTCGCTGCAGTCTGTCCGAGAGCACAGAGAGAGTTTGCCTTAACTGAATTACCAAGTTCTTCAAGTTCTTCAAGATCCTGCATTGTACCCTGTCCCTTTGTGATACGGGTAAGGATTTCAAGCATTCTCTTTGTACCGATACGACATGGTGAACATTTACCGCAGGATTCGTCACAGATAAATTCCATATAGAACTTAGCAACGTCAACCATACAGTTGTCTTCGTCCATTACGATAGCACCGCCTGAACCCATCATTGAACCCTTTGCAACAAGGTTGTCAAAGTCGATTGGTTCGTCAAGGCTTTCTGCTGTGAGACATCCGCCTGAAGGACCACCTGTCTGAATAGCCTTAAATTTCTTTCCGTCAGGGATACCGCCACCGATATCATAGATAAGTTCACGGAGAGTTGTACCCATTGGGATTTCTACAAGACCTACGTTGTTTACTTTACCGCCGAGAGCAAATACCTTTGTTCCCTTTGAGCCTTCTGTTCCGCACTCTGCAAATTTTGCAGCGCCTTCACGAAGAATGTATGGTACACAAGCAAGTGTTTCAACGTTGTTAACGATTGTTGGTTTGCCCCAGAGACCCTTAACTGCAGGGAATGGAGGACGAGGACGTGGCATACCACGTTTACCTTCGATAGAGTTAAGAAGTGCTGTTTCTTCACCACAAACGAAAGCACCGGCACCAAGTCTGATGTATGCATGGAAACTGAATCCTGTACCCATGATGTTGTCACCCAGGATACCCATTTCTGTCATCTGATCGATTGCTTTCTGCAATCTGTTTACAGCGATAGGATATTCAGCACGTACATAGAAGTAACCTTCTGTTGCACCGATTGCATAACCTGCAATCATCATACCTTCCAATACTGCGAAAGGATTACCTTCAAGTATTGAACGGTCCATAAATGCACCCGGGTCACCTTCGTCACCGTTACATACTACATATTTCTGATCAGCCTGGTTTGCATATGCAAATGACCATTTACGTCCTGATGGGAAGCCTGCACCACCACGGCCACGAAGTCCTGATGCAAGGACTTCATCAATTACTTCCTTAGGATCCATGCTAAGAGCACGTTTGAGTCCTTTGAATGCACCTTCACCCATTGCTTCGTTGATGTCTTCAGGATTGATAACACCACAGCCGTGAAGAGCAATTCTCTTCTGTTTCTTGTAGAAGTTAATATCTTCCTGCTTTACAACCTTTTCATTTGTGTTAGGTTCTACATAAAGAAGTCTTTCTACAATTTCGCCGTTTTTGATATCCTTTTCGAAGATTTCTTCTACATCTTCAACCTTTACAAGACGATAGAGAGTATCTTCAGGGAAAATCTTAACGAAAGGTCCCTGTGAACAGAAACCGAAACATCCTACGATATTTACTGAAACCTTGTCGCCCATATTATTGGCTGCAATAAGTTTTTCGAATTTTGCCTTAATATCCAATGAATTAGAGGAAATACAACCTGTACCACCGCAAAGAAGAATCGATCTCTTTCCGTTGGAACCTTCAATCTTCTGATTCAATGCTTCTGTACAACTACATATCTTAGCATCCAATTCTGCAAATGTTTTCATTAGTTTGCACCTCCCATATTACGGTATTCTTCTACAATGCCGGGTACATCACTTACAGAAAGTTTAGGATAAACTTTGCCATTGATTGTAACTGCAGGTGCGATACCGCATGCACCGATACATCTCAATGCATCGATTGTAAACATTCCGTCATCTGTTGTCTGTCCGGGTTCAATGTTCAAAAGTTCGCAGAACTTATCCATAACAAGTTGTGCGCCCTTAACGTAACATGCTGTACCCATACAACATCCGATAACGTACTTACCCTTTGGTTCGAGAGAAAAGAAGGAATAGAAAGTAACAACACCATAGATTTCTGCTACTGAAATTCCTGTTCTGTCTGAAACAATTTGCTGAACATCCAATGGAATATAACCGTATTCGTTCTGGATGTCGCTCAAGATCATCATAAGTGGAGTCTTCTGACCTATATGTCTGTCAATGATTTCATTGATCTTCTTAACTCCTGCTTCGCTAATATGAGCCATTTATAACCCTCCTTAAAATTATTGAGACGGTCTTGCGTCTCATAAAATACCAAAATGATATATTTTATCTATAATATAATATCACAGTTTTTTCAAAAAGCCAATAGATATTGTCAAAAAAAAGACATTTTTTTAGTTTCCGACTTGATTTTGCCCGAAAAACAAATTATTTTTGGTCTATTTTGTAATAAAAAACCGAAAATCCATAGATAATTTACAGATTTTCGGTTTTTTGAAGGTTATTTCGTATAACCCTTTGAGGTGTTTATCACTATACACTTATTTGCATCATCCCAGAGGATTTCGAAATCAATAATCTGTCCAAGATCACGAAGCATAATGTAATTGTTTCCATCTACTCGTTTTGTTCTTAAGACTATTTCTTTTCCGTCACAATAAACAGGACTTGGACAGGCAGAATAGGAAAGTTTCATTTCGCCATCCGCTTTTTTCAATTCTGAGCCTACCGAAGCATATGCTTTATTTGTGGATATTTCTACTGAGTTTAACTGACTGTTCCACTCAACATTAAACTGCTTTTTGCTACCGTTTACAAATGTAGCCACATCTCTCAGTTTAAAGTAGTTATTTCCCCAGAAATTATAGCACTCCACATTGTATTCAGTACCGTCGCTTATAATTTTTGCTTCGGAAGGATAGATTTTTGTTCCCTCATCATAGCCAAGTTTATTATAATCAGGATTATTTCGTGCCTCATTATACTCTTCTGACCAGCCCAGAGAAATTTCATATTCGTATCTTACACCCTTGTATTCTGCCACAAGGTTCTGATCTTTTGATGCCACGAGTTTTGAAGGATTAAGGGTCCATTTTAAGCCTTTTGTCCATCCGAAGTCCAGTTTTTCGGACGGATAAAATGACATTCCGTATTCCTGAATGTTTGCAACACCGTTTCTGAATCCTGTAAATGTCTGCTTATCGGTTGTTGCCACATACTTCATATTTTCTTCATTAAGTGTCCATCTTCTGTACGGAGTATAATAAAGTTCAACTCCGTCATAGAGGGTTTCTATACTTACACCCGGCTCTGTAAGAACACGAAAGAAAATATGCTCCTCTCCGTTATCAAAAGTCTGGTCCCCTACAAAATGTGTGTAGTATTTATCAAACTTAATAGGGCCGACATTGTGGCTTATGTGTGTTTCCTTTTCCCCTTCTTCCACTTTTTCCTTTGCAATATTTCTTCCGTCTGCATAATTGTATTTCCTGTTGTTATCCTTACACCATTGTTCAGCATAACTTCCCTTGTAAACATAGATTTGTCCATATGGCATAATATTGTAACCGATATACTTTACTGTGGATGGAATTACAAGAGTTCCCTTATACTGATTAAATGCCATATTTCCGATATATTCAAGTCCTTCGTTAAGTTCAATATATTCAATGGCACATCTTCTGCCAAATGCGGAATCTCCGATATATTTAAGTGTCGGCGGAGCGATAAATGTGCCAAGATGGGTTGTATAAAAGGCATATTCTTCTATCTTTACCACTTTGGTTTTTGAAAGATCTACCCTTTTTACTCTCGTATCACGAAATGCAGACTCACCTATATATCTGAGTTCAGTAAGCGTTTCAAACCCTATGTTGTCTTCTGTGATATCAGCACGGTTGGTAAAGGCAAAGTTGCCGATTATTTCTATGTCTCTGGGCAGTTGAAGCGGCTTATTATCAAGAATATTTTTCGGTCCAAGACCTGTTTCCCATTCTATGGCTTTTGTACCTTCAGGCCACATATATCCATTCTGGTTGATTGAATCCACTATGTATGGTTTGTAATCATCGGGCCCGAAATCCTCCCTCATATAATCCTCATCGGTAAAAGGAAGGCTTGATGCAGAAAGCACAGGCACAAAAGTCATAACCAAAGACAAAACCATTATCAAAGCAATAATTCTTTTCACTTTGTATCATCCTTTCTGATTATTTCTCCACAGACATAAATCTGTGGTCAGATGCAGCAAATTCATCAGACATATCAAAATGCAGATAATTTCTCATACCCTTATAATTCATTTTTCCGTCTTTATATTCATTGCCTGTATCCCATGTAGAATCCACGGTTACCCATCTGTCATCAATATATGCCTGAACCCATGCGTGATTTTCTTCCTTAGCATCTATTATCTCCTGAGTCCATTGTTTCGTACCATATCCAAGGCCGAGAGCAAATCCTCTTACCTTTCTGCATGGGATACCCTGTGCACAGATAAAAGATGCAAGAAGATTTGTGTATCCGCCGCAGACAGTTCGTCTTGCCTCGAACACCTCTTTGTCCGAATAATATAATTTATCACTTTTTTGGTTGTAGTAGTCATAGTCATAGTAGATATTTTCGCACATCCATTCATGAAGTGCCTTTATCTTCTGATATGGGTCATCTATTCCTGCACATATCTTATCGGATTCTTCTTTTATCTTATCATCAATTTCAAAATTAAGAAATGCAACAGGTGTTGTCCACTTTGAAGAAAAAGCAAGATTTTCATCATATACAAGTGATTTCTTAAAGAAATATCCCTCTTCATCTTTGTCTATGACGATAGTCTTATTTATATATGATCTGTAACTTTTGTCCCCCGGTACATTGTGATACATCATTATAGGTGTGGGGCCTTTGATACTCAGTTTATCAAGATTCATAATAAGATTTATTCTGCCATCGCCACCTGCATTCTGTATCTTCTCGGTTCCGTTTATCTCGATGAGTATGCTGTTGAGTTTTTTGTCATAGAAATTACCCGATATAACAAGATCGTTTCTGTCTATTATAAATTCAAATCCTTCAAAGTTACTTTTGGATGTTGAAAATCTGTGTCTGTCGTATTCTTTGGGAAGTATCGTATCCTTTCTTGGATAAGGTGTGGTGATAATAACTGTTCTGGTATCTGCATCCCAGGATACATCCGCATAAAAAGCCTCTGCAATCACTCTTACCGGAACAAGAGTTCTCCCTTCGATGATTACAGGTGGTGAATCAAGAGTTGCTTTTTTGTAATTGATACTGGCAGACTCTCTCCCAACCGCCATGGAAATATTTACGCTGCCAAGATATGCATATATCCTTTTGGTATCCGCCCACCAGTCTATATTGGCTCCGAAGTATTCAAATATTGCACGGAGCGGCACCATTGTACGTCCATTTATAATGGCAGGAGCAACATCCATCTCAAGTTCTTCCCCGTCGATTACTACCTTGATATCATCATTGGCAAAGGCAACAGATGACATACAAGAAAGAACCATAACTATACATATTATAAGTGAAATTATTCTTCTCATTTTTATTCCCCCAAAAGTTTATCCTATGTATGAAGATGATGTATCAATGATGATGCATTTATCCTCATCTGACCAGTTTACACCAAAATCAAGAAGTTTTCCGATATCACGAAGTTTGATGTAGTTATTTCCTGCAATGTTGTACATTTCAAGAAATACTTCATACCCGTCACAAAAAACTGCCATTGGATTATTGTATTCCGCTCTCTTTTTCTGACCGTCTCCCGAAACCACTTCACCGCCTACAGGAGTATATGGAGAATTGGTACCGATTTCCACCGCCTGAGCCTTCTCATTCCACAAAACCTGAAACTGTTTCGGAGAACCGTTTATCATACAGGCAACATCTCTCAGTTTGAAGAAATTATTGCCGAAGATATTATATGCCTCACAACTGAATTCTTTGTTATCAGAAATAATCTTTGCCGTAGATGATACATACATTTCCCCACTATGTCTTGATCTGGAATCCCCTGTTGTCTTGTATTCAAGATACTGCTTTTCACGGGCATTCTCTATATTGTAATAGTATATCTTTCCGTCAAATTTCGCTGCGATATAAAAACTTCTGCTTGCTGCAATTTCCCATTTGAGGCCTTTTTTCCATCCATCATTCATTCTGACTGTAGGATATGGGTTTATACCATCATCCGAAAGGACTTTCGGCCGTCCGTAATAATCTGTATATCCTTTATCGGTTAATGCTACATAGGGAGAACTGATATCCCAGTCTGCCGGTAATTTGTAAAGTTCCACATTGTCATAAATTGTTTCTATAGAACCGTCTATGGCAAGATGCACAGTTATCACAGGAAGTCTATTGTCCCTTGTCACCTGTCGTTCTCTGAAAGAATGGGAAAAATACTTGGTGAATTTTAACGGACCGATAATTTTTCTCACATCATTTTCATCAATGGGTTTTTTCTCTGTATGATATATATATTTAAGGCCGTTGTTTTTGCACCATTCTTCTGCATAACTTCCCTTGGCAACATCGAAGGTTGCCCTTAGGGGGAATGCTCCCTGACCAATGTATTTAACTGTAGATGGAATGGTGATAGTATTAAGACTTACACTTGAAAATGCCTCTGCACCGATGTATTCAAGTCCCTCATTAAGTTTGAGAACTCCAAGTGAACAATGTGGTGCAACAAAGTCGTCTATTCGCTTAAGAGTGGGCGGTGCTATAAAGCCTGTTACCGTACTGCTTTCAAAGGCCTGCGCCCCTATTCTCACCACCTGGGTTTTTGACAAATCCACTCTGTGAAGAGAAGTATCACAAAAGGCATATTTGCCGATATATTTAAGTTTTGTCAGCCTGGAAAAATCAATCATTTCGTCAGTTATCGGCCGTCCCATAAATGCCGCATGACCTAAAATCTCAATGTCATCGGGAACATAAATAGGTGAATTTCTGTTCACCGGTTTTCCCATATATGATGTCTCGCTTGAAATAATCTTCGTGCCTTCAGGCCAGCGAATCCCTGTATTGTCAATGGAATCAGTAACATACGCCTCATAATCCTTTATCCCGAAATCATCCCTAAGATAATCTTCATCTGTAAAGGGATTTTGGAATCCGGCAAAGCATTGAAAACTTATTACAATCATCATAAGTACAATCACACATAAAATCTTTTTCATTTCCATCCCCCAAAAATAAAATAAGTTTTATACTTTTTGAACCTGTATTTACAGTCCTTTTTCATATTCAGATAACAAAACGCTTTTATATATTATATCACAACATTTTAAAAAAAGATAGTATGAGTTCCCGAAAAATCGCGCAAAAAAAGAAACGTGATTTCTTAAAACCCGTTTCTCTCATTTGTTATATTAATGAAAATATAAGCGGTATGGTAACTACTGTGAAAAGATGAGATATAACTGCCATCTCTGCAGCAACTGATGTGTCCTTTCCGTAAGCACTGGGAATAACTATTGTGTTAAGTCCCAGATGCATAGAAAGAGAACATACTCCGCAGATAAATATTGTTTCAGAAAGACTTAAAAACTGTGCCGCAAATATGAATATCAGAGGAAATATTACCAGTCTTATGACAGATATAATGTATATACTTACATTTGTAAATGCTTTTTTAAGAGAATTTGACGATACCACCACCCATGTAAGAAGCATTGCAACAGGCGACATACAACTTCCCGATGCGTCTATATGCGAACTAATCCACCTTGGCACAGGGATACTCATAAGCCCTATTATCATACCTGTAATCATAGCCATAGACATAGGATTAACAAATGCTTTAAGGATTTCTCTGAAAGTCTGCTTTTTGTCCATTTATATCCCTCGTACAGAAAATTTGTTCCATTATATATAGATATACTGAAATTCTTTTCTAGAACACCATACAGGTAAGCCTGTGTCAAGTGTATTAAGGATTTTGAACAAAAACAGAGAATTTATATAAGATTGTTCTTTCCAAAAATGCATTGACGTATTATCTGTGATACTTCCTGAATACTTTTTTCACACTCATCACTTAGCCATTCTGTCACAATGGCGGTGATTCCGCTGAGATAAAATCTCATCACATACTTTCTGTCAGAAACCTGATAGTCAAATCTCTCAAGTATGGGATTAAATATATTTTCATAAAGTCTGTGAAAAATATTATTAACCTCAAAAGATTCAGGATGAGACAAAACTGTCTTAAACAGATATCTGTTTTCTTTGATATAGAATAGATACGGACTAAGATACTTATCCGAAATAAAATTTAATTCTTCCAGCGGACATCCCCTGAATTTATCAGTTATGTTTTCTCTGTCAACATCAAAATGTGCGCTGAAATCATCAAGAAGATATCTTACCGTTTCGCTGAGTAAATCTGCAGTATTCTCATAATGCAGATAAAAGGTGGAACGGTTTACCTGTGCTCTTTTACATATTTCGCTGACTGTTATATACTCAAAAGGCTTTTCTTCAAGAAGGGATATGAGTGCCTTGTCCATCTTCTTTGCAGTATTAAAATATTTACTTTCGGATTTGTTCAAAGTTCTCCCCTTCTCTCAGATTATTATTCCTCTTCGCTTATTTTACGTGCAAGTTCAACAATCTCATAAGCATATTTTGATTTATCCTTTTCAAGTTTTCTTTTGTAAACGGGATAATTGATACCGCAAAGGATAAGACCGATAATGCCGATTACAACTCCTGCAACCAAAGATACCGTTCCGCTTCCTATTGCTCCCATTGCAAGGCTCATTCCTGTGCCGAGGATAAGTGATGAGATGATACCGAATGTGTAGGTGAATATTGTTGCGGGAAGTTTTGCCTTGTTGTCAAGTTTCTTTAATGCAACGATTTTTGAATTGTCCTTTGGTGCATAATCCTTTGCTATTGCTTCTGCTACGATTTTGTCTGTGTTCATTTTTGAATCCTCCTTTTGTTTTATACTTTAAGTATAAATAAAGAAAGAATAAAACTGAACAACATATTTTTTAATTTTTGTTGAATTAAAACAAATACAACAGTATTTTATCATAACTATATTTAAAAATGCTCCGCTTAATGTCCCCAATAAAAAGTATTGTGTAATAAAAAGCATCCGAAGATGTATTTTTCTGGGAAAGGATAACAATTTAGATGCACTCTAATCATTGTTTTTCTTAGCCGTGTTTATAGATGAAATAAGTATTCTCTTAATTTCTTCCGCAAGATTGATGGAATTATCGTAATCATATTCAAACAATTTTGTATTCTTTAAAAGTGTAAGCCAATATATACTTTCGCTTACTTCTTTCAAAGAAATATGTAGTTTAGCAATAAAATCAGGTTTGCTATTACCA
>JAZSCT010000025.1:0-56336 GCA_045530725.1 Clostridia bacterium
TGGTAATAGCAAACCTGATTTTATTGCTAAACTACATATTTCTTTGAAAGAAGTAAGCGAAAGTATATATTGGCTTACACTTTTAAAGAATACAAAATTGTTTGAATATGATTACGATAATTCCATCAATCTTGCGGAAGATATTAAGAGAATGCTTATTTCGTCAATAAATACAGTAAAGAAAAACAGTAAATAATTCCGACAGAACATAGCATTAAATGTCGGGAATATGATAATAAAATTTGTTATAATATTCTTTGAAAGGCAGGTAGGATATATGGATTGGATAAACGGACTTCAAAAAGCTATTGAATATATCGAAGAACATTTAACCGATAATATAAGCTACGATGAAATTGCAAAACAAAGTTTTTCTTCAACATTTCATTTTCAGAGAGTATTTAGTATTCTTTGTGGATATACCCTTGGCGAATATATCAGAAACCGACGATTAAGCTTGGCAGGAAAAGAACTGCTATTGGGTAATCAAAAAATTATCGATATAGCTTTGAAATATGGTTATGATAACCCCGACAGTTTTTCAAGAGCTTTTTTAAAATTTCATGGCGTTAATCCATCCCAAGTTAAAGGAAAAAATGCTTCTTTAAAGTCTTTTCTACCTTTAAAACTTAAACTTTCATTGGAGGGTGGAGAAAGTATGAATTATAGAGTTGAAGAGAAGGATTGTACGTTATTAGTTGGATATAAACAAAGGTTCAGAGGCGTACCGTTTGGCAAACAGCGTGCAGAACAAGAAGAAAAAATGTTTACCACAACACGTGCAAAGCAATGGTTATTAAGAGGAGCGTCGTCAGATTACTATACTGATTACTGCATAATTATAAATATTGATGATAGTGGCTATGATTTTTTTATTGCTAATGAGCTGAATGAGTGGACACGAGAAAATCTTTATAATAAAGAAGTAACAGGTGTAGATTTTATGTCGAAAATGGGTTTCGAGGAAATAATAATTCCCAAACAAAAATACGTAGTGTTTGAAACAAAACATTGTAGCCATCCAATAGAAGAATATATAAATATTCGGCAGAATTTAGTTACTGACTGGATGCCTTCATCTGGGTATCAATTTGCGAATAGTCCTGAACTTGCGTTGCTTCACTGGCGACCGATAGTAGACAAAAGTAATCGGTTTGTGGAAATATGGATACCAATTGAAAATGCAAATTAAATTTTAAAATATCTCTATGGTTCTGATTTTCCAAAATAAAAAGACATCCAAAAGGATGTCTTTTTATTTTGGTCGCATACAACAAAGGGACTCGACGTTTACGAGTATTCTGCATATGGTTTACAAGATGAAAAAACACTTAAAAATGCGGATTTTAACCGATTTTCACAACTTTTTGGGTAAAAAAGCACAAAAAATTAAAAATAATTGGAAATTTATTGTAAAAAATTTAATAAACACTAGACAAAACCGAAAAAATGTGGTATAAATACAAGTAAGGGTTAACACGTTGTGATTAATCAGATTTACAAAATATAGGAGGAAAATTGAAATGAACAAAACAGAATTAGTTGCTGCTATCGTAGCAAAAACTGGCGTTGCTAAAAAAGTTGCTGAAGCTAACTTGAACGCTACAATCGAAGTTATTACAGAAGCTCTTGTTAAAGGTGAAAAGGTTTCTCTCGTAGGCTTTGGTAACTTCGAAGTTAGAGAAAGAGCTGCAAGAGAAGGTAAGAACCCACAGACAGGCGAAGCAATCAAGATTGCTGCTTGCAAAGTTCCTGCATTCAAAGCTGGTCAGGCTTTAAAGAACGCTGTAAAATAATATAGCATAATTATAACACCTCTTAAGGGTTTCCTTAAGAGGTGTTTTTCATTTCGTATTATAACATAGATTTTCATATCGTTTGCTTTATGTCCGGGTACTTTTTTTGTGACAGCAAAAGATTGTCACAATATATTCACGCACAATTTACAGTTTGGTAACAAAAAAAGTCTTCTTTTGTTGTATTATAATAAAGGATACTTATGGGAATTTAAAATTTTTGTTAAAAATTACTTGAAAAAATGTGGAAAAAATAGTATTATATTATTAACTATGGAATTGAGGTGATTGTTTTGAATGCAAGATTGTTTCAGCAAATCGCATATCAGATGAAAGAAGTTATGAACCGTAATCTTGGTATCATCACAGATGGCGGATTTATTATTTCTTCTCAGGAAGGGTGTATCACAAACAGCGACTTAAGTTGTGTATTGAGTTTTACTGAAGAAAATACCGATACATTCACATATAATGGGTTCACATACAAACCTGTTCTTAATATGAACAAAATTGAATATATAGTATTTGTCCAGGGAGATGACTCGCTGGCGAAAAATTATGCAAATATACTTCAGGTTAGTTTTTCGGGAGTGAAATCACTCTATGATGAAAAGCATGATATGACAAACTTCATCAAGAATATTATTCTTGATAATATTCTTCCAGGGGATGTGCTTGCAAGAGCGGCTGAACTTCATTTCCCCATTGAAGGAAAGAGGGCAGTATATCTTATCAAGACAGACAAGGACACAGATTTTTCTTCATTTGAGATCATAGAGAATCTTTATCCTGACAAGCAGCAGGATTTCCTTATCAACATTGATGATGAATCTATCGTACTGGTGAAGAGTTTCTCTGACTCTGATGCAGATGCGGACCTTGAAGAAGTGGCAAATGCCCTTTACTCCACACTTATGTCAGAAAACCTTGTGAAAGTGACTATAGGCATAGGTACACTTGTGGACAACGTAAGAGAAATAGCCCGTTCTTACAAAGAGGCAAGTATTGCAATAGAAGTAGGCAAAGTATTTGACAATGAAAAATCTATCATAAGTTATGACAACCTTGGAATCGGAAGACTTATATATCAACTTCCTACAACACTTTGCGAACTGTTCTTAGGAGAAGTATTCAGAAAGGGCTCAATAGAAGAACTTGATCAGGAAATACTCTTTACTATTCAGAAGTTCTTTGAGAATAATCTTAATGTTTCAGAAACATCAAGACAACTCTATGTACACAGAAATACTCTTGTATATCGTCTTGACAAAATCCAGAAGATTACAGGACTGGATCTTCGTATATTTGACGAAGCAATTATATTCAAAGTTGCAATGATGGTAAATAAGTATCTTCAGTCTAATACCGATATAATTTGAGGTGATTAACTAATGATTAAATTTGAGAATGTTTCAAAGATTTACGAAAACGGCGTCAAAGCACTTGATGAAGTAAGTTTCGAAGTGGAAAAAGGCGAATTCGTTTTTCTGGTAGGAAGTAGTGCCGCAGGTAAGTCCACACTTATCAGACTTATGCTCAGAGAGGCAGTTGCATCTTCGGGAACAATCCTCATCAATGATATAGATGTAAGCAAACTGAAACATAGACAAATACCATATTTCAGAAGAAATATAGGTGTTGTTTTTCAGGATTTCAGACTTTTGCCCAACAAAAATGTATTTAAAAATGTATCCTATGCTATGGAAATAGTAGGTGCATCCAACAAAAAAATCAAAAATACAGTTCCGAAGGTCCTCAGTATGGTGGGACTTAGTGATAAGGGCAAGATGTATCCCGCACAGCTTTCAGGCGGAGAACAGCAGAGGGTGGCACTTGCAAGAGCCATTGTAAACAGACCATCTATCCTTATTGCCGATGAACCTACAGGCAACCTTGACCCTGATACGGCAACAGAAATTATGCAGATTATTGAGAATATCAACCTTTCCGGTACAACGGTTATAATGGCGACTCACGCAGAAAAGATAGTTGACACTATGAAGAAGAGAGTTATAGAACTGGAGAAGGGATGCATTTCCAGAGATGAATCCAAGGGAGGCTACACTTATGCGAATAATTAGAAATTTTGTAAGATTTGTAGGCGATTCTGTATCCTCTATGGTAAAAAATCCTCTTATGACTATTGCTTCCATGCTGATAGTGACATTTTGTATCTTTGTATTCGGTGTATTTATTGTTCTCACAATGAATGCAAACTATATGGGACAGAAGATGGAAGAACAATGCCAGATTGTAATTGATGTTTCCAAGAGTATCGAAGATCCTCAGATTATCGAAGATATTAAAATGCAGATAGAAGAAAAGTCAGATCAGATTTCCAATATTGAATACAAAACAGGCAAAGAAAGATTTGACAGATTCAAGGCAAAACTTTCAAGTGATGAACTTGCACGATTTGAGGGAGTTCCCGATACTATTATCGATAGTTCATTTACAGTTACTCTTAAAGATATCTCACAGGCAGAAAGCCTTATAAGATATTTTGAGACTATTGACGGTGTTACCGGTGTAAATACAGAACTTTCGCTTATGGAGAAAGTTCGCAGTGTAACAGATCTTATAAAGAAAATCTCTATGTGGATAGTGATTTTGTTTGCATTCATAAGTGTGTTTATCATTTCAAATACAATCAAACTTACGCTTCACAACAGAAGAAGAGAAATCAACATTATGAAATATGTGGGTGCTACAGATGCATACATAAGAGGGCCTTTTGTAATTGAAGGAATGATAGTAGGTCTTATTTCGGCAGTAATAGCATATTTTGGCACCGCCTACGGATATATGACACTTCACGGGGTAATGAGTTCATTTGGTATATCAAACAGCGTTATCGCTCTTGAGCCATTTGAACAGCTTAGATGGATACTTGTAGGAGCATATCTTATCCTTGGTGTAGGACTTGGAAGTGTGGGAAGTTTTATTTCAATCAGAAGATACCTTGATGTATAATGATTGATATGAAAGGAATGAATTGTATGCAAAATACACTAATAAAAAGGATTTTTTCATGGGTAGCGCTGATTGCATTTTTGGGCATCATATTCGGTTCAGTTGCAATGAATTATGCTTATGCGGCTAAGTCATCAAGTGAGATTCAGAAAGAAAAACAAAACAAAGAAAAGCAACTTAATGAAAAGAAAAGCGCATCTCAGAAACTGGCTGAAGAAATTAAAAAAAGCATCAGCGATATAGAAGCATACGATGAAGAAATCGGGAAAAAAGAAAATGAAATAGAAATCATAGAGCGTGATCTTGAAAAGGCTATAGAAGAATGTGATATTCAGGAAGAAAGTTACTTCACCAGAGTAAAACTCATAGTGGAAGAAGGGGAGACATCTTATCTGGAAATCATTCTTGACTCAAGTTCATTTGCTGATTTGTTTGAAAGAATAGAAATCATTAATGCAGTTGCTGAATATGACCAGAATCTCTGGAACGAACTTAAGGCAAAAAGAGACGAAATCCAGCAAAAAAGAGACGAACTCGTAAGCCAGAAAGAAGAACTGGAACGTATGAAGAGTGAGTCTGAAGCAAAGAGAGTAAATCTTGAAAATAAACTTAAAGAAAACAAGGCAGTAACTGAAAAGATCGTTGCAGACATTGCAAAACTCGAGGCAGATTTCCAGAGACAGAGACAGATAGAAGAGCAAGCCTGGTCTCATGCCAACAGCAATACAAGTCAGACTGCGAAGTTTGTAGGAGGGAAGTTTGTATTCCCCATTAATACAAGATATATTTCATCTTATTTCGGATACAGAATACACCCTATTTACAAAACAAGAAGAATGCATACCGGTGTGGATATCGGTGGTGCAATGGGCGAATCTATTTATGCAGCAAATGACGGTACAGTAATAGTATCCGGGTATAATTCAGGCGGATACGGAAACTATATTATGATAGACCACGGTGGCGGAATAGTGACACTTTATGCTCACAATTCATCAAATGGTGTTAAGGTGGGACAGAAGGTAACAAGAGGTCAGGTAATAGGTCAGGTTGGCTCAACTGGAGCAAGTACCGGTCCTCATCTGCACTTTGAAGTGAGAGTGAATGGCAGTCCTGTAAATCCGTTGCCTTATATTCAGTAATAAGAAAGCCGGGTTTTTGAATGAAAAAACGACATATAGTAATTACAGCGGTTGTAACATTCTATGTTACAGCCCTGCTTTTTCTTATAATAGGTGCGAGACTTCTCTGGGGTGGAGTTCTTTTCGGGGACAGTTTCAGTTCCAAGATAGAGAAGATAGATTATCTTCTCGAGAACAAATATATATTTGATTACGATGACCAAAAACTTAAAGAGAGTGCCCTTGAAAGTTATCTCAAGGCTTGCGGAGATGTATATACAGAGTATATCTCAAAGGCGGAGTTTTCTTCCTATAAGGCTTCTTCTGAAGGTAAATACAAAGGTATTGGTGTAGTTGTTTCCCTCAACGGTGATGATGTGACTATCGTAACTGTAAATCCTTTGACTCCTGCAGAAAAAGCAGGCATTCAGCCGGGGGATATTATAAGGAAGGTCAACGGTGTAGAGGTTAATGCCGAAAGTTACAACGATGCCATTTCCATTATCAGAGGAAGTGATGCACGTGGGAAAGATGACAACTTGTCTCTGGTAGTATCAAGGTCAGGTGAAGAGATATCCCTGAATATAATAAGAGAAGAAGTGGAATCTATTACAGTAGAGAAAAAAATACTCAACGGGAATATCGGATATATAAAGATATCGTCTTTTGAAGGAACTACCGGAGAACAGTTTGATAAAGCGGTGGAAGAACTTCAGAAAAGCAATATCAAAGGTATGATATTTGATGTAAGAAACAATCCGGGCGGAACTCTTGAATCGGTACTTTCTGTTACAAACAGAGTGCTTAAAGATGGAGTTATCCTTACAATAAAGGACAAATCAGGTCATGAGGAAGTGTTTAAGGCAGATGGCGACGAAAGTATCATGTTACCTGTATGTGTTATAGCCAATGCAAACAGCGCAAGTGCTGCAGAGGTGTTTAGTGCCGCTTTGAAAGAAAACGGCGTTGCTTCACTTGTGGGTGAAACAACATTCGGCAAGGGTATTGTTCAGTCTATATTTGAACTTGATGATGAAACAGCAGTAAAACTTACCACTGCCAAGTACTATACTCCTGACGGAACCTGTATTCACGATATGGGAATTAAGCCTGATTACGAAGTGAAACTTCATGATAAATACAAGAACAAAAGCATTTCGGATGTGCCTTTTGCCCACGATTTGCAACTTAAAAAAGCAATAGAAGTAATTATAGAAAAACAGAAATAATTCATATTGGAAGAACCCTGAAAAGTCAGGGTTCTTTTTTGGACAAAAAACAGAAAAAATTTTTAAAATAATACTTTAAATTTTATAAATATAGTGGTATAATATAATAGAGTGTACAGATTTTGTATTATATTATATTTATATATGTTTTTTCACGGAGGGTAACTATGGAAAAATTTGTTATATCCGGCGGAAAACCTCTCAGAGGAGAGGTGGAAATTTCCGGTGCAAAAAATGCCGCAGTTGCAATCATACCTGCCACACTTCTGGTGGAAGGTGAATGCATACTTGAAAATATTCCTGATATCAAAGATGTAAATCTTATGTTTGAAATGCTCGAAGCACTTGGTGCAAAGGTAGAAAGACTGTCCCTTACAAGCGTAAAAATAGATGCAACTAATCTTGATACATATATCGCCAAGAAAGAACTTGCATCCCGTATGAGAGCGTCTTATTATTTCATTGGTGCACTTCTGGGAAGATTCAGAAGAGCCAATGTGGCTTTGCCGGGAGGATGCAATTTCGGAATTCGCCCTATTGATCAGCATCAGAAGGGCTTCGAAGCGATGAAGTGCAAAGTGGAGATAAAAAATGGTTGTGTTGAAGTAGAAGGTGAGAATCTTCAGGGGGCACATATCTATTTTGATATTGTATCTGTAGGTGCTACAATCAATGTAATGCTTGGTGCAGTACTTGCACCGGGGACTACTATCCTTGAGAATGCTGCAAAAGAACCCCACATTGTTGATGTGGCGAACTTCCTTAATTCTATGGGAGCGTCAATTAAGGGCGCGGGTACTGATACAATAAAGATAAAAGGTGTGGAGAAACTTCATGGCGGTGTATATGAAGTGATTCCCGATCAGATAGAAGCAGGCACATATATGTTTGCCGCAGCGGCAACGAGAGGCAATGTGCTTATAAAAAATGTGGTTACCAAGCATCTTGAGGCTATCACCTCCAAGTTTGTGGAGATGGGTGTTCAGGTGGAAGAGGGCGACGGAGAAATCAGAGTAAATGCAGAGAATGCGGAACTTTCCAAGATCAATGTAAAGACTCTTCCTTATCCTGGATTCCCCACAGATCTTCAGCCGCCTATGGTGGCTCTTCTGACAACTGTAAAGGGTACAAGTATTGTGACAGAAAGTGTGTGGGATTCCAGATTTCAGTATGTGGGAGAACTACAGAAATTCGGTGCAAATATCACAGTAAACGGAAGAGTTGCTGTTGTGGAAGGCAATAAGGAAAATCTCTCCTGTGCAGATGTCCGTGCAACTGATCTTCGTGCAGGGGCTGCTATGCTTATTGTTGCACTTGCCACAAATGGTGAATCCAGAGTAAGTGATATTGTCTATATTGACAGAGGATATGCGAATATAGAACAGAAACTGACAAACCTGGGAGCAGATATCAAGAGAACAGATGATTAATTTTTATACATTATACAGCGGGAGTTCGGGCAATTCAGCCCTGGTCTCAACAGACAATACAAACATACTGATAGATGCGGGAGTAAGTGCAACCAAGATCATTACCGCTTTGAATGAAGTGGGGGTAAGTCCTAAGGAGATAGACGCTATTCTTATTACTCATGAGCATTCTGATCATATTGCGGGGCTTGATGTTTTTTGTAAAAAATTCAACATCCCAATATATGCAAACAAAGAAACACTATCTGTACTGGAAAACTCGGTACGTTGCGTTTATCCTGACAGATTCAGAGAGATTACGCCTTATGAGAGTTTTACTATTCGTGATGCAACGGTTTTTCCCTTCGATATTTCCCACGATGCCATTCATCCTATGGGATACAGCATTATGAGTGATGATACGAAGGTTTCATTTGTCACCGATATGGGAAAGATCAATGATACCATTCTCAAGATAATCTGCAAAAGTGAAGCGGTACTTATAGAGTCAAACTATGATGAAGATATGCTTATGTCAGGATTCTATCCATGGAATCTTAAGAAACGAATCCTTGGGGATAAGGGACACTTATCCAATGACAAAGCGGCATGGGTTGCCGCACAGATTGCAAGTTGGGGGACAAAGCATATAGCATTGGGACATCTCAGCGAAAACAACAATACACCTGAACTTGCATATGATACAGTTTATTCTGTACTCAAGAAGAATGATCTTGAAAAGGATGTTACTTTATCAGTGGCACCGAGAAGCAAAGTACATAAGGTTTTGTAAAAAATCAAACGAAAGGATTGAATACATATGATGACGGTAAAAGAAATCAGTTACAGCGTATATGGAAGATGTGTATGCGCCACATATGAAGATATTGAACTTATTGCCACACTTGAAGTAGGGCCAAGAATCGTTAGTCTCAAAAACAGAACAAGTGATAATCCATTCTACAATGACGTAACGGGAATGCATCTTGGAAGAGCATTTGCAGACAAAACTCTGAAACAGTATGGAGAAGAAAGTGGTGTCTGGCATAATTATGGCGGGCACAGACTCTGGACATCTCCCGAAAGTGCACCAAGAACACCTTACCCTGATAATGCACCCATTGAATATGTGGTAGGGGATGATTCAATTAAGTTTATTCAGCCCATACAGAAATGGACAAATATTGGTCTGGAAATAGAAATAAAGTTCGAAGGAAAAAATACACTTAATGTATATCACAGACTGACTAATCACGGAGCATGGGACGCAGAATTTGCACCATGGGCACTTTCTGTACTTGATGCAGGTGGCGTGGAGATTATTCCTCTTCCTGACAACAATACAGGCTTTCTTGCAAACACATGGGTTTCTCTCTGGTCTTATTGTAAAATGAATGATAAGAGAATTTACTGGGGAGATAAATACATTACTGTTACTCAGGACAGAGAGTGTGTAAATCCTATGAAAATAGGACTGAGAAGTCTGCACGGATGGAGTGCATATCTTCTCAACAGTACTCTTTTTGTGAAGTATTTCACTCCGTATTACGAAGACGGAGTATTCCCTGACGGCGGAATGAACTTTGAGACATATACCGAGGCTACATTTATAGAAATGGAAACTCTGGGTGAACTTAAGAAGGTTAAGCCCGGTAAAACTGTGGAACACAAAGAAACCTGGGAAATCTTTGATAATGTGTCGGTTGATGATTTCAGCGAAGAATCAATCGATAAGATGGTTGAAAAGTATATAATCCGATAGATAAAATAAAAATCTCTCAAAATGGTTTATTAATTCCATTTTGAGAGATTATTTTTTTATGTACCTTTAAGAAAAATTCCACTTTCTTTAAGGCTTTTTATTTTATAATTATTTGTGCAACAAAAGAGTTTCAAGTTCTTTCATAAATGTTTCCACATCTCTGAACTCTCTATAAACTGATGCAAATCTCACATAGGCAACAGGGTCAAGTTCTTTGAGTTTTTCCATTACAAACTCGCCCAATTTGGTAGAAGGAATTTCTCTGTCCATTGAGTTAAAGAGTTTGCTTTCCACACTTGAAACGATTTCTTCCATCTGAGCAAATGACACATCAGTTTTTTCACAGGCACGGACAATACCGTTAAACAATTTCTGTCTGTCGTAGGTCTGTCTCTTACCGTCTTTTTTGATGATGATAACAGGTATTGATTCAATCTGTTCGTAAGTAGTGAATCTCTTTTCGCATTTAAGACATTCTCTTCTTCTTCTGATTGAATTTCCCTCGTCGGTAGGACGGGAGTCAATTACTTTGCTTTCAGGATATTCACAATAGGGACATTTCATATCAATTACCTCTCATATGTTATTTGGTATCAAAAAAGGGAATGTAAAATTAATTACATCCCTTTTATTTTTTAATTAGTCTCTTGTAAGGAATGGAGGAATCACAAGATCATCATCCTCTGCTTCGATAGTGAATGAAGGAACACCTTCGTTAGTTTTTGGCTGAGTTTTTTTGCCGTCGTTAAGACCTGTAGCAACAACTGTAATAACGATTTCATCTTCAAGTGAATCATCAACAGATGTACCGAAGATAATGTTTGCATCATTGTCAACCAATTCATAGATAAGATCAGAAGCACTTTCGATTTCGTAAAGTGTAAGGTTCTTATCACCTGCAATGTTGAATACAACGCTGTCTGCACCATCGATGGTAGTTTCGAGAAGAGGACTGTTGATAGCAGCTTTGATAGCAACTTCTGCTCTGTTTTCGCCTGATGCTCTTCCGATACCCATGTGAGCGATACCTGAATCTCTCATTACTGAACTGATATCGGCAAAGTCAAGGTCGATGTATCCAGGGGATGTGATAAGGCCTGAAATACCCTTAACACCCTGTGAAAGGATACTGTCTGCCATCTTGAATGCATCCTGCATAGAAGTCTTCTTGTCGCAAACTTCAAGGAGTTTGTCATTTGGGATAACAACCAAAGCATCTACACATTCTCTGAGTTTTGCAATACCTGCTTCTGCTTTTTCAAGTCTTTTTCTTCCTTCAAATTTGAAAGGTTTTGTAACAACGCCAACTGTAAGTATTCCCATATCTTTTGCAATAGAAGCAACGATAGGTGCTGCACCTGTACCTGTACCACCGCCCATACCGGCAGTTACAAATACCATGTCTGAACCTTTGATTGCATTTGCTATGTCTTCCTTGCTTTCTTCAGCAGCTCTGTGTCCGATTTCAGGGTTGGCACCTGCACCGAGACCTTTTGTAATCTTTTCACCGATCTGAATCTTCACATCAGCATTAGAACGGTTTTCACCGAAAAGAGCCTGAGTTTCTGTGTTTACAGCAATAAACTGAACACCTGCAAGGTTGTCTGTAATCATTCTGTTTACGGCATTGTTTCCGCCACCACCGACACCAACAACTATCATATTAGCGCCTGTAATTTGTCCTTTGTTTTCTAATTCTAACACGGTTTTGTCCTCCTTGTGTTTTGTTATTATCATTATAGGTAGAATTATAACACATATATTTATAAAATGCTAGTGTTTTTTAAAAAAAAATTAAAAAATGTTAAAAATATGTTTCATTTGTTGTATTTTTTGTAACATTTTCGCTTCTTAGCCGGTCAAAACAACCTTATTTGGATCGGAAAGATCAAATTTGCCACCGGATTTGTGGCTTAAGTTTGAAGGGTAGGCCACCTCGAGATATGCAACTTTGTACTCAAGATTGCCCTTGCCGAATATAACACTCATATCATTTTTCAGTATAAGGGATACATTGTTGAATTTGTCGATGTTGATTGATGATATCTCACTTGTGAGTTCTGTATTGGAAAGAAGGGAGATAAGTTCTGTGACAGTATCAATTCCTTCCTGGTTGCCGTGGGATGAGATAATCTCACCGGGAGTTGTGTCGCTTGGAGTTACTCCTGAAATAACAGGGAAATCCAATGCTGATGAAAGGGGCATAACTTCAAGAATTTTGCCGTTTTTGTCTATTGAGAGAGCATTGGATGCAAACTTTACATAGGCGATTTTTTTGCACTCAGTGACAGATATTCTGATTGTCCCGGGGAATTCTCTTGATATGTTTACAGTATCAATCATAGGATTTTTCATAATATTTGTTTTTGCCCTTTTGGTGTCCTGTTTGAGGATGTTTTCTCCAGGGGTAAGTTTCGACTGAATGATTATAATATTTGCATCGATTGTTTCGTTTCCTTCTACGATTATTTCTGTGATGTTAAAAAGAAAACTGAACATTATACAGCCTGTGATTGCTGCAATAAGACATAATATTATAAAGAAGTTGGGTTTTTTTGATATTTTTTTCTTTGGTGGAGTTTGCTCAGACGATGTATGAGTATTTGTGTTTTCGTATTCGTGTGTACTCATATTTTAGTTTTTCCTTTCTGATTTTGCACCCAGAGATTTCAGCGTTTCTAAAATGCTGTCATATCCACGGTCTATATAGTGGGTGTTATATATATTTGATTCTCCCTCTGCACCAAGTGCTGCAACTATAAGGCCCGCTCCTGATCTTAAGTCCTTTGCATATACATCAGTTCCCTTAAGATGGGATACACCCTGAATTACAGCAAGATCTCCTTCGATTCTTATATCAGCACCCATTTTCATAAGTTCTGATGCATGGCGGAATCTTCCTTCGAAGATTGTTTCCTTGATAAGAGAAGTGCCCTCAGCCATTGACAGCATACTCATGGCGATTGACTGCGAATCGGTGGGAAATCCCGGGTAGGGGGATGTTCTTATCATATTTATATTTTTGATTTTGTCAGGTGCGGATATTTCAATGGAGGAATTGTATATATCCAGTTTTGCACCGCTTTCGTCCAGTATGGACACAAATGCCTGAAGATGAAGGGGATTTACCTTGTTTATAAGGATTTTTCCTCCTGCACACATACAAGCTGAAAGGTAGGTGGATGCTACGATTCTGTCAGGAATCACCGAATGTTCGGTGGAATGAAGTTTATCCACACCCTGAATGCGGATAATGGAACTTCCTGCGCCCGATACCTTTGCACCCATAGAGTTCAAGAAATCCTGAAGATCCTGAATCTCAGGTTCTCTTGCGGCATTTATAATTGTTGTTTCACCTTCAGATGTGCAGGACAGAAGCATAATATTTTCCGTTGCACCTACTGAAGGGAAATCAAGATGTATTTTCGTCGGGGTGAAATCTCTTGCATCACAATGAAGAAATCCGTGTGCCTCATAGACTTTTACGCCAAGTTTTCTGAATGCTTTGATATGAAGATCTATTGGTCTCGGACCAAGTTCGCATCCTCCGGGAAAACATACCACGGCAGTCTTTTGTCTTGCAAGAATTGATCCCAGAAATATAATGGAAGATCTCATCCTTGTCATAAGGGAATGGGGGATGAAATTACCTGTAAGATTTTTTGAGTTTACGGTAATGTGTTTATCTTCACGCTTCACTTTGCAACCTAGTTCGCAAAGGATTTCCATAGTGGTTTCCACATCGGAAAGATGAGGACAGTTATGTATTACACATTCATCGTCGCAAAGAATCGTTGCAGCCAATACAGGCAGTACAGCATTTTTTGCGCCATGAATATCTGTTTCGCCATACAAAGGATATCCGCCTGTAATATTTATATGTTCCATACAATAAATACCTCCGAAAAAAGAGTTTAATCTATTGTATGATATGCCGGTATTTTCTACTTTGTCACAATGGATTTAAGTCTTTTGTATATGATTTCACAGGCTTTGGTTTTTGCAAGAGAAAGTGCATTATTTTCCATTTGCACTCTTTTTGAATCAGAATAAATTACACTTTGTATATCACTTATGAGAAGATCATAGGTAAGATCTTTTTCGAGTATTACAAATGCTGCATTTGCTTTTTCAAGTGCTCTTGCATTGTACTCCTGATGATTGTTTACCACATTTGGCGACGGGATAAGAAGAGATGCCTTACCCAGTGCGCATATTTCAGACAAAGTGATGGCACCTGAGCGGCAGATAACCAGGTCTGCGGCACTTAGTACCGTATCCATATCATCTATATATTTTCTTATTTCAAAAGTACCGTTGTCTGTTATGTCCGACAGTTCACTTTTTACTCTTTCGTAATCTCTTTCACCTGTGGAGAGGATGATTTTTAAGTTTGTGTCTGGATTTTTCTTTATAAATTCAATGATTGCATTGTTTATGGCAGTAGCACCAAGACTTCCGCCTACTGCCAGAATAAGTTTCTCATTTGTAAGTCCCAGTTTGCTTCTTGATATATTTCTTGAAGAAGAGAGAATAGCAGGACGTATGGGATTGCCTGTTGTAAGGAGTTCTTTTGCACCTTTAAGATAGTCCTTGCTTTCATCAAAACTGATTGCTGTGACTGTGGATCTCTTTGAAAGAAATCTTATTGCAGACCCGGGAAATACATTCTGCTCGTGAATGAGAGTAGGGATATTCATAAGATTTGCGGCAAAGACCACAGGAGCGCATACGTATCCGCCTGTTCCTATGACTGCATCCGGTTTAAATGCAGATATTATGGCGCTGCATTTAAGAATAGCAGTTGCAAATTTCATTCCCGGACGAAGGTTTTTTATTTTGCTTTCTGTAGAAAAGCCTTCTACGTTGATATATTTTATCCTAAATCCCTCTTTGGGGATAAGTTTGTTTTCGAGACCTTTTTTTGTGCCGATGAAAAGTATTTTTGATTCAGGTTCTATAGATAATATATATTTTGCTATGGCAATGGCAGGGTTAATATGTCCTGCAGTTCCGCCACCGGATAATATAATATTCATACTATCAGTCCTTTCTCATGGGACATCAGATGCTGTCACCGGATTTTGACTCCTTCAGATTTCTTGATACATTCAGTATAAATCCCATTCCAAGAAGTGTGATTACAAGTGCTGAACCGCCATATGAGAAGAAGGGGAGGGGCATACCTGTTACAGGTATGGAACTTGTTACAACAAGGATGTTTATAACCACCTGAAATGCTATAAGCAAAATAATTCCGCTTACTGCAAGACAGGAAAATCTGTCAGGAGCATTCATTGCGATATAGAGTCCGCGTTTAATAAGAAGTGCAAAAAGAAGTATTACAAATATTGCACCAATAAACCCTAGTTCTTCACATATTATGGAGAATATGAAGTCGTTATGAGGCTCAGGAATATATAAGAACTTCTGCCTGCTCTGACCAAGTCCAAGTCCGAACAAACCGCCTGAACCTATAGCATATAGAGACTGTACTATCTGATATCCGTCGCCCAGCATATCTGCTTCGGGATTCATAAATGTTGTGATTCTTTTCAGTCTGTAAGGTGAAGATACAATAAGTGCAATTCCAATGGGTAATACAGCCATAAAAGGCACTATGAAGTATCTTAACTTCGTTCCGCCTATGATAAGGACAATTACTCCAACAAAGCCTACTACTATGGCACCGCTCATGTGAGGTTCAAGAAGTATAAGTACTGCAAAGATACCTATAACTGCAAGAAATGGTACAAACTCTTTTACTGTGGAAATAGGTTCTTTTCTTATAGAAAGACAATGTGCAAGAAACAGAGGGAGAGTATATTTTACTATTTCAGATGGCTGAATGGTAAGTGGACCTACACCAAGCCATCTTCTTGCACCATTGATTGATTTTCCGATTCCGGGAATCAATACGATAAGTACAAGACCAAGACTTATAAGAAGCATCAGAGGTGTCATAGCCTGGATTTTTTTGTAATCGACCTTTGATACATATAGCATAAGCACTACGCCACCGGCAGCAAATATTCCCTGTCTCTGTATGAAATAGAGGGCATTTTTCTGGAAATGATGGGCAGATGCACTGCTTGCGCTGAACACCATTATCAGACCGAATATAAGAAGTGACATAACAATGGCAAAAAACTGGAAGTCAAAGTTATTAAGTTTTTCATCAGATTTCTTTTTCATCGGATACCTCCTCTGTTTTTATTGTGAGATGTTTTCATCAGAACATGATCATATACGAAATGATACAGAGAATAAGAGTTATCAGTATGGCTGACAGAACAATTTTCTTTTCGCTCCAGTCACACATCTCAAAGTGATGATGAATAGGGCTCATTTTGAATACTCTTTTTCCTGTAAGTTTAAAACTTGTCACCTGAATGATTACAGACAAGGTTTCTATAACATATACTCCGCCTGCAACAACAAGTATAATGGGATTTTTGATTACAAGAGCCATAGCACATACGGCACCGCCAAGAAACAGCGATCCCGTATCACCCATAAACACCTTTGCAGGGTGTGCATTGAAAAGCAAAAATCCTATGCATCCTCCTGTAACTGCCGCTGAAAATACAGCAACAGGAAACAATGAGGGTGATGAGAGAGAACTTAACTTATATATGGATACTGTAAAGAATACTCCCACTACTGCAGTAACACTTGCCGCCAGACCGTCAAGGCCGTCAGTAAGGTTTACGCTGTTTGTACCGCCAACCAGTACAAAAAGTGCCAGAGGAATATAGAAATACCATATATCCACATATCCTTCAACAAAAGGTATCTTAATTGAATAATCAATGATACCTGAAGTTTTGCCTGCTATTATAAACAAAAGGGATGATATAATCTGCATCAGCATTTTTTGTTTTTCAGTAAGTCCCAGGTTTCTTTTTTTGATTATTTTTATAAAGTCATCTACAAACCCTGTGATGCCGAAGAGAAGGGATGTGATAAGCACAAACATCGCTTCTTTATGCGGAGCAAGCACAATGGTTGATATGGTAATTGCAAGTATAAATATTACTCCGCCCATAGTAGGAGTGCCGCTTTTTTTCTTATGCCAACTCGGACCTATTTCTCTTATTTCCTGACCGAACTTAAGTTTGATAAGTGCCGGAATGATAAAAGGTCCCGTTAAAGCACATAGCAGAAAGGAAAGTACCGATGACATTATGATAGTATTTATTGTATCCAAAATAATCCCGCCTTAACATAATCTTTTGTTTTAATGATTTAGAGAAGTTCGCTGATTTTTTCCATATGCATACTGTGTGACCCTTTGATAAGATACAGGTCGCCGTCTTTTTTGGTTGATTTTATATGAGAAACAATTTCATCTGTTGTATCAAAGTGGAAACACTCCACCTTATCCCATGAGGCTTTCTTTGCTCCATCTATTATAAAAAGTGCTTCTTTTCCAAGTGCAATGATCACATCTGCACCGGACATGGCTGCATATTCGCCTACTTCCAAGTGAAGTTCTCTGCTTTTGTCCCCAAGTTCTTTCATATCACCAAGGACGGCAATTTTTCTTTTTGCCTGAATACTTTTCAGTATGTCAAGAGAACTTTTTGCCGATTGGGGATTTGCGTTATAGCAATCGTTGATAATAGTATAGGTGTCTTTTCTGATAATGGTTTGTCTTATTCCGTCGGATTTATAATCTGAATATCCTTTCTGGATTTCATCGTCAGTCATATGGAGGAGTTTTCCCACAGTATAAGCGCAAAGAGCATTATATACATTGTGCATGCCAAATATAGGAATAGTAAATTCTCTTTCTTCTATGGAAAATCTGATTCCCTCTTCCGTCTGAACAATATCCTTTGCTACTATGTCACAGCAGTCGTTTTCTATACCTATAAATATGGTTTTCTGTTTCAGTTTGCCCTTAAGGGTTATAAGTTTGTCATCGTCACCGTTTAAGATAACAATGCCATCTTCTTTAAGTCCTGCAAGAATCTCAGTTTTTGCTTTCAAAATTCCGTCTCTGGACTTCAAAAATTCTATATGTGCAGTACCTATATTCGTAATAATGGCAATGTCGGGAAGGGCAGTCTGTGAAAGAAGTTCTATTTCGCCGAAATCACTCATTCCCATTTCAATAACTGCCGCCTGAGAGGAGTTGTTTAATTTGAAAAGCGTAAATGGCATACCAATGTCATTGTTGTAGTTTTTGTCAGTTCGTACCGTGATTTTTTTTCGGTTACATACATTGGCACAAAATTCCTTGGTAGTTGTTTTTCCCACACTTCCCGTAAGGGCAATAAGGGTTATGTTGAATTTCTTTCGGTAGTAATTTGCAATTTTGGAAAGCATCAGTCTTGTGTCTGATACCTTTATAAGATTTGTGTCAGAAATTGTGTCTCTCATTGTAAGACATGCCGATGCACCATTTGATATGGCATTGTCTATGTAGTTGTGACCATCAGCATTTTCACCGATTATTGGTATAAAAAGTGACCCCCGGGTTGCTTTTCGGCTATTGGTGGTTATAGACGTTATTATAACATCGGTGGTTCCTGAAAGCAGTATGCCGCCGGTTGCATTTAATATTTCTGACAGTTTTAAAGGTTCTACAGACTGAAACATAATTATCCTTCCTTTGTGGTATGCATTATTTGAAAAAGAAAATTATCTGTTTGATTGTTCAAAGATTTCCTTCACAATTTCTCTTTCGTCGAAATGGACAGTGCCTGTATTCAATATCTGATAAGTTTCGTGGCCTTTTCCTGCCAGAAGAACGATATCATCGGCTTTTGCAAGGTGCATAGCATATCTGATTGCTTCTTTTCTCTGAGGAATGATATGATATTCACCCTGAGTTTCCTTTATGCCTTCTTCTATTTCAGATATTATGAAATCAGGATTTTCTGTACGGGGATTATCACTTGTTATTATAGTTACATCAGACAGTTCACCGGAAATCCTACCCATAATCGGTCTTTTGGTTCTGTCGCGGTCTCCGCCGCAACCAAACATAGTGATTACTCTGCCTTTTGCAAAGCCTTTTACGGTTTTTATGATGTTTTCAAGTCCGTCAGGAGTATGTGCATAGTCAATCATTACTGTATAATCGGAAGGTATGTTTACAATTTCTGCTCTTCCTTTTACCCCTGTTGCAATTACAAGGGCGTTTTTGATATCTGATATACTGATGCCGAGAGCCAGACAGATTCCAATGGCACACAGAGAATTATAAACAGAAAAGTCCCCGGGAATATTCACACGTATGTTTTCTTTTGCAAGGGGAGTCAATACATCATAGTTTACACCTTTTGATGATAGTTTTATATTCTGCGAAACGATATCTGCCTTTGATGTGACAGCATATCTGATAGTCTTGCACAGGGCATTCTTTGTAATCATATGGGCGTATTCATCGTCTGAATTGATGATACCCACCTTGCACATTGAGAAAAGTATGGCTTTTGCCATAGCATAGTTATCCATTGTTTTGTGGAAGTCCAGATGATCACGTGTAAGATTTGTGAATGCACCTATTTCAAAATCTATCCCATATACTCTGTCAAGATACAATGAGTGGGAAGAAACTTCCATAATCACGTATTCTACACCTTCAGAATACATATCGTAAAAGAGTTTGTGAAGTTCCAGACTTTCAGGTGTGGTACGGGAACTTTCTATCACACGGTTTCCTATCATATTCTGATTTGTACCGATGAGACCTACCTTATGATCTTTGTATTCCAGTATTTCTTTTACAAGATATGTTGTGGTGGTTTTTCCGTTGGTACCTGTGATACCAATGATTTTCATTTTTGACGCAGGATGTGAAAAGAACTCTGCCGAAATGATCGCAAGTGCTTTTCTGGAGTTTTCGACAAGGATTTTTACTGCACCTTCAAAGGCTGAATCTTTTTGACATACTATGGCAGCAGCACCGTTTTTAATGGCGCTGTGGATATATTTATGCCCATCTGTTTCAAAGCCTTCGATTGCCACAAACAGGCTTCCTTCTTTTACCTTTCGTGAGTCATATTCGATGGATGTGATTTCAATGTCCACAAAATCGGGACTGTTCATGATGTTTAGCCCTTTTGTTAACTCTCTTAAGTTCATGGCAGTATCTTCCTTTCTGTATTAGTGAACATCGGAATTAAGAATATCAACTGTTACGATTGTTCCCGGTGCTACGATTTCTCCAGATGGAGGATTCTGGGAGCCGATGTATGAATTGTTATCTGTATCCGTTGTGCTTTTTCCTGAAATCTTCATATTGAGTCCTGCATTTGTAAGTATGGTATTTGCTTCTGTTATAGATTTTCCTACCACACTTGGAATCATAACGGCCTCATCTGCTGATTCGCTTGTATAGAGCATAATTGTTGAGCCGAGAGGAACTACTGTTCCGCCTGTAGGAATCTGTTTAAGTATTGTGACATCTTCTGCGGTGTTAAGTCCTACAATCTTATACTTAAGTTGCATTGAGGAAATGATTTCTTCCGCTTCTTTTACGGTTTTTTCCACAACATTCGGTGTGGAAATTTCAATCTCATTTTCTTCGCTTTCTGTATATTGAGGTTCGATATTAAGATATCTTAATGTATCGTCAAATATTTTCTGAAATGTAGGTGCTGCTATCTGACCGCCCATATGAGCACCGATTGGTTCATCAAGTACTACGAGACCTATGATTTCAGGGTCGTTTGCAGGAGCAAATCCAAGGAATGATGCAACATAGAGTCCCATATTTCTCGGGAATTTTTCACTTGTACCTGTTTTGCCTGCCACTCTGTAGCCTTTGATGTATGCATTTTTCGCTGTTCCTTCCGAAACAACAGTTTCCAGAAGGTCGCGAACGGTTTTTGCAGTATCCTTTGATATGGCTCTTCTCATTTCTTCCTTTTCAAAAGACTTTATAACCGTACCGTTGTCATCTATAAGTTCCTTTACAATTCTTGGTTTCACTATAACTCCGTCGTTGGTTATGGCAGTCATTGCCGCAATCATCTGAAGAGGAGTTACCTGAAATCCCTGACCGAAAGAACTGGTTGCAAGTTCTGTTGTGTTGAAATTGCTGTTTGTGTAAAACACACCTTCTGCTTCACCGGGAAGGTCGAATCCTGTTATATCTGTAAAGCCGAAAAGTTTGTGATATCTCATAAATTTTGATTTACCAAGATTTGCGCCTATCTGCATAAATACAGGGTTGCAGGATGATTTGACACCCTGTGCAAATGTAAGATGTCCGTGTCCGTCTGTTTTGTGACAACTGATTCTGTAGTTTGCCACCTGCATATAGCCGTTGCAGTCAAACTGATCATCTACTCTTACTGCATTTTCTTCCAATGCGGCGGCTGCCACAAAGGTTTTGTATGTGGAGCCAGGTTCATATGTATCAACGACTGCCTTGTTTCTCCACATTTTGTTTCTTGCATCTGAGAGAGTCTTGTTTCTTTCTTCACCTGTAAGTGAGTTTACAAGTTCTATCATTTTCGGGTCGTTAAGGGTAAATGGTGAGTTCAGGTCATAGTCGGGCTTGGTTGCCATAGCAAGTATTTCACCATTTTTTGCATCCATAATGATACATACTGCACCGTTTCTTACATTGTATTGCTTTATTGCATCTTCAAGATGCTTTTCTGCATAATGCTGAATGGTCTCATCTATTGTAAGGACCACATTGAGACCGTTTTCTGCATTAATATATTTTTCGTACTGATAGGGCATATCCGAACCGGTGGAGTCCTTGGCAGTAATCACTCGTCCGGGAACACCCTTAAGGTATTTGTCATATACCATTTCCACACCGTTGAGGCCCTGATTGTCTGTGCCTACAAATCCTATGATATGAGATGCGAAACTTCCGTAGGGATAGTATCTTTTTGCATCTTCAGTAAGATATATTCCGGTGAAATGAAGATTTCTTATTTTTTCTGACTGTTCAGGGGTGATTTTCTGCTTTATGATAACATATGAAGAATTCTGTGTGAGTTTTTCCCTCATGGTTTTTTCTTCCATTTCAAGAATTTTTGAGAGTTCACGACACACTTCGTCAAGTTTTTCTTCTTTGATCTCGGATGGGGTACATGTTACAGTATCAACAGATGCGCTGAGGGCAAGGATGTTTTTGTTTCTGTCGTATATTATTCCCCGCTTTGAAGAAATGACCTTATCCTTTGTCTGCTGAGCAGCGGCTTTGGTAGAAAGTTCATATCCCCTTACAAACTGGAGATATCCTATTCGTACTGCAATGCATACAAACAGTACAACAATAAGTATATATATAACCGAAATGTATTTTTTTGTTTTAATTGATGGTTTTTGGGTGTTTTTTTCCATTTTTAAATCCCTCTTATAATAGCACTAAAGGAGTATTGAAAAATTAATTTCATACTCCCGTAAAGCGTTATAATTAAGTTATATTGTCAAGCTATTTTAAATATTCCAAAAGGTTGAAGCTTCCCCTGTTTACTGTACTCAAAGCTCCTTTGTAGTAGTTTTTTGTTTTGTATTCTTCGCTGATTTCGGCATAATCATTCTGTACCACATTTACATATACAGTCTGATATTTGTCAGGACGTTTCATTCCCAGTTTTGTTGTGGCCATTTCTTCCACATACTGCAGATTGACCTTTTCTTTGAGTTTCATTTCGGTCTGAGCGTTCTGACTCTGAAGATGTGTAAGTTCTGCCTGAAGTTTGTCTGTAGTGTCACTCTTTTGGATGATAAGAGCGTTTCTGTATAAAACTGTGAAGGCAAGTATGAATGCTATTGTAATTATTGAAAGAACCTTGCGCTGATTTTTTTTGTGAGCGATTTGTTTTTTCTTCTCGGCTTTTATGGATTGTTCTTTGTGCATCTTTTCCATTGCATCCAGATTGAATGCTGAAGAGCCGTAACTGTAGTAGCTGTTCAATTTTGGCACCTGCCTTTCTGTATTTTTAAATCTTTTCTATTATTCTGAGTTTCGCACTTTTTGAGCGGGAATTGTATTCCGCCTCCCGTTCGGATGGAAGTATCGGTTTCTTGGATACGATAGTTCCTTTGGGAGTGTTGTTGCATACACATATCGGGAAACTTTTGGGGCATGTACATCCCTGAGAAAGTTCTTTGAATGTCTGCTTTACTATTCTGTCTTCCAATGAATGGAATGTTATTATTGCAAGTCGTGCGCCGGGCTTTAACGCTTCAAAAAAGTCCAGTACGCTTTGCTTAAGATCCTTAAGTTCACCGTTTACTTCGATTCTTATTGCCTGAAAGACTCTCTTTGCAGGGTGGGATCCCTTCTGCATTGTTTTTTGAGGAATCACATCTGATATAAGTTGTGACAATTCTCCTGTTGTCTTTATTGGAGAAATCTTTCTTCTCTTTATAATCTCAGCGGCGATTCTTTTTGAGAATTTTTCTTCGCCGTAAGAAAAGAATATATCTGTAAGGTTTTCCTCCGAATAAGTGTTTACCACATCATAAGCACTAATGGGATCCTTTGTACTCATTCTCATATCCAAAGGGGCATCCTGTATGTATGAAAAGCCTCGGTCTTTGTTGTCAAGTTGATAAGATGAAACACCAAGATCCATAATTGCTCCGTCAAGCCCATCAATGTTGTTTCTTTTTAAGATGGAACTTATATTTTTGTAATTGTCGTTTTCATAAATTATATTGGAAAAATCTTTAAGCCTTTCTTTTGCGGCGGATATTGCTTCTGTATCACGGTCGATACCGATATGGATACCATCTTTGGAAAGTCTCTTAAGTATCAGTTCTGAATGTCCGCCTCCCCCAAGGGTAGCATCTGCATATACGCCGTCGGGCTTTATGTTAAGTGCATCTACTGATTCATCAAGTAATACTGAAATGTGTTTGAATTCCATCTGTATCACCTATATCCCCAGTTCAACCATACTGTCTGCAATTGCATCAGGATCAATCGTATTGTTATAGTCATTCCACTGAGCAGAATCCCATATTTCTATGGTGCTTCCGTTACCGGTCACAACAACATCCTTTGAAATGTCTGCATACATTCTTAATGACTGAGGAAGAAGGATTCTTCCCTGTTTGTCAAGTTCACATTCTACTGCACCTGACAGGAAAAATCTTACAAACTGTCTTGCATTTTTGTCAGAAATGGGGAGTGACTGAAGTTTATTAGCAAATGCCTGAAATGCTTCTGTCGGATATATGGATAAGCATTTATCAAGCCCGCGTGTCACTACAAAACTTTCGCCCAGAAGTTCTCTGAACTTGACAGGGATATTCATTCTGCCTTTCACATCTACGCTGTGATAATATTCACCGATAAATCCGAATGACATATGCTCTTTCACTCCTTTCTTAAAAAATGACATTTTATCCACAAATGGGGGTGGCTTTCGGAAAAGTTATAAAAGTTATCCACTTTTCCACACTTTTATCCACATTTACCCACCTGATGTTTAAATTGTACCCTATTTTTTTTGATTTTGCAATAGTTTTTTGAAAAAATTTTTAAATTTATTTTAATCTGATTGACATCGTTCTGTAACAATAGCATATATTGTGTAGTACCCAAAAAAACACAACAATATATAGATTTTTACTTTTCGGTGGGAGCAAATCCCAAAAAATATAATTACAAAAAAGGCAGGAACTATAAAACATAAAAAAATTTAAAAATTATGTGGTATTTCTTTCCGCATTATGGTAGAATATATAATATATATAATGAAAGGAAAATTTTTTATGGAGATAAAGGATATAAAAATTGCAAAGGGAGTTACTTTGCATTATATAAAGGATACAAAATACAAGACAGTTTCCATGTCTGTGTTTTTAAGAAGACCACTTGAAAAAGAAACCGCTACAATGAATGCTCTTCTTGCAGGGGTTCTTAAACAGGGTACAAATAAACTTAACAATATGAAGGATATCTCTAGATATCTTTCCGATCTTTATGGTGCAGTATATGATATTACTGTTTTTAAGGTGGGGAACACACACAATCTTTCTTTTGACATCAGTTTTTTGTCAGAAAGATATCTTTCGGAATCCATAGAAAAAAGATGTGTGGATTTTTTGTTTGATCTTGTTTTTGATTCCAAGTGTATAGGCGGTTCCTTTGATACAGATGATGTGGAAACCGACAAAAACAACTTAAGAGATGATATTGATTCCATTATCAACAGTAAGAGAGATTATGCTGCAAAAAGGCTTAATGAAATAATGTTTGAAGGTGAAAGTACCTCTGTACCTTCTCTGGGATACAAGGAAGACACATATAAGATTACTGCCAAGTCTCTTTATGAGTATTACAGGAAGATAATCTTTGAAAGCCCTCTGGAAATATATATAGTAGGGGAAGTGGATTTCGAAAAAGTATCAGAGGATATCAGAGAGAAACTTTCCCGATATGAATTCAATATTGATGAAATATATCACACCTTCAGTATCAGAGGTGCAGATAAGGTAAAAAATATTGAAGAAAAAATGGATGTCACTCAGGGTAAACTTTGCATGGGATTCAGAACAAATGTGTCAAAAAGAGATGATGCCTACTTTCCGTTTGTTGTTGCCAACAGTATTCTTGGTGCAGGTGCACATTCAAAACTCTTCAACAATGTGAGAGAAAAACTGAGCCTTTGTTATTATGTGTATTCGCATTTTGATTCTTTGAACGGATCTATGAAGATAGATGCAGGTATAGAGTTTGATAAGGTGGAAGAGGCAAAGAAGGAAATCTTCAACCAGATAGAATGTGTGAAAAACGGAGAATTCACAGATGAAGAATTCAAAGCCGCCAAGGAATACCTTGTGGACAGATACATCAAATATACCGACAGTCCCGGTACGATTATGCAGTATCTTTACAGCGGCGAAGTGACAAGAATTAAATATACCATAGAAGAAATGGTGGAAAAAGTCCGTCTTGTGACAAGAGAAGATGCTGTGAAAGCCATATCGGAACTTCAACTTGATACGGTATATTTTCTTAAGGGAAAGGATATTGAGTAATGGAATTTAAGATTATAAATGACGAAAAGATAAATGAAAAAATCTACTTCGGTGAACACAGAAGCGGTCTGGGTGTGATTGTTGTTCCAAAAAAAGATTTTTCAAAAAAATATGCCATAATCGGAGCAAAGATTGGTTCTGTTGACAATAAGTTTATACCTCTAGGAGAGAAAGAGCCTTATTCTGTTCCTGATGGTGTGGCACATTTTCTCGAGCACAAAATGTTTGAGCAGTCTGACGGGTCAAATGCCTTTGACAAGTTCTCACAGTATGGCGCAAGTGCAAACGCATATACCTCATTTACAAATACATGCTATCTGTTTTCCTGCACAGACAATTTCAACGAAAGCCTTGATCATCTCTTAAGTTATGTGTATGATCCTTATTTTACCGACGAAAATGTTGCAAAAGAACAGGGAATCATCGGTCAGGAAATCAAAATGTACGATGACGATGCTGACTGGTGTGTGATGTTCAATCTTCTTAAGTGTCTGTACAATAAGTGTCCTGTAAGGATAGATATTGCAGGTACTGTAGAAAGCATTTCCCATATTACAAAGGATGTTCTTTATAAGTGTTATAATACATTCTACAATCCTTCAAATATGGTCCTTTGTATCGCAGGCGATGTGGATATTAAAAAAGTATGTGATATCATAGATAAGAATCTTCCTGAAACAAAAACAGGTGAGGCGGCGGTATCTCTTTATCCTGAAGAACCTGAGCATATCTCTCAGAAAGAAATCGTTCAGAATATGAGTGTTTCCGTACCTTTGTTCAATATCGGCTTTAAGGACAATGACCTGTCAGAGGGGGATGAACTTATAAAGAATGATATAGCAGCAGATATCATTCTTCGTACACTTTTTTCCAAAAGCAGCGATTTGTACTTTGATATGTACCGGGAAGGACTTATCAACGACGAATTCAGTTATGATTCCATGTACGAAGAGGGATTCGGATGTGTAATGGTTGGCGGGGAATCAAGAAATCCCAAAGAAGTGGATAGAAGGATAATGGAATACATTTCAAAGAAACCAGAAATCACCCCCGAAGAAGTGGAAAGATGCAAGAAGGCTATGTGGGGTTCATATATGAGAAGTTTCAACAATGTGGAAAGTATCGCGAGAATATTTATGCAGAATGTTTTCCGTTCAGATGATCCCCTTTCATTTGAAAGGGCGTTTGAGGGTGTTACGGTTGAATTGGTTAACCAAAAATACAAATCCCTTTTCAAAGAGGAAAACAAGGCTGTCTCCATAGTGAATCCAATGTAGGTCGGGAGCTGAAACAAATGACAAATACTATATCATTTCCCGGGCTCAATCTTGGTCCCTGGGAAATAGACAGAGTGGCATTCAATCTCTTTGGCAAAGATATATACTGGTACGGTGTGATAATTGCCATAGGGTTTATGCTTGGAATCTTTGTGGCACTTAATGTGGCAAAAAAAGTAAATATTACAAGTGACAATGTTTTTGATCTGGTGCTTTATTGCACTCCTGTGGCGGTAATTTGCGCAAGGGTGTATTATGTGGTGTTCAATCTGAAAGAATATGACTCCTTTATGGATATGATTGCCATATGGGAGGGAGGCATTGCAATTTACGGAGCGATAATAGGTGCAGTAGGCACAGCCTTTATATATTCACGGATAAAAAAGATAAATGCCGGTGATTTGTTTGATGCGGGACTTATGGGCGTTATTACTGGACAGATTGTTGGCAGATGGGGAAACTTTGTAAATGCAGAAGCCTACGGATACAATACCGACTCACTTTTTCGTATGATGATTGAAGGTGTGGGAGAGGTGCATCCTACATTTCTTTATGAAAGTGTGTGGAATCTTGTGTCTCTCATTATACTGTTTTTTGTTATAAAGAAAAGGCGGTTTTCAGGTCAGGCGGCATACACCTATGCCATACTATACGGCATAGGAAGATTTATGATAGAATCTTTAAGAACAGACAGCCTATACCTAGGAGATTTCAGAGTTTCTCAGTTGGTTGCCATACTGTCTTTTGTGATTGGTGTGGCAGGACTTTGTGTAAACTTTATAAGTTTGAGGAAAAATAAGACAAATTGTCAAAAAACAGTTGAAAACATTCCTGAAAAATAGTATAATCTATTGTGTATGTAAGAATTCATTTTTGTGTGACAAAAAAGAAAGGGGAAGTGTATGAGATTATATAACACTCTCACTCAGAAAAAAGAAGAATTTGTACCTATCGAACCGGGAAAAGTGAAAATGTATTCATGCGGTCCTACTGTGTACAATTATTTTCATATAGGTAATGCAAGACCTTTTATTGTATTTGATTGTCTTAGAAGATACTTTGAGTATATTGGATATGATGTGGAGTTTGTACAGAATTTCACAGATATAGACGACAAGATGATCAAGAAGGCAAATGAAGAAGGTATTAGTGTAAAAGAACTTGCAGAAAGATATATCGAAGAATATTTCATAGATGCAAGAGGACTTGGCATCAAGGAAGCAACACATCATCCCAGAGCCACAGAGAATATCCAGGCAATTATCGATCTTGTGAAAAAAATGGAAGACAACGGATATACATATACCGTAGATGGAGATGTGTATTTCGATGTGAAAAAATTCAAAGATTACGGCAAACTATCCCATCAGCCTCTTGAAAACTTAGAGGCAGGTGCCAGAATAGAAGTAGGGGACAAAAAGAAAAATCCTATGGACTTTACCGTGTGGAAGGCAAAGAAAGAAGGGGAACCCTTCTGGCCAAGCCCCTGGAGTGAAGGAAGACCCGGATGGCATATTGAATGCAGCGCCATGGTAAACAGATTTCTTGGTGAACACATCGACATTCATTCAGGCGGTATGGATCTTATATTCCCTCATCACGAAAACGAAATTGCACAGAGTGAATGTGCAAATGGATGTAAGTTTGCAAACTACTGGTTGCACAACGGATACATCAATGTGGATAACCGCAAGATGAGTAAGTCTCTTGGCAACTTCTTTACAGTAAGAGACATTGCAAAAGAATTTGACTATGAAGTAATCAGATTCTTTATGCTCAGCGCTCACTACAGAAACCCTATCAATTTCAGTCACGAATTGCTCAAACAGGCAGAAACAGGACTTGAAAGAATATACACATGTATTTCAAATCTTCAGTTCAAAATGGCAAATGCTCAGGGTGACAAAAATGAAGTGGAAGGACTTCTTAAATTCAGAGACAGATTTGTATCGGCAATGGATGACGATGTGAATACTGCTGATGCAATATCCGTGATATTTGATCTTGTGAAATTTGCAAATACAAATATAGACGATACCTATTCCAAAGATGCCATAGAGAGCGTAATATCTCTTATGAAAGAACTTGGCGGAGTACTTGGCATACTTTCAAGGAAATCAGAAGATGGTATGCTTGATGAAGAGATAGAAGAACTTATCGTAAAGAGAACCGATGCAAAGAAAAACAAAGACTTTAAAGAAGCAGACCGCATCAGAGACTTGTTAAAAGAAAAGGGCATTCTCCTTGAGGATACAAGACAGGGTGTCAAGTGGAAAAGAGTATAAGATATGTTTGATTTCACATCAGATTTAAGTATCAATCAGTTTTCGCCCCTGCAACTTGCCTATGTGGGTGATGCTGTATATGAGTTATATATCCGTACAATGATTTCAAAAGACAGAAATATCCCTGTAAATAAACTCCACAGAGAAGCCACTACTTTTGTTAAGGCAAAAGCTCAAAGCGATATTATCCGAAAATTAGAGCCATACCTTACAGAGGAAGAGATTTCTGTATATAAGCGTGGCAGAAATGCCAAGGCCAATACTGCCGCAAAGAATGCGGATATAGTGGATTACCGCCACGCAACAGGGTTTGAAACATTGATTGGATACATATATCTTAAGAAAGATTTTGACAGACTTAATGAGATTCTTGATCTTTCTTTCAGAATGCATAATGAATCTTAAATAAACAAAACTATTACCGTAAAGGCAGGTAATAGTTAAATGAAAAAAGATAATTTATCCTTGTTTTTAAAAAAAGTATTATTTATAACTTTCGGTGCCTTCATTATGGCAATGGGAGTAAGTGTCTTTCTTGTGCCCTCAAAGATTGCAGCAGGAGGAGTATCAGGAATATCCACAGTCATATATTTAAAAAGCGGGATACCTTTGGGTGTAACATACTTTATCTTAAATGTATTTCTCTTTGTATGGGGGTTTAAGACTGTTTCTAAAAGGACTCTCATATATACCCTGTATGCCACCCTTTGTTCATCTGTGTTTCTTACATTCCTTGAGAAATACGGTGTGGTATTTGAGGACCTTCTCATATCTTCCATATATGGAGGATCACTTACGGGACTTGGAATAGGCATAGTGATTATAAATGGTGCATCTACGGGGGGCGTTGACCTTCTTTCCATTATTCTCAACAAACGGTTTCCTGGGTTTTCTGTTCCGGGGATAATACTTTTTTCGGATATAGTGATAGTGATTGTGTCGGCGATGGCATTTGATGATTATTCCCTCATTCTCTATTCTTTCATAGCATTGTTTGTTACAAGCAAGGTGATGGATTATGTGATAGACGGAGTGAATTTTGCCAGAGCAGTATATATAATAAGTGACAAACATCAGAGGATTTCCCGTGAGATAATGCTTTTTCTTCAGAGGGGAGTCACAGGAATATATACAAAGGGTATGTATTCGGGAGATGACAGAGTCACCCTTATGTGCATCGTCAGAAAAAGAGAAGTCCATAAGGTAAAAAATATCGTCCGCAAAACTGATCCCGATGCTTTTGTGATAGTTCATGAAGTATGCGAGGCTTTGGGAGAAGGTTTTAATTTATATCAGTAATTAATACAAATATACAAGTAAAGGGGCTAATGGTTTATGAACAACAAAGAACTAATGATAACCGCTTACAAGATAAGAAAGCACATTATCGAAGCAGTATTTCATCCGCAGGCAGGTCATCCGGGAGGATCTCTTTCAATAGCAGATATTTTGTCAGTTCTCTACTTTGACAAGATGAATGTTTCAGCCGATAAGGTGAATGATCCTGACCGTGACAGATTTGTACTGAGTAAGGGGCATTGTTCTCCTGCACTTTATGGCGCATTGGCAGAAAAAGGCATTATTCCGAAGGAGGATATAAAGACCTTCCGTCATATAGACAGTTACCTTCAGGGACATCCTGATATGAAGGCAGTTCCTGGTGTGGATATGTCCACAGGTTCTCTGGGACAGGGGATATCAGCCGCTTGCGGTATGGCACTTGCAGGAAAACTCGATAAGAAAGATTACAGAGTGTATTCAATACTCGGTGACGGTGAAACAGAAGAAGGTCAGGTATGGGAAGCAGCAATGTTCGCTGCACATTACAACCTGGACAACCTTACAATCTTTGTTGATTTCAACGGTCTTCAGATTGACGGAGACATTACAAAGGTTATGAACCCTACACCTCTTGACGAAAAGTTTGTTGCATTCGGATGGAATGTACTTACAATAGATGCTCACGACTATGACCAGATAAAAGATGCTGTAGAAAAGGCAAAGGCTACAAAAGGCAAACCTACAGCAATTATTGCAAAGAGTATCAAGGGCAAAGGCGTTTCCTTTATGGAAAACAACCCATCATGGCACGGCGTAGCACCAAACGAAGAAGAATACAAGCAGGCTATGGCAGAACTTGATGCGAAACTTACAGAACTGGAGGGGAAATAATATGGCAGAAGTAAAGAAAATAGCAACAAGAGAATCCTACGGTAAGGCTCTTAAGGAATTTGGCGCAGACGAAAGAATCGTTGTCCTTGATGCAGACCTTTCCAAGTCAACCAAGACAGCAACCTTCAAGGATGCTTATCCCGACAGACATTTCAATGCAGGTATCGCAGAAGCAAATATGACAAGTGTTGCGGCAGGCCTTGCATCCTGTGGCAAAGTAGTATTTGCAAGTTCATTTGCAATGTTTGCATCAGGAAGAGCCTTTGAGCAGATAAGAAACTCTGTTTGTTATCCGAACCTTAACGTAAAAATCGGTGCAACTCATGCAGGTATCTCTGTAGGTGAAGACGGTGCAACACATCAATGTAATGAAGATATAGCAATTATGAGAGCACTTCCCAATATGACCATCATAAACCCTGCAGATGATGTAGAAGCAAGACTTGCGGTAAAAGCGGCAATCGATACAAACGGTCCTTTCTATTTAAGATTCGGAAGACTTGCTGTTGATGTTGTAAACGACGCAGATACATATAAATTTGAAATCGGTAAGGGCATAGAACTCAAACCGGGAAAAGATGTGACAATTATTGCAACAGGCCTTATGGTTTCCAAGGCTCTTAATGCTGCAAAAGAACTTATGGAAGAAGGCATCGATGCCAGAGTAATCAATATTCATACAATCAAACCTATTGACAAAGATATCATTATCAAAGCATCAAAAGAAACAGGCGCCATTGTTACCTGTGAAGAACACAGTATAATCGGCGGATTGGGAAGCGCAGTAAGCGAGGTGCTTTCAGAAAACGCTCCATGCATTATGAGAAGAGTCGGTATCAGGGATAAATTCGGAAGATCAGGAAAGCCTGTACATCTTTTCGAAGCATATGGTCTTGACGAAAAAACCATTATCGAAAATGTAAAGGATGCCATTTCAGGTAAGTAATCATTTTATTGCTGCAGCAGATAATACCGCTGCAGCAATTTTTGTGTGAAAAATCATATTTTATCAGAAATTTTCAGCATTTTATCACAAATAACAGTTGAATTTATACTGAAAAAAGGGTATAATATAAAAGGTGTTAATTTTTTAACAATCAGAGGGCGGGGACTATTTTGACAAAGACAGGTTATGTTTCAAAAATTGAAGATGGCAGGACCTATGTGATTACAGAGTGCGAATCCTCCTGTGGTCATGACTGTTCCACCTGTGCCTCCCATTGCAAAAAGACTTTCAGAGAAAGTCTTGCTGTAAATGACATAGGTGCAAAGACAGGGGACAAAGTGGAAATGTATGTATCTGATACAAAGATTGTCCTTCTTGCATTCCTTGTATATATGCTTCCTCTCATTATCCTTTTTGGCATATGGATAATAAGTGATAATTTGTGGAATAGCGGACTTATAAGTTTTGTGTCTGTATTGGCATTTCTTATTTTATGGGCATTCATTGTTATAAAATATAACAAAAAAGGTGTCATAAACAAAATCGAAAGAATATTATAGAGGATATAAGTATGAAAAACCTTTCTTCAAAAGACGTAGTAAAGGATATATTGAATAAATCGGGATTTAAGTTTTCCAAGTCATTGGGACAGAATTTTTTAATCGATGACTCGGTACTTGATTCGATAGTTTTTGGTGCAGAACTTTGTGATGAGGACTATGTGCTTGAAATCGGACCAGGATTTGGTACACTTACACAGAAACTTTGCAAAAATGCGAAAAAAGTTGTTGCAGTAGAAATTGACAAAACTGCAATTCCCATACTGGAAGAAAATCTCAGAGAATTTCACAATATAAAGATTATAAACGATGATGTATTAAAACTTGATCTTAAGAAACTGTGTGAAGATGAATTTGAGGGCAAATCCTTCAAAGTGGTTGCCAATCTTCCGTATTACATAACCACGCCTATAGTAATGGCACTTCTGGAAAACAGTTTAAACATTTCCATGCTTGTTGTGATGGTACAGAAGGAAGTAGCCCTGAGATTCTCCGCAAAGCCAAATAAGAAGGATTACGGTGCAATCACACTTTCTGTGGATTATTACTGTGATACAGAGATGGTGTGTGACGTACCGCCTCATTGCTTTATGCCGCCACCGAAGGTGACAAGTGCAGTGATAAAGTTTCTTGTACGAGATGAAAAAAAGGTATCGCCAAAGGATGAAAAACTCTTTTTCAACCTTATCAAAGCCGCATTTGGTATGAGAAGAAAGACTCTTCTTAATGCCCTTTCCAATTCGGGATGTGTAAATCTTACAAAAGAAGAAATAAATTCCACACTCATAGAATGCGATATTGATCCCAAAAGAAGGGGAGAAACCCTTGATATTTTTGAGTTCTGTACCTTGTCCGACAAGATATTTGAAAAAATTCAAAAAAAATAAAGGATTTTTAAAGGGTATGGCGAAATATTATATAAGTAGGGTTAATTTGTAACCTACATATAAAAATGTTATTTATTAATCGGAAGGAGATATAAAAATGACAAACAACAAAAAGGTTTTATCATGGCTTGACGAAATGGTAAAACTCACAAAACCTGATGAAGTTATCTGGATTGACGGTAGCGACGCTCAGAAAGAAGCTTTGGAAAAAGAAGCTTGTGCTACAGGCGAAATCAAGGCTCTTAATCCTGACAAATTCCCTGGCTGTTTCTTGCACAGAACAGCACAGAATGATGTTGCCAGAGTAGAAAACAAAACTTTCATCTGCTCAAGAAGAAAAGAAGATGCAGGTCCGACAAACAACTGGATGGATCCTAAGGAAACTTACGAAAAACTTTCCAAACTTTACGATGGTGCTATGACAGGCAAAAAGATGTATGTTATCCCATTTATCATGGGTCCTGCTAAATCACCTTTTGCTAAAGTAGGTATTGAACTTACAGACAGCATCTACGTTGTTCTCAATATGCTTATTATGACAAGAGCAGGTAAGATTGCTCTTGAAGAAATCGGTGATGAGGGCGATTTCACAAAATGTTTACATGCTTCCAAGGATCTTTCTGACGAAGATAAGTACATCTGTCACTTCCCTGAAGACAACACAATCTGGTCTATCAACTCTGCATACGGCGGAAACGCTCTTCTCGGTAAGAAATGTATGGCACTTAGAATCGCTAGTTACCTTGGCAAAGAAGAAGGATGGATGGCTGAACATATGCTTATCCTTGGTCTTCAGGATCCTAAGGGCGAAATCACATATGTATCTGCAGCATTCCCATCAGCATGTGGTAAGACAAACCTTGCTATGCTTATCCCACCTAAAGAATATGCAGGATACAAAGTATTCACAGTAGGTGACGACATCGCTTGGCTCAGAGTAGGAGATGACGGAAGACTTTGGGCAGTTAACCCTGAAGCAGGTTTCTTCGGTGTTGCACCGGGAACAAGCGAAAAGACTAACCCAAATGCTCTCCACACAGCAATGTCCAATACAATCTTCACAAACGTTGGTCTCAAAGATGATGACACAATCTGGTGGGAAGGTCTTGACAAAGATGTACCTGCTCACGCTATTGACTGGAAAGGCGAAGAATGGACACCTGATAAATACAACAAAGAAGACAAACTTACAAGTTGTGCACATCCAAACTCAAGATTCACAGCGCCTGCAAGACAGTGTCCATGTGTATCTGATCAGTTTGATGCTCCACAGGGTGTTCCGATTTCTGCTATGGTATTTGGCGGAAGAAGAGCAACAACTGCTCCATTGGTATATCAGACATACAGTTGGAATCACGGTGTGTTTGTAGGTGCTACAATGGCATCTGAAACAACTGCTGCAGCAAGAGGTGCTGTAGGTGTCTTGAGACGTGACCCAATGGCTATGAAGCCATTCATCGGTTACCACGTTGGAGATTATCTTGCACATTGGGTGAAGATGGGCAAAACTATTCCAAACCCACCAAAGATTTTCCACGTTAACTGGTTCAGACAGGACGAAAACGGCAACTTCATGTGGCCTGGTTTCGGTGAAAATATGAGAGTTCTTGAATGGATTGTTAAACGTTGCAAAGGCGAAGTTGATGCAAGAGAAACTGCTATCGGTTACCTTCCAAACGTTGAAGATATCAATGTTAACGGCCTTGATATTGAAAAATCTACTATGGAAAGACTCTTAAAAGTTGAAGAAACATGGAAAGAAGAAGTTCCTGGTATGAGAGAATTCTTCTCTACATTCGAAGGAAGACTTCCTAAGGAAGTAGAAGACGAACTGGATGCTTTGGAAGCAAGACTTAATAAATAAGTTAAATTGTATAAAAAGGAAATCACTCTGGTGATTTCCTTTTTTGCGTTAAAAATAAGACAAAACTATACCAAAAGGGACTGTCCCTTTTGGTATAGTTTTGTCTGTATAATAAATTGTCATAAACCATCCTTAGCAAAAATACAATATTATTACTCATATTATAACGGGAGTTGAAATATATGCCTGTCAGGGCAAGGAAGTTTTTGTTAGTCATTTTACCCGTAGTGATAACAGTTTTTGTATTTGCGTATTTTTTGTATATTTTAGGTTACGGTAAGATATATTCAGGAGTAAAAATCCTTAATGTGTCTCTGGAAAAACAAAAAAAGGATCAGGTTTCAAATATAATCAAGGAGAAATTTCCATTAGAATCAGATATTGTTTTTGAGTATAATAATAACACTTTTATGATTCCTTTATCAGATGCAGGGGTAACTTTCGACTATCATAAAACTACCCATGTTGTATTTAACTATGGAAGAGAAGGGAATATATTCAGAAGAATAAGTGATATAGTTAAGGCTCGTACAAAAGGAGTAAGTTTTCCTCTGGAATTATCCTTCGATGTAAAGCGGCTTGAAGGTGTGATGAAAGAAAACCTTGCAGACTTTATAGCAAAGAATACAGAAAACAAATTTGAACTTAATTCTGACAAAATTTCTGTTACAAACGGCAAAGAGGGAATGGGGATAGATATGGCTCATCTTATAAAAGAAGTAAGAAAAAACCTTTCCCGATATGATTTTCAAACTCCCAACAAAGTAAAAATTTCTATGACCAAACCAAGTCATATATCCTATGATACACTTAAAAATCTATTTGAGTCTGATAAAAAAGACTTTGAATATTACAAAAAGGACGGACGCTTTCTCTACGTTCCCTCAACAGTAGGTGTATCCATTGACAAAACCCTGTGTGAAAGCATCCTTACAAAGAATAAGACAAATGATATGCCCTATGATATTCCTGTGAAGATTACCTATCCGAAGAAGAATCTGCAATTCTTTTCCGATAATTATATTATAGACAATTTAGGAAGTTTCTCCACAGTATATAACAGTTCAAACATCCCCCGAAGCGAAAATATCCGTATTGCTGCATCAAAAATCAACGGATATCTCATAGAACCTGGTGGGGAATTTTCATTTAACAAAGTGGTGGGCAAAAGAGACGAACAAAGCGGATTTAAAACTGCCAAGGTCTATCAATCGGGAGAAGTGGTAGATGGTGTAGGCGGCGGCATATGTCAGGTGTCTTCCACGCTTTTTAATGCGGTGCTTTATGCAGATCTTGAAATTGCAAAGAGAACAAACCACTCTATGCCTGTAACATATGTTTCGGTGGGAAGAGATGCCACAGTATCCTATGACTATATAGATTTTGTATTTAAGAACAACAAATCCTATCCCATAAGGATAGACTGCATTGCAGATAACGGAAGTATCACCTGCTCGATAATGGGTATAAATGAAGATAACAAAACTGTGGAAATCACTACAGAAATCATCAAAAAAATCCCTTACGGTACAAAAATAAAAAAGACATCAGCACTTTATGAAGGAAAAAGCAAAGTGCTTAAATCAGGTCAGGAGGGGGTAAGGGTAAATACATACAAGACAGTAAGTATAAATGGTGTAAAGATGAACAGACAATGGGTGTGTGAAAGTTATTACGCACCTGTAGATGCTTTGGTTGAAGTTGGCACAAAGAAGAAACCTTTGCCAAAAGTCGAACCACCTTCTCCTCCAAAGACGCAGGAAATGAGCGAAACAAATCCGCAGATTAAACAGGATAAGATAGTTCAGTATCCTTTGCCGCAAACAAAAAGATGATGAAACCAAATGTTTCATCATCTTTTATATTTATTGTTCAACAGGTATATCTTCCGTCTTATTTCCGTTAAGATCACTTAAGGTCTTTAATTCGTAGAATTTACCTTTCTTTGCCATAAGTTCGTCGAATGTACCGCATTCCACACATCTTCCTTCGTCAAGAACCACGATTCTGTCTGCATCACGTATTGTAGAAAGTCTGTGTGCAACAATAAATGTTGTTCTGTCCTTGATAAGTTCGTTGATGGCTTTCTGTACCTGATATTCAGAAATATTGTCAAGGGCGGATGTGGCTTCGTCAAGGATAAGGATTCTCGGATTTCTTATAAGCGCTCTTGCAATACATATTCTCTGTTTCTGTCCGCCCGAAAGTTTGTCTCCGTGTTCACCGATAACAGTATCAAGCCCCTTTGGAAGTTTGTCGGCAAATTCCCTGATGTTTGATAGTTCTATTACTTTGTCAAATACCTGTGGATCCACTTTTTTAAGTCCATAAGTGATGTTTTCTCTGATAGTACCTGTAAATAGGATACTGTTCTGTGGAACTACCGATATGAAATGTCTGTAGGCACTTAAGTTAAGTTCTTCAATAGGTTTTCCGTCGATAGATAGCCTTCCTTCCGTAGCCTTAAGAAATCCTATTATCATATTCATAATAGTAGATTTACCCGAGCCTGAAGGTCCTACAAAGGCGATACATTCACCAGGTTCTACGTGGAGGGTAAGATTGTCGATTACCTTTTTGTCTGTGTTTGGATATGAATATGAAACATTGTCGAAGTGAACAGTTCCGTGTACATATCTTAGTCTGATTTTGCCTCTGTTGTCCTCTATATCATCAGAAAGCATAATTTCCGATACAGAACTCAATGAATCAAATCCCTTTGTAATCTGTGGATAAATATTCAGAAGATTCTGTACATATCCTGTGATACTTGAAAAATACGACTGATAGAGTACAATGTCACCTACTGGAATCTTTTTGTTGAAAGCAAGGATACTTGTGAAGAGTAAGCAAAGTGCAGAAAGGGATCTTGCCATTACCCAACTCCATGAGCCGAAATAAGCATTTGTACGGTCTATTGCAAGTCCTTTGTCTTTAAGGGTGTTGATATCCTTCTGTAGGCTTTCTATCTCTTCATCTTCCAGACCGTGTGCTTTGGTAAGAGGAAGCATCTCAAGCATATTTGAAAGTTTGGCAGAGATATTTTCGTTTTCTTTTCTGAAAACTGTATTGTGATATCTCATATTCTTTCTGAATATATACACAAGAAGCACATTTATAGGTATCACACAAAGGAAAAATATCGTAACTGTCACACTTTTTGAAACTGTGATGCCTATGTATATGAAAAGTTCTATAATGATTGGAACAACATTCTTTATAATCTGTGTATTGAGAAACTCAATGGCTTCAATATCTCTCACAAATTTTGCCTGGATTTTACCTGTCTCAATCTCCTTGTGATATGTAACGGACAGATGCTGAAGTTTCCTTATAAGAGTACTTCTGAAACCACCGCTTATACGACGGAGCATCTTGTCGGTATATCGGGCATATAGCACGTGAGAAGGAATATTCTGCAGTATAAGAAGGAATAATACTGTTATTATAATAGTCATACTTCTTATAGTGTCCTCGGCACCAATGGTAACAAGGTTTATCATATGAGATGTTACAAGTGGGATAATCCATATAGGACAAGCCTTGATTACAAACAAAATCAGGGACAAAAAAATCTGCAAAGCGTTAGACTTATAAATCTTCATAAGTATCTTTGCAGAGCCCTTCTTTTTCTGGTCTCCGGTTTCTCTGAATAATTCTTCATAATCAGGAAGCGGATTATTATCTTTCCAACCACGATACATAAGTATCACTCCAATCGGGTTTTAAATTTAACATTATTATACACAAACAAACATAAAAGTCAATATAATAAATGAATTTTTTTCAAGTTTTTTGTTGCAAAAATTATGACAAAGTATTAGAATAAAATAAATATAAGTTTTTACAAAAAAGGAGACATTTATATGGCAAAAAATATTTGGAAGGATATTGACAAAAAGGACGTATTTTCTTTTTGTGACGGATATATAAAATACCTTGACAACTCCAAGACAGAACGCCTCTGTGAAGAGTATTCCAGAATGCTTTCCGAAAAGGCAGGATTCAAAGATATAAAGGATTGTAAGAATCTTAAATCGGGAGATAAAGTATATTTTGTAAACCGTGACAAAAGCATTGCACTTTTTGTAATAGGAAAAGAAGATATAGAAAACGGTATCAATATCATAGCATCCCATATAGATTCTCCGAGACTTGACTTAAAGCCAAACCCCCTTTATGAAGATATGGGAATAGGACTTCTCAAGACTCACTATTACGGCGGTATAAAGAAATATCAATGGACTACAATTCCTCTTTCTCTTATAGGCGTTGTAGTGAAAGAAAACGGAGAAAAGATAAACATAAATATCGGCGAAGATGAAAATGACCCTGTATTTACAATTACAGACCTTCTTCCTCATCTTGCCAAAGACCAGATGGCAAAAAAGGCAACAGAAGTTGTAGAAGGGGAGAGCCTCAATGCACTTTTCGGCTCTATTGCATCTGACGAAGAAAAGGAGTCTGTAAAGAAGGGACTTCTTGAAATTATAAAAGAGAAATACGGATTTTCAGAAGATGACTTTGTAAGCAGCGAACTTGAACTTGTGCCAAGTGTTAAGGCAAGAAATGTAGGGCTTGATATGTCTATGATAGGGTCCTACGGTCAGGATGACAGAGTGTGTGCATACACATCCTTAAAGGCGATTCTTGATATAAAGAATCCGAAGAAAACCTGTATGTGCTACCTTGCAGACAAAGAAGAAACCGGCAGTATGGGTGTGACAGGTACCAAGTCCAGATTCCTTGAAAATTCCATTGCAGAAGTCATCGCAATGCTTAAACCTCAGTATAACGACCTTATCTTAAGACGCACATTAACTAACTCTATGTGTCTGTCTGCAGATGTGACAAATGCAAACGATCCTAATTATAAATCAGTTTGCGAAGACAAAAATGCGGCATACTTAGGCGGCGGTCTTGCCATTGCCAAATATACAGGTGCAAGAGGCAAGAGTTCCACCTCTGATGCCAATGCAGAGTTTGTTGCTAAGGTGATAAATATATTTAATTCAAATGATGTTTTGTGGCAGGTGGCAGAACTTGGAAAAGTAGATCAGGGCGGCGGCGGAACAGTTGCCCAGTATGTGGCAAATCTCAATATAGATACTCTGGATTGCGGAGTGCCCCTTTATTCAATGCATGCACCTTTTGAAATATCCTCAAAGGCAGATGTATATATGGCTTATAAAGGATATAAGGCTTTTTATGAAGCAGAATAAATCTTGAGAGGAAGATACTTATGATAAAAGATATAAATCTTACTATGCTTATGGATTTCTATGAAATCACTATGGCAAACGGATATCTTAAGCATGGATATAAGGACAAAATTGCTTGTTTTGATATGTTTTTCAGACGTGTTCCTGACGGTGGCGGATTTGCCATTATGGCAGGGGTAGAACAGATGATAGAATATATTCAGAACCTTAAATTCCAGGAAGAAGATATTGAATACTTAAGAGAAAAGAAACTATTCTCCGAAGAATTCCTTTCATATCTTAAGGATTTTGAGTTTTCATGTGATGTATGGGCGATTCCCGAAGGTACACCTATATTCCCGGGCGAAACTATCGTAAAAGTAAAAGGCCCCGTAATGGAAGCACAGTTCCTTGAGACTATGATACTTCTCACCATCAACCATCAGAGCCTTATTGCCACCAAGACAAACAGAATTGTCCGTGCGGCAGAGGGAAGACCTGTAATGGAATTCGGTTCACGTCGTGCTCACGGACCAAACGGTGCAGTTCACGGTGCCAGAGCCGCATATATCGGCGGATGTGCAGGTACTGCCTGTACTATAGCAGATGTTATGTATGGCATCCCCGCACTTGGCACAATGGCGCATAGTTGGGTGCAACTTTTCCCATCAGAACTTGATGCATTTAAGGCTTATGCCTCAGTATATCCAAATGATTGCACACTTCTCATTGACACCTACAATGTCCTTAAATCAGGTGTAATAAATGCTATCAAGACCTTTGACGAAGTGCTAAAACCTCTTGGCTGCAGACCGAAGGGCGTAAGAATCGACTCAGGTGATATCGCATACCTTTCAAAGAAGGTAAGAAAGATTCTGGATGAAGCAGGATATGAGGACTGTAAGATAGTAATTTCCAATTCCCTTGATGAATATATCATAAAGGACCTTCTTCGTCAGGGAGCACCAATCGACAGTTTCGGTGTGGGTGAAAGACTTATCACTTCCCGTTCCGAGCCTGTATTCGGCGGTGTATATAAACTTGTATCAATATATGAAAATGGCGAAGAAGTACCAAAAATCAAACTTTCGGAAAACGTGGCAAAAATCACCACACCTTGTGCAAAGAGAGTATTCAGACTTTATGAAAAGGATACAGGCAAGGCTATTGCCGATGTGATGGCATTGGAGGATGAAGAACTTCCGAATGGCGAACCATACGGAATATTTGACCCTGAGCATACATGGAAGAGAAAAACTATCGAAAACTATGTTGCAAAGGAACTTCTTGTGAAGATTTTTGATAAGGGTAAATGTGTATATACCACACCTGACATTCACGAAATAAAGAAGTACTGTAAGGAATCGATTGACAATCTCTGGGATGAAGTCAAACGTTTTGAAAATCCTCATACCTATTATGTGGATTTGTCAGATAAACTCTGGGAAGTGAAGCATATGCTTCTTAACAGAAATTCAATATGATATTTAAAGAGAATGTAAAAAACCTTACCAAAAGGGACGGTCCCTTTTGGTAAGTTTTTATTTCGACAAAATAATCTATCCAAAAAATTGCCCCAAAAGGGACCATCCTTTTTGGGGCAATTTTGAACCCCCGTGAATTTTTATCACATAGGTTGTATTTTTTAGATTATATAAGTCCCAAACTTACCAATGCATATATCCACAAAAATACTGTAAAGATTGCGGATATGGAGCACACAACCACATATTGCCCTGCAAGCACATCGTCTCCGCCCATCTGCTTCGCCATTACATAGGATGAGACTGCAGTAGGGGATGCAAGAAATACAAGGACAGTTGCAAGTTCTATCCCTCTGAACCCAAGATATACTGCAATGGGGATAAATACAAGCGGTGTGATTATAAGACGGCCTGCCGTACCCCAGAGTATCTTTGTCATATTACCTTTAAGTGATGAGAAGGTAAATGATGCGCCAAGGACAATGAGTGACATAGGCGTGGAAACTTTTGCTATGTCTGTGATGGACTTTTCAAACACAGTCGGTATCTTTATTCCTATAAGTACAAATGCAATACCAAGTGCCGATGCGATGATAAGAGGATTTTTTATCATCCCAAGAATGACTTTTTTAAAGTTTACCTTGCCTTCTCTGAAAAACTCCATACATATAACTGCAAGGATGTTATATACAGGCACTATAAGTCCTATAAGAAGGGATGTAAGCCCCACTTTTTCGTCACCGCAAAGTGCAGTTACCACAGGCAGACCGAATATGAGGAAGTTTCCTCTGAAAATTGCCTGAATTATGACACCTTTCTGATTCTGTGTCTTTACAAATAAGGGTACAAATACCATAAGGAATATAAATGATATTATAAGTGCCGAAAGCATAAATGCAGTAAGTTTTCCATTGAACACACTTGAAATATCTGTGTGATAGATGTTATTAAATAGTGACAAGGGCATAAATAGTTTGAATACCAGAGTATTCATCTTATCCGATGTGTGCTTGTCGAGAAGATTTATCCTCATAAGGAAAAATCCTATTGCAAGATTAAGTATCAACGGCAGCACCGATGAAAATGACAGTAAAAAGTTTTCCATTTTTATACTCCTCAAAAGATTCTACAGAGATTTGTCCGCCTTCTTAAGTGCTTTTGTGATAGCACACACAAGTATTGCCGCAACTATGGCTTCGGGCACACCGTTTGTACCGATTACCGTAAGTATGGCATAATAGAATCCTTCAAATGATGCTTCTTTTGCTGTGGCATAACTTTCGCCGAAGAATAAATATATCATATTCATAACAAGAAGTGTGTTTGTAAGTGAGCCCATAACCCCTGCAAGAAGAAGGGATAAGGTTTCGCTTTTTTTGTGTATGAATTTATATACATGATATGGTACAACACCCACAAGGATTCTCGGCACAAAGCATATCACAAGGCTCAGCCAGTTTGTGTCAAAATCTCCGAGAGTGTATATAGGTGTGAATACAAAACTTGTGACAGTGGGGCTTACAAATGAATTGTTTATAAAACTTGTAAGACCGAACACAAATCCGAGAAATGCTCCCTTTTTTGGGCCTAAGATAATAGAGCCGATTATTACGGGAATATGTATGGTGGTGGCTTTTGTAAATATCAAAGGTATATATCCTATAAATGGTGTAAAAGCCATAAGGATGATAATCGCAGTAAAGAATGTGAGAATTACAAATTCTTTAAGTTTTGTGTTTTTCATAAATATATCCCCCTTGGTAAAATTTCATTAATTATATCAGAAAACACATTTCAATTCAATAGATAAATGATACAGTTCAGTACAGATGTTATCTGTTTTTGAACACCCACGGTTTTATCTCTTCGCCGCATACCATATAACTTTTCCTTGCAATAAGTGCAAGTGGAGTGTCGATGTATGAATCAGAATAAAAGTTTTCTATCTCTTTATCGCCGTATTCAGTCCTGAATCGTATTACCTTTTCTTTTCCGTGACAGTTTTCGCCATCATATCTTCCTGTAAACTTATCCACCTTTGAAGCCATCATATTCTTTATTCCGATTCTTTCGCAGATTGGAAATATGAGAAATTCAGGTGATGCGGATATTATAAGGTCATCTTCTTTTCTTATCTGTGAGTAAAATTTCTTTATTCCTTTTATGTTTTCGTCCCAGAAGATTTCTATCTCTTTGTCAATATCATCTACTTTTGTCACAAATCTGTACATTATTTCCTTAAACTGTGTTTTGGATTTTTTCTTAAACACTTTGTAACTTAAGAATGCACATATAAGCGACGGTGCAAGGGTGATGATATTAGGATATTTCTTTAGGCAATGGATATAGAATTTCGCCGTAGAATCCCCGTCAAATATTGTTTTGTCAAAATCATATACATTCATATTCAGTCCCTCTGTTCAGTTTTTCTAAGTTTTCTGCAGTATTGCGTGCAGAGTTTGTCCCTGCATTCGCTGCATTTAAGTGCCATATTACTGTTTTCCCAAAATCTCTCAGGATATGTGAATACACATATCTCCCATATGAGCCATATGATGACAGAAAGTGATACAAGTACCCACGAGAAGAAACTGTTCACAGTAATCATAGGCAGAAACATCATCAGATGATCCCAGTTAAATATCCTGCAGGTGGTGCAGCATTTGTTGTTCATAATAAGTCTGAAAGGACACCATATAAGTACGCATATAAGGTCGCATACATAGAAAAATGCCGATATAATCACCATATGTGAGACACTTAAGATCCCTTTAAGGTGCAATATGCTTAATGTAAGTGTAACAAATATCCATATGATCATTACCTTGTATGCAGATTGGGTAGTATCCTTTATATAATTTATGAGATTTTCTATATTTATCTTTTCTTTTATAGGCACAAACAGAGAACGGAACACCTTTTGCGAACCGATGGAGATGTGAGCCTTCACAGGAAGGAGTTGAAGTATCATATCATATATCCATAGTCCCCATATAAGGTGAAGTGGCGAAAATGAATCAAAAAACTTCATCCCTTCTGCCACATTGAAACTCTGTTCATTATATATATACATTACAATCAATGATATGAAGATTGCAATTCTTGCCCATAGCCTCACAAAGTATATTTTTCTTGTTTCGGAAATCGGTTGAGTGGTTTTTTTCATAAAGTCTGTTTTCCTTTTGCTGAATTTGCATTAGTACAGAAGTATTCTATCACAAAAAGTGATTGTTTTCAACAACTGAGATTATTTCATGAGAAATTCTCTGTCAATATCTGAAAAGTTTTTGAGAATCGTATCAATATTTTCAAACTTTCTCTTTGTGTAAATATAAGGCAGAAAAGCCTCCCTTGTATCCGTCAACGTCAGCCAATCGCACTATATTGTGCTCTTGGGACGTTTTGCCATGGGCACTGTTCGCCAAATTGAGAATTTGGACAGTGATCCAAAAGGGAAGGGGACCGCATTAGCGGTGGAGGAATTCAACGACTCCTGCCGTTTTTACAATTCAGGGACGGACCCTGTTTTGTTAAAAAATATATCGGTCTGTCCCTTTGAAAAATATACAAAAAAGGAAATACCACATCAAAAAGTGATATTTCCTTAATTATAATATATAATCAACTTATTTATCAATTCACAATCTTATCTTGATTTCTACAAGCGGATCATCTTTTGTGTCAATTTTAAATTCTGACATCAACAAGTAGTCACAACTCACTTTAAATATTCTTGCAAATGATAAAAGTTCTATGTCAGTCACAAATCTCTTTCCGCATTCGATTCTCTGTATGGCATTTTTGTCAAGGTCTATGCCCTCAAGTTGCATTCTGTCCGCAAGTGCCCTTTGGCTCATTCTGGGGGAAATAGACTTTCTCAGTTCGGCGATTTTTTCGCCGCTTATGTTATTTCCTGTATCAGTTTTGTTTTTAAACATAAAAACTTCCTTTCACTTTTTTGACATCTAGTGCTTGACAAAACTATTATAACTTGTTATAATGTGGATAATGACATCTTGTGAATGTCAAAATTATATTCAAAAATGCCTTTTTTGTACATGTTGCACAAAGATAAGGCGAGATTTTTGTTGATAATTTATCATTCGCAAAGAATGCATATTTTAATCATTAATTTTTTTATAAGGAGATATGAAAAATGAAAAAACTACTTTCACTTGCACTTGTATTGACAATGCTTTTCACAATCATTTCAGTACCAAGTGTATCAGCAGCCGATGCAAAAGGTGATTACCTTATCGGCGACTTCAAGACTGTAGCAAAGATGGGCTTTGAAACAGGCGATGCTGAGCCTAAAAAAGCCGGTAGCCAGTCTTATAACGTTTTTACAACAAAAAATGCTGTTGATAAAAACGGCGTTAGTATAGAAACGGTTAGTATGAAGGGGGCCGTTATGACATATCAGGATGCAGGAATTACTGCACCGGTGTCTCTTGGCGAGACCTTCGGTTCAAACGTAGTTAAGTTTGACTTCGATGCCCAAGGTGTTGGTGGATATCAGTTCATCCGTGCTAGAATGCCTTTCTCTATTGCAGAAACAGTTCAGATTCAGACAGGTAAATTGTACAGAATTTCTGTATGGGTAAAAGTTGAGACTCTTGGTACAGCAGGAGTTACCTCAGGTCAGGTTTCTTTAAAATTCGGTGACGATATCAATAGCAATTCATCAGACTGGGTTACTGTAAACAAAGGTCAGTGGACTAAACTTAATATTGATTATGTTCCTACAGCAAATCATGAAAGTTCTAATATGTTTATATTGGCTATGAATGGTTCAAACGGAGCTCCGACTGTATTTTATGTTGACAACTTCCGTATCGAAGAATTCCAGGATACAAAGACAGGTTCTCAGGTAGTTGCTTATACAGCTATGGATAAGAGCGGTACACCATACGGTACAGGTACAGCTGCTACATACACACTTAAAGCTGGTTCAGCAGGTTCAATATCAGATGATCTTAGTGCTACTTATGATACAAACACAAACACCACATCTTTCCCTTATGCAAGGGAGTTGTATGAAGAGGGATCTCCTGTGTATTATCCACACATGCCGCAGCAGATCTTCAAGAAAACATCTACATCCCGTGCATGGCTCGTAAGATTGTCCAATGCTTTCGCAACTTCTGATATTGCAGAAGGCGACAAGGTAAGAATTTCTATGGATGTATATAATACTGATGCAGTAGCTCATGCCAAGTTAGCAGATGGCACAATGGGTGCTGCAGCAGATATTGAAACAAGTACGATTCAGATGTATCCAACTGATGGTAGTAGTAATGGTGACGTAAAAGACCTTTATGTTAAAAAAGATGTTCCTGTAGATACATGGTACAGACTTGAAAAAATCATCACTATCCCTTCAGGCTGGGCTGCTACAGGTGTCAGAGTTGATGGTGTTGCTTCACAGGGAAAAGAAGCCGCTTTTAACACACCATTTGCATCAACTACATATTTTACAAACTTCAAATACGAAAAGATCACAGATACAACAGCAAAGGTTAATGTAGGTGTATCTTCAGAAGTCGAAGGCGAAACTGTAACAGGTGCGGGAGAATATACAGTAGGCGGAGAGGTTACTGTTACAGCAACTGAAGTTACAACTGATAATTCTAAGATGTTCAAGGGCTGGTATGACGGTTATGTATGTGTAAGCACAGATGCTTCATATACATTCACAGCAGTTACACCTGTAAACCTTGTTGCAAGATATGAAGCAAACAAAATTGATGTTAACCTTGAAATCACAGGTGACGGTGACACTGTTACAGCAACAGCTACAGTTAATGATATCAAGTCAGGTGGTACAATTGATGCTATCGTAATCATCGCTGCATACGATGCAGACGATAACCTTGTAGGCGTTTCATTCTCAGAGAATGGCGTAAGCAAGGCTCTTGCTATCGATGAGACTATCTCTGCTACATATACAAAGAATGCTTCAGAAAATGTAGATAAGTATGTAGCATTCCTCTGGAATGACCTTACAAACATCAGACCTTATGTACTTCCTGTATCATTACCGGTAAGTGAAGTAACAGAGTAATTAAAAGTAAAGTAGTTTTAGATCAATGAATAATGGGGTGTAAAAGTGATTTTACACCCCGTTTTTAGTCGAAAGGATATGATATATATGGATTTCATTATTAAAAAACACTCTGCATCAAACAGAACCATCAGAATGCCTGATGAACTGTGCAAAGTTATGACAGAGATTGCTGATCAAAAGGGAATATCCTTCAATCAACTTGTTGTTCAATGTTGTGAGTTTGCACTAGCAAACTTAAAAAAAGATAAAGAAACTAAATAGTAATAATAGAAACACCCCCTGATAGAAATAGCCTGAAGTTATTTCAATCCGGGGGGTTTTTATACATTTGGGGACTGGGCAGTTTTTGTAACAAAAACTTTGAGACAGAGTGAGACAGAGGGACGTGCCGTTTTGTCACATAGTTCAAAAGTAAATTTTAGCATTCTTTCAGAAAAGCAAGAGAGACAGAGGGACGTGCCGTTTTGTCACATTATTCAAAAGTAAATTTTAGCATTCTTTCAGAAAAGCAATAATCTCTTTTTTATGAGATTCTTCATTTCCCATTCACTCATTCAGAATGACAAATAAGCGTACGAAGCACATTTAACTGCTTTGCAATTTATACATTTGAGGACGAGAGACAGAGGGACGTGCCGTTTTGTCACATTATTCAAAAGTAAATTTTTGCATTCTTTTAGAAAAGCAATAATCTCTTTTTTATGAGATTCTTCATTTCGCATTCGCTCATTGTAGGGACAGATGCCCTCGGCTGGCCGAAGAGGAAAAATAGCATACTTATACATTTGAGGACTGGGCAGTTTTTGTAACAAAAACTTTGACCTTTCACAGACAATCTGCCCCTGATTATCTGCTGTCTTATTTAATTTTTCAAAAATAATAAAACTGATTTTTAAGTTCAGAATATATTTTCTATACACAAGGTTTCATTTTGGGAAATGCCTGAAAGGGTGGATATCACAAGGGCTATCTCTTCTTTTGCCCCTGTATATTCCTTTGCTTTCAGTTTTTCTTCTATCACTATCATACTTAATGATATATTGTCAAGATTTCCATGATTCGAAAACATCAGCATATACTTAATGTGTTTTTTCCAATGGAGGACTATGTCCTGATATGATGAATCAATTCTCTTTTCATCTTCTGTATCTATTGCATTTTTTAAGGCTTCCATTTTTTCGGTAAGGATTTGGGATTTGTCCCTTATTACTATATAATTTACCACAAACCCGGAAACGAGAAGTGCAAGAATCACAAGCGCACACACAAATGCTTTTATTTAAATCACCGCCTACAGTTTGCTTTTTATTTGCAGGGTGTATTTATCATCATCGTCTATGGAAAAGATAAATACATCCTCTATTCTTTCTATATTGTATTCTTTTATGGTGTCAGTTACCCATTTTTCGTCAAAGCCTGATTCCTTTAAATGTTCTTTTCTGAGTTTCCCGTCAGAGATTATCACAAGTGGGATTCTTTCCTGCTTTACAGTAAGATTTAAGTCTTCTCTTGTCACAGTCTTTTTGGGAGATTTTTCCACCACGGTAAGTTCGCCGTTGGTTTCAAGTATTGCCATATATACATCTGATATGGAGAACACTCCTTTAAGTCTCAACTGTTCAAGAAGGTCTTCTATGGAGAATCTCAGTTTCTTAAGTTCCAGTTGAGATATTACGCCGTTTTTAATGACTACTGTGGGTTTGCCTGAGAGAAAATTGCGAAACGATTCACTTTTTAAATTTACATAGGATGTGACTACTTCAAATACCAGAAGGGTAAGGATAGGTATCACACCTGCAAGGAGCGGGATGTTTATATCCGACACGGGTGTTGTGGCAAGGTCTGATATCATAATTGCCACCACAAGTTCCGATGGCTGAAGTTCGCCGATTTGCCTCTTGCCCATTACTCTTAAGGCAAACACCACAAGAACATACAGGATAATTGTTCGTACAAAGGATATAGCCAAAGGTTATTTCACCTCGTTTATTAATTCTTTTCCGTCAAAAAAGTCTTTAAGATTTGAAAGGGTTGTTTCGGCAATGCTTTCAAGTGCTTCGTGTGTAAGAAATGCCTGATGGGATGTGATGATTACATTGGGCATGGATATCAGTCCCGAAAGCACCTGATCGTTTATGATTTTGTATGAATAGTCCTCATAGAAAAAGTCGGTTTCTTCTTCATATACGTCAAGTCCCGCACCGCCCACAGTCTGTTCTCTCAGCGCATTCAGAAGATCCTCGCCATCTATAAGAGCACCACGGGAAGTGTTTAGGATGATTACACCCTTTTTCATTTTTGAAAGACTCTTTTTGTCTATTATATGGAAGTTTTCCTTGGTAAGGGGACAATGAAGGCTTATAATGTCACATTCTTTGCATATGGTATCGAAATCTGTGTATTTTACATCCAGACTTTTGTCGGGATATGGATCATATGCCAGAATGTTCATACCGAATCCTTTGCAGATATCTGTAAATACTTTTCCTATCTTGCCTGTACCCACAATCCCGATAGTTTTTCCTTTAAGGTCAAAACCTATCAGACGGTAGAGAGAAAAGTTGTAATCACGGGTTCTGTTGTATGAACGGTGAATCTTTCTTACCAGAGTAAGAAGAAGTGCCATAGTATGCTCGGCAATTGCATAAGGGGAATATCCCGGTACTCTCACGATTTTTATATTATCCTTTGCGGCTTTTAGATCTACGTTGTTATATCCTGCGCACCGAAGGGCGATAATATTTATATTGAGGTTTTTCAAGGCGTGAATAGTCTCTTCGTCTATATCATCATTTACAAAGGCACATACTGCATCGTATCCTTTGGCAAGATAGGCGGTATCGGAGTTTAATTTGTATTCGATGTATTTGATTTGTGCCGAATAACCTTCCTTATGTTTGTCGAAGTATATTTTGTCATAGGGCTTTGAATCAAAAAAAGCAATTTTTATCATATCTATATCCTTTCTTATTCTTTTCTGAAATAGTATTGTCAATAAATTGTAATTTAATACAGTTTGACTAATACAATCTTAAATGGTAAAATAGAATGGGAAGAAAGGAGATGACAACTATGAAGAAATATATATGTACATTTGTTATTACTTTACTTATTACATTGTTTGCCGCAACTTTTTTTGCAAATGCAGGTGTGGCAGGACATATTTATTCTACAGATATTCTTACTTTTGTAAACGGAATTCCCATAGACGGATACAACATAGACGGCAGGACCGTCATTATTGCGGAAGACCTTGATGGATACGGATTCGGCGTGGAATATAACGACGAAACACGTACACTTAAGATTAATTCAAATTTTAACAAAGGATTCAGAAATATAGCACCTATTGAGAGGGGAATGTGCGGCAGGATACTTGGCGATATTTACGAAACAGATATCAAGGTCTATTATAACGGCATCATTGTGACAGGATACAATATCGGCGGCAGAACTGCAGTTTGCCTTGAAGACCTTGGCGACCTTACAGACAGCCCTGATAGAGACTTCGGATACTCTCAGTATCTGGGGAAAGCCATATGGAATGCAGAAGAAAGAACTATAAGTTATGAGTCTTATATAAGAAACGAAGAAGATATCCTTGGCATCTCAAGAGTGTATCACAGATTCAAGGATAATGTGATATACACATTTTCTGATGATTATTATATGAGAAGTGAATTTTCGGCAGAAGAAAAGGACGGATATACAGGCAAATATACTTACTCAAAAGGTACGGGTGCATCAAGGTATCTTATCAAGCCATTGTATTTTGACAATCACGGCACTCTTGAAAGGGTAGGGCTTTGTGTACAGAATCCTAACAGCAACTATGACGACGCCATTATGTATATAGAGGAACCCTCCAAGGTAAAAGAAATGATAAAGACTTTCAAATCACCTAAGAAAACCCACGACGAAGCATTGACATACTTTGAGGGGATATGTACCGATGTATCAAAAATCGAAAACGATAACTATTCTGTCTTAAAAGGTATTCACCCTGAGGAAGGTCTTATATTTGTATATATAAATAAATCAGGCGGTTATGTGGTGGATACATTTATATCAGCATATGCCGACAGAAAAGTTGAATTTCAATTTGAGAAAAATACTGAAAGATATGGAAGTAATGCAATTACCAATACCGTAACACCTTTTGCAGGGCCTCACGGTGCCACATCTATGTCTTATACTATCAGGCTTGATGACTGTGACTATGAATAAAATATAAACGGAGTAAAAAATGTCAACTGAGAAACTATACGGAGAAATTGACAGTATAATATACAAAAACGATGAGAACGGATACACAGTCTGTGTCCTTTCCACCGAAAAAGAGGATATCACCCTTGTGGGCTATATGCCCGGCATAAGCGAGGGTGAGTCTGTTTGTGTGTCAGGAAACTGGACTAAACATCAGGTTTACGGGGATCAGTTTAAGGTGGATATGTATGAAAGAAAAACCCCCGCTGACAAAAAAAGCATACTTCGATACCTTTCTTCGGGTATAGTAAAGGGCGTAAGAGAAGCCACCGCAAAAAAGATTGTGGATATGTTTGGCAAGGAAACTTTGGAAGTCATAGAACATCATCCCCTTCGCCTTTCTGATATCAAGGGAATAAGTGCCGATAAGGCGATGAAAATCCATGAAAGTTATCTGGACAAGATGGGGGCTGCAAATCTTGTTATGTTTTTGCAGGAATTCGGGATATCCATCAAAATGGCTGCAAAAATACACAGAAAATTCGGCTCTATGAGTCTGGAAATAATAAAAAACAATCCCTATATCCTTTGCGATGAGATAGAAGGAATAGGCTTTAAGACCGCAGACGAAATTGCTCTCGGTTCAGGGAAGGATAAAGAAAATTCCGAAAGGCTGAAAGCAGGAACTCTCTATACCTTAAGGTACAATACAATGCTTGGTCATACATATCTTCCCATAGGCTATCTTGTAAAGAGCACGGCAGAACTTCTGGGCGTGGAGGAGATAAAGATTTATCCACAGATAGAGTTTTTTATAAAGACAAAGACCTTTGTGGAAGAAAAGACCGATACAGAACACAGAATATATTATTTTCAGGTATATAATGCAGAAAAGGAAACTGCAAAGAAACTTGCACAGTTGTGTTCTGCAGATTTTAATTGTGATGAAGAATCAGTTTATAAAGATATAGAAGAAATAGAGAAGGAAAATGACTTTACATTTGCACCTTTGCAAAAAGAAGCAATCCTTGATGCCTTAAGGTATGGGGTGGTGGTTATTACAGGGGGGCCCGGTACGGGAAAAACCACTATCGTAAATACTATTATCTCACTTATGCACAAAAGGCACTTAAATGTGTCCCTTTGCGCCCCTACAGGAAGAGCAGCAAAAAGGATGAGTCAGGTATGCTCCATTGAGGCAAAGACCGTGCACAGACTTCTTGAGGTGGGATACAGCGAAGAAGATGAAGAGAATATAAAGTTTTTCAGAAACGAAGAAAACCCTCTTACAAGAGATGTGATCATAGTAGATGAAATGAGTATGATGGATATCCACCTTATGAATTGTCTCTTAAAAGCAGTTATGAAGGGCACAAGACTTGTTATGATAGGGGATTCCAATCAACTTCCAAGTGTGGGATGCGGAAACGTATTAAAGGACATTATTTCCTCAGGATGCATACCTGTTGCGGTGCTCAAGGATATTTTCCGTCAGTCCAAGGAAAGTATGATTGTATTAAATGCCCACAGAATAAACAATGGTGAATATCCCGAATTCAACAAAAAAGACGGGGATTTCTTCTATATGAATGAGCCTGATGCATCAAAAGGTGCAGAACTTATTCTGTCTCTTGTGTCAGAAAGACTTCCCAGAGCATACGGAGTTGACACAGAGGATATTCAGGTCCTTTCCTGTACAAAAAAAGGCCTTGCAGGTGTTACAAACTTAAACACACTTATGCAGGAGAAACTTAACCCGAAAGCAAAAGGCAAAAAAGAAAAGCAGTCAGGAGCCGTTACTTTCCGTGAAGGGGACAGAGTAATGCAGACCAGAAACAACTATGATATCAAATGGACTGATATAAAAACAGGTCATGGCGGAGACGGTATTTTTAATGGCGATGTGGGATATATACAGAAAATCAATCATGCCTACAACAGCGTAACGATTCTCTTTGACGAGAGAAAGGTTGATTATGATTTCAAAAACCTTGACGAACTTGATCTGGCATATGCTCTTACAGTTCACAAAAGTCAGGGTAGTGAATTTGATATAGTGGTAATGCCTGTGTATGATGCACCATATATGCTTACAAACAGAAATATGTTTTATACTGCAGTCACAAGAGCAAAGAAGAAGGTTATCCTTGTGGGGTGTGACCGTGTGATAAAAAGAATGGTTGACAACAATACCGAGGCAAAGAGATATACGGGGCTGAGGGACAGACTGATGGAGATAAGCAAGAGATTATGATAAACATAAAAGAGTATATTCTTGATATTTTCTTTCCAAAAAGATGTATAATTTGTTCCAGGACTCTTGAGGCGGGATGTGAGATATCTGTTTGTGGCAAATGTGAAGAAAATATGATTCTTAAGTTTCACAATCCCCACCTCCCTGATATAAGATACTTTGATGAGCATATGTTCTGTATGCCTTATATTGACAATATCAAGAACTCTGTGTTAAGTCTTAAATTTAAAAATCATTATACTCTTGCAAAAACCTTTGGATATATAATGGCAAAAAGGCTTAATGAAGAGAATACAGAAAATGTGGATATGGTAGTGCCTGTTCCTATTTCTTATAATAGAAAAAGGGACAGAGGATATAATCAGACAGAACTTATCACAAAGGAACTTTGCAAAGAAACAGGACTTATGATGAGATGTGATGTGCTTATAAAGACAAAGGAGATTCCGCCCATAAGTTCTATGAACAAATCTGAAAGACTGAATGCAGTCAGAGGCGCATATAAGGTGGTATCTGACATAAAGGGAATGACAATACTTCTTACAGATGATATTTACACTACAGGAAGTACGGTCAATGAATGTGCACGTATGCTTAAGAAAAAGGGCGCAAAGGAAGTGAGAGTACTCACTCTTTGTACAGGTGTCACAAAGGATGAGGCACGACTATACAGAGAAACTCTGGTGGACTATTACTCAAAAAAGTTTTTTGACTTGTTTTAGATAACAATGTAGGTTTGTCAATGATGTGTTACAAAATCAATTAAAAATTTCACCATCTTCAAGGAAAGCCTTGATATAATCAATAGGAGCTTTCCAGTTGAGAGGGCGCATAGGAAACTTGTTGTAGTTATAGTTATGCACTTTTA
>JAZSCT010000030.1:0-50677 GCA_045530725.1 Clostridia bacterium
ATCTTGTCAAATACCGCAGTAAACTTTTCATCAACTTCAACATCTTTATGGTAATGACCAAAAAACCATTTTTTACATGCCACACTGTTTTTTATCTTTTCCAGAAAATCTGTAAGTTGATTGATTTCATATGTTGGAGCAATTTTATCTTGAATAGATGTTGGGGCTGAATGGGTTATCACATAATCGAATTCAGAATTATTTTTCTTGAGATTTTCTTCTGCGTTACTAAATTCTTGCTCACTTGGCATTTCATCTTTCCACCAGTTTTTGCCTTCGGTTCGATGTTCTTTGTCGTGCGAGCTTGCCCCACCAAATACGAAGAACTTCTTTCCGTCAATATTATATACTTCGCCCCTGATTAAATGATATATGCCATCATCAACTTTGTGTGCAATACTATCACCAAAATCTACCGTTGGCAGATTATAAAGCATCTCAAAGTTTTCGTGATTGCCATCGATAAAAAGTGTCGTAAAGTTTTTACTTTTCAACCACTTTATCCAATATTTTTCTTCATTGCTGCCGTCCCACACGCCACCAAAATCACCACATATGATTACATAATCATTTTTAGTCATTTCTTTTTGCTCGGGAAAACGTTTAGTGGAAAGTTTCTGTATATCGACTGGTATGTGTGTATCGCCTGTAATATATATCATTTTTTATTTCCTTTATGTATAATTTATTCATCTATACTTTGTATAATTTCTTGAATTAATTCCAAAGTTTTTGGTTTGGCAAACTCGATAAAAAACGCATTATCTACATCTTCATCAAAAAGTAATGATTCAAGAACACTCAAAGCTATTACCTCATTTGCATATTCATCATTTAATTCAAGCAATTTTTCAATATAATGAAATGCATCAGCTATTGCTTGTTCTTTGCCATCAGATATTTGTGCCTTTATAAAAGGCACAAATATATCTGCATAAACAACATGCGATCCTGTTTCATCACCGTCTTGCCATGATGTTTCCTCAAAATAAACATCTTTGATTTCCGGAAAAGACTCTATTAATTTTAAATTAAGCTCTTTACTTGTCATTATTCATCTTACCCCTTGACATATTTCATGGTTAATTATAGTAGATTTAGATGTTGTTTACTTTACATCTATTTTTCTAATTATTGGCTCCACGCAAGTAATTACATCTATAATCTGGTTTTCTGCAGACACTTCATAGTGTTTCCATTCTCCTGGAAAGAAATCTCCATTATCAAGTTTGCAACAAATAGTTGCAGTCGATACATAATCTAACAATCTGGACTTTTCAAATATAATCAAATGCCGTCCTTTACTTATCTCATAATCGTCATAGGTACAATAAGATTCATTTCTTACCTGATAAAAAATATAGTCCTCGAATGTAATTTCATAAACATTTTTCTCGTCAGGGTAGATGGGATATGTTTCTTTTAAAAGTTCTTTTATTTCATCTTTCATATCCTCTTCAACATTTGAGCCTTTTTCCCCAATTTTAGGTAGAGCAAACAAAATTTTCAATACATTATCAGCATCATCTATTTCTACTACAAATGGAAAATTATCACATTCTTTGTTTTCTGAACCAAATTTCAACATATGCTACCTCCATAAAAATTTATCAGGTATTTTATTTAATTATACTACACTCCATTAAAATTTTCAATAACGCCAAAACAATCCACAATTTTTTCTAACATTTTTCTAGCACTTTTCTAGCGAAAACCCAAAAAAGCTATCTAAAAGTGGCAATACGAAAACTCATAGAACAGCAAAGGCTTTGAAGGTTTTTAACCCCTCAAAGCCCTTATTTTATGCGGTTTTTATCGCTTTTTAAGTTCCTTTAACTTCCGCTAATTTACTCTATCTAAAAAGAGTGTCTAGGAGCTCGAAATCATGATGCCCCCTGAGGGACGTGGGTTCGAATCCCACCCCGTCCGCCAAAAAAACGACAAGTTGAGTAACCTGTCGTTTTTTATATTATTCACATACAGTATTTATCAAGATTTATCCTTCCGTTATCTTGGAAAACTATCTCTTCGGATTCAAGTAACTTTCTCTGGACATATTTCCCTCCGAATGCAAAGCCGGGTGCTACTTTTCCCTCACGGGTTACCACTCTGTGACATGGAATATTCATTGGGTCGGGTTTTACATGCAGAGCATATCCTACTACTCTTGACAAGCGGTAATTACCCGCCATAATTGCAATCTGACCGTATGTTGCCACACTCCCCTTTGGAATGGTTTTTACAATTTCATATATCTTTTAAAATGCGTTCATATCATCACCTTTAAAATTTTTTTGCAAGGATACAAAAGCATCCCTGCCCGATTCGTCATCAGAAAATTTGTCCCGAAAGTTTTTGTTTTTGCTTTCGAGGGAATTGTTTATCAAACTCTTCCGCTTCACTTTCATCCACTAAATAGACTTCCGGCGGTCCGTATTCTCCTGTGATTCCCTTTAGATATCCGGGAATTAACTCTTTTCAGATAAAGAATAATTCACGAATCAAATTTTCTACCACAGGGTAATCTTCTTTTCTTTCTAAACAAATTAAATAGTCATTTTTACTCAGTTCTCTGCCATCGAATGTTCTGACACTTCTTCTGTTTTTAATATGTTCTGAGATATTGTTCATAACACACCTCTTTGATTATTTTTCTACCTTTCGGGCACTCAAGAGTTAAACCCCTTATGCCTTAAATTTGTTAAATTCCAATCTATTCAACTTGGCGTCCTCGTAAGGCGACAGCCTAACTTCGTCCTTTGCATTGAAAATATTATAAATTTTCCTGCATTTAAGGTCGAAGAGTTTTAAAATAAGAAATTTTGTTTTAGATAAAGAAAATTCAAGAATAATACTTTCGTATATTCGCAGAATTTTCTGCAATATTAAGCGAAATTTATATTTAAAACCATAAGGTGTTTAATTCTCGAGTGCCCCAGTCCAATCAATAATACCGCCGAACTCTTTTACATTGGTATAACCGAGTTTGGAAAGAGCATCTTCTGCCGCAATTTGTTGGTACATTTCCTTTTCTCCCTTTTGTGAGACTATTATGGATGTGGGTCCGTCTGCACCGCCTATAATTCCGATACTTACAGCATTTCCGCAGCTAGTCAAGAAAATGCAAAGTAAAATTGATATGATACATAGTACTTTTTTCATCATTTTTTGCCTCGCTTTTTCGGTTTAGTCAACTCAAAACTGTCATCAATCATATTCTTAATATCATCTGTCGGAATACTTCCGTCAAGAATAATAGAATTCCAATGCCATTTATTCATATGGTAAGCGGGAACGACTGATTCATAGGTACTTCGCCACATATATGTAAGATAGGGGTCGCATTTTACATTAACCCAGATATTTCCCAACCTTTCGCAGATTGATGCAAACATCTTTTTGTTGCCTTTGTGTCGCATTACTGTCCAGTTAAAGTCATGGAAAGGATAATCTTCGTATGTATCATCAAACGACAAGCAAAAATCAATAACATCCTGCCTTGTTTTCATATTATCCCTCCTGACAAAATTTAAATACCATTTTTAACGTATTCGCAAATTCACCTACTTAAAGTTGTATAATGCTTTTGTCTCGCTGTTTCTATACTCGTGCTTTTCGTAATAGCCAATTAAAGTTCCGTCATCATCACGAAGTGCGACCATATACACATCCTTGTTTTCCACGTCATTGTGATAGGTGTATATGATATTATTATCCTTGCTTTCTTTAAACCAGGTAACCACCTTATCAATCATTTCATTAGCCTTTGGCGGATGGCAGTCTTTAATACTTCTGTCCGTCAAATCCTTGTGATACCGCTCTTTTGCCGATGGATTCATATATACGATTATATGGTCTGTATCACACACGACTACAGGTGCGGTATCCATATCAAGCATACTTTTTAATAGTTTAAACAGTTTCATATTTTCCATTCTATATCCCCCAAAGTAAGGTCGTGACCTTTCTGAAGTTCCAAAGGTAAGTCTGCCATATAATCACCGTAATTTATTGTAAGATATTCGTGATATTTTTTCGGCACAGGAAAGGCAGAGTCTTCAAAAGTCAATGATTCTTCCCCATCAAAAAGAAGACTTCTTTTCACTACCTTCACACCCTTGCAACTTACAAGAACATATTCTGAATTGTCTGAATGAAGATTTAGAAGACCTGTGATGCATTTAAAATACAGATGTCTTATTGAAATGGGTATCTTTTCAAGCAATCGTACAAATATCCCGTGACCATCTTCGTATTTCGTAAACTCTGCCACAAGCATCTTTGCTGCGATTTTGTAAAGAATATATTCTATCTTCCTTATAACGCCGATATTACTTACAGAATACACAGGAAAAAGATCTATACATATCCCCCAGTTGATAGGAAGATCCTTGTATCTTTCAGGTCTTGAAAGGGTTTCTTTGTTTCGGATTTTGCTCCAGGCAACAGGAAAGTGTTTCTCCCTGAAACAGTTGGTGAGGATGTACTTTTTATCCGCTTCCGATTCAAACACATCATAAAGTTTCCTCCGAATATCAATGACAAAAAACAAAAAACTGCAACAACAAACACGCCGACCTCCGACCTGTTTCATCATTGCAGCTTGACCGACATAGTGTGTTACCTTAGTCTCATAGCTTTGCGTCATCAGATTTCTCTGATTTTGCCCTATAATAATGTAATTATTATACAAAATTTTTCGTGAATTGTCAACTGTTTAAGCCTAAAATTCACAGTTTTTAAGGGTTTTTCTTAAGGTTTTCCACCGTGGGCATATTTTTGACAGTTCCATATAGAATCTGTCCGAATGATTTTGCACAATAAAGTGGGTAAATTCATGGCAGACAACATACTCCACACACTCAAATGGAGCATACATAAGATTGGTGCTGAAAGTAAGGATTGCTCTTTTCGTATAGCAGTTTCCCCATTGGGATTTCATATTACGAAACTTTATAACAGGATACTCCACCCCTCTTTTTTCAAAGTAAGGATAAACCTTTTTGCAAAGGGAAGTGATCGTCTCTTTAAGTTCCTCTTCTCCGAAATACTGTATAGGTCGGGGTTGGGTTCTCCCTTTGAACTTTTCAAGAGCGTTCAGTATGAAATCTTTCTTCGATATAATAAAAGACTCTATATCACTTTCTTTTACCCTGTCATTTGAGGACACATATATACTGCCGTCAGGCTTTATACGAAGGTTAATATTTTTCACTCTTTTTGTTGTATATTCATAACAGACGGATTTACCATTTAATATAATCTCTTTTTTCATAAATTTCACCTTTTTTATTGTACAATGCATATCGTAATGAGTCAATATAATTGCATTGTAGAAGAATATATTTTGTGATATAATGATATTATCAGCAAGAGAAAGGAAGATATATATGGATTTTGAAAAAGTAATAACAGATAGATACTCTGTAAGAAAATTTAAGAATAAGCACCTTGACAAATCCCACATAGAAAAAATACTTAATGCAGGTCATATAGCACCTACAGGCTGCAATATACAACCTCAGAGGATTCTTGTATTAAACACAGACGAGGCAATAAATAAACTTAAAAACTGCACCAGATGTCACTTCGATGCACCCTGTGCATTCCTTATCTGCTACAACATTGACGAAACATGGACAAGGCCATACGACGGAGCGAAATCCGCTCCCGTGGATGCAAGTATCGTCACTTGCCATATGATGCTTGAAGCACAGAATCTGGGTGTCGGCTCCTGTTGGGTGATGCATTTTGATCCTGAAAAAATGAAAAAAGAATTCAATATTCCCGATAACTTCATCCCTCATGCACTTCTTGTGATGGGGTATCCTCATAAAGATAGTGTACCCATGGAAATGCACAGTAAGGTAAGGGATATGGATGAAGTTGTTTACTACGATACTTTCTAAAAAAGATGGTGTAAAATATTTACACCATCTTTTTTAATGACAGTTATGACCTGCACATCCATGACTTCCACATGTATGACCTTCACCATGTTCATGGTCGTGATGATCGCACTTCACATCGGGATTATACATAAGTGTATTTGAAAGGTATGCTTCAACCGCTTCATCACAGTTTCCTGACACACCGCCAAAGAGTCTGATATCCGCCTCTATAAGAGCCACCTTTGCACCCATACCGATACCACCGCATATAAGTACATCCACACCGAGATCTTTGAGCATTCCTGCAAGGGCACCGTGTCCTGTTCCATTGGTTTCTTCCACATATGACTTAACAATTTTTCCATCTTCAACTTCATAAATCTTAAATGCTAAAGTATGACCGAAATGCTGAAATACCATTTCATTTTCGTATGTAACTGCTATTTTCATAGTATCATTTCCTTTCACTTTTTATTTCTTATATTATACTACTTTGTAAAATAATAGTCAAATCTTAAATCTGACAAAAAACCGAAACTATATACAATGCTGTAAGTGTTAAAGAAAAAAACATTGCAGACTAAATGCAATGTTTTCTTTTTCTTGTAATATTTCTCCTTTGTAATAAAGGTGTTTTTACGCTTCTTCAGAGAACATATCTTTGCCTACTCCACACAATGGGCAAGCAAAATCTTCAGGCAAATCTTCAAACTTTGTACCGGGAGCAATTCCCATATCAGGAGCGCCCTCAGCCTCATCATAAATCCATCCGCATGCGTCACATACATATTTTGCCATAATAATTACCTCCGTTTTTTATATTATCCTTCATTTAAGAAGGATTATGCACATTATTTCAAAAGTTCATCAGAAAGATTGTCCAGAGCAATCTTTGTGTCATCATTCATCGAAGACATAATCTTCACTTCAGTTTCGCAAAGGGTAAGATTTTTACTCTTTGAAAGCATTTCTTTCATCACTTTTGCCGCCATTGGTGCCCAACTGCCGTTTTCTATAAATGCTACACGGCGCATCTGATAATTTCTTTCTGTAAGATGATCTATAAAAGTCCTCATAAATGGAAAAATATCTGCATTGTATGTGGTTGTCGCAAGAACGAGTTTTGAATATCTGAATGCATCTTCCACCGCTTCTGCCATATCACATCTCGCAAGGTCATTTATGACTACTTTTTTTGCACCTTTTTCTATAAGTTTTTCTTTAAGATATTCAACCGCTTTTTTTGTATTGCCATATACAGACGTATATGCAATCATTATGCCCTCTTCTTCTGCCTTATATCCTGACCAGATATCATAAAGATTCATATAATAACCAAGATTTTCTTTTAATACAGGTCCGTGCAGAGGACAGATTATCTCTATATCAAGTGCAGAGGCTTTCTTAAGAAGTGACTGCACCTGCATACCGTATTTGCCTACAATACCGATATAGTATCTTCTCGCTTCACAAGCCCAGTCTTCTTCCACATCAAGTGCACCAAACTTGCCGAATCCGTCTGCGGAAAAAAGCACCTTACCCAGAGAATCATAACTTACAATTACTTCAGGCCAATGAACCATAGGTGCTGTAACAAATGTAAGTGTACGCTCTCCGAGAGAAAGAGTATCTCCCTCTCCCACAACTATCTGTCTGTCAGAAAAATCCGTACCGAAAAACTGTTTCATCATCACAAAAGCCTTCTGCGATGCCACAATCTTACACTCAGGATAAACCTTTGTAAACTCAAATATGTTTGCAGAATGATCAGGCTCCATATGATGAACTATAAGATAATCGGGTGATTTGTCACCGATAGTATTCTTTATATTTGAAAGCCACTCATCTTTAAAGTTTGCATCTACTGTATCCATTATGGCAATCTTTTCGTCACAGATAATGTATGAATTGTAACTCATACCGTTCGGTACATCATACTGTCCTTCAAAAAGGTCTATATTGTGATCATTTACTCCGATGTATTTTATATTTTCTGTAATAAACATATTATATTCTCCTTTTTACTTTGAAATGGCAGGCTCCTTGTCATAAGAATCAATCCTGCATACATCATTTTTTTCCGGGATAACAAAATTTATCGCCGAATCAATAAGTTCAAATTCTGTCCTTCCCGCATCGATAATCTCACCATCTATACAAAGTCTCATATTTCCCTCAAGGGGTGTTACTGTAAGACGTCTGCATTTATGTGCGGAGATTACTTTCTGTATATTTTTCAGTTTGGTATGGGTCCCCTTCATATAGAAGGGAAGTTTCGAAAGAAAATTGAGCCTTGAAATATTGTATATAATATTTACGTCTATAATTCCGTCATTTACACATGCACCAGGGTTACTTTTTATACCGCCGCCACAGAATGAACCGTTTGCGACAGATGTAAGGAGAAGTGGGCCTTTGTGCATCAACTTGTCATCAAGTCTGATCTCAAGATTTGCACCTTTTTTCTTAAGCAATACAGAAAAAATCGACAAAAAATAAGCGAGAGATCCCGAAACAAAAGGTTTCTGCTTCATCCTGGATGTAAGGTCTGCCACATTGCAGTCAAATCATATATTAAACATATTTGCACAGTATTTCTGTATGACTTTGCCCGATACTTCTGTTGTATATTTTATAATGTCACACTTGACAGTTTTGCCTGTGATTTGCTTTTGCACATCACGAAAGTCCAGTTCTTTGGAAAAATTTCTGCAGAAATCATTTCCTGTACCCATTGGTATAATGCCAACTTCCACGCCATCTTTTCCGTATGCGCCGTTTATCACTTCAGAAAAAGTCCCGTCGCCGCCACATGCAATAAATCGGGCACATCCATTATCTGACAAATAGTTTCTTACGAAAATCTCTGCATCGCCTACTGCTTTGGTAATATATATTTCCGTATCTTTATTCAGTCTTTTGGAGGCTTTCTTCACAGAAAATATCACATCTGATATTCTGTTGTTTTTCCCTGCCATAGGATTAATAATAAACACAGTTTTCATAAGTATATCTCCGATTGTCACTAATAAGTCCATACATTACGATTATATACCAGTAAAGGGAGAATTTCAAGGGGGAATTTTTTCAATCTTCAAAATAAAAAGATGTAAAAGCACATTGCTTTTACATCTTAATATTAAATATTTTTTCTGCTTTGTCCATTTCTTCCCTGTCAGGCGATCTTGCACTTTTAAGTGTATAGGGAATACCGAGTTTTTCCCATTTGAACATTCCGAGAGAATGATACGGAAGGACCTCCACTCTTTCTACAGTTTTTAATCCCGAGATAAAATCCGCTATGTTATTCATATCCTCTTCATCGTCGGTAAGTCCCGGTACAAGCACGTGTCTTATCCACATTTTATTACCATTATCAGAAAGATACTGTGCCATTTCAAGGATATTCTGATTATCAAATCCTGTAAGGGATTTATGACCTTTGGAGTCATACTGTTTAATATCAAGTATAAACAAATCCACATACTTTGTAAGTTCACTAAAATCCTTCATAAATTCTTCATCCTGACAAAATGGCTGACCTGAGGTATCTACAGCAGTATGCACACCTTTTTGTTTAAGAATTTTCATAAATTCAATGAGAGGTTTAATCTGCAAAAGAGGTTCTCCTCCGCTTACTGTCACTCCACCCTTTGAAGAATCTTTGCCCCAATATGTACGGTATTTAAGGACTCTTTCACATAGTTTGTCAACAGAGTACTCTTCTCCTTTGTCCATAGACCAGGTTTCCGGATTGTGACAGTATCTGCATCGCATTCTGCATCCTTGCAAAAACACCACAAATCTTACTCCCGGTCCATCTACCGAGCCAAAACTCTCAAGAGAATGAACATTTAACTTATATTCTTGCATGGCATGTTCTGGATATTACATCCATCTGCTGTTCTTTTGTAAGATCGATAAACTTAACAGCATAACCTGATACACGAATAGTGAAGTTTGCATATTCTTCCTTTTCGGGATGTTCCATAGCATCATAGAGTTTCTCGATACCGAACACATTCACATTAAGGTGATGTGCCCCCTGATCAAAATAACCGTCCATAATATTTACAAGGTTGTCTGTTCTTTCTTCATCAGAGTGACCCAATGCATCAGGATTTATAGTCTGGGTATTTGAAATACCATCAAGTGCCCAATGATATGGAAGTTTGGCAACAGAATTAAGAGATGCTAGAAGTCCGCTTTCTTCTGCTCCGTAACTTGGGTTTGCACCCGGTGACAAAGGTTCACCCGCTCTTCTTCCGTCAGGAAGATTGCCTGTAGCCTTACCATATACAACATTTGATGTGATGGTAAGGATACTTGTGGTAGCCTCTGAATCACGGTATGTATGATTCTTTTTGATTTTTTCAAGGAACATTTTAAGAACCCATATAGCAATATCATCTGCTCTGTCATCATCATTTCCGTATCTTGGGAAATCGCCTTCTGTAACAAAGTCAACAACTATACCATCATCATCGCGGATACACTTAACCTTTGCATATTTGATAGCACTTAAGGAATCTACTACGTGAGAGAATCCTGCTATACCTGTAGCAAATGTACGACGAAGATCTGTATCGATAAGAGCCATTTCCGCTGCTTCATAATTGTATTTATCGTGCATATACTGAATCACATTAAGAGTATTTACATATAGTGATGTGAGCCAGTCAAGCATTACATCGAACTTCTTGATCACTTCATCATAATCCAGATATTCACTTGTGATAGGTGCATATGGCGGACTTACCTGCTCTCTTGTCTTGACATCTACACCGCCGTTGATAGCGTACAAAAGTGCCTTGGCAAGGTTTGCTCTTGCACCGAAGAACTGCATTTCCTTACCTGTCTGTGTAGCAGATACACAACAACAGATAGAATAATCATCGCCCCATATAGGCTTCATAACATCATCATTTTCGTACTGTACAGAACTTGTCTTGATAGAGATTTCTGCAGCATATTTCTTGAAATTATCACCCAGTTTGCTTGAATAAAGCACAGTAAGATTAGGTTCAGGAGAAGGTCCCATATTTTCCAGAGTATGTAAGAATCTGAAGTCGGTCTTTGTAACCATTGATCTTCCGTCAACACCTATTCCGCCCACTTCAAGTGTAGCCCATACAGGGTCGCCGCTGAAAAGTTGATTATAAGCAGGAATACGGGCAAACTTAACCATACGGAATTTCATTACCATATGATCGATAAGTTCCTGTGCTTCGGATTCGGTAATTACTCCGTTTCTCAAGTCTCTTTCGATATATATATCAAGGAATGTGGAGATTCTTCCCACACTCATAGCCGCACCGTTCTGGGTCTTGATTGCAGCAAGATAGCCGAAATAAAGCCATTGAACCGCTTCTCTGGCATCCTTTGCAGGCTTTGAGATATCAAAGCCGTAACTTCTCGCCATAATCTTCATATCTTCAAGTGCACCAATCTGCAATGCCACTTCTTCTCTGAGTCTTATTACGTTATCTGTCATTGCACCTTCCAGCACAGAAAGATCTTTGTATTTAGCCTCAATAAGTGCATCCACACCATAAAGTGCAACTCTTCTGTAGTCACCTACTATTCTTCCTCTGCCGTATGAATCAGGAAGACCGGTAATGATCTTATTGTGACGTGCTTTTTTCATCTCAGGTGTATATGCATCAAATACACCCTGATTGTGTGTACGTGAATACTCATTAAATATCTTTTCGAATTTGGAATTCACCATATAACCGTTGGTTTCACAGGCTTTGATAGCAAGTTTGATTCCGCCAAAAGGCATAAATGCCCTTTTTAGCGGCTTATCTGTCTGAAGACCTACCACCTTTTCAAGATCTTTAAGTTCAGGATCTATATATCCCGGAGCATATGCTGTAAGAGTGGAAACAACCTCTGTTTCCATATCAAGCACTCCACCCTTTGCTCTCTCTTCTTTCTGCAATTTCTGCAAAGCACCCCAGAGTTTATCTGTGGCTTCTGTGGAATCTGCAAGGAAGGACGAATCCCCCTCATATACTGTATAGTTCTTCTGTATGAAGTCTCTGGTATTAATTTCTTCTTTCCATATTCTTCCTTCAAATCCATTCCATTGTTCAAAATTCAACATAACCCCTTATCCTTTCAGTCCGTCGGAATATACTTACAGCGTCTTTACGGACAGCCGACACCGAATAAAAATGCCCACATACAAAATAAATTGCATACAGGCAAATATTTTCGACAAAAAATACCATTTATATGGTACATTGCTTATTCTATCATACAAAAATCACGATGTCAATATATTGTGTATATTTTTTATGTTATTTTTATAACAAACACAATATATTGTTATTGCAGCATTTCTAAAAACATATTGCACACAGGTGATGAGGCTTTATTTGTATAAATATAGGTTTCTCTGTAAATCCCTTCTTCTATCGGTATCAGTCTGAAGTCCCATCAAGTTTCTTATCCCAGGATACTTTTTCTTGAACTCCATTATAGCGTTGTTTACTCTTGCACGGTTTGTGAGAAGCAAAATACGTATTTCTCCCGAAGGAAGAGATGCATACTAGTACATTTTCATTTTTGCCTTTTTACTTCTGATTCACACAAATCAAGAGCCTTTAAGAATATTCTTACGCATTCATTCAGTCTTAAACTGTTTGCACTACGGTCAAAGAGCCTGACGTCAAGTTCTTTTTCAAGTTTTTTTGATTGCAACAGGTACACTTGATGCAGGCACATAGAACTCCTTGGCTGTATGAGATATATTTTCACATATTGCCACATTGGTGATTGCGGGAATTGTGCCTGATGTAAAAGTATTTCTTGCAATCGGATGTATAGTAGTGGCATCATACTTTGCAGTATATAAAAAAATGTAAAAAGAATACATATATACCAAAGATTTATATATAATAAAGAGTATATCCTGTTTGACAACAAGTCAAAACTGTGATATACTCTTTTTTGCTTACAAATTAATATATGGGGCTGCAATGGTTTCGACGGGGATTTTGAACCTTAAGGAGCGAGTAGTGGCGGGAACCACTTAAAAATCCTAAACTTTAAATTTAAACGCTAACAATAATTTAGCTTACGCTGCCTAATTAACGGCAGCCATCCTTGTTTCGTATTACCGCGTATGAAATAAAGGGTGTCATCTTTAGCGGTGCACATGAGTGTGTAAAGCTTTGAACACACCAGGTATAATGAAGCTACTGATTTATGCAGATTGTTTGTGAACTGCATAATGAGGGAATGTTGATCACAAACTGCACTCGGAGTACCTTTTGCGGATAGGTTTTCGGACAGGAGTTCGATTCTCCTCAGCTCCACCAAAAAAATTAACACCTAAGAGGGTGTTTATTTTTTTGGTCGCAATTTGGAGAGAATCGAACTCGACGAGTACGAGCGTTAAGAAAATGATTGATAATCATTTTTAGCGAGTAGCGGTGAGTCGGGTACTGAAAAGCATCGCTTTTCGGTCGGCGAGCCAGGCAATTTTGTGTATGCAAAATTGGTTTGCTCCTCAGCTCCACCAAAAAAATAAACACCTAAAAAGGTGTTTATTTTTTTGGTCATAATTTGGAGAGAATCGAACTCGACGAGTACGAGCGTTAAGAAAATGATTGATAATCATTTTTAGCCAGTAGCGGTGAGTCGGGTACTGAAAAGCATCGCTTTTCGGTCATAATCTAAAGGAAACAATAAAAATTTGTTCAAGGAAATAGTATATAAAAGGACTGTCTCACTTGTTTAGTGAGACAGTCCTTTTATTCTCATATACTATTGATTAGCAAGCACCATGTGCAAGCATTGTTTCTGCTACCTTAAGGAAGCCTGCAATATTTGCACCATATACAAGGTTGTCTTCGTAACCGTATTCTTTGGCAGCGTTTGAAGCATTCTTGTAGATGTTTTTCATAATTTCGTGAAGTTTTGCATCAACTTCTTCGAATGTCCATGAATATCTCATAGAGTTCTGGCTCATTTCAAGAGCAGATGTAGCAACACCGCCTGCATTTGCTGCTTTGGCAGGTCCGAAGAATACGCCATTTGACTGGAATGTTGCAATTGCTTCAGGAGTTGATGGCATATTAGCGCCTTCTGCAACAAGCATTACACCGTTTGCAACAAGTACTTTTGCACTTTCTTCGTTGATTTCATTCTGTGTAGCACATGGGAGTGCGATATCACATTTAATTGTCCAGATACCTGAGCAACCTTCATGGTATTCTGCTTCAGGATGATAGTTGAGGTATTCTTTGATTCTCTTTCTTTCTACTTCCTTAATCTGCTTAACTGCTTTAAGGTCGATACCGTTTTTATCATAGATATATCCGTTTGAATCAGAAAGAGCAACTACCTTACCACCAAGCTGTGTAGCCTTTTCTGTAGCATAGATAGCAACATTACCTGAACCTGAAACTACAACTGTCTTGCCTTCAAAACTCATACCCTTATCTTTGAGCATTTCGTTTGTGAAATAGCAAAGACCATAACCTGTAGCCTCTTTTCTTGCAAGGCTTCCGCCGTATGTAAGACCTTTACCTGTAAGTACACCTGTAAATTCATCTCTTATTCTCTTGTACTGACCGAAAAGGTAACCGATTTCTCTTGCACCAACACCGATATCCCCTGCAGGTACGTCTGTGTCTGCACCGATATATTTAGCAAGTTCTGTCATAAAACTCTGACAGAATTTCATAACTTCCATATCTGATTTACCCTTAGGATCGAAGTCAGAACCACCCTTACCGCCACCGATTGGGAGACCTGTAAGTGAGTTTTTGAAAATCTGTTCGAAACCAAGGAACTTGATGATACCTTCGTTAACTGATGGGTGGAATCTTAAGCCACCCTTGTAAGGTCCGATTGCACTGTTGAACTGCACTCTGAAACCTCTGTTTACCTGCACCTTACCATTGTCATCAATCCATGGAACTCTGAACTTGATGATTCTTTCAGGTTCTACGATACTTTCGATAACGCCTTTTTCTACGAAGTCAGGTCTCTTTTCGATAACAGGCTCCAATGATTCGAGAACTTCTCTTACCGCCTGATGAAATTCAGGTTCATTGCCGTTTCTCTTTTCAACCCTTTCCATAAGGCCGATTAAATATTCATTCTTAAGTGCCATTTTGAAATTCCTCCTAAATTTTAAATATGGTGAAATTATACACCCAAAGGGGCGAAATTGCAAGTAAAATTCACAAAAATTCGATTGCTCTACAGAATTGTAGCAAATCTACTGAATTATGCGCAAAAATCTGCAACTTTTGTGTGAAAATCTTGCATTTTGACATTATTTGCGTATTTTTTCCATAAGTTTGAGTAAATATGTCATACCTGCAGTCTGGATGCATGTGACAATCACTTCTTCGGCAAGTCTGGGTATATAGAATACAAGAAGTGCAATGTCATTTGTGATATACATCTTCATTATGATAAATGAATTTATTGTAGTGACAATAACATTTGATATAAGAAGTGTAATGAGCAGTTTTATAAATCTCTCATTGGTATCATGGGACAGTTTTTTGTAACAGATATTCAGAAGGCATATTACAGAAGTAATTACAAATACTGAAACAAAAGTGAAGTTTATGTAATCAACAATCTTAACCCCTGACTTGGTAACTCCCATAGATATAAGAAACTCTGAATATGCACATTGGGGAAAGAAAGAAAGGATACCCATATTCACAAAACCCAAAGTGCCGATAATGGTTGTAATCGAAAGGAAAAGTTTAAAGAACTTTTCGCTGAAATCAGATGTATTTACCTTGAAAGCCCTTGAAAGACCGCCCACCATAAATCCGCCCAAAGCCGATGTGAGAGTGAAGAATATATTGAAGGCTCCTTCAGGCTTTGCAAAATGGCAAAGCACATCGGTAACACCGCTTGTAAGCATTCCCCATATGGGTCCATATAATACTGCAGGGATCTTGGATATAATCCCCGAAAGGCTTATGCGAAGTCCTATCGCACCTCCTATGGGCACAGGGATGTCAAAGAGACTCATTATCACCGAGACTGCAATGAAAAGTCCTGTAAGTACAAGTTTTTGTGTATCATACGATTTCTTATTTTCCATCAAAAAACACCTCCGTCAATATCAGACAGAGGTGTGTGATACAATACACAAATTATATCCAGCGGATGTAACACCGTATCGCAAGGAACTCCTTTTCGTTTAAGAACTCTACTCCCATTTCTTAACACTTTACGCACAGCATCTGCTCTGAATGGCATTAGTGTATCACATATAGGTTTATTTGTCAAATTTTTAAGTTCATACCTATAACTTTATTTTCTGTGGAATAATTTTTTTGTTGAGATTTTACACAGAAATAGTCGAGACCACCAAAAACCTGGTGGTCTCGACTCACCCCATATTTAATATGTTAATTATACCTTTTTCTTTTTATTATTAGATACAGGACACAAGCAGAAAGCAGTATTACCATCATAACAGTATAAAATATGTTACTGTCTTCATTCCCATATCCTCCGCTTGTTTTTTCGCTTTCTATTGCAGTTCCCTCAAATCTTTCGGAAAAAATCTGTACAACATTTTTCTCTTGAGTATTTACTGTCTGCAAATTGTTATCGTTTACAGATTTATCTAAATCTATAAATCTTTCAACGTCATCATTGTTTATAACAAATCCATTTATTATAACACCTTCTGTTACGTATTTAACTTCGCTCAATCTAACATTCTTTTGTTCCTTGACAAAATTATCAACTATGGAGCCGCTGGCAACACATAACACTTTAAAGTCATTATCATCCTTCACAATTTCCGCCATAGCAACTTCTCTATTTGATACGATTATATGAAAATACCATTTGTCTCTTTTTTCCAAATATGGTTCTACCCTTGTTGCCTGTTTCTCGGTTGCTTCTTTTATTTTTTGTTTGCTAATACTATACCCTTGTATTCCGTCGCCAAATGTGATAGTTGTCAAATCATCGCTATCTGTTATATTAAAGTTTTCGGGATCTCCTTGCAAAGGAATTAGAATTGTTTCATAATTTTTAATTGTCTTTGTTTCAAGTAAATTTTTTATTACATCTATTTCATCTGTACTTTCCGCATAAGAACATACATTGAGCAACAATAATAATAAACAAGTTAAAATCAAGATTTTTTTCATAGCGTTATCTCCTTTTTTATTTTATTAGGACGCACGTTTGTTTTGATACCATGTATATCTCCAAAAAAGTCATCATTAACTTCATAATCAGCAAAATTATAATAGTATCTTTGCGTTCCACTCATTCTTGGATCCAAAACATACAATCCTTGATATGTTCCGTTTTCTTCATATCCATATATAATTTGAGCATGACCATTTCCATTTCCTCCTACCCATCCAATAGATGTTTCTATAGGGCTGTACCAACCTGACAACATATTTTTAACATTTGCAAATGTAATTGTTCCACTTTTAGGAGTATTAGCAACCATATACCAGCTTAAAGCGTTGGTCATTTCACTATATGTTGCCCCATCGTTCACAGCGGAACCTTTTACTGTAGTAACTATATCAGTTTGGGTAGGAAGAGGATTCCACGTATTCAAATAATCTATAATCATCAATGTTGTTGCTGCCCAACACCAATTTGACTTTTCTTGTCTTCTATCTGTCATATTCAATTTAAATGTTGTAGCACTTGCGCTAATCGTGCTTCCAACCAAAAGTACAACAACTAATATCATTGAAACTATTCTATATTTTTTCATATAAACCATGTGCTTTCGTATATAATTTTATATTGAAGTTCATAATCTAAAAGCCACATGACACATAATCCCACCTTTCCCGGATAACAAAAAAACGCATAAATCAAAACCCCTGTTCAAAGAGGATTGAATTACACGTTACGCTACTGACTTTCTTTATTTTTTATATCTCTATGTTATCAGAGGAACACAATAAAAGCTGCAACTCAACTGAGTCAAACCCCTTTGAAAAATTACTTACTATTGGTATCTCCCCCTTTTCTCTATTTCTTAATTTTTTTATAACACATCTTTTACCAAATTGCAAGCACTTATAGATATTTTTTCCATTTTATAATTTTTTTGAACTTGTATTGTAAAATTATTTATAATAAAGTTTATATTTTTTATTCTCTGGTTATTCTCTTTGGTGGATATCCCAAAATAAGGAAAAAACTAACACTTTTATATATTTGCCCATTAGTATTTCTAAAAAACAATGCTTTTTAAGGGATAAAATCAATAAAAAAGTGCGGTCGGAAAAACTTCCGCATTTTTCCGACACTTTTAAATGACACTTTTGAGATCTATTCAAGTTCTTTTGCCTGTTGTATCATAAGTTTTATATCTTCCATAAATTGTGAGTGCAAGTGGTCTGCGGCAATAAGTCCAAGAAAAATATCATTGACTTGTAGTAATTCACAGATTAATTTTGCTAATCTCTCTTTACTGTCAATGGCATCTGACAGTTTTTATAAAACCTCTAATATTGTTTATAATGTGTGAAACTTTGCAACACAACCAATTATGCATATAAAAATATCCCTATAATTCAATTCCTCTACGAGATTTCAACGAAAAGTCCGTTTCACAGAAAATCGAGTTATAGGTTTGTGCACAGCATCCTTACTGAATGGGTTAAGTATATCACATATAGATTTATTTGTCACAAAAAGTTTCATCAGATTTCTTCTTCTTTATCTTTATCACATATTCATAATAATCGTCGTTTTCAAATCTTGTGCTTTCTGCATCTATCCCCGACTCCTTCATAGACGAAACTGCGTGCAGGATAGTATTTGTAAATACTCTTATATCGGTGAAGAGTTTTATCTTCTTTTCTTTTTTCTGATTCTTTTCATTATCTTTATCATAAAGTATCTTATCCACAAGTCTTTCGGTATCTCTCACATTGAGATTGGATTCGCATACCTTCTTTAATACTTCCATTCTTTTTTCTCTGTCACAAAGTCTTATAAGGCTTCTTGCATGTCGCTCGGTGAGACCAAACTCAACAATCATATTCCTTTCTCCCTTATCAAGCCTTAAAAGTCTTAATTTGTTTGCTATAGAAGGCTGACTTTTGCCAAGTTTTTTTGCAAGTAAATCCTGACTTATATTATGAGTTTCTATAAGACTCATAAGTGCCTCTGCCTCATCAAAAAAAGACAGACTTTCTCTCTGGATATTTTCCACAAGAGAAAGAACGGCAGAATCATTCTCTCCTGCATCGGTGATAATCGCAGGGATCTTTTCTATACCTGCCATCTGACATGCCTTAAGTCGTCTCTCCCCCATTATAAGTTCATATGTAAGAAATCCTCTTTGTCTTAACACCACCGGTTGAATCACTCCGTATTGTTTCACCGATTCGGATAGTTCTCTTAAGCCCTTCTGGGAAAAGTTTTTTCGTGGCTGATAGGGATTTGGTTTAATTGCCTTAACGGGAACATAAACAACTGTATCCTTCTTAGAAAGTCTTTGGTTCATTAAAGGTCTGTTTTCCAAAATTAAACACCTCTTTGGTATATTCTATAAGTAAATTATACCAAAGAGGCAAACATATGTGAAACAAAATCGTTCCAAAAATTATGACAAAACCCGCAGTTTTTCTATGAAAAATGCGGGTTTTGGATTTTTATATCAAAGGTTCTTTAATAGGCTTGGGGCTTTTTCTTGGGAATCTTTTCTCCATTGGCTTAACCTTCTTTATCACCACAAGATTGTGGCAAAGGTCAGTTGTGGGGACAGAATAATTGATTACCCCTTGAAGTTCTCCGCCAAGTTTTGTAATAGCGTTTTCTGCCATTTTTATCTCATCTGAAACAGAAGGACCTTTAAGTGCTACGAAATATCCTCCCACCTTTACATATCCCATACACAATTCACAAAGGGATGCAAGGTTTGCTACTGCTCTTGATACTGCGAAGTCGTACTTTTCTCTGTATTCCTTCTTATTTGCAAATTCTTCTGCTCTTGCATGAAGAGTGGTACAGTTTAAAAGCGGAACTTCTTCTATAACACAGTTTAAGAAATTCAGTCTTTTGTTAAGTGAATCAAGCATAGTAATCTTAAGGTCAGGTCTTTCTATAGCCATTACTGCAGATGGAAATCCTGCTCCGCACCCTACGTCTATTACACTTGCATTTTCTTCAAATTCCACATGGTCAAATATTGCCATACAATCAAGGAAATGTTTTGTAGCCACAGAGTATTCGTCTGTGATGGCAGTAAGATTCATCTTTTCGTTCCATTCTGTAAGAAGAGAATAAAACTTATAATATTTATCTGTATTGTTTTTTATAAGTTCATTTATGGTATTCATAATGACTCCTTTATTGGATACTTACAAGAAGCACACCTATATCTGCAGGTGACACCCCTGAGATTCTCGATGCCTGACCGATAGATGTGGGACGGATTTTGTCAAGTTTTTGTCTTGCTTCGAGACGAAGTCCCTTTATAGACTGATAGTCTATACCTTCAGGGATAAGTTTGTCTTCAAGTCTTTTGAATTTTTCCACCTGTTCTATCTGCTTTTTAATATATCCGTCATATTTGATCTGGATATGCACCTGTTCCCTTATAAACTTGTCAAGTTCAGGTCTCTTTTTGTCAATGGGAGAAAGAACCTCATAATCAAGTTCAGGACGTTTGATAAGTTCTGAAAGTTTAATACCCGTCTTTAGCGGTGTTGAGCCAAGAGAAGAAAGAAGATTGTTGGTTTCTTCACTTGGTCCGATATTTGTATGCTCCACTCTGTCTATCTCTTCTTCTATGAGACGTTTTTTCTCAAGGAATCTATTGTATCTTTCTTCAGATATAAGTCCGATTTCATAACCAAGGGGTGTAAGCCTCAAATCTGCATTGTCCTGACGGAGAAGCAGTCTGTATTCACTTCTTGATGTCATCATACGGTAAGGCTCATTTGTGCCTTTGACTGTAATATCGTCTATAAGTGTACCTATATAGCATTGTGAACGGTCAAGGGTAAAGTCAGACTTACCAGAAATCTTCCTTGCGGCATTTATCCCTGCTACAAGTCCCTGAGCAGCCGCCTCTTCATAGCCTGATGTACCGTTGAACTGTCCTGCACCATAAAGTCCCGGATAGTCCTTGAACTCAAGAGTGGCTTTAAGTGCAGTTGCATCTACACAGTCATATTCTATGGCATATGCTGTACGCATCATCTTGGCATTCTCAAGTCCCGGGAGGGAATGAATCATCTTTATCTGCACATCTTCAGGCAGACTTGTGGAAAAGCCCTGAATATACATTTCATCAGTAGTAAGCCCCATAGGTTCTACGAAAATCTGATGTCTTTCCTTATCTTTGAATCTTACAATCTTATCTTCGATTGAAGGACAGTATCTTGGACCGATACCTTCAATCTTACCGCTGTATAAAGGTGAACGATGAAGATTGTCAAGGATTATCTTGTGAGTTTCTGCATTGGTATAGGTAAGATAACAGTTGACTTTGTTTTCGCCCATTTTATCTGTTTCAAAGGAAAATGGTGTTATCTCATCATCACCCGTCTGTACTTCCATCTTTGAAAAATCTACGGTATTTGCATTTATTCTTGCAGGAGTACCTGTCTTGAATCTCATAAGAGGAAGTCCCTTTTCCTTAAGGCACAAAGACAACTTGTCGGCGGGAAATACCCCGTCAGGTCCGCTTGAATATGCCACATCACCTACGATTACTTTTCCTTTGAGAAATGTTCCTGTAGCGATGATAACCGCCTTTACATTATATCTTGCACCTATATTTGTGATAACGCTTTTTACAGAGTTATCCTCGTTAAATTCTATATCGGTAATTTCTGCCTGTTTTATATCAAGGTTTTCACATTTTTCAAGACGATGTTTCATTTCCTGCTGATATGCCCTTCTGTCTGACTGAACACGAAGAGAATATACTGCAGGGCCTTTGCCTTTGTTGAGTACTCTTGACTGGATAAATGTAGCATCTGCCACCTTGCCCATTTCACCGCCCAGGGCATCTATCTCTCTTACAAGATGACCTTTGGCTGTACCGCCAATACATGGGTTACATGGAAGATTTGCCACAGTATCAAGATTTATTGCAAACATTATTGTACTGCATCCAAGCCTTGCACTTGCAAGTGCCGCTTCGCATCCCGCATGACCGCCGCCTACTACTGCCACGTCATAACTGCCTGCATCATATATTTCCACATTAATCATCCTTTCTTTTCAGGATACAGGGGAAACTATTTTCCCACACAGAACTTATGGAATATTCCGTCCACGATTTCTTCGCTGACTGTAAGTCCCGTTATTTCACCAAGATATGAGATGGCATTTTCCACATCGATAAATGTCATATCCGCACTCATTCCCATATCAAGTGTATCTATCGCGCCGCTAACTGCCTTTTGTGCCTTATACAGTGCTTCTTTGTGGCGCATATTTATTATTGCTTCTTTGTTGTCTCCGTTAAGTTCCCCAAGTTCAAAAAGCGACTTTATCTTATGTGTCAGTTCTTTTACGCCCTTTTCTTCTTTTACGGAAAATTCTATTACATTTTCAAACCCTGATGCAAATTCCTTTGTGTCAGGATTTATCTCTTTTTCTGATTTATTTATAAGAACTATCGTCTTCTTGTCTGATACAAGTTCTCCGATAAGTCTGTCATTTTCATCAGGTGGAGTAAGGGCATCAAGTATAAATATCACAAGGGATGCTTCTCCGATGAGTTTCTTGGACTTCTCTACACCGATTCTTTCTACAGTATCTCCTGTCTCTCTGATACCTGCCGTATCAATCACTTTAAGTGCAACATCGTCCATATACACGTATTCTTCGATACTGTCACGTGTAGTGCCTTCTATCTCTGTGACAATGGCTCTGTCCGTTCCCGAAAGAAGGTTCAAAAGAGATGACTTGCCCACATTGGGTTTGCCGCAGATGACAGTTTCTATACCGTCACGGATGATCCTTCCCTTGTCTGATGTTTCTATAAGATGTGATATGTTCTGTTGTGTATTTTTAAGTATATTATAATACTCGTCCTCTCCGAAGGGTTCAAGTCCTTCTTCAGGGAAGTCAAGCAAAGCCTGAAGATGTGATGTAAGACTTAAGAGATCTTCTCTTATTTCATTTATCTTCTGACTCAAAACTCCACCAAGTTGGTTTACGCCAAGGGTATGGGCAGATGATGTCCTGGAATTGATAATATCTATAACCGCTTCTGCCTTTGTAAGGTCGATTCTTCCGTTTAAGAAGGCTCTTTTTGTAAATTCTCCGCCTTCTGCCAGAGTTGCACCTGATTTTATAAGTTCTTCAAGCACCTTTCTTGCACCATATACAGAGCCGTGACAGTTGATTTCCACTACGTCTTCCCTTGTATAGGTATTAGGTGCCTTCATCACAGATACCATTACTTCATCTATAACGCATCCCTCAGAGGACACTATATTTCCATAGTGAATGGTATGACTTTTCACTTCAAGAAGGCTCTTTTTCCCTTTGAAAAGTTTGTCTGCAATCTCTATTGACTTATCCCCGCTCATTCTGACTATAGCAATACCGCCTGTACCAAGTGGTGTGGATATTGCCGCAATTGTACTGTCAAAATTCATAACAAAGCCTCCTTTCCAAAATACAAAAAAGGGTGTAAGAAATTACACCCCTATTTTATCATTATTTCTTATTATATGCAATAACTACTCTTCTGTTTGGCGCCTGACCTATACTGTATGTTGTCACGTATCTGTCATTCTGAAGTGTAGCATGAATGATTCTTCTTTCGTAAGAATTCATTGGTTCAAGAGTCATATTCTTTCTTGTTTTTGCAACTCTGATTGCAAGTTTCTTTGAAAGTGATTCAAGAGTCTTGTTTCTCTTTTCTCTGTAGTTTTCTGTATCAACAGAAACTTTCAAGAAATCCTTCTGTCCTTTGTTTACACAAAGGCTTACAAGATACTGAATAGCATCAAGAGTATCGCCACGCTTACCAATGATAACACCCATATTTTCACCTGCAAGTTCCACTCTCAATATATCTTCGTCAAGTCTTGTCCAGACTTCAACCTCTTCTCCCCATGCTTCAAAAAGTCCGTCAAGGAACTTCTTTGCTTTCTTTTCGGGATCATAATTATATGTCACAACAACTTTTGCATCTCTGGAACCCATACCGAGAAATCCCTTTGCACCGTTGTCTATAACTTCAACTTCAACTTCATCCTTTGTCGCACCCAGACTTACAAGTGCAAGTTCAACAGCTTCTTCAACTGTCTTGCCTATCATTTCAACAGACTTCATAACCATTTCTCCTCTGTTTATTTTTTCTTTTTGTTATTTTTGAGTCTCTTAATTTTCTGTTCGTATTCTTTTTCTCTGATTACTTCGCCGATTTCTTCTGCATAGAGACTTCCGTATTTTTTATTGATATAGAGTTGCTGGAATATAGCAAACACGTTGCTCAATAACCAGTAAAAACCAAGTGATGCAGAATATGTGAACGCAAGCCACAATGTAAAGAAAGGCATAATAACATTCATAGACTGTGTAGTCTGCTGTGCCTGATCACCCTTGTCAGGTTTCGCTTCGGGGTTCAGCACTCTCTTTGGCTTTTTGTCTTCTTCTGTTTCGTTTCTCTTCTTGGCTGCATTCATAGAAATCTTACTTGTAAGATATGTTGTAAATGCTGCAAGTACAGGGATAATCCACATAATATTCGGAACTATTCCTGTATAGTTCGGAGCCAAAGACAAGTCCATACCGAAGAACATAAAGTTCATTCCGCCTGCTTCTCCAAGTTTGAAAAGTTCTGTGGCTGCCTTAATCTGTGCAACAGAACCGTGAATGTCACCATTTCTTATTGCTTCATTAAGCATAACACCTGCTGTATGCTCAAAACGGCTGATAGCCGCCCAACTTTCTGCAGCATCAAATCCGAAGATATAAGTAAGCGGATAACTGATAACCTGATAAAGACAAAGAAGGATAGGAAGTTGTATAAGCATAGGAAGACATCCTGCTGCCATCTTCACATCATGTTCTTTATAAAGTTTCATTGTTTCTGTCTGCAATTTCTGCTGGTCATTTTTGTACTTTTCCTGGATATCTTTAAGAAGCGGCTGAATCTGCTGCATCTTGATGGTTGACTTCTGCTGCTTAATACTCATAGGAACCATACATACCTTAACCAGAATGGTAAATATTATAAGAGCCACGCCGTAGTTTCCCACAAAATTGTAAATCCAGTAGAAAATCCAACCAAGTGCTCTTGATATCAAATCAAACATAAAAAATTCCTCTCGATTCGCTATTTTAACGGGTCATAACCGCCTTTGGATAAGGGGTTGCATCTAAGTATCCGCCATATTGCCTTTAGTCCGCCCCTGATTGCTCCGTATTTTTCTATAGCCTCTATGGCATACTCCGAGCAGGTAGGCACAAAGCGACAGCAAGGTGCTTTATACGGCGAAATATTTTTCTGATAAAATACAATCAATCTAAGTAAAAATCTTTTCATTTAATAAGACCCGAATTCTCCATACATTCATCTACGGAGGTCTTTATATCCCAAAAATCCGAATATGCACACCTTGTACGCGCCACAAACACTATGTTGTAGCCGGTGTGAATCTTTGCTTTGTAATCCCTGAATGCTTCCCGAATATACCTTTTCACCCTGTTTCTCACAACTGCACATCCAAGTGCAGTAGATACAGTAATACCGATTTTGTTCTCGTTGGTTTTGTTTTTGTAATGATGCATCACCACAGAGCGTGAAACGTATTTCGTGCCCCGACGGTATGCATATTTAAAATCCTTATTAAGTTTAATTGTTCCTTTCAAAGAAACACCTCACAAAATATAAGCAAAAAATAAAAGTCTTTAATGCTTAAAAAGACCACATACTGTGGTCTTTTGGCTTCGTATTTTAGGCTGAAAGTACTTTTCTGCCTTTCAATCTTCTGCGTGCTAATACCTTTCTACCATTTGCAGTAGACATTCTTTTTCTAAAGCCGTGAACCTTACTTCTGTGTCTAACGTTTGGCTGATATGTTCTTTTCATTATGAACACCTCCTTGTTCTTTTTGGATGATATTCTAACAAGCAAAGCCTGTCACATTTTACAAAGCATTGATAATTATACACTAAACATCCGCATTTGTCAACTGTTTTTTGACACTTTTTATTATCTTTCACAGAGAAAATTATCATTTTAAACAATTTATTAATTTAATATTACATTTTGGTTGCACCAAAGAGATTTTTGTCGAATTTAAGATTCTTTTATGTTAGAATTATTATGACGAGATATGGGACAAAACTTAATCAAAAACAAAAAAGAAGGTGATGCAGATTGCATAAAATACTGAAACTTACATCTTTGTTACTTATAATACTTCTTTTGATACCTGTAGTTTCCTTTGCGGCAAATGACACAATCACTTTGTATATCAATGATAAAAAGGTGGATACTGACGTATCTCCTGAAATAAGAAACGGACGAACGCTTGTACCCGTAAGAGTTATATTTGAGCATTTTGACGCCAAGGTGTATTGGAATGATGCCATAAAACAGGTAACTATCGCAACCAGTGACAAAACAATCATTCTTACAATCAACTCAAACACCGTAATGGTAAATGCTTCACGTTATGTACTTGATACAGCACCTGTCATAAAAGAAGGCAGAACTCTTGTACCGGTAAGATTTATATCAGAAACTCTCGGCAACAAGGTAGAATGGGATGACAAAACACGTAGTGTAAAAATCAGTCAGCCCGGAATGACTTCTACAACGCCCGATAAACCTGCCTACACATACAACATAACAGGAATAACTGTCAAAAATAAAAACACAGAAGATACAATCACCATAAACACCACCTGCAAGTCTTCCCCATCAATGATGGTCCTTGCAGATCCATTCCGCATTGTACTTGATTTTGAGAGTACAGCACTCAGAAATGGCGGTGGAAAGATAACCTCTGATTCAGGATTTGTAAAGGAAATCCGCTATGCAATACACGAGGATTTTTCACGAGTGGTAGTTGAATGCAAAAACACTCAGCCATATGATGCATCCTTTAAGTCAGGTGTAGTCACATTAAAGGTAGGAAGCAAGGATACATATGTGGAAGAAGAGACGACTGATGAAAATGATGATAAAACAGAAGATGACAAAAACAACAATACCAATAACAATGATTCTTCAGACAATGACAACAATTCTTCCGACTTATCTTCAGAAAATAATAAAAACGATGAAGAAACGGAAAATCAGGAAACAGAGTATGACCCATACGAAAGACTTAAGTTTATGGCAGGACGTGATGAAAACAACATACTTATAATACTTGATGCAGGACACGGCGGAACTGATCCGGGCGCACTTGGCTATGATGAAGAAGGAAACATTATACTTAAAGAAAAAGATGTAAACCTTACCATAGCAAACAAAGTGGCAGAACTTCTTACCCAAAAGGGAATAGCATTCAAACAGACAAGAAGTACCGACACATATCTGAAACTTCAGGAAATAACCGACTTTGCAAATTCTTTTGATGCAGATATGTTTGTAAGCATCCATTCAAATGCAATGGAGGACACCGAAATATCAGGTACTATGGTACTATATAACGGAAACGGAAGCGATGTTTACGGCATCGACGGAAAAACCATTGCATCCAATATAAAGAAAGAAATCATCAAAAATGTGGATATATATGACAGAGGAATTATCTCCCGTCCCGGCTTGTGGGTATTAAGAAAAACATCTATGCCTGCAGCACTTGTGGAATGTGCATTTGTCACAAATGAAGGTGACAGAGAACTTCTTATGAATGAAGATGTGCTCAGTATGTTTGCAAAATCTGTAGCAGACGGCATAGAAAAATCCATTGAAATTATGAAGGAAAATATCTTAAAGGCAAGAGAAGAACTGAAATCCATGCCACCACTTGTAACCTCAGATATTGGCGAGGATGAGATTTCCGAATAAGAATTCAATAACAGATAAATGGGATGTAAAATGACTTTTTACATCCCATTTTGTTTGAACTTTATTTTTTGATAACTACACCAATTTTTATGGCATATGCTCCATTGGTGACTTTTTTCCTTAGAAGGTTTGCCGTTGATTTCAAATGTATAATCAAATCCTTATATATATGTGTGTCCTTGTCAAAATCAAGAGTTTCTGAGATGTTTTTCATAATTCTTGCTATAAGAACAGTTATTGCTGTGGTAATTACCGGTGATGTATTTTCATATGCTGCATTATCTGTATATAATCTACGTATTTTTTCAGGTTCTTTGACCCATAAGAGGATTTGATATATGGGAAATACCCAGATAATCTTTGTTGTAAGGTCCCCAGTTTCCCAGAGAAAGGTCATAGTTTTTGGTATCTTTCATCTGACAAATACATACTTTATATAAATTTACATTATATTTGTATTATATCTGTTTTAATTCAAAAAATCAACACAGAGACAATATATGCAAAACACCTGCACTCATAATATAATATGAATGCAGGTGTTTATAACCTATGATTATTTGTCCATCATATTGTCAATGGCATCGCTTACTGTCCTTACCAGTTGGTTGGTTTTTCGTCTTATCTGTCTGTGGTGCTTATCTCTCATTGGGTCTGCTATTACTGCTGCAGCCATCCCGATGATTGCACCTGTTATCATACCTGATATATATCCTTTTGAACACATAAATATAATTCACCTGCCAAAAATTTTTTGAAGCAATGCTTCAATTTATAGTATTTCATACTTAAAGCATTTTAATCATAACTATTAATAGAAAAGGAGGTATAAAATGTTTAAAGCATCTTATTTTAAATCACGAGAAGTAATAAGTGTAAATGAAGGTGAAAAACTGGGATATGTGTATGATCTGGAAATTGATGAAATATCAGGAAAAATAAGTTCTATCGTAGTGCCCGGAAAAAATCCCGGAATCTTTTCAAAAGGAAAAACCGTCATCCCCTGGGAAAAAATCAAAAAAATCGGTGATGATACAATACTCGTGGATGATACTCTGTAAATTTATCAAATAAAAAGAAGGTGTAAAAATCAAATTTTTACACCTTCTTAAACAATGAATTAATATCCAAAGAAATCCATAAAGAATTCTGCAAGATCATCAGCGATATAGAATACTATCTTGTCAAATTCTTCTTTCGGACTTGGCGTTCCTTCCTCTGACAACGATGAATATATTCTTTTTGCATTGCTGTATTCAGTACTGCAAATTTCATTTTTTAAAGTTGTTTTTGAAATAGTTTCGCCTGCATTATGTGCCGCAATGGCTTTTTCAAAAGCAGAAACAATATATTCACTTGCCTCAATATAACTGAGAATGGCCGTTTCATCACTTGTCAGTCCAACCAGATCATCCTCTGAAAATTCATCAAATCTTCCTTTGAGAATTGTGATATTGCTAATCAATTCCGCTTGTTCGCTGTCTGAAAGGATTTCTTTCCAGGCTGCATATACAGTTTTATTTTCTGTTATTGGCAATGTCTCATCAAATGCTTCGTCACCGTTTCTTTCCGTTCTGTATCCGTCAAATTCAAATGTATAAGCACCTTCCGGATCCTTTGTAGGATTATCAGGCAATGCAACAGTTTCTCCCCAGTTAATGTTAACCGTAACACTGGTTTCATCATTAAATGATCCCCCATTGGCATTGAATACAACCTTGACCTGTTTTATATTCCATTTTGCCTTCAGAGTAATATCAGAAGTGATTGGTGTATTAAAATCAAATACAGATCCGTCTTCCTTTGTCCAGGTATCAAATGTATGACCTTCTTTTGTAGGGTTTGAAGGCTTTGATACCTTTGAACCGCTGTTTACTGTCTTAGATTCCACATTTGATCCACCATCTGAATCAAAGGTTACTGTGTAAGTCACCGGATCAGGTTCTCCCGGAGTCTCATTTCCGCCTGCTTCAATCCATTTAGCATACAATGTGAAATTTGAAGTAACAACTGTACTTGTAAATGAACCGGTAAGAGCGCTGTTTGTATGCCATCCGGCAAATGTATGTCCTGTTTTGGTTGGGGTTGGTATAGAAGATGATGACAAACTTGTACCATAAACCATACTTAATGTTGTGCTTGCTCCCGCTGGAAGACTGCCACCATTAAGCACTAATGAAACTGTACAATATGGCACATCAGCACCGCCACCGCCACCGCCGCCGGCACTTCCGCCACCGCCGGTACTTACCTCACCACCAACTGATGGAACAACAATCGGAGGAGCCTGTTCTTTGGCTTTTGCATCCATATACCTTGTGAGAAGTATGGAAAGTTCCCCTCTTGTGATGTCTTCTTTTGCTCTGAATTTGTCCCCTTCTTCAAGGTTCATAAATCCTGCCGCAATAACTTTCTTTACATCAACATCTGCCCAGTCTGAAACCGGATCAGAAATATTTATAATCATTTTTGTCTCTTTAAGATTTGCGCATCTTGAAATGATAGCACAAGCCTGTTCTCTGGTAAGGTTTGAATTTCCTCTGAAGGAACCGTCTTCAAAACCTTTGATATATCCTGCCTTTTTTGCAACAAGTACATATGGTTTGAACCAATCTGCATCAGTAACATCGATAAATCCTTCTGTATCTGCTTCTGTATAACCGAATACAAGGTTTACCATCTTTGTAAGTTCTGCTCGGGTAAGATTGTTGTCAGACTTGAATGTGCCGTCGGGATATCCCACAACTACGCCTGATTCAACGAGTTTGTATATGGCATTACCCAATTCAGTCCCTGCAGTAACATCCGAAAATGTTACTGCAGGATCTGCCATTACGCTGTTTGCAAAAAGGAGAGATATTGTCATACATAAAATGAGAAGTATTGATAACGCTTTTTTCATTAATTTTTCTCCTTATTATACTATCTGTTTTCTCTCTTCAATGAAGCCTCTCCGACCTTATCATTTACCACCTTATAGGTGTCATCATCAAATCTGAACTTATTAAGTTTGTCAGCATATGATGAATCAAACAAATCATCTGCTGTAAATGTTCTGTTTCTGAAGAGCAATTCTACAACTTTGTACAACCTGTCATAGTCAGAATCATTCACCGGTCTGTCAACTTTTGAATCATCAAACCTGTCAAGAATCTTATCAAAGAATGGGAATCTTGAGTCTAAGATGTTTTCAAGTCTTTCTACATAGTTGTTGTCAAGTCTGTCAGGAACATCACCTGACTTTGTATATTCATCCAGTACTGCAAGAAGTTTGTTGTAATAACTGAACGCCTTAAGCACTCTTGACTCCAATGTACCCATAAGTTCTTCTGTCTTTTCCTGACCGATATTGTCCATATACCACTGAGCAGTATCATCAGTAAGAACACTGAGCCTCATAAGGAGGAAGTAGTAATCGTCAAACTCCTTGAAACTGTATCCCGAAAGAACATCTGTTGCAAGACTTTCGTCACCGTTGAACATTGTAGCCGGTGTGAGTATATCAATGACTTCCTGCAGATATTCGTTTTCATTATAGAAGAAACGCTCTTCAAGTTTGTTATCTGCCTTTTCCATTGCTCTGTCATAGAGAGGATTGAGAAGGTCTATAACTGGATTTACAACCATTGTCATAAATGTTTCTGCTTCGCCGTTCTGTGTATCTGTCACAGCATTGATACCTGCTGTAAGTTGTGCAAGATATGCATTGACTGTTTCTGAATAAAGTCTCTGAATAATATCCTTTGGAAGGAAGTTTTCAATCTTCTTATAAAGTTTTTCTACTTTGTCAGGTACCATTTCAAAAAGATCAGTATATTCTGTCATTTCTGAAAGTTTGATCTGCATTCCTTCTGCAATAAACTTGTTATCTTTGTTGATGATAAACTTATCTTCATCAATAAGTTGACGAACGAATTCATCTAAGATATCGCCAAGTTCGCCATCTACATTCGGATCGTCCTCAAGCACTTCATCAACTATGTCATCAAGATCATCAGGATGTTCCTTAAGATACTTAACAATAAAGTCTATCATTTCTTCCTTGAGTGTATCATCTCCCGGTGTAGTTTCGTCGCCCATCATCTTTTCTACGACTTTTTCTACAACTGCTTCCATGTGCTCATCAGATTCTTCTATGAAAGAGATAAGTTTTGCCACAAGTTCATCTTTGAGCACAGGATTTCCGTTGATTGCATCAATAGTATCATCCATTACCTGAGCACGTACCAATGGTTTTGTTACAAATTCATTGGCAATTCTTGAGATAAACTCTGCCCTCTTTGTTTCTATGCCCCAGATGTCATCAATGTATGTATTGATAAGAGTTTCTTTGCCAAATGTATTCTGAGATGAAATAATTACATTTACAAATTGTTTGATATTTTCTTTTGCTGCTGTGGAATCTGCAAAGATAACATTCTTGATAGATGCAACAAGTGTCTTCTTATTGGTTCCCAAAGTATCATCATTTTCAAATATACCTGAAATGTAGGCTACAAGTTCATCATTATCTGCTACAAGTTTATTAATAGCATCATCAATGATTTCATTTTTCTTATTTTCATTTGCAGGTTTTGTGATAAATGAAACAATGAGGCCTATAATTTTTGCTCTTTCTTCAGGCACTGCTACTATTTCTGCAGCTATTCTGGAAACGAGTGTATCCGCTGCAGGCTTTTTGATATGAGCAACAATATTTGCAATTTCAGTTGATCTGTTTGTATAGATATAATCAACTGCACCGCTCAAAGCATAGCCGTTTGAATCGAGATTATCTTTAAGATAATCTGCAAGTTCATTAACAGATGCTGCTTTTCCCTGCTTTGAAATCATCTTGAGAACAAGTGATTTGATTTCTTCTTTGTCATTATTATCATCGCCTGCAAGAAGTGATGTGATTACTTTGTTTACCACATCTGTCTTCTTGGAAGGAACACTTATAACATTCTGAACAGCCTTGTTCATTACTGTCTGATTCGAAGGATCCACAAGCATGGTCATAATCTGTGTTCTGAATGTATCCTTGGATGTAATAACGTTGATTGCCTCTCCGTTTGCAAGAATTTCATCCATTACGCCGGCTACTGTGAGCATCTCTGAAACAAATGTTGTATTTGAAATGAAGTTTGCTGCAACTTTATCCACATTTACCCATGTATTTGTGAATTCTCCTGTTACAGGGTCCTTCTGGAATACTTCGCTGTTGTCTTTTCTAATTTCTTTGACAACATAATCGATTGCTTCATTCTTATGAGCCTCTATTTCTGTGCTGTTTGAAAGTATAGCATCTATTTCAATCTGTGTGTAATTTTCAGATGCAAGGTACTTACTGATAACTGTGATAAAGTCTGCCTGACCATCTGTTGTGTCAAAGTATTCTGTGATGCGTGCCTTGATTGTTGCTTCTGAAATAGTCTTTGCATATTTTGGAAGCACATCTTTCATAACATTCTTTACTTCGTCGATTGAAGAAGCATTGGTTGTTACGAAATCAGTTACCTTGTTCATTACTATTGCATCAGGTGTACTAGATGCTATTTCAGTCTTCACATAGTCGATAATATATCCGATAATAGTAGAATTTGAAGTATTCTCTTTAATATAATCGGAAATATACTCTACAAGATCACTATCTGAAATTTTTCCGATATATGTATTGAGTTCGCCCACTACATCTGTAAGTCCCAATACATAATCTGCCACCTTGGAAGCAAGTTCATCTTCAGTAAGTGTATCCAGATATGATTTGATGTAACTTTCTTTTGTTGAAGCATCAAGACCAGTAATATAGAGTTCGGTGTATTCTTTGAAATCTTCTTCTGAAAGTGCATCGATGTAGTCTGTAATGTATTTGTTAATATCAGTATCATCAATTACATCCTTAAGATTGTCTGAAATGTATTTTGCAAGAGCAGTATTATCCATATCGGTGAGATAATCTGTAAATACCTTACCTTCACCTGTCTGGTTGATATAACCCTTCATAAATGCCTTAAGTAAATCATCATCAACTACACCCACATATTCGTTGATATATGTCTTGAAGTTTGGATTTGTTATAAACTTATTTACAATCTTGTCATAATATGATTTAAGTTCATCAATAGTAAGAGTATCGATATACTCATTGATGTATGGTTTCATATCTACCTTAAGAGCAACGGTCTTAATAGTATCAGCATCCATACCCTTTGTAATAATATCAACGATAAGGGATTCTACCTCATCTTCTCTGCCTTCCTGTATTTCTGTTTCGATATATTCTTCAATCATATCGGCAAACATCTGAGGATTTCTTTCGATTACATCAAGCACAAGTTCTTCTATCATTGCGATAGTTTCATCTCTTGTAAGAGGATTCTTAAGCTGTTTGTCGATGGCTTTGATTATAAGTTTTTCTACTTCTTCTTCACTATGAGAATCAATGTATTCTGTAAGTGTATCCTTTAAGCCGTCATTTGAAGAAAGTTGCTTTTTGGCATTTTCTACAATGAAGTCTCTTAAGTTCTCTTCTCCGATAAGTTGTGCAAATCTAAACTTGATATACTGTATAAGGATGTTCTTATCTTCATCAATAAGTCCTGACGCAGTAAGTTTTGACATAATCTGTGCTTTCTTTTCGTCAAGTTGCGGAAGATTATATGCATTGTTGAGATTGTTTCTGTTTCTGAAGAGCATATCCTTGAATACATTTGTAAGATATGAATCTGTAATATCTGTTTCATAAGGTGTGCTTACTTCAAATCCATGTTCAACGCTGTTTAAATAAGCATATCCCAAAAGGAATTTTGAACCGCTGTGAAGATCAAGATCAGACTGAACAATATCAGTGGTTATATCAAATTCTACCCATTTATCTTCATCATTCTTATAGAACCATGTAGAATCTATATAATGCTGATATTCATTTCCTGCATAAAGCAGAGATATGGTTGAATCTTTGTAGAATCCTTCGTAAGGTTCCCTTGCAGCATCTGCTGGGATGTCACTTTCCTGAATATGTGAACCGGAAAGATACTCATGATCTCCCTTGAAAAATATGTCTGTCATACCCTTATAGAATTTAACTGTGAATTTTTCATCAGTTTCTTCCCAGTAAGAATAAACTGTAGTTTCATCATTTGTGAATTTGTATGTTGCAAAGTCTATCTCTGTTCCATCTTTGAAATCAGGTGTTGAATACCATCCGATAAGTCTGAATCCGGGATTATCTACAACCGGCTTTGCAATCAAACTGCCTCTCAGTGCAGGTTTTCCATCTTTTGAGTATTCATAGTTTTCATCTGACTGTGGCCACTTCGGATAAATTATAATCTTTACATAATCCGGATCCCACTTTGCATATACAGAGATTGTTTCTTCTTCTTCGTAACTGTCAAAGTCAATATTTGCAAAGTCAAATTCTTCTGTACATTCCACATTTTTGTACCAGCCGGCAAATATCCAGCCTGTCTTCCTAGGATCTTCTGAAGGTGCCTGAGCATCCTCGCCGAAATTACCACCGAAAGATGAAATCTCACTGCTGTCGTGGCTATCCTTGAAGGAAATACTGTATGTCCAGTCAGCATAGATTTTCATATCATCGGTAATTTGTGAAGTAAAATCAAATGCATTGCCTGTTGCATCGTCAATCCAGCCGGCAAATGTATAACCGTTCTTTTTAGGATCAGAAGGTCTGTCTATGTCAGCGATTATTGTTTTATCTTCAACTTTAAGAGGTTCTGCAGAAATTGTTTCATTCATATACGCATCTGTATAGAATGTTACGGTATGAACTTCTACAAACTTGGCATAAAGACTGGTATTTATTCCAATATTGGTGTCAAAATCAAAACTTACACTTTCATTGTCTTTATACCAGTATTTAAATACATATCCTTCTTTTTCAGGATCAGTCAACGGAGGGTTTACCTTTTCTCCGATTTCAATCTTCTTTGAAGAGTATTCATTACCGTCTGAATAGAATGTAACAAGAACCATCCACTTCGCATAAAGATCTAATGGACCTGAAACTGTTTCTGATGTGAAACTTTCAGTAAGTGCACTATCCTTGTACCATCCGCCAAACACAAAGTTCGGTTTGGTTACAACAGGAAGGTCTGAAGAATGAATTACTGTTCCCGCTGTCCACATAATAACATTACTTGCACCGGGAGCAAGGCTACCGCCGTTAAGGTTGAGAGTAATACTATTTGTCACAATTCCCGGTGCAGAAGAGCCGCCTGATGATCCGCCGCCAAAGCCGATTGAATATGAATTATCCTTAAATGTTGCCTTTGTAACCTCTGTAAGAATCTTAAATTCAGGTTCGTTACGGTAGTTATCAAAATGAACGACTCCATTTACATTTTTGACTACAACACCCTTGGTAAATTCACAATCCTTCACAGTAATCTGCTTTGAACCTCTCACAAGGAGTCTTCCGTTTACCTTCACATTGGTAAGAGTAAGAATACCGTCACTCACGCCGTCTGCGATAACAAGGTCTCCGTTGATTGTAACATCAGACAATGAGATATCTTTGTTACGTATAACAACACCGCCGTTGTTCACCACATCATTGTATGTACCCGGTGTGGAAATATACTGCTTGAATATATTATAGAGAAGTTGTGCAAACTCTGCTCTTGTAATATTATTCTTAGGCAATATAAGCCCGTTACCGTAGCCGTTTACATATCCGTTTGATACAAGTGCCGAAACATATTCTTTTGCCCATGATGAAACATCTGAACCATCAGAGAATTTGCCAAGCACACTATAATCATTTGTAGATACCACCAATGCTCTTGCAATAGCAATAAACACTTCTTCTCTTGTAATAGTGTTTTGCGGACGGAAATGATTATCTCCTGTACCGTAGAAGGTCTGCATATTGAGAGCCTTTTCGAATTCATTGTGATACCAGTCAGATGGATTTACATCAACATATGATGTAATATCTGCCGCTACCTTTGAGTTGAATGCTCTGTTGATAACAGTAGCCATCTCCGCTCTTGTAAGGAAATCCTCAGGGCAAAGCATTCCATCTCCTTTGCCACGCAACAAGTCATTGTTTACTGCATGTGTAAGTGCAGCGGTTGACCAGTTGTCTGGCATATCTTTGAACTGTGTTGCTCCAACCACCGATGTAAATGCGAATGATGATATAATCATCACAACACATATGATCAGTGAAAGAAGGCTTTTCATTTTCTTTGCCAAAGTGTTCACACCCCTTAAAGTTTTTGTTATATAAAAAATTTAATAAATAAATTAATTATCAATTTTTACGTTATATGTTTTCTTGCTCTGCTTACATATTTTGCTTTAAGCGCTGCTTTTTCTTTTTTGTAAGCATCCCTTACCACATTGACGAGATTTCTGTCGCCGTCTATCTTTTCTATAACTGCACTCAATTCTGAGACAACTGCCTCAAACTGTGCATCATATTGAGGTTCCATAGTTGACATAAGCGCAATGGCCTTGCTTGCATATTCGCTTCTTACTGCCTTTGTTCTTTCTTTTTTGGGAATAGACTTATAATCCGCAATCATCCCATTGACTCTTGCCTCTATATCCGCAAGAAATGTGGCCTTAAGTACAAAGAACTTCTCAAGCACCGCCTCCAGTTCAGGATTGGTCTTGGGTCCTTCAGGCTGCACCTGGTTATTTGCACTTTGCGAATAGACATCCTTTGAGGTATCTGAGTTGTTTTTGTCAGCAGAAGAATTGTTGTCTGTTTTTTTGGTCCCCTCTGAATCTTTTTTGTTGTCACTTAGAGAATTGTTTTCTGCATTTTGGTCTTTTGAAGAATTATCTTTTTCATCCTTCATCATCTCTTCATACTCTTCGGAAGTAACTACCTTTCCGTCAACAAAAACTTTCCTTCCCGTTATCAGATAAGGTACATCATCCTGACTTATCAGTCCCTTTGAAAGGGCGGTGATTTCTTCACTTGTGAGATTTCTGAAATTAAGATCGGGATACTTGGATAGTTCGTCATCCACTTTTTTCTGATTATCCACTCTGATATTCTCTATTTCTTCAACGGAATAATTCATTCCGTCAACAACTGCCGTGATGGTGTTCCAATGCTTCATACACAAATTGACCAAAAGCACAATCACAACTAAAAGCACTATAAGTAAAACCTTGGAAATTATACGTTTTTTCTTCAATTTTACACCACATCTTTCTAAAAAAGGGCAAACTACCCCTATAGTATAATCATACATAATAAATCATACCAAATTATGCGGTAAATGTCAAGTTTTTATACTTTGCAAAAATCAATAAAAACCAAAAAGTTTACACTTGGTTTACAAATTGGAAATTTATTCATGGAAAGGTAGCGAAAAAACGACTTTTCTCCCCGTGAAAGGATGAACAAACTCCACCCTTGAGCATCTTAGATTGAATGTTTGCCCCTTCTCCTCCCTGCCATAAAGGTAATCATAGCACAAAGGATGCCCTATATGGGAAAAGTGCACCCTTATCTGGTGGGTACGGCCTGTCATAAGTCTTATTTTCACAAGAGATTTGTCACCGTATTCTTCTACGACCTTATACTTTGTGAGAGCAGTCTTTCCGTCAGGGGAAACACATCGCCTGATGACACTTTCTGACTCTCTTTTGATCGGGGCATTTATTTCGCCCTCTTTTTTGTCAAATATACCTTCTACAATTGCCATATATTCCTTTTTGAATGTTCCGTCTTTCATCTGCCTTGAGATAATATCTGCCGAATAGCGGTTTTTTGCAATTACCACAAGTCCTGTAGTATCTCTGTCGAGACGGTTTACGGGACGAAATGTAAAATCAAGATGTCTGTAGTAGTACATTACTGCATTTCCGAGGGTGTTTGTATAGTTGTTTATACTGGGATGCACGGGCATATTCTGAGGTTTGTCCACCACAAGAATGTCTTCATCTTCATACACTATATCCAAAGGAAGGTTCACCGCAACGATATTCGGAGATTTGATGTCACGTATTATAAGAGTAAGTGTGTCTCCTTCCCTTACCGCTTTTCTTACAGTAACCAATTCATCCCCAAGATATATGCCCTGATTATTCTTAAGATATGCCAAAAGGTGGGAGGATATATCAAAGTGCTTTCTGATAATCTCTCCCACGGTTTTGTTATTTTCTTCAGTTGTTATAGTATAACTGAGTTTTCTCATATAACTATCCCTCTAATATTTTCATTTCACAATCTGTCATTTCCCTGAACATTCCGGGCATCAGATTTTCGTCAAGACACACCCCTGCAATCTTTATCCTCTTAAGATACACCACCGTACATCCTAACGCCTTCATCATCCTTTTCACCTGATGCTTTTTGCCTTCGGTGATAGTGATAAAGCAGGAAAAGACAGGGATGTTTTTGTTTTTCATAAGTTTTGCCCTGTGTTCTTTGGAAAAGTGTCCTGAAATATTGTACAGAAGATCTGTCCTGTCCACTTTAAGATCTGCTTTTTCACAAGGTTCTTCTCTGTGCTTTATAAAAAGTCCTTCCCTTATCTTTTGTATCTTGTCTTCATTCATCTCGCCAATAGCCCACAAAAAATACACCTTTTCTTTCTTTTCTGCAGGATCGCAGAGTTTCTTTGTAAGCATTCCGTCATTGGTGATGATAAGAAGACCTTCTGTGTTCTTATCCAGACGCCCCACAGGATGAAATTTTTCCTTTATTTCATCAGGAAAATAATCCATAACAGTTTTGTGTCCGACATCGGTCTTTGCGGTGACACAACCCTGAGGCTTATTGAACATATAGCACTTTCTTTCTGAATTATCCACTTATCATCGCTGTCCTTTATCAGTCATTATCTACAAAAGTTTCTATTTCTTTTTCGAGGATTTCCACTTCTTTGAGGAAATTTTCTGCACTTATTCTGAATGCGCCTGCACCTATAATTATTATCTGCTCCATAGAATCTGATGTTGCCACACGGACAAGGTTGTTCCTGGAAAGTCTGTGTGAAACTTTTTCTATATAGGTATCGGCAGTTTCCGCTTCTTTGGTATATACCACAGTAACATTACCTTCTTCTTCCACAGAACCTGTGCCTCCTTTGACTTTATATGCATCAAATACCACTATGACTTTTTCACTCTTGATTGCAGCCACGTTGGAAATCCTGTCAATAAGGTTTCTTCGTGCAAGTTCCAGACTTTCCCTTGCCGCATCTTTCAGTTCCTGCCAGGCAAATATGATGTTGTATCCGTCTATGAGAAGATACTCTCCGTCATACTTTTTCGCCTTGCCTTTAAACACCGGCTGAGATACCTTGGCATGTTTTTTCTTCTCAACCTTTACACCGTCGGTTTTCTTTTTGATTTTGCCATAGGTGTTTTCGTATATTTTCATTATTTCCGCTTCGTTTTCCACAGTATCGGAAAGGTTGATCTTTCTTATATTTAAAGTGAGTTCTTTCTGCTCATTCCTCATATCAAAGATACTGTCAAGATGCATATATTCTTCCACCTTGTCCCATTTCACAACAAAGCCTGCACCGTGTGAGCAGAATACCGAATCGGCGGTATTTTCTGTGTCGTAATCAGGATTGTACCCTATCTCTTTTATAACTTCCTCCTGATTATCACATTCCCTGTATCCCGAAAGAGACACGCTTAGTCTTCCCATACCCCGTGTATATCCCGTAATCTCTCTCATATAAGGCTTAAGTTTTTTTGCAGGGGCAAAGCCTGTAAGATAAGCAGTATCTCCCACAATCTCAGGCATATTCAAATCTGCTCCCATATTGGATAAATCGGTCATCGCTCTGCCTGAATTGTCTGAGGGGATTTTGAGCGAAAACTCATACCAGGGCTCAAGGAGGACACTTTCTGCCTTTCTCAGTCCCTGTCTTACTGCTCTGTATGTTGCCTGACGGAAATCCCCGCCTTCGGTATGCTTTTTGTGATAAGCACCCGTATAAAGGGTTATTTTCACATCAGTAATAGGCGATGCTGTAAGCACACCAAGATGAGTCTTTTCCTGAAGGTGGGTAAGGATAAGTCGCTGAAAATGTCTGTCAAGAACATCATCAGGGCATTTGGACTCAAATTTAAGTCCCTCTCCCCTTTCAAGAGGCTCCAAAAGCAGATGAACCTCCGCATAGTGTCTTAATGGCTCAAAATGTCCTACGCCCTCAACCTCATTCAGAATAGTTTCCTTATAAACTACTCCCGCTTCACAAAAATCAAGTTCTATATTAAACCTGTCTCTTATCATCCGTTTCAGAACTTCCAGTTGCACTTCACCCATAATGTTTATATAAATCTCACCCGAGTGGGAATTGTAGCGGTATTTAAGTTGAGAATCTTCAGAGGAAAGTTTTTTGAATGAATCAAGTACATAAAGCATATCATAATCGCCGATAAGTTGTACTCTGTATGAAAAAAGCGACTCCATAACAGGAGGCTCTTCATCTTTTTCAAAGCCAAGTCCCTGCCCTGAATAAGTATTCTTAAGTCCTGTAAAGGCACATACATCCCCTGCATATGCAGTATCCGTCAGGGTGAATTTTTCTCCCGAATAAATTCGTATCTGGTTAATCTTTTCTTTCCATTCTTCCCCTTCATCACTTGTTCCAGAAATGATATCCTTCACAGAAATACTTCCACCTGTTATCTTAAGAAAGGTAAGTCTGTTTCCTGACTCGTCCTCAGAAATCTTATATACTCTTGCACCAAATTCCAAAGGATATTTTTTGTCACAGGAGAATTCTTTTACACATTCACAAAGTTCATCAACACCCTGATTTTTAAGCGCAGAACCAAAGACAACAGGGAATATTTTTCTCTGATGAAAAAGAGCCTGCAAAGTATCATCACATAAACTCTCAATCTCAAGGTACTCTTCCATTGCACCTTCATCACAAAGAGACAGTTCTTCAAAGTTTATTTCTGATTTATCTTTGCTCCATTCAAAGAATCCGTCACCGAAACTTCTTTTGAATTCATCAAATAAGGCATCTTTCCCATCATATGGCAAATCGGTTTTGTTCACAAATACAAATGTGGGGATATTGTGTTTATAAAGAAGTCTCCACAATGTCTCTGTATGCCCCGTCACCATATCAGATGCGGACACAAGAAGTATGGCATAATCAAGAACGCAGAGGGTTCTTTCTGTTTCTGCACAGAAATCCGTATGCCCCGGTGTATCTATAAGATATACTATCATATCATCCAGGGTAAGTTTTGCCTGTTTGGAAAAAACAGTAATCCCTCTTTCTCTCTCTATTGTATCTGTATCAAAAAAAGTATTTCTTTTGTCAACTCTGCCTATTTCCCTTATAATGTGCGACTTATACAACAGCGCTTCTGAAAGGGTGGTTTTGCCTGAATCGACATGGGCAAGTATTCCCATTGTGAGTTTTTTCATATACTTTTCCTTTCGAAATAGTGCATTTTATTTATTCTAAAAACACTTTTGGCTGTGACATATATGCCACAGCCGGATTTTGCCATTAATATTCTACCAGTTCATAATCAGATGGAATTTCAAAAAGCGAATCATCTGCCGAATTTTTTGCAGACTCAATTTTGATAAAAGTAGATGTTCCATCCTGAATAAACTCAATGTATTTAAGTTCTTCTCCATCAAAATAGTATCTGTCCTGTCCGTTTTCGGCGCTGAATTCTTCGTAATAGTATTCTTTTCCCTCCACAGTATTCTTTCCTGATTTGAAATTATCTTTGTTTATACCTGTGGATTTCAAAGTTTCCACTCTGAAACAGTCGTTTTCTGTATCATCATATACCATATATGCTTTGTTTGCATCATAGACTCTATAGACTTTTGCATCCTTGTATATCTGTACTTCTGTGTTTTCGGAATTTTCTGTTTTGTTATAATTAACACCGTTTTTTGTAGCCATAGTGAGAGTTTCATCGCCGAAACTTATAACCCACAGATACTCTGCAGTATTAACATTCTCATTGAAGTATGTGAAGGTCTTCGATACACCGTCATTGCCGTGAGATTCCTCATCGGAGCAGGCAACAAAAGATACACATAAAACCAATACAAGTATTAAAGATATTATCTTTTTCACAAAAACACTTCCCTTCTCTGCTTTTCTACAATATAAGCCCTCTGGTCCTGAGACTGTCATATCTGTTGCCTGAACAGATAAAATGATCCACAAGATGCACATCAATATCATTAAACATTCTGTCCGCTTTCATAGTGGCTGCCACATCCTCATCAGAAGGGTTTAAGTTACCTCCCGGATGATTGTGTGCCAAGATAAGGGCCGTGGCATTGTTTTTTAAAACAAGTTCCACTATTTCACGTGAATACACGGCAGTTCTGTCAACAGTCCCCTCACTTATGGTGCAGATTTTTATTACTTTGCTCTTATTGTTCAACAAAATTGCAATAAGGCTTTCCTTCTTTCTGTTTGAGAAGTAATCACAGCAAAATCTTCCTGCATCATCCATATCCTTTAGATATGTGACCTTACGATCGTATTTGTATTTGTTTCTTACACGGTAATTGTTGATTTCTGCCACATAATTTATAAGAAATGCAGTTTCCTTGCCTACTCCTTCCACTTTCTGAAGGTATTCTATATCTGCATTGAACACATTTTCCAGATTACCGAATTCCTTTATCAATGCGTGGGCAATAACATTTGTATCTTTCACTCTGTTTGTAAAATACAAAAGCATTTCCAGTTTCTCGTGATCAGAAAGTACTTCTATACCGTTGGAGAAATACTTTTCTTTCATACGTGCTCTGTGACCGAGATGAATGTTCACTTTTTTTAATGAATCGTTTTTATCTATCATAACACTACCCTGAAAAATTAATTCTTAAATTTATTTTGTATCATTGTGGGCATTATCCACCACAGTTTTTATGTATTCATCACCAAACTGGTCGGAATCTGATACTTCTTTTCTCACATACATAAGAAACTCTATATTTCCTTCAGGTCCTTTGATTGGCGAATAGTCCAGACCGATAATACTAAATCCCAGTTCACGTGCGATATTCAAGCATTTGTCAATTACTTTGATATGCACATTCTTGTCTTTGATTACACCTTTTTTGCCCACGTCTTCTCTCTGTGCTTCAAACTGAGGCTTGATAAGGGCAACACAGGTGCCGCCTTCTTTCAGGAAGGAATATACAACAGGAAGCACAAGTTTTAAAGATATAAATGATACATCTATTGAAGAAAAATCAACTTCCTCTTCAAAAATACTATTGTCAAGATATCTTACATTTGTTCTCTCAATATTTACAACTCTTTCATCATTTCTCAGTTTCCAGGCAAGTTGTCCGTATCCAACGTCAATGGAATATACTTTTTTCGCTCCGTTCTGAAGCATACAGTCTGTGAATCCGCCTGTGGATGCACCCACATCAGTGCACACAAAATCACTTAGATTTATATCAAATGAATCAATGGCTTTCTCAAGTTTGAGTCCGCCGCGGCTTACATACTTAAGCGTATTTCCACGTATCTCAAGTCTCTGTCCTTCTGAAACCTTATCTCCGGCTTTCATCGCCTTCTGATCATCCACATATACAATTCCTGCCATTATATAAGCCTTTGCACGTTCTCTTGACTCTACAAGGCCACGGTTCACAAGTTCAACGTCAAGTCTTTCTTTCATAAAAAGTCTCCATTTACATCCCACATCTGAGATTTTATTTTTTCAACTATACTTTCTTTATCAAGATGATAAAGTTTCATAAGTTCACTTACTTTGCCGTGAGGAACAAACTCATCAGGCCAACCGAAGTGAATATAGTTTCCCGGGATCATACGGGATATGAAACTTCCCGCTCCGCCGTTTATCACATTGTCCTCTATAGTAACTATCATTTTGCATTTTGATACATACTTTCTCACAATTTCTTCATCAAAAGGCTTCACACATCTTAAGTTGATTACCGCTGTGCTGATATGAGACTTTTCCAGTTCTTCAGCAGATGATATGGCAACATCTTTCATATTTCCTACAGAAATAATGGCAACACTATCCCCGTCTTTTACCACTTCTGCCTTTGAAAATTCGAACTTTTCCGATATGTCAAGGCTCACTTCACCTCTGGGATATCTTATGGCAACAGGGGAATCCATATCATTTATGGCATACTTTATCATAGATTCAAGTTCACTTATATCAGAGGGGCATAACACCGTCATATTGGGTATATGTGTAAGGTATGACAAGTCAAAAACACCCTGATGTGTAGCACCGTCATTACCTACAACACCTGCCCTGTCTATAAGAAACACACAGTGCAGATTCTGAAGACATACATCGTGGATAAGTTGGTCATATGCCCTTTGCAAAAATGTGGAATACACACAGAATACCGGCACAACCCCACCGCAAGACAACCCTGCAGAAAAAGTGGTGGCGTGTTGCTCTGCTATTCCCACATCAAAAAATCTGTCGGGATAATTCTTCTCCACATTTTTGAGTCCGCATCCTGAAGACATAGCGGCAGTAATAACTGCTATATTTTTGTTGTAAGACATTTCCTTGCAAAGAATCTCACCAACGGCTTCGGAATAGGATTTGCCTGATGGTTTTTTTGTACTGCTGCTTACACCATGAAATGCTTCAGGCTTGATTTCTGCATCTTTGTAACCATATCCTTTTTTGGTAAGCACGTGAACAAGCACAGGCTCATCAAGATTTTTGGCTCTTTTTAAAATCTCTGTAACTTCTTCAAGATTGTGACCATCTACGGGTCCAAGATAAGTAAATCCCAGTTCTTCAAAATAAACCCCTGTCATAGAAGAATATTTAATCTTCTCTTTGGCAGTAGAAAGTGCACTTATCATACTGTCTCCGGCTTTACCAAATTTCTTTAAGAAGTTTGACAAGTCGCTTTTTGTCTCCATATATCGTTTACTTGTACGGAGTTTGGTAAGATGTCTTGAAAGCCCACCTACGTTCTTTCCGATACTCATTTCATTGTCATTAAGAATAACGATAAGTTTTGTACCGCTGTTTCCCGCATCGTTCAGAGCCTCAAACGCCTCTCCGCCGCCAAGAGAACCGTCGCCGATAAGGGCTGCTACATTGTAGTCTTCCCCTCTTATATCTCTGGCTCTTGCCATACCAAGTGCCGCAGAGACAGAAGTGCTTGCATGACCCGATACAAAACTGTCATATTCACTCTCTGATGGATTTGGGAATCCTGATATACCGCCAAGTTGTCTTAAGGTGTGAAATGTATCATACCTTCCTGTAAGAAGTTTATGTACATAACTCTGATGTCCTACATCAAAGACAAACTTATCATTAGGGGTATCAAATGCCAGATGCATACTGACAATAAGTTCAACCACACCAAGGTTTGATGCCAGATGCCCCCCGTTTTTCATAACTGTATCTATCAGAAATTTTCGTATTTCCTTACACAAATCACCAAGTTCTGCTTTGGATAAATCCTTTATATCCTTTGGTGTTTTAATTTTTTCTAAAAGCATATTAATTCTCTTTTCTGCTCTTTTTTGTGGTTGGATTTTTCTTTGAAAAAATCCGCTTGAAGGTATATACAGTTCTTCCTACAAAAGCGATGATGCTATCGCCCTTTGAAAGGGCAAATCCCTTACCCATTGCCTTTCCGCCAACAGTAAGCGCCGCAACTATACCTGCAAGAATAAGATTCATTACACGGTTTTCCGTTGTATCAGGCTGTGTCATAAGGGCAACTATTGTAGCCGCAAGACCGCCCGAGATAACTCCTGCAATATCACCGATAACATCATTACAGAAGTTGGAAACCTTATCGGCACTTCTTATAAGTGCGATTGCTTCCTTACCGCCTTTCATTCCTTTTGCGCTTCTTGCATGGAACGGTGCTTCCGATACAGAAGTAATGGCTATACCGATTATATCAAATACAATACCTATAAGTATTACCGCTAAAAGTACGGAAAATGCCACATAAATATTTACTTTTTCAAGTATTTCGTTTGTAGCCACATTCATGGACATAGATAATATAAATGTGATAATTGTAATATATATTGCCCAACCTATGCGGCCCTTTTCTTTTTTTGTTTTTTTCATTTCAATATTCCTTAATAAATATAATTAAGGTGGCTATATGCGAAGTTAAATTTACGGCTTAGGTCCGGTTGGATTTCCCACTCTGTCACCAAATCGTCGCCGAAATGGCAGTTCCCTCTTAAGACAGGGTGTGTCGTGTCACCACCAACACTACCGGATTACCACTTAGTCCGCACTGCAATCCCTCGCATAAACCAGCCTAGGAGATTTCCTCCGCAGTCAAATTAACTCTTAGCCTCTTTTGCAAGCAATCTTTCAAACCCCGAATCTTTTTTGCCCAATGGCCGTTGGGTAAAAAAGCATGTTGATTATCCGTGATTGTTCACTCAAGGCAGGCTACTCTGCTCACAGCATATTGCTACCTACACCGCAAAACAGGTTTTATCCTAAACCGTAATCTTGTCTCTGATTTCAAGACGGTCATCCGGGGAATCATCGGTACATCTGGCAACGAATTGCCCATACCGGTAACCCCTGGGTGAGGACTACGCATTTAGGTCTCCACGGAAAAAGGGTCAACGCCCGCATGCCATTACGGATCGCCCTTAAACCTTAACTCCCAGCATCAGCCCCACACTGGGCGTATGAAGCCAAACACAAGGAACTTCATCGATATGCCCTTTAATGGATTTTTAGGCCCACCTTAAAAGTTAACCGATCTGACTAGGATACTGTGCCACCTAATTAACATAAAACTATAAGAAGATAACATCTTCGTCCAATTATTTTAGCATAACAGTCAGAAAATGTAAAGGGATATTTATATATTGTCACAAATTAGTAATACAAAAAAATACAGAAAAATATGCAAACTTCCTGCACATTTCCCTGTATAAACATATTGCAAAAAACGAAATTAACAAAACAGATATTTCTCTCATATATTATATGGGAGGTGAAATATTATCATGAAAAACTGTTGTGTAAGACTGTGCAGCGCACTTGGAATATTCTTCAGCATAATTGTGGCTATCATCGTTGGATTTCTCACATTTAATGCAACTATAACTGTAACTCCTGCATTTTTGTGGGTACTTTTTGGCATAGCGGTGGTGTATCAGGCAGTAATATTGTTAAAAACAGGTTGTACTGATACAAACAACTGCATATGTGAAACTCTCGGCATTGTGTTTACAGGAATACTTGGCACAATTGTAACATCCCTTATTCTTCTTGGAATAACCTTTGCAGCGACAAGCGTACTCGGTGCTGTAATCACAGGACTTCTTCTGGGATTTTTTACTTTGCTTATAACTTCTGTTATATGTCTTATAAGGTGTATAGCAAATTGTAATTAAAAAAGGAAATGTAAAAAGACTCCAGTCTGTGGAAAGGCAAAAAATACGTTAACAGAGGTCTAAAACATCAGGTAACCTTACCCGGTTTTTTATTATGCAGGAAATATTACACTTCAATGTAATATTTCCTTTTCTATTTACCTTTTCACTACGAATAAACATCGCCATCGTAGTATAAACATACAACTTCGCCTCTGTTTATCCGTCCTGAAGTCTCTTTCCTATTTCCTTAATTTAACAAAGAACGTAAAAAGCCTCCAGGCTGTGAAAAGGCGGAGAATACGTTAACAGAAGCCTAAAAACATATGACAACCTTATAAAGTTTCTTATTATGTAGGAAATATTACTTTACCCCCAAGCAAGTGTTTGGGGGTAATTGTCGATATATAAGGATTATTATAATCTACTGTATTTTTAATCCCTCTGTATCATACATCACTTTTGCATAATTATCACGAATCTTTTCTTCATTTATAAGACTGTTGTCTGATTTTGTATAAGTTTTTCTGATAACACTGCCCACACGATATACATTATCGCCCTTTCTTTCAAAGTGTTCATTGAAAGATTTAATTTCATATCGGTATGGAATATCTTTATATCCTCTTATTTCTCCACATAGACAAGTGTCATCTACCCATACATTTATCTGAATGGGACTGTCGGAATTGTTTCTGAAACGATAATCAAGATAATTATATGCGATAGATGTCCCTGTGCCAAAGGGAATTACTCTGCCTGAATCAGGAAACAAATCAAATCCTTCATGATGATGATGCTCAACTATCTCAAAAGAAGTATTTAAAATCATCCAATGTATAAGATTGGTAAACTGACACATTCCACCACCAATTCCTTCACCTAATGTTGAACCGGATATATTGAGCCCGGGTTTATATCCTTTCCTTTTGGTAAGTTTCCCTACCAGATGCCAAAAAGAAAATACTTCTCCGGGATTTATGATAATCCCGTCCACCTTATTGACTGCAATAGAAAGATTTGTTGCTTTGTTCTCCTGAAGAGTCATATCTACCCCACAAAGATTTCTTCTGATAATCGAAGAATGACTGAATATCAAAACGGGAAGTTTATCCCCAGATTTTGTCTTTGCAAAATTCTTTTTTGAAATTATATTTTTTATGTATCTAGTGATTTGCAATTTACATACAGATACTTTGTATGTAAGAGGACATATCTCGCAGAAAAGTTTTTTACCCATTGTATCTCCATTAAAAATAAGGAGATGTAAAAATTTACATCTCCCAAAAATAATATTATCTGTCTAAAATCAATTTTGTAAGTTCTACAGGATCAACAATCTTGTCGCCCTTATATACTCTCATATTGCCTGAAGCGATTTCATCGATAAGGATTACTTCGCCGTTGTTGTAACCAAATTCAAACTTGATATCCCAGAGATCAAGACCAATAGTCTTTAAGTCATCAGCAACAATCTTTGTGATTTTTAATGTCTGTTCTTTCATACTTTCAAACATTTCAGGTGTCATAACGCCAAGTGCTGCAAGGCCTTCTCCTGTTACAAGTGGATCGCCAAGGGCGTCATTTTTGAATGTACATTCTACATAACCGCCTTCAAGTACTGTGCCGTCTTTTATATATTCACCATATCTTCTGATGAAACTGCCTGTAGCAACAAGTCTGCAGATAACTTCGAGACCATGTCCGAATACCTTGCCGGGAAGAACTTCCATGGTTGCTTCATCAACATTCGCTGATACATAGTGAGTCTTGATACCTGCTTCTTTAAGCATATCAAAATAGTAAACACTTGTTCTTAAGTTTGCCTTACCGATACCTTCGATTGTAAGTCCTACGGAATTTTCACCAGGATCAAATACACCGTCTTTGCCTGTGCAGTCATCCTTGAATTTAAGCAATACATTGCCGTTGTCGAGACTATATACGTCTTTTGTCTTTCCTTCATAAATTTTCTTCATTGTAATCTACTCCTTTTTGAGCTTTTATAACAGAAATAATATACCATATTTTCGAATAAATTTCAATATTTTCTTTACGAAACTACAAAAAAAATTAAATTTAATACAAAAAATAAAAATTTTTTAAATTTTTTCAAAAAAACTCTTTACAAATCATTTTTTATGTAGTATAATAATCAAGTCGTCGGAAAACGACATAAATTAAATACTATGCGGGAGTGCTGGAATAGGCAGACAGGCACGTTTGAGGGGCGTGTGTCAACCGACGTATGGGTTCAAGTCCCATTTCCCGCACCAAAAAGAAACGACAATTTTCGACAGGAAGTTGTCGTTTCTTTTTGGTCTTTTATCTTTTCGTGAAACTTGTCAAGTATTTCGGACAAATAAAAGAGTGAATTTTTACATCCAAACAGAATTAGGTGTCTTGTAACCTATTCCTGAATGTAATCGCTCTGAATTGTAATACAAATATATGTAGCTTAATATTTCTTGCTTTGC
>JAZSCT010000029.1:0-1533 GCA_045530725.1 Clostridia bacterium
GTGGAATATATTCAAAATTCTCATGAACAACATTAAGTGCATCCCGATATCCGGCAATTTCTTTTTCATCACGGTTGCGGGGTGCAGTTTTTTCATTCATCAACTGTCGCAAACGAGTTTCAGTTGTACGGATGCCCTCTATAGCGTTAGAAGCTTCTGTACTTTGAACTTTTGCTATTTCAACTAATTTATTAAGTTCTGATTGCTTCTGCTGAATATATGAAGTCTGCTTTCCCTTATATTCGTGAATAAGAGATAGGTAATTAATAACTTCATTATCCCATTTCTTATTAATAAGCCCGGTATAGTCAAAGCGACGCATCTCGTAACCTCCTTTTCTTTCTCGTCAATTATATCATATTTGACGAGAAAAATCAATATAATGAGGCGAAAAACTATATGTTTAAAATTCAAATAACCCGTACATAATAATAAACGAGATGCAAAGCATCCCGTCTCAGACTGTCGAAAAAGTCCGGCAAAAGCTGGGCTTTTTCTGCGTTTTATGGTATAATAGTATAGGTGATGAAAGATGATGCAAAAAGGATATGAGAACAGATATCAAGTTGAAATGATAAGTATAGAAGACTTGGTTCCGTGCGACCATTTGTTAAGACAAATAAGTGAAGCGGTTGATTTTTCTAAAATATATGAGTTTGTGGAAGAACTGTATTGTGATGATAACGGAAGACCAAGTATCGACCCCGTTGTGCTTTTTAAGATGGTTTTAATTCAGCATTTGTATGGCTTGCCATCACTGCGCAGAACCGCCGATGAAGTGTACTTAAATATCGCATATCGTTGGTTTTTGGGATATGGTTTAACTGATGAAACCCCTCACTTTTCCACTATCAGCTACAACTTTCGTCACCGTTTTAGTGCAGATACAATAGATAAAATATTTGCATGGATTTTAAGTGAAGCAGCACAAGCCGGATATTTGAAACCGGAAGCAGTATTCATAGATGGAACTCACATAAAGGCAAATGCCAATACTAAAAAGAAGATTGAAATAGAAGTTCCTGTCGCAGCTAAAAGATATGCGGATGAATTGCTTAAAGAAATTAATAACGATAGAGAAGAACATGGAAAGAAACCCTTTGACGATGATGATACGCCAAAGTCAAGCAGCAAGAAAAAAGATAATACATCTAAGAAAAAGCTGAAAAATCGTAAGAAAGCAGAGAAAACAAAGAAAATCACCCAAAGCACAACGGATCCTGAAAGCGGTCTTTTCGTAAAGGGTGAACATCAAAAACAATTTGCTTATGAAGCACACACAGCCTGTGATAAGAATGGATTTGTTTTAGAAGTAGTAGTAACTCCGGGAAACGTTCACGATAGCGTAGCATTTGATGATGTATATGATAAACTTGTAGAAAACTTTCCAGAAGTAGAAACGATAGTAGCAGATAGTGCATACAAAACCCCACACATTTGTAAAAAGATATTTGATGATGGCAGAGTTTTATCCACAGCATACAAAAGACCTATGACAAAGAAAGGCGGTCACGAATGGTGGAAATATGTATA
>JAZSCT010000043.1:0-1585 GCA_045530725.1 Clostridia bacterium
GACTTCCTAGTATCCTTATTACTAGCATAGTCAGAGTCAACATAGCCTAACAATTCATTCCTTGAAGTATGTTCAGAATAAACCAAACACAAGTTTCTGGAACCACACAAGTATCTCAACAGATATTTCATCCCAGTCCAATGAATCTCACCAGGGTTAGACATAAAACGACTCAACACACTGATAGCAAAAGATAAATCAGGTCTAGTACACAGCATTGCATACATTACAGAGCCAACAGCCACATCATAAGGTATGTGAGACATCTTTTCAATTTCAGATTTTTCAGTAGGGCAATGTTGCTTGGTGAGGTCTAAGTGCCCTCCTAAAGGGATAGAGGTGGGTTTAGAATCAGTCATGTTGAATCTTTCTAACACCTTTTTCACATAATCACATTGAGATAGCCACATCATCTTTTTCTTTCTATCTCTAATGATTTTAATCCCTAAAATCTTCTTAGCAGCCCCTAAGTCTTTCATATCAAAATGCAGTTTTAAGTCCCTTTTCACACCAGAAATAAGAACCTTAGAGTTGCACATAATGAGCATGTCATCCACATATAACAAGACAAACAAAGGGGTTTTTGACTTAACATTTTTGAAGTACAAACATGAATCATAACTGCTTCTTTGGAACCCTAACTTGTGCATACAAGTGTCAAATTTAATATTCCATTGCCTTGGAGATTGTTTTAAACCATATATAGATTTCTTTAGTAAACACACATGATCAGGTTTCTCAACATCTATGAACCCTTTAGGTTGTTTCATATAAATGGTTTCATTTAATTCTTCATGTAAGAAAGCAGTTTTCACATCCATTTGCTCAACATCCCAATCAAAAACAGTAGCCATAGCAAGCAAAAGCCTTAGTGTTTTATACTTCACAACAGGAGAGAAGATATCATTATAATCAATGCCCTCTTTTTGTGAAAATCCCTTAGCAACTAATCTAGCTTTATACCTAGGCAACTCATCAGATTTTGTCCCTTCTTTTAATTTGTAAATCCACTTGCAATCTATCAACCTAGCTTTTTCAGGTTTAGGAACTAACACCCAAGTTTTGTTCACATTCATAGACTTTATCTCCTCTTTCATAGCATTCAACCACTCAGCAGATTTCATACATTTTATGGCAATTTCATATGTTTCAGGAGTGAAAGTGGTAACAATATCAGCAGCAATAAATGCAAACTCAACCAAATTAACTTCTAACTCAGTCAAGTTTATAAACCACCTGTTGGGAATACTAACCCTAGGTTGTCTATCTCTTGTCAATTGGTAATCACTCAAATCAACATTTGCATTATTCATATCAGAAGGCACAACAGAAGACTCTCCAGACTGAGAGTGAGAGAGGGAGGAAGAAGGATTACCATTTTCATTTTCCCCACCTAATTGGTGATTTTGCATTTCACCATTCTCATTTTCAGATTGCATTTCAGTAGCAATTTCATTTGTTTCAACTGCAGGGGCTGAACCTTGCCCAGATTCATGTGAAACTTCAGTGTGAGTATTTCCCAGATCAAATTCACTCTCATTTTCCTCTTGTTCTATTTCTTGAGGAAGGAAGAATCTTGAATGAC
>JAZSCT010000023.1:0-45589 GCA_045530725.1 Clostridia bacterium
TAGGGAGATGAATGACTACTCACAACAAATGGATTCAGGGACCCATGGTACTGTCTAGTCTATTCACAGCCATAGTCCAATTATATAACAAATCTTAGAATTATGAAATGTTTGTCTGGACTTTTACTATTATACATGGTATTGTATGTTGCTGAAAAGGGAGCCGAAAATAACCTTTTCGGTTCCCTCACAAATAAAACGGAGGTGAAAAGAAATGGCAGGATTTATACTGTGCAGAAAATCACGAGAAGAAGACGAAGAACACGAATCTCTACATATACAAAGAGACTTAGTAAGAGAATATGTACATAAGGTCGGAGATACCATTGTTGATGAAGTTTTAGAGAATAACATAAGCGGAACGCTTTTTGACCGTCCGGGCATCAAACGAATGTACGAACTGGCAGATGCTAAAATGATTGATACAGTTTATATAAAAGATTTATCAAGGCTGAGCCGTGACAGGTTCTATACACTTCTTATCGTAAAGGATATGAAAGAGCGAAATGTAAGAATTGTATCCGTAACGGAAGGAATAGACTCCTTTAACAGAAGTGACGATTTAATCATAGGTTTCAAAGGCTTAATAAACGATAGTTATGTGCAAGATATAATTGTCAAAATTCTCGCCGCATTAAGGCATAAGCAAGAATTTGAAGGAATAGTTATTAATGTGCCGATGGGATACCTAAAGGACAGGTACACCAAAAAAGTTGAGATATGTGAGGAAACGGCGGATATTATCAGAAGGATATATAAGCTGTTCTTGGATGGATATGGTACGGAAACAATAGCAAAAATATTGAATCAAGAAGGTGTTAAAACACCTGCCTACTATGAACTAAAGTTAAAAGAAAAAAGCCTTGGGGATAACAAACCAAAAGCAACCTTTGAATATCTGTGGACATATTCCATAGTGCGAAGAATTCTCACAAACCCTTTCTATTGCGGTGACTTGGTCAATCATCAAAGGGAGCGAAGCCGAATAACCAAAAAGCAGATAAAGGTGCCTAAAGAGGAACAGTTTATACATAAGGATGCAGTTCCTGCAATCATACCAAGAGAGATTTGGGACAAGGTGCAAGAGATTATACGAATAAACTCAGAGGGCAAAGGGAAATCGCAAAGCAATCAGCCTTGTCACAGATATGCATACCTCTTAAAATGTGGGGACTGCGGAAGCACATTTACAGCAAAAAGGCGAAAAACCAAGGATAAGCCGGACAGAATTGAGTATGTGTGTAACGGCTATCACAGACACACTCATATGGTATGCTCCTCTCATAGAATTAACGAATCGGTGCTTGATGAACAGATTTATAAGCAACTTGCCGTAATGAGAGACGGACTATCCAAATGCTCAAGACAAATCGAAAGCGATATACGGTCATGGATGTCACAGAAAAATAATGTAAGCAAGAAGATAAAAAGGCTTCATGACAGTATAAATGCTACCGAACTTGAGGTTGAGCAGATACTAATGGAGAAAATCAAGGACAGGGATAATGCCGAAAGATATGAAAGAATGATAGAAAAGCGAAACAGAGAAATCGAAGGATTCAAAAATGATATTGCAAAGATAGAAAACATCGATAAAACTATCAAAGAGAGAAAAAGGCAATGCTTGAAAATGCAAATTTGCTTGATAAGATATTAAGTGAAAAGGAGCTGAGCCACACAAATTTGTGTCTGCTGATAGAAAAAATAATAATTCATGAAGATGAATACGGACTTCGCCTTGAAATACGAATGAAAGCACCATTCCTCGAAAAAAGCTATACAGATGAAATCGGTATGATATACGAGGACGATTACGAGGAAGTATCTGCCTGACAAATAACAGGCACGAAAAAAACTTACAGTTAAAATTCTGTAAGCTTTTTGTCGCTGGTGCACCAGAAAGGACTTGAACCTTCACGTCGGGGACACTAGATCCTAAGTCTAGCGCGTCTGCCAATTCCGCCACTGGTGCATATTCAGTTTTTCCTCTTAATTTTTACACGGTAGAGGTACACCGAGGAGGAGCGTATCGCTTAATCCTCATCTATGAAAACGGCAAAAACCGTAATCAACAATAAAATCACATACAGGACGGAAACTAAGTCTAGCGCGTCTGCCAATTCCGCCACGCCCGCAAATATTTAGTCTTGGTTTCTCTCAAAATCACTTGATTAGGATACCACAAAAGCGAGGGTTTGTCAAGAGATATTTGCCAATATTTTGCTCAATTTACAAATGAAAACTCCCCAAAATAAAAAGGGGAGTTTTCTGATAAAATATATCTTTTTTCAGTTATCTTATTTTTGACAACTGCAAGGAGAATTGTTGTTGTCTCCATTCTGACACGTCTTTCCGTAAGGGCATCCGATACATTTGTTACCATTCTTTTTGGATCTGATGATATACCATAATGCACCGCCCAGAATGACAGCCAGTACAACTATTATAATGAAGTTTGTCATATCAATCACTCATTTTTAGTTTAGTTTATATTCTTTTTTCATATTTTTATTTGTATTATGTATAAGCATACATACAATAGCAATCAAAACTACAACTGCTATTCCGCCACATATTGCACCATTTACATTAAGCATAGATGCATCTACTATAAGTGTACCGATTGTATAAACCAGATATCCTACAGTAAATCCAACTCCAAGCTGAAGTCCGATTCCGCCCCAGAGCTATTTTGCACTTTTCTTTTCTGCATTCATAGCACCGATTGCTGCGAAACAAGGCGGTGTGTAGAGATTAAACATAAGGTATGCAAGTGCGGCAACTTTTGTGATTGCGAATGCAGTCGCAACTTCTGTTCCTGCACCTTCCATAAGTGCAAGTTCTTCAGTATCAATAAGGTTTTCAAGCCCTACAAAACATACTGCAAGTGTACCTACCACATTTTCCTTAGCGATAAATCCTGTGATTGCTGCTGCAGCCAACTGCCAACTCAACACACCTACTACAGGGATAAGAAGGTATGCAAAAGGACTTGCGATTGATGCGAGAATTGAAGTATCTGCAGTTTCTGCAACACTTAGTGTCCAGTCGAATGTCTGCATTATCTGAACAGCGGTATTACAAAGAAGGATAATTGTTGCAGCCTTTACTATGTAAGACCATCCACGGGAACACATAGACTTGAATGCACCGAGAAGGGAAGGAATCTTGTATTCGGGAAGTTCTATAATGAAGAATGACTTTCTTGCTTTATGTCCTGTGATTTTGTTGATGAGAAGGGCACAGAGGAAAATAAGGACAATACCTGAAAGGTACATTGTAGTGCTCACCCATCCCGCATCATCAAAGAATGCACCTGCAAAAAGTGCAATAACAGGGATCTTCGCTCCGCAAGGCATAAAAGGGGAGAGCATAGCAGTTGCGCGTCTTTCTCTTTCGTTACGGATTGTTCTGCTTGCCATAATTCCGGGTACTGCACATCCGATTGTGATAACAAAAGGAATAACGGATTTTCCTGAAAGACCAACTCTTTTGAATATAGGGTCAAGTACAACGGCAACTCGTGACATATAACCGCAATCTTCAAGAAGTGCGATAAGGAAATACATCACCATTACAAGTGGAAGAAATCCTACAACTGCAATTACGCCACCGATAACACCATCAACAAGGAGAGCAGACAATAATGGGTTTGCACTTTCCAGAAGTCCGCCAACCCATTCCTGGAATGTCTCAAGCCATGCAACAAGCCAGTCTGCAATTGGTGTTCCCACCCATACCTGTGATATCTGGAATACAAGATACATTACAACGGCGAAAATCGGGATACCAAGCCATTTGTTTGTGATAACTGCATCTATTTTGTCTCCGAAGTTTTTGTCCTTTGTGAAGACTTTTCTACTTTCTACATCCTTGACAATTTTGTTTACAAAATCAAATCTTTTTCTGTCTGCTGTTTCAACAGATGATTTGTCTGTAAGATTGATTTCTCCCTGATTATAAACGGATATTTGTTTTTTGCCTGCAGATTCAACTGCTTTTCTAACTACGTTTTCAAGTCCTTCGTTTGATATAGAGACTGTTTCTATAACAGGGCACATAAGTTTTTCAGACAGTTTATTCACATCAATTTTTGTGCCTTTTTTGTTATTAATATCACTTTTGTTAAGTGCTACAACAACAGGAATGCCAAGTTCCAGAAGTTGTGTAGTAAAGAATAAACTACGGCTTAAGTTTGCCGCATCTACGATATTGATGATTACATCGGGGTTTTCTTTTTTTACATAAGAACTTGTGATACTTTCTTCAGATGTAAAAGGTGACATAGAATAAGCACCCGGAAGGTCAACAGCGATTAATTCTCTATTTTCCTTATAGTATGATTTTTTGATAGGGTGTTCCTTTCTTTCTACTGTTACACCTGCCCAGTTGCCGACTTTTTCGTTTCTGCCGGTGAGGGCGTTGTACATGGTTGTCTTGCCTGAGTTCGGGTTGCCTGCTAAAGCAATTCTCATTTAAGTTCCTCCTCTACGATAATATAAATTTAAAACCGTGCGGTTAGATAAGGCTAACTATACTTCATAATATATGCGACCATCACATTGTGACCGTCGCCCTTTGTCAGATGATAATTGCTTCTGCAAGTGCTCTGTCTATGCTGTATCTTCCGTCTTTGATAGATACGACAAAGTTATTCTTCTTATGGGAGACAACAGTTATCATTTCACCGCTATAGCAACCTAAAGAAAATAAAAAAGAATTCAGTTCTTCATCATCTGTGAGTATATCTTTGATTATGTATTCTTTTCCTTCTATGGCTTCTGTCAGATTCATAACTATGTTCCTTTCATAACATCTGATTAGTCTAAACTAACTATCTCTTAGTTAGTTTAGCATAACTAACTCGGAATGTCAACACTTTTTTAAAAAAATTTTTGGTATAATATGTAAAATTTTTGGTAGAACAGAGCCAAATGTTTTTTGACAAAATGAATATTATGTGATATAATCATCCTATGATTTTTTTGAAAGGAATATTCGGGTATGATTATTAAAGAATCTGCTGAAAATTATCTGGAAACAATATATGTTCTCAAGAATAAAAACGGCAATGTAAGAAGCATAGATGTTGCCACAGAACTTGGGTTTTCTAAGCCGAGTGTTTCTGTAGCGATGAAGAAATTCCGTGAAGAAGGATACATCACCATTGATGAATCAGGACACATATCTCTTACAAAATCAGGTCTTGAGATTGCCGAAAGAATATATGAGAGACATGAAATACTTGCAAAAGCCCTTATTGCAATGGGTGTGTCCGAAGATGTGGCATATGAAGACAGTTGCAAGATAGAGCACGATATAAGTGATGAAACATTTGAAAAACTGAAACAGCACGTTATTAAATATACGAAATAAAAAAATCTGCGAAAGAAATCCTTTCGCAGATTTTTTGTTTTAAAATGCTATATATTCTGGGACTGAACTTGTTTTCTGAGCATATCCATCTTTTTGTCCAGTTCCGAACTTAAATGTGCACAATGGAGAAGTTCCTTTGCCATATCTTCTGTAAAGTCAGTATCTTTTTTATATCTTAACTGATGTTCAAGACTTGCCCAGGAGTCCATAGCAATGGTGCGCAGTTGAATTTCCACTTTCATAGAGCGTTTTTCCTTTGCAAGAAATATAGGTACACTTACGATAAGATGCAGGCTTCTGTATCCGTTGGGTTTCGGATTTTTTATGTAGTCTTTTTCTTCTATGAGAGTGATATCATCCTGACTGGTCAGAGCATTTGCCAGGGTATATACATCTTCAGGGAATGAGCAGATGACTCTTACACCTGCTACATCATTTATATGGTTTTCTATGTTTTCTATTGTGACTGCAAGGTTTTTTCTGTCCAGTTTTTCTTTGAGACTCATTGGATTTTTGATTCTTGTTTTGATTCCGTTTATGGGATTGCGGTCCAACTGAAGTGAAAATTCCTCGTTCAATACATTAAACTTTGTCTCTATTTCCATCATTGCACATCGGTAGTATGCCATAATTTTTGTGTAGTTATCAAACCACTCTTTGGTTTTGCCCAGGACTTCGTCATTGAAAATATTCTTGATTAGTTTTTTTGACGAAGTGCTGTTTTTGAATGAGTCGGATATATTCATTTCTTTTCTCCTTATCTTTAGTATTTATATTGATATTATAAAGGATAAATGTTATGTTGGTTTGAACAAAATGTAAAAAAATTGTGAAATCAGAAAAAAGGCGGTGTAAAAATTTACACCGCCAAAGAATGATCTGATTAAGCTTTGTTATCGCAACCCAATACTTTTGTAATCTTGTGAGCAACCATATCTTTAACAGCGGCTCTTGCAGGTTTTAAGTATTGTCTTGGGTCGAAGTGTGAAGGATTGTCGTTGAAGTACTTTCTGATTGTACCTGTAAGTGCAAGTCTGATATCAGAGTCGATATTGATCTTACATACAGCACTCTTAGCAGCTTCTCTGAGCATATCTTCAGGGATACCGATAGCATCAGGCATGTCACCACCGTTAGCATTGATCATTTCAACATATTCAGGGATAACACTTGATGCACCGTGAAGAACGATTGGGAATCCAGGGAGTTTCTTTGATACTTCTTCAAGAATATCAAATCTCAACTGTGGTTTCTGACCCGGTTTGAATTTGTATGCACCATGGCTTGTTCCGATAGCGATAGCAAGTGAGTCAACACCTGTTCTTGTAACGAAGTCGATAACTTCTTCAGGTCTTGTGTAAGATGCATCTTCAGCAGATACATTAACAGCATCTTCAACACCTGCAAGACGTCCCAGTTCACCTTCTACAACAACACCGTGAGCGTGAGCATATTCTACAACTTTCTTTGTAAGAGCAACGTTTTCTTCATATGGAAGGTGAGAACCGTCGATCATAACTGATGTGAAACCACCGTCGATACATGACTTACAAAGTTCGAAAGAATCACCGTGATCAAGGTGAAGAGCGATTGGAAGGTCTGTTTCGATAATAGCAGCTTCTACAAGTTTTACAAGGTAAGTATGGTTAGCATACTTTCTTGCGCCTGCACTAACCTGGAGAATCAATGGAGCATTAAGTTCTTTTGCAGCTTCTGTAATACCCTGAATGATTTCCATATTGTTTACGTTGAATGCTCCGATAGCATACCCGCCTTCGTATGCTTTCTGGAACATTTCTTTTGTTGTTACCAATGGCATTTTATCCAACTCCTTAATTTTCAAATTATGGTAATGATAACATATTTTTCACATAAAATCAATACCTTTTTCATAGGATTGCCATTTTTTTAACAGGTTATTCCAATGATGTCTTTACTGTTTGGTTGGGAATCTGTTTTCCTGTGTGGTCAATTGTAAAATTTTCTTTGATTATAAGTTCGGATACAGGGACGATTTTGTAACCGTCTTTTATGAGTTTGTCAAGTATCATAGGTAGTGCCTGAGGGGTGTTTTTTGCCGCATTGTGAAAGAGAACTATGCTTCCGGGAGATACATTTTCTGTGACTCGTTTATAGATTTCTTCTTTGGAAAGGTCCTTCCAGTCAAGGCTGTCGGTGTCCCATTGAATTGTATGCATATTATTTTCTCTCACTGTACTTATCACATCGTTCGAATAATCTCCGTATGGCGGACGAAAAAGGGAAGGACGTATGCCTGTGATTTTTTGTATTTTGTCATTACATGAGTTAAGTTCCTTAAGCATATCCTCTTTTGAAAGTTTTGTCATATGGGGATGGGTATCCGAATGATTCATTACCTCGTGCCCGGCATCAGACAACTGTTTTACAGACTCGGGATATTTGTCCACCCATGCTCCGACTACAAAAAATGTGGTTTTTACATTATATTTGTCAAGTATTTTGATAAGGTCTTCTGTATCTTCGTTTCCCCATGCAGCATCGAAACTTACAGAGCATATTTTCTCATCTTTGGATACCGAATAGATGGGCAGATCTTTTTTTGGTGACATTGTCTGTATTACGTTTAAGGCTGTGTCTTTATTAAATGAAATTAGTCCGAATACAAACAGAAAAATAAGTGAATACATTATTATGGTGTTTTTGTGCACGACGAAAAGTTTCAGATTAATCATCCTTTCATTATTTATTCATCACTAAAGTATATTTTTTAATTCGGGTTATATTACAAAAACACCCTTGTATTATATTCTTTCACAAAAAAAGACATATCTACATACAATGACAATAAGGCATATGCCTTTAAAATTAAGTCAGGAGGATATGTATGGCTGAAAAAAACTATGGTGTGAGCCCATCGGAAGGAAGAAGCGGCTCTACCTGTATTCAGACTCGTAAAGTATATGGTTCGTGTAAGGACAAAGAATGTATAGAAGACTTAAGAGTCTATTTTTCGGGATGTTCTCAGGAGATTGTCAATGAAGCAATAAGTGTCAAATGCAGAAAGGCAGAAATCATCTGGGTATATTCTGACGTAGAACCGGTACAGTTCAACAGAGGATATTATACAGTTGACTTAAGATTTTTCTTCAAAATTACTCTTGATGTTGTATGTGGTGCTTCCAGACCGAAACAGGTGGAAGGACTTGCGGTATATGAAAAGAAAGTTATACTCTTTGGTTCGGAAGGCAATGCAAAGATTTTTCAGTCCAGGTATCGCTTTGATGAAGGGGATATCCAACTCTGGCAAAAAAACAACCTGCCCATAGCGCAGGTAGAAGTTGTGGATCCTGTTTGTCTCGGCGCGAAGATTGTAGAGCCAAATGACAGATCATGTTGCTGCTGTTGCTGTAACTGTGATATTTCGTCTATTCCTTCGGGAATCTGTTCTGCAATTGACGGAAGTATAGTTGATAATGAAACAGACAGAAAGGTATTTATCACACTTGGAATATTTACAATCGTAAGACTTGAGAGGGAAGTTCAGATACTGATTCCGGTAATTGACTTCTGCATACCTGAGTGTGAATGTACCACAACAGGCGATTCAAATCCCTGCGAACTCTTCAACAAACTTCACTTCCCTGTAGAAGAATTCTTCCCACCGGAAAGAGATTGCTTTTCAGGTGAGCCTGATGTAAGAAACGGTTGCTGCTGAAGGGCAAGGGCATTGAATAGTATAAAATGAAAAAAAGACTATCGGAAGATAGTCTTTTCGTTTGGCGGAGAAGGAGAGATTTTCCTCAGCTATGCACACCTTCGATTTTTATCGTTTGTTCCAAACTCAAAAAATTATCAGGCGTCGCGCCTCCGTCGCTCGAGCTCAAATCTATTTCACAGAAACAAAAAAAGACTATCGAAAGATAGTCTTTTTTGTTTGGCGGAGAAGGAGAGATTTGAACTCTCGCGCCGGTTTCCCGACCTATACCCTTAGCAGGGGCACCTCTTCGGCCTCTTGAGTACTTCTCCGTGCAGAATTATAAATAATATTAAATTAGATAAAAATTGCTTCAACTACTTAAATTCGCTGAAGCGTAAAAAAGTTGGCGGAGAGGCAGAGATTCGAACTCTGGGTGCTTTCGCATCACTAGTTTTCAAGACTAGCTCCTTAAACCACTCGGACACCTCTCCGTACTCAACGAATAATATTATAGCAATAAAAAATCTAAATGTCAACACTTTTTTTCATAAAAATTTAAAAATGTTGCGTTATTGATTTTTCCTGAATTTTCCCGGTGTGATTCCCATATGTCTTTAAAAAAATGTGATAAGGTGACTTGAGTCATATAGCCCCACCTTGTCTGCAATATCCTAAAGATTCATATCGGTTTTTTTAAGCAGTCTGCACGGGTGCTTTATATTCTGTTTTTCATTTTTATGTGAAACAACCATAGGCTATGATGACTTTTTATCCTTCCGGTTGGCTTTCCCTCTTTTGTGGAGTACCCTTGACAGAGTTTAAAGAGTTTTCTGTTAAAGAAGAGAAGAAATTTCTATTTCACATAAATGCTACTTATATGTAATTCCTGATATGGAATTTCCTACCGTGCTTTTAAATACAACGCAATCGGGACGGTTTAATATAAGTTCTTCAATATAAGGTGCATTTTTTTTGTCAACGACACATACAACCATTTTTGTATTCAGACCTGAATATGCTCCGTGTGCATCAATAATTGTGGCAGACTGATGAAACTTATCAGAAATTTCTGAGCAAAATTCCTCAGCGTTTTTGGTAATGACTTCATATTTTATGTTTTCATTTGAAGTTATTCGAATATTATTATTAACGTTGGATGTTATAAACGAATAAAGAATACTGCATATAACCGGTTCGAGACGCATACCATATACAAAATAAGAACATAATGCAACAATCATGTTAAAAAAGAAAATGGTGTTCATAAGGTCAAGAAAAGGTTTTTTGTGTTTGATTAATGCTGCAATTATATCCACTCCGCCGCTGGAACCGTTTAATTTCAATGTGACATAATAAAGCATACCTCGTATTGTACCTGCAACAATTGGTGCAAGCACTATACTGCTTCCCGTATTGGTTATGTAACAATAAGGGGAAAGGTCTATATAACTATAAATAATAGAACTTATAGAAAAGGTAATTACATATATGGCACTTTTAAGTGCAAAAGCACGGTTTAAAACAAAAAATGAACAAATTATGAGAGGAATGTTGACTATAAGTGAAAGATAACCGATATTAACGTTTGTCACATCCTGTATCATGGTGCATATTCCGTCTATGCCTGCGGGTGCAAAACTGTTTGGAAAAATGAAAATTGCATAGTTTAATGCCGAAAGTACAGCAGTCAGCATTATAACAGATATGTTTGATAATTTTTTAATCATAATAATCTCCTGTAAAAAAGTATTGATTTAATTATAAACACGTGATACACTATAGTCAAATACTTTTACTCTATCAAAACCATAGAAAAAAACTATAGTGGGGTGTCTGTGTGTTTACTAAATATAATTATGTTTATCAAGTGTATAAGGAAGGAAATTTCACAAGAGCAGCCGAAAAATTGTTTATTTCACAACCTTCGCTTAGTGTAGCAATAAAGAATGTTGAAAAGAAACTTGGGGCTAATTTGTTTGAAAGAACGGGAAATTGTGTAAAACTTACTGAGATAGGAAAGGAATATATTTCAACAACCGAACAGATAATTGCAGCCGAAAAAGAGTTCATAAACCGTATAAATGATATTAACAATTTGAAAACAGGCAAAATATTGGTTGGTGGGACAAATTATCTTTCTTCATATGTGTTGCCCAGGGTTATCAATCAGTTTAATAAACTGTATCCTGATATTGAGGTGGAACTTGTAGAAGCACATTCAGATAACCTTAACAGTATGCTCAACAATGAACAGATAGATATAATTATAGACAGTTTTGATGAAAATGCAGAGGATTATGAGAGTTTTTTACTTTCAAGTGAAGATATCCTGTTATGCGTACCTAAAGATAGGGAAATAAACAAAAAACTCAAAAAGTTTCAAATTGAGCCGGAAAGCATTTATAAAGGGACGGTCAGCCTTGATAATGTTGAAGCAGTTTCTATTAAAAGTTTTAAAGATGAGAAATTTATTTTGCTAAAAAAAGGTAATGATATGTATAAACGTGCCATTAGTTTTTTTAATGCAGAGAATATAGAGCCTAAAGTGATTTATAAGGTGGATCAGCTCAATATTTCATACGCACTTGCCGACTCCGGAATAGGACTGTGTTTTGTTACGGATACTTTTTTAAAATACGGCAGGGGCAGTGATAATGTGTTTTTGTATAAAGTCAGAAATGAACAATACAGCAGAAATCTGTATATAGCACATAAGAAAAACAAATACTGCACAAGAGCAATGGCAGAGTTTATCAGAATAACCAAAGAAATACTCTGCAATGACAAAAAATAAGTTTTATTATTAGGATCAAAAATTTTTACGTCAAAATAAACTGCGAAGAGTAATCTCATCGCAGTTCTTTTTTTGTAAATATAACATATTTTTTTATGTTTATTTCTGCCTGTATTGTCTAAATTACAAAAAAATTACATAAATTGTAATTATACCTTGATAAGAAAAAAATTTTGTGATATACTAAATTGTAACTGTGATTTGGCACAGTATATATGGTTAAATTTATATGGTTAATTTAATATTCGGAGGCGTATATTGATGAACGACAAAACAGAATTTGTAAACGCATATTTGAAAAAGAATTCTGAAATTGTTACAAAGCATCTCAAAAATGGCGTAGTTATCCTTGATCCTTCAAATACTTATATCGATGAAGAAGTTGAGATAGGTGCGGATACTGTGATTATGCCCAACACTCACCTTAAGGGAAATACAAAAATCGGTTCAAATTGTGAAATAGGTCCTAACTCAATAATCACAAATATGGAGATATCTGACAAAGTGAAGATTCTTTCTTCAGTATGTACAGATTCATTCATCAAATCCGGTACAACTGTGGGACCTTTCGCTTATATCAGACCCAATTCACATATCGGCGAAAATGTGAAAATCGGTGATTTCGTGGAAATCAAGAATTCCACTATTGATGAAGGTACAAAGGTATCACACCTCACATATATCGGAGATAGTGATGTGGGCAAAAACATCAACTTCGGTTGCGGAACTATTACCGTAAATTATGACGGTGCAAATAAATTCAGAACCGTTATTGAAGATAATGCATTTATCGGATGTAATACAAATCTTGTATCACCTGTAAAGGTAGGCAAAAATGCATTCATTGCTGCAGGAAGTACAATTACAGATGATGTGGAACCCGATTCACTTGCAATAGCAAGATGCCGTCAGACTGTAAAGAAAGACTGGGTAAGACCAACCAAAAACAAATAAGTCATTTTTTAATAAATAATATAAAATACAAAAGATATCAGGAGGAACAAAAAATGATCACACATGGTAAAAACATCAAAATCTTTGCTGCTAATTCAAACGTAGCACTTGCGAAGAAAATCGCAGACTATCTGGGACTTCCTTTGGGAGATGCAGACGTAAGCGCATTCGCAGATGGTGAAGTAAGCATCAACATCAACGAAACAGTAAGAGGTAGCGATGTGTTTGTAGTACAGTCAACTTGTGAGCCTGTAAACCAGAACCTTATGGAACTTCTTATTATGATTGATGCCTTGAAGCGTGCTTCTGCAGGCAGAATAACAGCAGTTATTCCATATTTCGGTTATGCAAGACAGGACAGAAAGGCAAAAGCAAGAGATCCGATCTCTGCGAAACTTGTTGCAAACCTTATCACAACTGCAGGTGCAGACAGAGTTCTTACAATGGACCTTCACGCTGCACAGATTCAGGGATTCTTCGATATTCCTCTTGATCATCTTTATGGCAGCCCTATCCTTGCACAGCATTTCAAGAACAAATTTGACAACTTTGACGATATAGTAGTTGTTTCTCCAGACCTTGGCTCAGTTACACGTGCAAGAAAGTTTGCCGCAAAACTTGATGTGCCTATTGCTATTATCGACAAACGTCGTCCTAAGGCAAATGTATGTGAAGTTATGAATATTATCGGTTCTGTAGAAGGAAAGACTGTTATCCTTCTTGACGATATGATAGATACTGCAGGTACTATCTGCAACGGTGCAAATGCACTTGTGGAAGTAGGCGGTGCAAAGAAAGTATATGCTTGTTGTACACATGGTGTTCTTTCAGGTCCTGCTATTGAAAGAATCCAGAATTCTGCAATAGAAGAACTTATTATGCTTGACACTATTGCACTTCCTGATGAAAAGAAAATTGACAAAATCAAGACTCTTTCTGTTGCATCAATCTTTGGTGAAGCAATTGAAAGAATCTATGATGATGTGTCCATCAGCACACTTTACGATAACTAAATTTCAGGTGATTTATAATGTACTTAATCGCAGGACTTGGTAATCCTGACAAAAAATATGATATGACACGTCATAACATAGGCTTTGACTGTGTTGATATGATTGCTTCGGATAATGGCTCTGATATCAAAAAACTTAAGCACAAAGCATTGACAGAGACTATTTATATCGGAAGTGAAAAGGTTATTCTTGCCAAGCCTCAGACATATATGAACTTAAGTGGCGAGAGCATACGGGATATAGCCGAGTTTTACAAAATAGATCCTGAGAATGTTATTATTATATGTGATGATATAAGCATACCTCTGGGCAAAATCCGTATCAGACCAAAAGGAACTGACGGAGGACACAACGGTCTTAAGTCAATTATTTATCAACTTCAGAGTGACAAATTTACAAGAATAAGAGTTGGGGTTGGCGCACCGCAGCATAAGGATTATGACCTTGCTGATTATGTGCTTGGAAGATTTTCTCCTGATGAAATAAAGATCCTTACTCCAATACTTAAATCAATGAATGAGATTGTTTTGTGTATCATCAGAAATTCCTGTCAGGATGCTATGAACAAGTTTAACGGAAGGGATTTTTCTATTGAATAGTATGTATTTTAAGGAAATCACTTTTGGATAATAAACACAGATTGCAGAGGTTGAGTATTCAGTCTCTGCTTTTTTGTATTACACAAAGAAAATAATGCTTTCGGAGGATAGTATGAGAGAGCAAATGATGATACTTTTAGCCTGGAACATACTTGTAATGTTTCTCTATGGTATAGACAAAATAAAGGCAAAAAATGGATATAGACGAATAAGTGAAAAAGCATTACTTATGAGTGCGTTTTTTCTCGGGGGATTTGGTGCAATCTTTGGAATGGTTGTATTTAATCACAAGACATCAAAGATGAAGTTCAGGATTCTTGTTCCCTTGTCAGTAATTTTATGTATGACGGTAATATATTTTGTCAATGTTATCAGATGAAATTATATTTAAAATAAAAAGGAGAGATGACTATGAGTTTTTTGCAAGGTAAAACAGCAATTATCACAGGAGCAGGATATGCAGTCCTTTCTGACGGAAAGTGCGGTTCTATCGGTTACGGTATTGCAACTGCATATGCAAAAGAAGGTGCAAATCTTGTAATCACAGGAAGAAATGTATCCAAACTTGAAAAGGCTAAGGAAGAACTTGAAAAACTGTATGGCATCAAAGTATTGGCAATATCTGCAGATATTGCAGATGGAAATGACAATGAGGCTATAGCAAAGGATGTTGTGGAAAAGACAATCAAAGAATTCGGAAGAATAGATGTTCTTATCAACAACGCCCAGGCATCTGCTTCAGGTGTTACTATCCAGGATCACACAACAGAACAGTTCAATCTTGCAATGTATTCAGGATTGTATGCAACATTCTATTATATGAAAGCATGTTACCCATATCTTAAAGAAACACAGGGGAGTGTAATAAATTTTGCTTCAGGTGCGGGACTTTTCGGAAACTACGGTCAATGCTCTTATGCTGCCGCAAAGGAAGGCATCAGAGGTCTTAGTCGTGTTGCTGCAACAGAATGGGCAAAAGACGGCATCAATACAAACGTTATCTGTCCGCTTGCATGGACAGCACAACTTGAAAACTTCGAAAAGGCATATCCTGATGCATTTAAGGCAAATGTCAAGATGCCGCCTGCAGGACATTTCGGAGATAGTGAACTTGAAATCGGAAGAGTATGTGTTCAGCTTGCTTCCCCTGACTTTAAGTTTATGAACGGAGAAACATTGACACTTGAAGGCGGTATGGGATTAAGACCGTAATTTTTTAAGTAACCTACAGATTGTTTATTATAATTGTATCATACAAATACGGAGAAAATGATGACGGGTATAAAATCACTTTTTAAAAAGAAAAAACTAAGAATACTTATTCTTTTTATTGCCGTGATAATACTATATGGGATACTGGGCGTATATAATGACAGTAAGGCGTATTATGAACCTCATTATCCTATGGAGGATATATCGGATATACTTACTAAGGATAATATTACCAAAGAGGATTATGATAAGATATTCTTAAATACCGGAGTGACAGAAGAGTCTGCGAAGGAACTTATAAAAGATGGCAACGAGGCCCTTCTAAGATTTCTTAATACCCATTATTTCAAGAAACCTTCATATAAGAAGTCATACATCGCATTTCCCGTTACTGCAAACGAACTGAACCAGGGGATTCTTACTCCTTTAGTACCTTTAAAAAAGGGTGATGTGCTTATCACATTTAATACACACACCCTTTTGTGGAGGCATGGACACAGCGCCATTGTTGTAGATGATCAGGGAGAAAAAATTCTTGAACATATGTCTGTCGGACACAAATCAAGAATCACACCATCAATAAGATGGGGGATATATCCGGGCTTTGTGGTATTAAGGCACAAAGACAGTACCATTTCCCGAAAAGCCGCAGATTATGCCAAAGAAAATCTTGTGGGTGTTTCTTACAACATCCTTGCAGGATTTGGCGAAAAGGACAAATCTGTGAAAGATACTGTGGATTCATCCCATTGTTCGCACATTGTATGGCAGGCATATAAGGCGGTGGGATGTGATATTGACAGCGATAAGGGAAGAATCGTTACGCCTTACGATATATCAGAGTATGAGGATTTTTATCCAGTGCAGATATTTGGTATCAATCCCGAAAGATACATAAAGTAATTATTTAAAAAATGATAAGGAGGTGGCAAAATGAAAGGACTTTTAAAAATCAATGAACTTTATCCCGAACTGATAGCTATAGAGGATTCTATAAAAGAAAACCGCCAGCCTATACTTGTGTCGGGAGTAAGTGGTTCTCAGAAAACACACCTTATGTATTCTCTGGCAAAGAGACTTAACAAAAAACTTTTCGTAATTGCCGCCACCGATACTCTTGCAAGAGGGATTTATGAAGATATCCGCTCCCTTGAAGGTGTAGGAGTAAGTCAGTTTACATCCAAGGAGTATATTTTTTATGATGTGGATGTGGCAACTACTGATGAACAAAGAACGAGAATCGAAGTAATAAACGGACTTGAAAGCGGTTTTTGTGTTGTCTCATCGTCAAAAGCACTTATGCAATATACTGTAGATAAGGATTTGTATTTATCAAATACCATGAGTCTTTCTGTAGGAGACAGTATTGATATGAAAGACCTTATCATATCTCTTGAGACTTTGGGTTATAAGAGAGTATATTCCATTGAGGGTACGGGGCAGTACAGCGTAAGGGGATCTATTGTGGATGTGTTTTCATCTTCAGCGGACAATCCCTGCCGAATAGAATTTTTTGGAGATGAGATAGATTCTGTAAGGATATTTGATATGTATTCCCAGATGTCTCTTGATATGGCAGAAAGTGTGAAAATATATCCTGTAAAAGAACTTCTGTCAAAAAAGGAAACATTATTTTCTGCAAAAGAAAAAGTCATCAGAATGAAAAATGAAAACCTTATTTCCGATGCGGAAAAACTTGGTGAAGGAGAATCATTTCTGTCTCTTGATAAATACCTTCCCATGATATACGAAAGTCTCCCCACACTTTTTGATTATATGGATGATGATTATCTTTTGTTTGTGGATGATCCACAGAAAGTACTTGCATCTGCAAAGGAATATGAAAAGGAATTTCTTGAAACAGTTGTTTCATTTAAAGAAAAGGGACTTTTTCCGAAATGCAAAGGCGATTACATCTTAAGTTTGACTGAATTTGTGGAAAAATTCAGTCATTTTCCGTCAGTATATACTAATTCAGTATCTCACTCTGTGGGAGATCTTAAGATAAAGGAAATAGTAAACTTAACTGCAAAGACACTTCCTTCTTACAACGGGAAGACGGGATTTCTCATTGACGATCTTGATTTCTGGCTTAAGAACAATTACCGCATAGTGATTTTGCTTTCTACTGATTCAAGGATTAAGTCTGTCAAGGATGCACTTGACGAAAACGGCATAGAATCAGTTGTAAAAAAAGACCTTGATACTTTGCCTGAAAATTCGCAGATTTTTCTCTGCCTTGGTGGGCTTTCTCACAGTTTTGAGTATCCGTCGGCAAAGACTGTTGTACTGTCTGATTCGTCGCTTTTCAGTACAACCACCAGAAAGATGCGAAGAAGAGCACAGGACCCTAAGTCAAAGATACGCAGTTTTGACGAATTGAGTATCGGGGATTATGTTGTGCACCGTTTCCACGGAATAGGTCAGTATGCAGGAATAGAAAAGATGACTGTAGATGGTGTGACCAAGGATTATATCAAGATAAATTACCGCGGAAGTGACAAACTCTATGTACCCACAAACCAACTTGATGTTCTACACAAATATATGGGGGCGGAAGCGGGTAAGATAAAACTAAATAAACTTGGCGGCACAGAATGGGGAAAAACCACATCCAGAGTAAAAGACAGCGTAAAAATCCTTGCCACTTCCCTTATAGATCTTTATGCAGAAAGGTCAAAGATACAGGGACATACATTTTGTGAAGACACCCCATGGCAACTTCAGTTTGAGTCGGATTTTCCCTATGAGGAAACCAAGGATCAACTTACAGCCATATCCGATGTGAAATCCGATATGGAAAAGGGTAAGTGTATGGACAGACTTCTTTGCGGTGATGTGGGTTACGGAAAGACCGAAATAGCCCTTCGTGCGGCTTTTAAGACAGTTATGGAAGGAATGCAGGTGGCATACCTTGTGCCTACCACTATTCTTTGTCAGCAACACTACAACACCTTCACACAGAGAATGTCTGACTATGCCATTGAAGTGGATATGCTTTCAAGGTTCAGAACCAAATCCCAGCAGAACAAAACTGTTTCGGCTTTGAAGTCAGGAAGATGTGATGTTATAATCGGAACACACAGACTTCTTTCAAAGGATATAGATTTCAAGAATCTTGGACTTCTTATCATTGATGAAGAGCAGAGATTCGGCGTGGGGCACAAAGAGAAGATAAAAGAACTTAAGAAGAGTGTAAATGTGCTTACTTTAAGTGCCACACCTATACCAAGAACCTTAAATATGGCAATGATGGGCATAAGGGACTTAAGTGTATTAAGTGAACCGCCTGAAAACAGATACCCGGTGCAGACTTTTGTCATGGAAAAGAACGATGTCGTAATACAGAATGCCATTGACCGTGAACTTATGCGAAACGGACAGGTGTTTTATCTTTATAACAGGGTTGAGGGAATATCCCACAAGGCAAAAGAAATTCAGGATATGTTTCCTGATAAGGTGGTAAGATACGCTCACGGACAGATGAGCGAAAATGAACTTGAGGAAATAATGCTTGATCTTATAGACGGAGAGATAGATATCCTTATATGTACCACCATTATAGAAACAGGACTTGATGTAAGTAATGTAAACACTATCATTATAGAAAATGCCGAGAGACTTGGGCTTTCTCAACTTTATCAGTTAAGAGGAAGAGTAGGGCGTTCATCAAGACTTGCCTATGCATATCTTATGTACGAAAAGAACAAGGTCTTAGACCAGACTGCACAAAAGAGACTTACTGCGATAAAAGAATTCACAGAATTCGGCTCGGGATTCAAGATTGCAATGAGAGACCTTGAGATACGAGGAGCGGGAAACCTTCTCGGCAAAGAGCAACATGGTAATATGAATCTTGTAGGCTATGATATGTACTGTATGCTTCTGTCAGAGGCAGTAAGTGAACTGAAAGGTGAAAAAGCGAAGCCGAAACTTGAAACCCAGGTAAGTTTTCAACTTGATGCATATATACCTTCTGACTATATAAGAGATGAGAAGACAAGGCTTGAAATATACAAAAAGATTGCTACCATATCCACCGAGGAAGATATAATGGATATATCTGATGAACTTATAGACAGATTCGGAGATTTTTCTCTTCCTGTAAAGAATCTCATAGATATTGCATATATCAAGAATCTTGCATCGGTAAACAATATAACCGAAATTTTACAGAAAGACGGATTTATTAACTTTACTCTTGATGACAATATTTCACCAAAGGCAATATGTGAGGTTATGGCAGAGAAGGAAAGAAAGATTATGTTTACATCGGGAGAGGTATCATATCTGTGCTACAAATATGACAAAGATATTCTTTATAATGTTAAGATTATATTACAAAACCTTTCAAAAGCAGCACATACGGAAGATGATGATATATAATTAATCTGTATAATTTTAAATATAAACGGAGGACAAAATGAAAAATATTAAAAAATTACTGACAGTTTTATTGGCTGCATCACTTATCCTTTCAGCATTCACAGGATGTATTTCAAAGGTTGATACAGTAGCAGAAGTAAATGGCGAAAAGATTACTGAAGAGCATTATGCATTTAAGTATTATCTTGGATCCACAATCTTTCAGATTCTTTCAAATGTAGGATTGGAAAGAGGCACAGAAACAGCGGACAAATATCTTGAAGATACAGAGATAGAAGAAGGCAAGACTGCTATTGATATCTGCAAAGAAGAAGCGCTTAACGCTACAGTAAGACTTCTTGCTGAACTTGAAAAAGCAAAAGAAGACGGACTTACCGTTACAGATGAAGACAGAGAAAAGATCAAGGCAGATGATGAATATTATATCCAGATGGTAGGCGGCGAAGAAGCCTTCAATGAGCATATCGGAAAACTGGGAATCACAAGAGAAGAATACGACAAAATGAGCGAAAACTTCACTTTGTCAAACAAACTTCAGGAAAAGTATGTTTCAGTTTCTGATGAAGAAGTGGAAAAGGCTATCAAAGATGAAGAATACATCAGCGCAAAGCACATACTGTTTACTACAGTTGACCCTTCCACAAATATGCCTTTGAGCGAAGAAGAAATCGCAGATAAAAAAGCCTTGGCGGAAAGCACACTTGCAAAGATAAGATCAGGTGCAGACTTCGACAGCCTTATGAATGAACTCAGCGAAGACCCGGGACTTGCCCAGTCACCAAACGGTTACGCATTCAAAAAAGGTGAAATGGTAGAACCTTTTGAAAATGCAGCATATGCTCTCGAAGAAAACAAAGTAAGTGATATTGTGGAATCGGATTTTGGATATCATATCATCAAGAGAGTGCCTGTGCTTGATGACTTCAAGGAAAGCAAAAAAGCAACTATCCAGACAGACAAATATATCCAACTTGTTGATGAATGGGTAGAAAAATACGGTATCAAAAAGTTTGAAAAATCACTTAAAGGTATCGATTATTAATTAATGTACTGATTATAAAGCCGACGCTATGTTCGTCGGCTTTGTTTTTTTAATAATACAAACATTTATAAATATACTAAATACAGACCATTTTTGTATAGAAAAAAGACTTATTCGGTATAAAATATTGACAACAAATAATTTTTTGATATAAAATATCCTTATAATCCTATTTAGAAAGGTATGGTTAGTAATGAGAGTTATTGTATGTGAAAACTATGACGAAATGTCAGTAAAGGCAGCAAAGATTGTGGCAAGTCAGTTGATTCTTAAGCCCGACTGCACACTTGGTCTTGCTACAGGTTCTACACCTGTGGGAATGTATAATGAACTTGCTAAGATGAATAAAGCAGGCGAGATAGACTTTTCTATGGTTACATCTTTCAATCTTGATGAATATTATCCTATCAAAAAGTCAAATGATCAGAGTTATGATTACTTTATGAAAGAAAATCTCTTCTCTAAAGTAAATATCGATCTTAATAATACAAATATCCCAAATGGCGAAGCAGATGATCCTGAAGCAGAATGTAAGGCTTACGATGAAAAGATTAAGAAGAACGGCGGAATAGATCTTCAGGTATTGGGTATTGGTCAGAACGGTCATATCGGATTTAATGAGCCTGATGATTGCCTTATTGCAGGAACTCATCTTACAGGTCTTACAGACAATACAATCGAAGCAAACTCACGTTTCTTTGAATCAAAAGAAGATGTGCCTACAAAGGCTCTTACAATGGGTATCGGCACTATTATGCAGGCAAAGACAATCATTATTCTTGCAAGCGGCAAGAATAAGGCGGATATTGTAGCGAAACTTATAAAAGGGGATATTACAACTTCCAATCCTTCAAGTATGCTTAAGGTTCATCAGAATGTTATACTCCTCTGTGACAAGGAAGCATATTCTGAGATGTAAAATAAGGAAATGTAAAAATTGCCCATATCGTGAAAGGCAGAGAATAAATATAGAATCTTTTTAAATGTAGAAACTATTGCATTTTTGATGCAATAGTTTCTTTTTTTATATGCCTTTCACTATGTGCAAACATTCGCCTGCGTAGTATAAACATACAACTTTGGCTCTGTTTGTCCATTCTGAACAATTTTTCCTATTTCCTTAAAGGTTGCTACGTCTTGGATTGGACAAATATTCACCTTCGCAGTATCACATACAGCTTTGGTTCTATTTGTCCAATCCAAGTAATTTTTCCTATTTCCTAAATATTGGTATAGTTTTTGAAATATATGCCAGTTGACAAAAAAACATATCTTTTTGACAAAAGAATGTTGAAACAGTATATTTTCTCTCCGTATAATAGAAACAGGAAGTAATATTATTATGAATGGAGGACAAACAATGAAAAAAGTTTTGGGTATTTCTCTTAGTATCCTTTTGGTAATAAGTATGCTTTGCGGTACTGTTTTTGCCGATTCAAGAGTATATTGGGAGATAAAGGATGTGCTTGAACATCCCAACGACCACAGACCTGTTCCTACAGAGTTTACAAAAAGCAAGGACTTTCGGACGTAACATTATGACAGACTTTTCCCCGGTGTTACAACATATAAAACAAACTCTGCGGGATTGTTCATGTATTTTCGGGAGTGCCAAAGGGTAACTTCGATCACGTTCACGTATTTTCTATGCTTAACCAGTCAAGGAAGAAACTTATGACAAAACTTCTCGATATGGGTGGCAATCTTACAATCTATTATCCCCTTGATCCAAAAATCCTTTTAAAAGCGGCAATCACGCCTGATGATGAACTTATGGTGGCGTACTTCAATATCAGCCTGTACTGTTATGACAGGATGTATCTTAAATATGACAAAGAATTTTTAAGTATCAAGTACCTTGACAAAGATGGTACAAGAAGGATTGCAAGTATGAAATAAAAGACGGGATGATAGTCATTGACAGACCGTCCATGGTTCTTCATCCTGAAATTCTGTTTATCAGATAAAAATACATATTGATAAAAAGGACTTGCCTCAATCATGATTGATTTTTCGGGACAAGTCTTTTGTATTTGAAATTCGGTACAAATCTTCCCATAATAACAAATGTTGACATATATTTTTTCATATGTTAGAATTAATCATAATATGAAAAGGGGAGATAGCAGTGCTTAAAAGAAGAGATATTGTAGTAGCAATAATTCTGTCTATAGTCACATGTGGTATTTATAGTATAGTCTGGTTTGTAAACCTTACAGATGATATTAATTGTGTGTCCAACCATGTCGGGGACACATCAGGCGGAGTGTCACTTTTGCTCACACTTGTAACCTGCGGTATATATGGATGGGTATGGTATTTCAAAATGGGTGAAAAACTGGATGAGGCTTCTGTGATGAGAGGTATGCCTGCACAGTCCAGAGGGATTTTGTATCTGGTATTGGGACTTTTCGGATTGGGAATAGTATCCTATGCCCTGATGCAGGATTCGCTAAATAAATTAATTTAACTTTTGTTGCTGCATTGTTGAAATGATGATGCAGCAATATTTTTATCCTTAAAAACTGTCGATAATACATTTGAAGGAAGATTGTTTTGGTAGAAGAAAAGATGAAAGAAAGACTTACTGTTGAACTTAAAAAACACATCGTTATCTTTGGTATCGGACTTATATATTATCTGTGGGTTGTGATTACAGATATTTATATTCCATGCATATTCAGAGTGCTTACGGGATATAAGTGTCCCGGTTGCGGTATAGCACATATGTTTGTTGCAATTTCACAGTTTGATTTAAGCGGTGCATTTCTGGCAAATCCACTTATGTTTATATTTTTACCTTTGTGGGGGATTATTTATGGTGTAAGTATGGTTTATTATATCAAAACAGGAGAGAAAATGAATGGGGGAAAGATTGTTAAGTTTCTTGAATATTCATTCCTTTTGCTGATATTTGTTTTCTGGATAGTGAGAAATATATATGGGATATAACTACTGAAAATTCACAAAAAATAATCTCTCAGAATGAAATTATTAATCCATTCTGAGAGATTTTTGTTTTGTTTAATCCCTTTGTATGTGTGAGGTATAAGGGGTAAATTATGTTATTTAAGCCCAAGTTCTATTGCCTTAAGCGTAGGGTCAAGGTGCAGATCATCCATTGTTGCAACTATGGCTAAATCTGCAACTTTTCCCAGTTTAAAAAATTCATCGTATGATTTAAAGCACATTTCATCTTTGATATTATGCTTGTCTCTGAACAGGTTTCTCACTTTTTCGTCAGGGTCGCATACTGCAGTTACTTTGAGGCATTCTTCTATGGTTGGCTCACAGGAATAGTTCTGCCACCTTACGCCTTCATGACCTTTCATTTTTGGCACATATTCTGCATTGGGAAGAACTTGTGTTTTCCATGTTTCACCATTGTCATCAGTAATTAAATGTATCTGAAGGTGGAATTGCCACCACCTGAGTCTTGTACATTTCCTTTAAGAGAAAACTGTCATTTTCACTAAGCCTTTCTTCCATTTGTTTGAGAAAGTAATTTATAGACTTACTCCTTATCTGAGTATTCTTTAATCATTTTTTCCATTTTGTCAATCAGATTGAGTATGTAATCTGCACTTTTCGGATAAGTATCAAATGTGACGGGATATCCTGCTTCATCATCAATCATCTTTATCACATTATCTCTTCCGATATACTTTTCGAGGGTTCTCAATATTTCCATATCCTGAAGTGCTTCCTTAAAGATGATTGCACGAAGTGAAGGTATCACATCATTGTTTATAGGATATACGCTGAATGAATCCCCTGATGGAAATCCTCCCTTTGCAGAAGTGGTGATATATGGGTTTACAGGACAGATTGAGTATTGGGAATTGTAGAAATTGTATCCCCAATGAAGAAATCCCTTTATATCGTACTTGTATAATTGAAGTCCGATAATTCTGTTTCTGTATGATGGCATTGACAGAAATCTGTTTGCCACTTTTGTATGTTGTGAGCAACAGTAGTATGTCCATTGATTTGGAAGATTGTGCTCAAGGAATTTGTCTATTTTGTTTGTGGAGCATACAGGTATATCTACATATCCTTCTTCGTAGAAAGAATACGTTGACAGAGCATCTATTGTCTTAAATCCTTCTATATGAGGCTTAAGGAGACTGTATGCATATTTGTATTTTTCTATATGCTCAGGCTTCGGCTCGTCTGAAATATGGAAATAACATCTGTCTGCTATACCTTCGTCTTTTAGAAATTTTACAAGTTCGGGAAGAAACTGATCAAGGAAGTTCTTATACTCGGGATCAGTTGAATCCATATGCCAGCCGAAGAGGTAGTCAGATTTGCCATTTTCTTCCACAAGGATATTCGGGGCACTTTTAAGTCCCCATTGTGAGAAAAAGTGAGATATTTCAAAATATTTTATATTGTTTTTGTTGCAGATTTCTATCCATCTTCTTACCTTCGAAAAGTCAAAGGTGTATTTTTGTCCGTCTTTTTTAATATTAACAAGTTGAACATTTGTCCTTCTTAAACCTATCCCCGTATCTAGAGGTGGTGTGATAACGGGAGTGAGAATCATATTGATGCCAAGATCATTTGCCATATGGATATATTTGTCAATAAGATCCCAATGTTCTTCGGAATATACTTTCACATTGTGATAGTTTGCGATACAGTCTGTATGAAACCATTGGGTAAATGTGATTTGCTGCTCTGACACCCTTTCCTTTGTGACTTCCAGATTCATAATGGAAGTAAGTGTTACTGTATCGGGTCTCATATCTGATGTGAGGGTTATCTTTATGGGATATTTACCCTCATTTATGCTGTAGGGAATATCTGCCTTTATCCAGAGTGTATCCACAGAATAACTTGTCTTAAAATAGTTATTTTCCTTTTCTATGGGCATAAGGATATCAGGCATAGTGCCTGTTTCTTTTGTGATATAGTCATCATCTTCCACATAGTCTGTGTATGTGCAAAGATCCATTATCGCATCCTTTACAAGATATACGCTTATATGGTCTTTAAGTTCAGATTCCACATCTACATTGAACATAATGTTGTCAGATGACTTCACAGACACCTGATATGAAAATGTTTCACCTTTCATAAGAGTTTTTGACTTGATAGGTTTTGCACTTTCATATGATGAAAGGGTGACTTTTTCAAGGCTGGAAACCTGTTTAATGGAAATATTCATAGAAACCTCCGTAAAGCATAATCATAGAGTATGATTTTATTATACACTTTGCGTGAGAAAAATAAATTGACAAAACGATTGAAAAAATGTATTATCCGCTGATTTGATGTTGGATTTCTGATGGCTATGGCATACTTTGAGGCTATGGATTTATATTTGAATGTGAAATTAAAGTAAGAAATATATGAAAAAACAAAAGAAATGACAAAGTAATAAAATTTTAAAAATGTAATATTTGAGGATTTTGTTGATTATTGATATAGTTTATTGTATAATGAAACACAGAAGAGGTGATGAGGATGAAAGCACAGTCTTATTTTAATTCAATAGACGAAAGAAGTGCCAATGTGTGTGATATGTCAAGAAGTATTATTGTAAACTGTGTAGGTGTGGCAGATGATAAGGTATCATTTCATAACAAAAACGTGAGAAATGACTATTATATAATGTATCATATAGGATCAGGCTTTGATATAAGGATAAAGGATGAGACTTTTTTTATAGAAAAGGGTGATTTGCTTATAATCGAACCGGGTACGGAATATGAATATTTTCTCCGCAAAGATTCGGGACTTAATTATCTGTGGCTTCATTTCACGGGAAGCAATGCAAAGAATCTTCTTGATAAGTTTTCTATAGAAGTAAATAAGATTTACAAATGCGGACAGATATCATATATGATAGACAACTGGAGGAAGATGTTCGGTGAGTTTGTAAATAGTGATGAATATTTCTACAGCGTGACAGAAGCCCTTCTTACAGATATCATTGCCACGTTTTCAAGGCATATAAAAACAGGTGGAAACAAGAAACTCTTTAAGTCGGTGTTTTATATTCACGAGAATTTCCGTTCAAAGATTACCCTTGATAAACTGTCTGAACTGGAGAATATCAGTCAGTCCCATTACAGAGCGTTGTTTAAAAGTATGTACAACCAGTCACCTACAGAATACATACTGGATATAAGACTTCATGAGGCGAAAAAACTATTGGAGGAAACAGAGGATACACTTTCTGATATCGCCTTGAAGACAGGCTTTTTTGATGAATTCTATATGAGTAAGCAGTTCAGGAATCATTTCGGTATTCCTCCAGGACGATACAGAAAAGAATGTAAGTAAGACTTGGGAGTATAAAAGTTCAACCTGTGGTTGACTGAGGATTATTTATGCAACCAAAAGCAGATTGACGTGCAATAATCCTGATGATAAAATAAAACAGAATTCAGAAAAATGATAAGATTTCGTAAAAAAAGATAAGATTTTATATTGTTTGTGTGTGGCTCTTTATGTATAATAAAATAAAGTTACATTATGAAAGGAAGAAAAAAGATGAAAAAAGTATTGTCTATGTTGGTAGTTATATGCATTATGATCACAAGTTTTTCTCTTGTTTCATATGCAGATGATTCTATCAAAATCAAAATCAACGGTTACAATCATGAATATGACGTGATGCCAGTGATTATCAATTCAAGAACAATGGTGCCTATGAGAGGGATTTTTGAATCTCTTGGTGCAGATATCTCCTGGGATGGGGAGACAAAGACTGTAAGAGCATTCGGTCTTAACGGCACACAGATTACTCATATTATCGGCGAATCTGCTGCTGTTGTAAACGGAGACATCGTTACTCTTGATACACCTTCTCAGATTGTCAACGGCAGAACAATGGTGCCTGTAAGATTTGTATCAGAAGCACTTGGCGAAAAAGTAGATTGGGATGCAGATACAAAGACTGTTATCATCGGTGATAAATTGGTTGCCAAATCTAAAGGTCTTGCAACACTTAAAAGCACAATCCACAGACCTGTGCCTACAGAATTTACAAGATCAAAGGATTTAAACGATCTTGAATACTATTCTGACTTTGATGTAGTATTAGGAAAAAGAGAAGTTAACTACGACGATGCAAAACTTATCCTTTCTCCTGAAGAATTTATAAGAGAAGTCAACTTTGATTCAAAGATTGAAGGAGCAAAGTGTGAAAAGATTGCCATCGACGGCGAAGGCTTCATAGAAGCACTCAGGGTAGAAGTGCCCACAGTACCTAATAAGGACACAGATATCATAGGCAGATTTGAAGGCAAACTGGAAGGAAAGGCAAATGTGGGAGATTCACTTCTTGTTAAGTTTACTGCAAGATGTGTATCCACAAGCGCAGAAGACGGTCTTGGTAAGGTTAAGATTCAGATAGAAGCGCCTGAAACATTCAAAAAGGCTCTCTTTGAAGAATTTGAATTTGACAATACATACCGTACATTCTTTGTACCTTGCGCAATGGCAGAAAATTCTATCAATGTGGGCGTAAGATTTGCATACAATGCTCAGACAATAGAAATTGCCGATTTCCATATTTACAATTTCGGTGATTATCCATTGTCCGAACTTCCGAGTGATGTCACATTCTTAAAATCTCTTGCTCCTGAAGCAGAGTGGAGAAAAGAAGCAAATGAAAGAATCGAAAAAATAAGAAAAGGCGATTTCAAAGTAATCGTCAAAGATAAAGATGGAAATATCATTCCTGATGCAAAGGTAAAAGCCGATATGTTTGAGCATGAATTCCAGTTCGGTTCTGTTATCGGTGGTACTGATACTGTAAGTATGGATAAAGTAAGAGGCAAAACATTTGTAGAGAACTACAACTCTGCAGTGTTCGAATCCAATACAAAGATGGGACTCCATAAGCCCGAAAGTGTAAGAGCAGCAATGAATCTTGCAAAGATAAACGGTATCAAATATTTCAGAGGACACTCTATCGTATGGGAAAAGTTTATTTCAGGTCTTGGCAATCCTCTTATGGATCCTGCACTTGTACCTCACTTTGAAGCAGGAGATAAGGAAGGCTTCGATCAGATTATCAAGGATTATATGAAGTATGTTATAGAATATTATCCTGAAATGAAAGAATGGGACGTTGCAAACGAAATCATTTCAAACTCACTTTTCAGAGATAAGTTCGGTGCAGAGTATCTTAAGGAATACTTAAGTTGGATGCACGATATGAACCCTGATGTAAAAGTTCTCTACAACGAAGCCCGTCAATGGAATGTGTATTATATGGAGATGCTTGATTTTATGAAAGAAATCGGCGCTATGGACGAAGTGGACAAACTGGGACTTCAATGTCATTTTAACGGCACTATAAAAACTCCCGAAGAAATGCTTGAACTCTATGACAATACTGTAAAGAGATCAGGATTAGAAGAAATTATTGCTACTGAATATTCCACAGGTGTATTCTCTAATGAAAAACAGCACGCAGATTTCAACAGAGACTTTATGATAGCAACCTTCTCACATCCTAATATGACAGGCATCTATATGTGGGGACACTGGACAAATGCTACTTCAAAATATCATATGAATGCACCGTTGTATGATGAAGAATGGAATCTCAAAAAAGGTGGTCAGGCTTATCAGGACCTTGTATATAACAAATGGTGGACAAACGAAGAAGGTACAACCAATGCTAATGGTGAATTTGGCTTAAGAGGTTTCTACGGTGACTATGATGTGACAGTAGAGGCAAATGGTAAGGCAAAGACTGTAATGGTTGCATTCCACAAGGGATATGATAATATTTTAGAAATCACAATGGACTGATAAGAAATGTAAAAATTTCCCATACCGCAAAGCGACAGGGGATAATATAGGTTAGAAGTCCTAAACCAAAAGCGGAAATATTTATGGTAGAAAAGCATCTTTTCAGATGCTTTTCTTTGTTTATGTGTCGCTTTGCTTTGAACAAACTATCACTCTCGCGGTGCAAAAGCACAGCTTCGGTTCAGTTTGTCCAATCTGAGGAATTTTTCCTATTTCTTATTTCTCATATTTCCCATACCGCAAAATGGCAGGGAAGAGTGTGATAAGACAAATTTAGAATTAATAAATAATCAGATTCAAGGAAGGAAAGCACTGTCGATGAGTGCTTTCCTTTGATTTATGCCATTTTGCTTTGAACAAACTATCACTCTCGGCGTATCATATACGCCTTCGTTTCAGTTTGTTCAATCTGAGTAATTTTTCCTATTTCTTATTTTTAAATTCCCCATGCCGCAAAGCGACAGAGGATAATATAGGTTAGAAGTCCTGAACTAAAAGTATAAATATTTTAAACCACTATGTATTAAGAGAATGTAATGTAAAATTTACATTCTCTTAATTTTTTTATAAAGAATAGCGTGTATAATAAAATTAACAAAACAATAATATATCCATAATTGTATTATAATTAAATGGTATATTCTGACATTTGATTTATAAAGGCGGTGTATGTATGAAAAAGATTTTTGTAGTATCTTGTGCAATTATTTCTCTATTTCTTTGCTCTTGTCAGAGTGCAAGTATCGGTATTATAGGCGGTGCCGACGGACCTACTGCAGTATATGTAGGAAAAAGTAACGAAAAGGTGAAGGGTACCTTCGGTGAACAGTTGGAAAAGAAAACTGTGAGAATGTTTAACGCAGGCGGAGAGTTATATTATGATTCGGGAATCGTCAGAGAGGGAATCGTTAAGTGTGGCACATTGGACGGGGAACTTAAGAAGACTGTCAAAGAAAATGAGATTCCTTTAAATGATGGTGAAGCAAATTTTAAAGTTGATGGATATCAGCATTCTTTGGATGACACAAAGGAAGTAAACATCGACGGAAAATGGCTGGTCTTTAAAAAATTTGATACTTATGGAAATGCACTTGGCGGTTTCAAATATTGCTATTACATTAAGGGGCATCTTAATAATGCCGCAGCCGACAGCGAGATTATAGTGCTCAGCAAAAGTGAAAATGTCACATTTAATGATGTATTTGAACCACTATTGAGTTCAAAATTTGTAACAGATTCAAGTGTGGGAAAAATTCTTTTTAATCCTGTGAATAACTAGGTGTAGCAAATGTAACGAGGAGGGATTTGTGTATGAAAAGGGTTATATTTATAATTAGTATGATCGCCATTATTACAATGTCAGGCTGTAATTGGGGAGAAAAACACCTATACACTCCTGAAGCAACTAATGACAAAACATATACCACGGTGGGAATGGAAGAAAAGACATATCACGGAGACGGGTACTCTATCACAATTCCTGAAAAAAATTACCTTTATGAAAAAGACTACGATGACGGTAATATGGAAGAAAAGTGGGAATATACCAAAAAAGATGATGTGGAAATCAAAGTAACTACTTACAAAAATACAGATGAAATTACTGCCAGAGGTAAATTCTTAAGAGAAAACAATGACTATATCTTTGAGGATTTGACAGGTTATTCTCTTTGCGGAATGGAACCTGACGGAGATACATTGTGGTTTAATCTTCACATAAAGGATGACAGAGTTTATATAGTATCATGGGAGTATCCTCATAATACAAAAGATGATTTGAAGAGGGAACTTGCAGACATAGCGGCTACTTTTGAACTTACAGAATAGGAGGCACACAATGAAAAAAATATTATCAATTTTCTTATCAATCCTGATGTTGTTTTCAATGACAATAGGTGCATTTGCAGATGGTTTGGATAATAATGAATCAAAAAACAAATTATATACCTTTGAAGAACTGACAAACATAACTGCAGAGAATGTTGTAAAAATAGGCATTAACTATAATATGGGAGAACGAATACCTGTTACTTCCGAATCCCCTTTTGTAATATGCGAAATTGTTGATTCATTTAAAGATATACAATTGTGGAAAGATAATACAGAGGGAGGCAGTTCCGGTGGTTGGTTATATTTTATAAACTTTTACATGAATGACGGTTCATACATACAATATGGAACAAGCCTTCATATTGACAAAGTTACATACAAGGCTTTAGATTACGAGGAAAGTATCACAAAGATGGCATATTATCATGACTTGCTGTCAAATAAAGAGGGTGTGGAGGAACCAACAGAAAAAACAAAAATCAAAGTAGCAACAAGTGCAGATTTTAAACCATTTGAATATTATGACGAAAATGGCGAACTTACAGGCTTTGATATTGACCTTATGAATTATGTAGGGGAAAGGAAAGGTCTCAAAATAGAATATGTGAATATGCCATTTGAAAGACTTATTCCTGCAGTTGTAAATGGTGATGTATTTTGTGCCATTTCTTTAGTATCAGTAACAGAAGAAAGAGATAGTATAATAGATTATTCAAGGGAATATCTGAAAAGTCAGACCATCACTTTTGAGAATGGCGAAAAAAGTGTGAAATATGGGGAAAGTTTTGGGATTTTATTCAGGGAAGGACTAAAAAAAGCCCCTTATAATGAAAACGAGACACTATCAGATGATGAAAAGTTGTATATAATGATAGACAAAGCGTTAAATGATCTGACACAGGACAGAACAGTAGAAAAACTCATAGAAAAATATCAACTTAACAAACCCCTTGATGAAAATGAAGTTAATGTGAAATATGGTGCAATTATAGGCGGCGGTGATCCTGGTGCGAAGATATCTCCCACACCGATTCAGTTAAGCGATACGTCAGTTTCACCTTTTGCAAAGATAAATATACCTTTTCCCGATACGATAAATGACAAGGATTCCTGGCTTACTTATGCACGATATAAGGATACAGGAGAGGTTATACCTTTATCTAGGGCATATAATGGCAGACTTTATGCTACTGTCCCTCAGGAAAACAAAGACAGAGAGATTGAGGCTTTTGTTCCCGAAGAAGTTAAGTTTTCGGATATTGATGATTCAGACCCTGATTACCATAATTTCAAAATGCTTTCAAGAGTTGGTGTAATAAAGGGTAATGAAAAGGGTGAGGCAAATATCAATCATAATGTGACCCGTGCAGAAGCAGTTGCAATGGTTATGAGATTTATAGGTCTCAACAAAATTGCTATGCAGGGTACTGTCAGAGTATTTGATGATGTGACAGCCGATAAGTGGTATTACCGTGAGGTGCTTTCGGCATATAATTACGGACTGGTCAAAGGGGATTCTGAAAGAGTATTTTCTCCACAGCGTGATGTAACCAGAGAGGAAATAACAGTTATGATTGCAAGAGCATTGCAATATGCAGGTTTAAGATGTTCCAAGTCTTCTGTTACAAACTATGCTGATGAAGATAAGATATCATACTGGGCGAAAGATGCATACGAATCTTTAGGACAAAATATCGTATCGGACTACGACAACACCGATGCTGACAATCCTGTAAGACTTCTTAATCCTCATAAGCCTGCTACAAGAGCGGATGTGGCATATATACTTTATAACACACAGAATGACTGTCAGATTTATCCTTCACACCTTGCAGAAATGTATGGTTTTGATGAAGAAATGCCTGTGATTGACGGTTCCACTTCCACATATCCATTTACTCAGTCGGTGTATAGAGCATTGTTTTATAATGGTGAAACTCATCCCCGATATCCTTTGAAACATTCCAAGAGCCACACATCTTATCAGCGTCTTATAAACGGGGAAGTGGATATGCTTTTTGCATCGGTTTATCCTGCAAGTGATATACTTAAGATGGCAGAAGAAAAGGGCGTCGAACTTAAACTTATTCCTGTTGCATATGATGCGATGATATTTTTCACAAACAAAGATAACCCTGCCACAGGTCTTACAAAAGAACAGATAAGCAATATCTATGTGAAGGATGCTTATGATAACTGGTCTGAGGTTGGCGGAAGTGATGCGCTTTTGTATCCTTATTGCAGAAACAACGATTCAGGAAGTCATGCACAGATGGAGAAACATTTCTTAAAGGGGATGGAAATTCATCCTGAAGTACAGAAGGAAACTTCATACACAATGTCAAATGTACTGACAGATGTTATGGCAGCAAAAACCCTCAACCCGATTGGTTATGGATTGGGATACAGTATTTATTATTACTATCACAATATGGATATATTTGTCGATGTGCATAACAATCTTAAACTTCTTAGTATTGATGGAGTAATGCCTACGGATGATACTATTGCGAATGGTTCATATCCATTATCCAACAATACTTATGTGGTTTTGAGAAAAGACACACCAAAGGATAGCCCTGCCCGTAAGATGGCGGAATTTATGCTCACAGAAGCGGGGCAGATATGCGTAGAAAATGCAGGTTATGGAAAACTGAGAGATATTCCATGAGGTAATGATACAATTACAGAAAACGGAGGCACACAATGAAAAAAGTATTATTTATATTTTCTGTGTTGATTATATTCATTTTTTCTTTCACATCATATGCAGGTTCTATAGATCAGGACTTTCTTTATGATGATGGGGCTATGGTGTTTGTGGGTGTAGTAGATGATTATACAATTACAGGTACAAAGGATGATTATCCAAACACAGAGTATTCTCTTACAGTCACACCTTCAAAAAAAATCAAAGGCGATGTTGAGGTTAATAAACCAATGGACTTTGAAAAAGTAGATACATATAATCTGAAACTTGCAAAAGGAGAAGAATATTTCTTTGGATATACAAAGAATGAACTGTACATATGGGAACTTGATTCCTATGATAATCTCTTTGACTGGGAAAAGGATTCTTATACTAAAGACAGTATTATCCTTAAAGAGAGACACAATGACACAGTTTCAGGCGGCGTTCAGGAATTGTTAAACGGCGGAATCTTTGAAAGGGTAGAAGAAGAGAGGCAAACCCTCGGCAAAAATAAATCGTTGAAAGAATATATTGGTACTGAGTTATCAGGTGCAGACAGAATAACCTTTACAATATTTAATGAAAAGTATGCAGTTGACAAAGACATATTTATCAATCTTGCAGATGAAATACAGATAACTAATGTAAAAAACGAGACCATAAAAAGTACAAATTACGAACACGTACTTTTTGTCCAATGTGAAAATGATGATGGAACAGGCATCCCCGATATGTTTGCTGCAGTAGCACCATATGGTGAGGTGGACAAATTAAGTTGGGGTATGAGTAGGCTGATGGCTTCTGATTATACAATGGAAAAAGATGATGTTTTGAAACTGTATTCCTTATTGCCTGAAAGTGTTCAGGAAAAAATCCCTGAATACCACAAAATGCCCGAGGAAGGACACAAGCCTGTTACCATAGTAAATACGACATTTATGATTATGGTTGCATTGATTGTGGCATTTGTGATACTATTAATTATATCTATATCAAAAAGAATACATCGGGAGGAAAAGTAATATGAAACGTATATTACCATCAGTTTTAATTTTATCATTGATTTTTGCTACAATGGTAACTACTCATGCGGCAAACGGAGATATTGCAGGACACATCTATTCCACAGATATACGTGCATATATAAACGGGGTTGAAGTAGAATCCTACAATATCGGCGGAAAGACTGCGGTAGTTATAGAGGATTTGTTTGGAGAAAGGACACATCTGTGTACATATAATGATGATACAAGAACACTTAAATTCTCGGGACTGGCACCGTCTTTTCTTGAGGAAAGCAAGGGAGAAAAAGATTCAAAACCGGGAAAAATAATAGGCAATGTATATGAAACAGATATTAAGACATCGGTATATGACGTGGAAATACCAAGTTATAATATCGGTGGCAAAACTGCAGTTGCTATAGAGGATTTAGGATGCAACGGGGAGTTTTCGCCTGTTGGCGGTAAGTTTATATGGGACGAAGTCAGCCGTACCATAAGCCTTGAATTTTTGTATCCCAATACAGATGGTATCCCAAAAGACAAGAAAACAATCATAACTGCAAATGAAGATATGACAGAGGCAAAGGTCACATTTGAAGAAGTGCTTCATTGTGGCGGACACGAAGAATTTTCTTTCCCTGAATATGTGACAGATGATACAGATATCGAAACTGTAATGCCCATTAAATCAGGTGATGAGACAATCGGCTATTACTTCAGAAGACCGTCAGATACATACAAGTTTACAGCATTTACTTATTATTACCCTGACAAAGTAAAAGAAGCAGAGAAGACCTTCACACCTTATCCGTGGAAAAAAAGAGACAATATTATAAATCATTTTCTTACCAATCACAGCGTAGGTGAACCAAGAGAAAGGTTTGATACAGATAAGTATTCATTTGTATATATTTCTGTGGCAGGTACATCATGGACTGCATACAATCTGTTGCAAGTTTATGAAGACGGCACATATATTGATTACAAAGATCAGATTCATATGAACAACCGTTCTCCACAAAATCTTAAAGTGGATAAAGAAAATCAAAAGGTGACTTTCAGACACGCTGACAGATATCATTCGGAGTGGTATGCTAATTATGAAATAGACTTAAAAGAAGGTACAATAAAGAAACTTTACAATAACGAAGACCATCTTTCTTCAGAAAAGAAGACAATGACATTATCTCAGTTTATGGAAGTTGATAAAGCAAAAACCACAGGTGTAGAGATTTATACCGGTGCCACAAATCATCAGGTGGATATAGAGAGATTCTTTGAAATTGCGGACAAATGTATGATTACAGAAGTAATAGGACCTAAGCCTTTGGGAAATGACGGAATGTATATCGGTATCATATCAGATGGATTTCTGTCCAGTTTTTATATAAGCAAAGACGGAGGAATAGACATTGCCGTTCCTGCATCAGGCAGACAGTTAAATGCAATCTACACCATCGATGATGTATCTCTTGTAGATGAAATTATGAAACTTATTCCATAGTTTTTAATAAAAACACTTGCAAAATTTATATCCTTGTGATATAGTAGTCTAAACTTAATAGAAACGGGAGCTTGTGTTACAGGCTGAGAGGAAGGTAAAACCTTCGACCGAGAACCTGATTTGGATAATGCCAACGTAGGGATGCCTTATACAATTGTGTTTGGAAAGGAATGAACTTATAGGAAGTTACCGGATCGGTAACTTCCTTTTTTGTTTGGCAAGGGTTGTTATTAAGTTAATAAACAGCCGAAAAAGGCAGAAAGAGGTAAAAAATGTTAGCAAAAACTATGGAAAATGTAAGAAAGGAAACACCCCTTGTGCACAACATCACAAACTATGTGACGGTCAATGATGTGGCAAATGCGATCCTTGCCTGCGGTGCAAGTCCCATTATGTCAGATGAACCTCAGGATGTAGGTGACATCACATCTATCTGCGGTGGACTGAATATCAATATCGGCACATTGAATCAGAGAAGTATTGAGGCGATGTTTATTGCAGGAAACAGAGCAAAGGAACTTGGTCATATAGTTTTGCTCGATCCTGTAGGTGCAGGTGCAAGTAGGCTTCGTACAGAAACGGCAACAAAGATTATGAATGAAATAAAGCCTGATATTATCCGCGGAAATATATCAGAAATTAAAACCCTTGCACTTGGATCCGGCACCACAAAAGGTGTGGATGCAGATATTGCCGATAGTGTGACAGAGGGAAATCTTTCTGATATGATATCATTTGCAAAGGATTTCTCCCAAAGGACAAATGCGGTTATAGCAATAACAGGTGCAATAGACCTTGTGGCAGATAGTGATAAATGCTATGTGATACGTAACGGAGTACCCCAGATGAGCCGAATCACAGGTACAGGATGTCAACTGTCAGGTATTGCAACTGCATATGCAATAGCAAACAGAAATGATATAACAAAAGCCGTTGCAACTGCTGTATGTGTAATGGGACTTGCAGGAGAGATAGGCTATAGAAACCTTAAAGATTATGAAGGAAATTCCACCTTAAGAAACAGAATAATAGATGCCATTTACAATATGGATGAAAAATCACTTACAAAAGGAGCAAAATATGAACTGCGATAAATCACAACTCTTATTGTATGGGGTTACAGACCGTACCTGGCTTAATGGTAATACTCTTTATGAACAGGTGGAACAGGCGCTCAAAGGCGGTGCTACCATTATACAACTTCGTGAAAAGGATCTGGACGAAGAAACATTTATCAGAGAAGCCATAGAAATCAAAGAACTTTGCAGAAGGTATAGTGTGCCTTTTATTGTAAATGACAATGTGGATATTGCCCTAAAGGTGGATGCAGACGGAATCCACGTAGGTCAGAGTGATATGGAAGCAGGAAACGTAAGAGCAATTATCGGAGAAGGAAAGATACTTGGTGTATCTGTTCAGACTGTAGAACAGGCTCTTCTTGCCCAAATGAAAGGTGCAGATTATCTTGGAGTAGGAGCAGTATTTCCCACAGGCTCCAAAACTGATGCAGATGATGTGAGTTATGATACTTTGAAAGAAATATGTAACAGCGTAGATATTCCCGTTGTTGCTATAGGCGGAATAGGGTTGCACAATATTTCTCTCCTTAAGGGAAGCGGAATATCAGGGGTTGCCGTTATAAGTGCAATTTTTTCTAAAGAAGATATCTTAAAGGCGACATCAGAGTTAAAAGAACTTATTAAGAAGGTGATTGAAGTTGATTAAAGGAGCAATATTTGACCTTGACGGAACCCTTATTGATTCTATGTTTATATGGGACAATATAGCAGAAGATTACCTTCGGTCTCTTGGTGTGGAACCTAAAGAAAACCTCAATGAAATATTCAGAACCTTCACTCTTGAAATGTCTGCAGAGTACTATCGTAACCATTATGGTATCACATTGTCAAAAGAAGAGATAACAGAAGGCATAAACAATATGGTGGCTATGATATACAACACCCGAGTAACCATCAAACCGGGGGTAGATGATTTTTTGAACAGATTAAAGGCTAGGGAGGTGAAGATGTGTATTGCCACTGTCACAGACAGATCCATTACGGAGTCAGTCCTCAAAAGGCTTGGTATAAGGGAATATTTTTCTGAAATATTTGTGTGTGATGAGGTGGGATACAGCAAAGAATCTCCTGAAATTTACAACCTCGCCCTGAATCATCTGGGAACAAGAAAAGAAGAAACTGTCGTCTTCGAAGATGTTTATCACGCTTTGAAAACTGCCCGTGATGATGGGTTTAAGGTAGCAGCAGTTTATGATTATTACGAGACAAGACAAGAAGAAATGAAAGAACTTGCCGACTATTACATAAGGGACTACAGATCATTTACTTTTGGCACTAAAATGAAAACCGCACTTACCATAGCGGGTAGTGATTCAAGCGGCGGGGCAGGTATTCAGGCGGATATCAAAACAATGACTATGAATGGTGTATATGCAATGAGTGTAATTACTTCCCTTACTGCTCAGAACACTTTGGGAGTACGCTCGATAGAGGATTCTTCACCTGAATTTTTGAAACAACAGATGGATGCAGTATTTGAAGATATATTTCCCGACAGTATCAAAATCGGTATGGTGTCATCAGGAGAACTTATAGAAGTAATTGCAGACAGACTGAAGTATTATGATGCTTCAAACATCGTTCTTGATCCTGTGATGATATCCACAAGCGGCTCCTCTCTTATAAAAAATGATGCTCTCGAAGTATTGGTTCATAAATTGCTGCCTTTGGCAACCATTGTCACTCCAAATATCCTTGAAGCAGAAGTCCTTTCAGGTATAAAAATCTCAAAAAGAGAAGATATGATAAAGGCGGCAAAATATATAGGTGATACATACAGATGCTCTGTTCTTCTTAAGGGTGGACACAGCAAGGATAATGCGGATGATCTTTTGTATGACAGAGGAAGGCTTCATTGGTTTGAAGGTAAGCGAATAGATAACCCAAACACCCATGGCACAGGATGTACTCTGTCTTCTGCCATTGCATCAAATCTTGCAAAAGGATTTGATATTTGTCAATCTGTGAAATATGCGAAGGAGTACGTATCCGATGCATTATCAGCCATGCTTGATTTAGGCTATGGTTCGGGTCCGATTAAGCACAATTTTAATATCGGATCTTAATATGGAAAAGACAAGTGTCTGAAGGACAAATGAGCCTTGACCAGAAAATAGAATTATGCTATAATTAAATGGTAATCGACATAGTATTATAATAGTTTTTCTGTATAGGGGATTTTAAATAATGGCACATATTTTTTCATCCATAAAAGAATCGCTCACTTCGGTTCTTCCGATTGCGATTATAGTGTTGATACTTTCTGTCACCTGTGTATCATTGGACGCAGGTGTACTTGTGCTGTTTTTGTTCGGAACTATACTGCTTATTCTTGGGATGAGTTTCTTTACTATAGGTTCCACCATTTCCATGGAGCCATTGGGTGACGGTATCGGTAAATCACTTAATAAGAATTCAAAGATTATAATACCTCTTATTATCTGTTTTGTACTTGGATTTCTCATCACCATATCAGAGCCTGATCTTCAGGTTCTTGCAGAACAAGTCCCTACAATACCCAATGCGATGCTTATTTCATGTGTTGGTATAGGGGTGGGGTTGTTTTTGAGCATCACTCTTATAAGAAACAAAAAAGACATTTCTTTGAGAAGTCTGCTTCTTGTGTTCTATATCCTTATAATAGGGATTTCATTTTTTGCTCCTGATGAGTTTGTACCTACAGCATTTGACTCAGGCGGAGTGACAACGGGACCTATCACAGTTCCTTTTATTATGGCTCTTGGTGCAGGTCTTGCATCAGGGAAGAAGGGTAAGCATAGCGGTGAACAGAGTTTCGGTCTGGTTGCTTTGTGCAGTATAGGACCTATTCTGTCAGTATTATTATTAAGCATATTCTTTAATCCCCATCCATCCACATCTCATTATGAAATCGCAGATGTTCTGACTACTACCGATGCTTTCAGACAGTTTATGATTGCTATCCCTGATTTTGCAAAGGAAGTATGTATAGCATTTGTTCCTATAGTCGTACTGTTTGTTGTATATCAATTAATTACGAGAAGATTTCATATACATAATATACTTAAGATGTCTGTGGGATTTATATATACCTATATCGGTCTTGTGATGTTTCTTACAGGAGCCAATGTAGGCTTTATGCCTGCAGGAAGGCTTATCGGTGCAGAAATTGCATCAGGAACTTACAAAGCGATGCTTATACCCATAGGTATGGTAATGGGCTATTATGTGGTATCTGCCGAACCTGCAGTTCATTCTCTCAAACGACAGGTAAGTGAAATTACAAAGGGTGCAATATCCCAGAAGTCTGTTGCCATTGCGCTTAGTGTGGGTGTGTCGGTTTCTGTGGGTATTTCAATGCTCAGAGTCCTTACAGGGATATCTATTATGCCGTTTCTTCTTACGGGGTATTTGATATCGCTTATTATCAGTTTCTATGTTCCACATATCTATACGGGTATTGCTTTTGACTCTGGTGGAGTTGCAAGCGGCCCTATGACCTCTACATTTATGCTTCCTTTTGCAATGGGTGCCTGTGAGGCAATAGGCGGAAATGTGATGACAGATGCTTTCGGAATAGTGGCAATGATTGCCATGACTCCTCTTATCACAATTCAGATTCTAGGACTCCATGAAAGAAGAAAGCATGTGAGAAGAATCAGAAAACTCCATACCGAAATCAGTATGGTGAAGGATGATATCATATTCTTTGATGAGGAGTGGGATTTGTATGAGTAAAAGACTTCTTGCGGTTTTGTCCATTGTAGAGCGTGACAAAGGACAAAAACTAATTAAGTTAATAGAGAATATGGGCATACGGATGAACTTCCAATGTGTAGGATTTGGTACTGCACCTACCGAAATGATGGATATATTCGGAATCGGCTCAAACGATAAAGATATCATAATAAGCATTGCTTCTGAAACAAAAGTCATAGATATGATGAGTGATTTTGGTGGAAATATTGACAGTAACACGAAGTTTGGCGGACTTATGATTGTAGTCAATGTAAGTGCCGCAGGAAGAGTGCTTACAGAACTTCTTACACATAATGACAATAACTTTACAGAGAAGGGAAATGATGCTATGAAAAACGAACATCAGAATAACCTGATTATCATATCCATAAATGAAGGTTATGCAGACAGCGTAATGCAGGTGGCAAGAAAAGCAGGCGCAACAGGCGGTACTGTCATAAAGGGCAGGCTTGCAGATACAGAGTTTGTGTCAGAACTTGAAAATACCCAGATAGAGGAAGAAAGAGAAATCCTTGTAATCCTTGCTCCCCTCAAAACAAGCAAGCAGATTATGGAGGATGTAAACCGCGAGTTTGGTATGAGTTCCAAGGCAAACGGAATAATAACTGCCGTTCCTACAGAAAAGGCATTTAAGATTTGATTATGTGAAAAAAGACTGCCTCATTAAAGAGTGCAGTCTTTTATTGGTTTTGTATTCATAATACAGAATTTGAATTTCAGGTTTTTGAGTTATTAATATTTATACTCTATTCGATGATATTTCCATCTGTTGAAATTGTTACAACTCTCCAGGGGATAAACTTTCCGCTTGTCTGAAGTGCATTTTTTACTGCAAATTCTATACCGCCGCAACAGGGTACTTCCATTCTGACAACTGTAACGCTTTTTATATTGTTGTTTGCGATTATGGCAGTAAGTTTTTCTGTATAATCACCTTCATCGAGTTTGGGGCAACCTATAAGTGTTATGTGATTACGGATGAATTCATTATGGAAGTTTCCGTAAGCATAGGCAGTACAATCTGCGGCTACCAACAGATTAGCCCCGTCAAAGTATGGAGCATTTACGGGTACAAGTTTTATCTGGACGGGCCATTGACTAAGCCTGCTTAAATTCTCTGATGTTTGGGTCATACAGAAAGTGTGACTTTCTCTGTGGATTGCTTTTGATTGTGTTCCGGGACAACCGCAGGGAAGTGGTGCGGATGCTTTTTGTTCCTTTGCCTTTTTTACGGATGCTTCATTATAGGCAGGTGCTTCTCTTTCTTCAAATGTAATGGCGCCTGTAGGACAAGCGGGCAGACAATCTCCCAGACCATCACAGTAATCTTCCCGTGTAAGTTTTGCTTTTCCGTCTATTAATTCTATAGCGCCTTCGTGACAGGCATTTACGCAAATTCCACAACCATTACATTTTTCTTCATTGATTTTAATAATTTTTCTTATCATATCGATTCCTCCTGATTTATTGACTTTATGGGTATATTATATTATAATAATTATAACAAGTCCGTTGTTTTTACAACAAAAGGTGGATAATATGAAAAATTTTATTTCAGTTTTGAAAAGAGCACAGATGTTTTCAGGTGTAGGAACCGACGAAATTGAATCTATGCTTTTTTGTCTTAATGCAAAGTCACACGAATTTAACAAAGGAGAATATGTAGTAAGACAAGGAGAACATCTGAGTGATATTCTTGTTTTGGTTGATGGCAGTTTGCATATTCAAAAGGATGATTATTGGGGTAATCGCAGTATATTGGGGCAAATTTCTCCGGGAGAAATGTTTGGCGAAGCGTATGTGGCTCCCGAAAGCGGAACTGTATTAAATGATGTTGTAGCAATAGAAAAAAGTACTGTTATCTTTTTTGATGTTAAAAGAATACTTACAACCTGTCCATCGGCTTGCAGATTTCATCAGGTAGTGGTGCAGAATATGTTTTTTGCAATATCCGAGAAAAACAGAAAACTCGTACAGAAACTCGGTCATATGTCAAAACGTTCCACACGTGAAAAACTGATTTCTTATTTATCTGAAGAAGCAAAGAAACAAAGCAGTTCATATTTTGCCATTCCCTTCAACAGGCAGCAACTTGCGGATTTCTTATCAGTTGACAGAAGTGCTATGTCAAATGAACTATGTAAAATGCGTGATGAAGGTTTAATCGAATTTAAAAAGAATAACTTCAGATTGTTATAGGAAATGAGTTTAAACTTTTAAAAAGGACGAATTATAATTCTTTTAAATAGTTTTTAATAATGAGAAATCTGACTGATTTCTTTTGAAAAAATTAAAATTCACTTCTTGAAATTTTTCCAAAAATATGATATAATTCAAAAAAAAGAAAACGACACATGTTGCACATTTTGTGCGTAAATCTGATTACGGTACAAAGTTTGTGAACATGTGTTTTTTTGTGTAAAAAAGGAGATTTGTTATGCCAAAAAATCAGTTTCAACGAATGGTTTTTGCATTTATTACTGTTGTGATAACCGTTCACGCTTATGTGTTTTACAGTCTGTATGTTATTCACGGAAATATGTTTATGCAAATCACAGGTGAAACAGGTGTTATATCCGCCATTAACAAAATGGGTGGTGTTCCTGTTTGCGGTACACCCGTACCTATATGGGCGGTTGTACTTATAGAATTTGTATTAGCATATATGCTTGAAAATGTTTTAGGTTCACCGTTATCTTTTAAGTTTGCCTGTAGAAATTTTAATCCGCAAGAAACACATCCGGTATTATTTGAAACTGCAATCATCTGTGCTACGGTCGGCATTATGTGTCCTGCAATGAGTTTTATAGCCGCTTTTCTTTATTATAACTATCAGGCAGGCTTTAATATGTGGACACTTCTTGCTGAATGGCTAAAACTTATGTGTTTTAATTTCCCATTTGCATTCTTTACACAACTTTTCTTTATTCAGCCGATTGTAAGAACTGTTTTTAAGGCTATTTTTGCAAAGGATATAAAGACGGGAAAGTCAGTACATGCCACAGATGAAAAACAGAAAGTAACAGTATAATTTTTAACAATTATCCTTATCATTGTCTCTTATAAGTTGCATACATTATAAAAGTTAAAACTGAAAATCAACTTAAATGGTTGAGTATGTTAATAAATTGCGATACAGGATGTATAAAAGCCGAACCCAAGGAAGTTACTATGGGTTCGGCTTTGTTTCATTTAATGATAAATATCTCTTGTATAAAAGGATTAACCAATTTGTGTTATAACAAGATGAGCAGAAACAGGTCTTGTTCCTCCTGCAAGAGGAGTAATAGTAAGTGCTGCAGCATTACCTGCAGGATTTCTTACGGTTAAAATTGAATTAATGGTGGTTGTAGTTACAATAGCCATTCCAACAATTTGTGAAGTGCCTGTGGCACGACCTACGACTGTATATGCCAGATCTTCATCGTTTAAAGTCAATATTAATTGTCCTGCTTCAGTTACACTTACCTGAAACAAAATTTGATAAGTGCCGATTTGTGTCAGGTTGAATGAGTCAGGTCCTGTTCTGACGATACCTGAACCACTATTAGGGCCATCCTGCGGAAAACTTACATCTGTGCCGGGTGCAACTGTTGCTGAGTTATCCGGTGGCATCAACGCATAGAAATCAGCATAGTTCAGCACACCGCCTGGTTCACCTTGCGGTCCTTGAGGACCTGTTTCCCCTGCAGGACCCTGCGGACCAACGGGACCTACTTCTCCTGCAGGACCCTGTGGACCAACAGGACCTACTTCCCCTGCAGGACCCTGAGGACCAACAGGACCTATTTCTCCTGCAGGACCCTGTGGACCAACGGGACCTGTTTCAGCTGCAGGACCCTGCGGACCAACGGGACCTACTTCTCCTGCAGGACCCTGTGGACCAACGGGACCTGTTTCACCTGCAGG
>JAZSCT010000061.1:0-1927 GCA_045530725.1 Clostridia bacterium
GGTTGTGGAAGTTTGAGAGAGGATTTTTATACCAGATTTAAGCCAGGAAATTGGGGTTTGGGGCTGTGACATGGTCTAGAAAAGAATAGCATTTCGGTGGTGGAGAGAAACTGCCGGAGTGCTATTTTCTTTAAAAAAGAGCATAATGAGTATTACTTCAAAGTAAATTGAAGTTTGTTTGAAGTGACTTTGAAGTATTTCAAATTAAGAAAATGCGAGGCTGGATAATCAGCCGTATAACTGGGGAAATATGCACATATGGCTGGCTATAGACGGGTTGAGTGACAGGGCGAATACAGGAAATGTGACATTAGCGGAACTTTTACAATATTATAACTACGGACTTGCGAATGCATTTTTGGCTGAAATATCAAAAATGTATTGATATTTCAGCCGAAAATGCATATAATCTATTTGTAGACATGGAACACTAATTTCAAAAAAGGAGAATGCCGAATGAAATCAAGTGAGCAAATAGCTGAAGAATGGGGACTTTCAAAGATTACGATAAATGATTTATGCAACAAAGGAAAAATCCCGGGCGCAGTAAAAGAAGGAAGAAAATGGCTCATTCCGGACGATGCAGCAAGACCTATAGACGGCCGTGTTTCTTCCGGCAAATATGCTAAGAAAAAGGATGTCAGAACAAAACCTTTGCCGATTGGTATTTCAGATTATGTCCGTGCACAGAGGGAATATTATTATGTAGTTAAGACTTTGTTGATTAAGGAATTTTTGGATCAGAAGCCTTTGGTTTCTTTGTTTACAAGACCAAGACGTTTTGGAAAGACCCTGAACATGGATATGCTCCGTATATTCTTTGAAATTTCAGATGAGGATACGAGTCAATACTTTGTAGATAAAGCGATTTGGAAATGTGGAGAAGAGTATCGTAAGCACCAGGGAAAATATCCGGTTATTTTTTTGACTTTTAAGGATGTGAAATATGATTCCTGGGAATCTACGGTGGCTAAGATTCGTGGACTCCTACAGAACGAGTTTGGAAGACATCAGGAGCTGTTAAGCAGTAGCGAGCTGGCAGAGTATGAGAAGGCATATTTTTCTAAAGTGTTGAATGGAGAAGCGTCTGCGGTAGAAATGTCAGAGGCGCTTGAAAAATTGTCGCAGATGCTTGCGGCATATTACGGCAAGGCTCCGATTATTATTATTGATGAATACGATACACCAATACAGGAAGGATATTCAAAGGATTTCTATGATGAAATTATTGGCTTTATGAGAAACTTTTTCTCGGGAGCTTTTAAAGATAATAAAAATATTACCTATGGATTTCTTACGGGAATACTTCGCATTGCACAGGAGAGTATTTTCAGTGGGTTAAATAATCTGACTGTAAATTCTGTAATGGACGACGAATATGATGAGTTCTTTGGTTTTACTTCTTCGGAAGTAAGAAAAATGCTTGAATATTATGGTGTCGCAGATAAAGAGGATGAGCTTAAGGATTGGTATGATGGTTATCTGTTTGGTAGTACAGAGATTTATAATCCATGGTCTGTGATTAACTATATTTCAAGAGGATGTATTCCGCAGGCATATTGGGTCAATACCGGAAAAAATGAAGTGCTGGAAGAGGTACTTACTATTGCTACAGATGATATTACAGAGAGACTGTATGCACTGTTGCGAGGAGAGCGAGTAATCGCAAGAATTGACCAAAATGTGGTATATAGATCGTTAGCCGAAGACCCTGCAAATATTTATAGTCTTTTATTAGTGGCTGGATATCTTAAGACGCCTAAAAAGGAATTACAGGCGGATGGAGCATATTTGTGTGAAGTGTCTATTCCAAATAAAGAGATTGCTGCAGTGTATAAGAGTGAGATACTGTCACATCTGATGCAGATTGGCGCAATCACAAGAACTACAGCAAATATGATTGCAGAAAGCCTATATGCAAATGATA